>JAUZRR010000009.1 GCA_030950285.1 Planctomycetota bacterium | reverse complement strand
AGCCGTCCGGCTGCGCGTTCACCTGGGACTTCGTCACCGCCACTTCCGGGCTGTTCGGTGCCGACACGCTCTGGGACTTTGCTGCGGTGCGGGAAGAAGACCTCGCGGTCTCGGTCTTCAAGGGTGTCTCCGCCGGCCTGTTCGAGAACAACTGCGACTGGGACCCCAACAACGGCGCGGCACCCTATCAGATCTTCCCGCCCGATCAAGGTGCGGATCATTACTTTGCCCACGGCATCTCCAACGGCCGGCTCAATGCCGATGCGTACCCCGATCTTGTCGTGGCGCTCAGACACTACGACGTTTGCATTCCAAACGAATGTGTGTCATGGGACGGCGCGGTCGGCATTCTGCTCGGCTTGCCGGACGGGTCGTTCAAGGCAGAGTCTCCAGAGCAGACCTACATCTTTGACACCGAAGGCCTCAGCGGGAAAAACACCGCCGGTGCCGCGCTGATCGCGGTCGTGGACATGAACGGCGACGGCTTCGACGACATCGTCGTCAGCAACCACGAGTCCGGCCAAGAACCTCCTAATCCAGAACCGGACAACATCAGTGTCCTCATCAACAAGATGATTGGGAGTATCGGGCCGTGAGTGAACAACTCGTCAGAAGGAGATCGAAGTGAACGGTCGCCTGAACAATACTCTTTCGTGTGGGCTGCTGCTTGCCGCAGCGGCCCACACGCTTTCGGCGCAACCGTACTTTGTGGGCATCGGCACACTGAACGGGAGCGCCGTAAGCCCTTGGGATGTATCGCCAGAGGCACTGGTTGTGAGCGGCGACACCGGCATCTTCGGAAGCCAGGTCGTGCTCTGGACAATGGAAGACGGGCTGCGATCGATCACCCCAAGGCAAACAGCCGATACAAGCGGTGGTATCAGCAGCCTCGGACGGGTTGTGCTCGGAGGGTTCCCCGGGAACGGCACAAGACATGCGTTCCGATGGACAGAAGAAACCGGCGCGGTGAGTATCGGCGACCTCCCGGGTGGTGAGTTCCGGAGCGACGCGGGATCAATCTCTGTCCGTGGCAACATCATAGTGGGGGTCAGTAGTTCGGAGAATAGTGACTGGGAAGCGTTTCGCTGGACCGAAGAAACCGGCATGGTCGGGCTCGGCGATCTCCCGGGCGGGCAGTTCATCAGCACCTCGCAGGCAATCTCTGCAAACGGCCTTGTCATCGTCGGCAGCGGACGGTCGACACAGGGTCCGGAAGCATACCGCTGGACAGCAGAAACCGGCATGGTCGGCCTGGGCGCTCTGTCCGACGAGTACTTCCAAAGTATTGCCACGACCGTTTCTGCCGACGGATCCGTTGTGGTGGGAATATCCCAGTCCCAAGGCCAAAGGGCCTTCCGCTGGACCGAAGAAACCGGCATGGTCAGACTGAGCGGATCATTTGAGCAGGAACGATGGAGCCGCGCCCACGGCACCTCGTGGGATGGCAATGTTATCGTCGGCCAGGTCGCTATCGAGCAAGGACCGTTCGGCGCTTTCTATTGGACACCAGAGGGCGGCATGCGCTGGCTGGCCGATGCCCTCACCGAGCACGGTATCGAGGATCACCAGGATTGGCAGCACATCTCGGTGGCGTATGCCGTCTCGGCCGACGGCCGCACCATCGTCGGAGCCGGCATCAATCCCGACGGCGACGGCGAGGGCTGGGTCGCCTACCTCGGGCCCGCCTGCCGGGCCGACTTTGATGACGACGGCTCGGTGAGTGCCGAGGATGTTGCCGCCTATCTCACCGCGTGGCTGGAAAGTAACATCTTCGCCGACTGGAACTACGACGGCTCCATCAACACCCGCGACCTCATCGGCTTCTTCAACGAATGGGTCGCCAAGCCCGGGTGCGAGTGAATCGCGGGCAGGAGCGCCTGCGCTGATGTGGTTCGGGTTGTCCCCTCGCTCGCGCGAGGGGCTCTATTCGGGTGCGTGCCTTGCGGTTGTGGAAGGTTTGCCACCGGCTGGAAGCCGGTGCCACGGACCCCCTACCCCACCCGCTCCTGCTTCAGCTCGCGGCTCATCAATCGACTGATCGCACCGATCGGGTCCACCCCCTCGAACAGTACCGAGTACACCGACTCGGTGATCGGCATCTCCACCCGGTACTTCCGCGCCAGGTCCATCACCGACTGGGTGGTCGCGACGCCCTCGACCACGAACGGCGACTCGCGGAGGTAGTCCTCGAGCTTCTGTCCTTTGCCGAGCGCTTCGCCGCAGGAGCGGTTGCGGCCTTCGGGGCTGAAACACGTCGTCGCCAGGTCGCCCACGCCGGCGATGCCGAAGAACGTCTCGCGGCTTGCCCCCATCGCGGCCCCGAGCCTGGCGATCTCGGCGAGCCCGCGGGCCAGCAGCGCGCTCTTGGCGTTGTACCCGGCTTGCAGCCCGTCGAGCACCCCGGCCGCAAGCGCGATGACGTTTTTGGTCGCCGCGGCGATCTCGACGCCGAGCAGGTCGGGGTTGGTGTAGACCCGCAGGTAGATTGTGCTGAAGAGGCGTTGCACCCGGTCGGCAAATGCCGCGTCGTCGCTGGCGGCGATCATGGTCGCAGGAAGGCCTCGGGCAAGCTCGGCGGCGATCGTCGGCCCGCTGAGGGTGGCAAAGGCGCGGGGGCGGGCGTCGGGGTCGTCAGCCAGCACGTCGGCGACGATCTGCGTCGGGCGGAGCAGCGTCTCGTTCTCGATGCCTTTGGAGACGCTGACCACGCCCGCCCCGGCCGGGACGTGCGGCCGGACCCGGGTCCAGGCCTCGCGGATGAACTGCACCGGGACCGCGTTGACAATCAGATCAGCACCGGCCAATGCGTCGGCATCGGCGATGCAGACCCGGACCGCATCGGGCAAGGAAAACCCCTCGAGCCGGCGGCTGATGCGGGTCTGGGCGAGCGCGCCGGCCTCGTCGAGGTTGTGGCCCCAGATCCTGACCGCGGGGTGGGGGTGGGAGTGGGGGTGGGCACTGCTGCCAGCCCCGGCGAGCAACCCCGCGCAGACCAGCCCCATCTGGCCCAGGCCCAGGATACAGACAGTAGGTTGATGTTCGGCTGTGCTCACGCGACGGCTGTCGTTTCCCAGTGGTTGTTCCAGAGCTTGTCGAAGGATCGGCTGTGGAGAGGATAGGGACTGAACCGCGGCGATAGAAGACCCGTACGGTTGCTGCAAAGACCCCGTGCTCGCGGGCATACCATCGACGCCCCGGCTGTTCTTGCCTGCGGGCCGAATGCTGTTTGACCGACAGCCGTTGATTGACCGACCGGCGTTCGAACGCTGGGACATGCATCTCCGGGTTCACGGGCGGGTGCCCGATCGAACCTTCATTCTTGCCTCCGATTGGGAGCGACCGCCGATGGCCTCAGCTGCGCACGACCACCACCACGACCACGACCATTCTCACGAGCACGAGGACGGCCGCATGGTCGCCTGCTCGCACGGCGAGACCGGCGAGGGCAGCATCGTCCTCTATCTGTTCGGCGCAATCCTGCTGATCTCGGCGCGGCTGGCGTTGTGGATGGACGTGACCCACCCGCTGGTCACCCAACTCCCCGCAGCCGCGGCGGCGGTGCTGCTGGGGTTCCCGCTGATGATCCAGGCGTGGAAAGAAATCCGTCGGGGCGCAGCCAGCAGCTCGACGCTCGCAGCGATCGCAATCGTTGCGGCAATCGCGGCAACCAAGTACGAAACCGCGGGGTGGCTCGCGTTCATCCTGCTGGTCGCAGACGCCGTGCTGAACCGGACTGCTTTCGGTGCCCGCCGCGCGATTGAAGACCTGATCGCCCTCACCCCCGACACCGCGCGCATCGTCGTCGATGGTGTCGAGCAGGAGGTCAGCCTCAGCGAGGTCAAGGTCGGCGATATCGTCCGCGTCCGTCCCGGCGAGAACCTGCCGGTGGACGGCAAGATCGTCACCGGGCGCACCACGATCAACCAGGCGTCGCTCACCGGTGAAGCCGCGCCGGTCGAGGTCGAAGAGGGCGACGAGGTCTACGCCGGCACGACCAACCTGACCGGGCCGCTCGATATGCAGGCAACGCTCGTCGGCGACGAAACCACCATCGGCAAGGTCAGCCAACTCATCCGCGAGGCCGAGGACACCCGCTCACCCCGCCAGATGCTCATCGAGCAGGTCGCGAGGTTCTTCGTGCCTGTCGCGCTTTCGGTCGCCGGCGTGGTCTGGTTTGTCATGAGCCAGAACCCCGAGACCCAGAGCGAGGCGACACTCACCGCGATCACGGTGCTCATCGTCAGCTGCCCGGCGTCGCTGCTGCTGGCAAGCCCGAGCGCGACGGTCGCCGCGTTTGCCTCGGCGGCCCGTCTGGGCATTCTCATCAAAGAGGTAAACTATCTCGAAGCCACGGCTTCGGTCGACGCGATCGTCATGGACAAGACCGGCACGATCACCACCGGCCGCTTCGAGGTCTCGCGCCTCGCCCCCGCGCCGGGTGTCGAGGGCGCCGAGCTGCTCGCAGCCGCGGCCAACGGCGAGCAGCACTCCAACCACCCGCTCGCCCAGTCGATCATGCGCACCGCCCGCCAGGCCCGCGTCGAGGTTGACGGCAGCAACGACTACGAAGAGATCCACGGCCGGGGCGTCCGCTCGCGCACGAGTATGGGCCAGCTGTGTGTCGGCCGCGCGACATGGATCCGCGAGATTTCGCCCCAGGTCGCCGACGAGATGGCGGCGGTCGAGCAGAAGATCGAGGGCATGAGCAGCGTCCACGTGCTGCGCGACGGCAAGTACCTCGGCGCGGTCGGGCTCGAAGACAAGGTCAAGCCCGGCACCGCCAACGTCATCAACCACCTCCGCGATCTTGGCGTCAGGACTATCGCGATCTTTACCGGCGACCGTCTCAGCGTCGCCACCCGCGTCGGCCAGGCGGTCGGCGTGGACGCGATCGAGGCAGAGTGCCTCCCCGAAGAAAAGCACGAGCAGATCAAGCAGCTCGTCGCGCAGGGCTACCGCACCATGATGGTCGGCGACGGCATCAACGACGGGCCCTCGCTCGCGGCGGCCGACGTGGGCGTCGCGATGGGCCTTTCGGGATCGGACATCGCGACCAACTCGGCCGGTGTCGCGCTGATGACCGACGACCTCAACCGCATCCCCTTCCTGATCGAGCTCTCACGCCGCACGCGGACGATCATCGCCCAGAACATCGCCGCGTCGATCGTGATCGTGCTCATCGGGCTGGTGATCGCGGCGACCGGCAAGCTCGAGGTGTGGGAGGCCGGCCTCTACCACTTCGCGGGCGAGATCTTCGTCTTTGCCAACAGCTTCCGCCTGTTCCGCTTCGGTGAAAACTTCACCGAAGCCGAGGAGGCACAGAAGACCCAGCAGGTCGTACGCCGCGAAGCCAGCATCCGCGGCCTCAGCACGCAGAATGCGTGAACGACCCCCGCGCATGAGACGCTCGCCCGCGCAGAAGATGCAGAGCCCCTCGCGCGAGCGAGGGGACACGCAAGTAAATCGCACGTCCTTACCCGTCCGCTTCCCCTCGCTCGCGCGAGGGGCTCTGCACCGGGCACACACGCGACACAGAGAATCCGCATGACCACAACTCTCACCTTCCTCGGCCACTCCGCGTTCGCACTCGAACACGAAGGCGCCCGCATCCTCATCGACCCCTTCCTCACCGGCAACCCGCTCGCCGAGGCCGCCGGGCTCAGCGCCGACGATCAGCACGCCGACGCGATCGTCCTGACCCACGGCCACGACGACCACATCGGCGACACCGTCGCGATCGCCAAACGCACCGGCGCAACGGTCTTCTGCGCCTTCGAGGTCGCCGAATACCTGCACGAGCTCGGCGTCGAGAAGACCGAACCCGGCAACCCCGGCGGGCGCATCGAAGCGGCCTGGGGATGGATCGCGTTCACCCAGGCGTTCCACTCCTCCTCGAGCAACGGCCGCTACCTCGGGCAGCCCATGGGCGCGGTCGTCCGCCTCGGTGGCAAAACCATCTACCACTGCGGCGACACCGCCCTCTTCAGCGACATGAAGCTGCTCGGCGAGATCTACCGCCCCGACATCGCGCTGATCCCCATCGGCGACCGCTTCACCATGGGGCCAGAGCTCGCCACCCGCGCCGCCGAGATGATCGCAGCACCGCTGGTTGTCCCTATGCACTACAAGACCTTCGGCGTGCTCCGCCAGGATGCTGCCGGGTTTGTGCCTCAGGGGGTGACGGTCCGAGAAATGGCAGCGGGCGAAACACTCAAGCTGGACTGATACTCGCCGGGTGTGTCGCGGCAGACTCACACAGAGTAACTTCGACTCGGTACCGGGCTGTCCCCTTGCTCGCGCGAGAGGACACCGCACTACGCTTCCCTCATGCGTTTCACATTCCTCGGCACCGGCACCAGTTCGGGCGTCCCCGCCATCGGGTGCTCGTGCGCCGTCTGCATGTCCGATGATCCGCGCGACCACCGCCTCCGCACCAGCGCGTGCTTCCGGTTTGCCGATCCCCAAGGCACCCAGCGCACCATCCTCATCGACGCCGGGCCCGACCTCCGTCAGCAGGCCCTCGCGGCCGACCTCGACCGCCTCGACGCGATCCTCCTCACCCACAACCATGTCGATCACACCTGGGGGCTCGACGAGGTCCGCCGGTTCAACGTCGTCATGGACGCCCCCATCGACATCTACGCCGACGCCCACACCACCGAAGGCATCCGCCGCGTTTTCGCCCATATCTTCGACAAAGCCAGCAACGTCCAGAAGTCCTTTGTCGCCACGCTCATCCCTCACCGCATCGAGCCCGGCGAGCCCTTCGAGCTCTTCGGCCTGCGGGTCACGCCGCTCCACCTGCTCCACGGCCGACTCCCGGTGCTCGGGTTCCGATTCGACGCGGCCGACGAACGCACCCGCGCCGACATCCTTCCGCTGGCCTACTGCACCGACGTCTCGGCGATCCCCCCCGAGAGCTGGCCTCGGCTCTCTGGCCTCAACACCCTCGTCCTCGACGCGCTCCGCCACCGCCACCACCCGACCCACCTCACGCTCGACCGCGCGGTCGATATCGCTGCCCAGACCGGTGCTGTCCGGACCTGGTTCGTGCACATGAGCCACGACATGCCCCACGCCCAGACCAACGCCGGCCTGCCCGAGGGGATGGCGCTGGCCCACGACCGGCTCACACTCGGGTGAGTTGTCGGCGCGAGCTACGCTTTGTGTATGGACCCCGACGACCACGTCTGCCTGTGCTACCGCGTCTCGCTCCGCAAGATTCGTAGCTATCTTGCCCGCGAAGACCCGCCCGTCGCGTCGCTGATCTCCGAGTGTCTCGACGCCGGGACCGGGTGCGGCTGGTGCGTGCCCTTCCTCAAACACCTCCACGCCCAGCACGTTGCCGGCGAACGCCCCGACCTCAACATCTCGCCCCAGCGGTACGCCGACGCCCGCTCCGGCTTTCACGAATCGGGCCAACGCGACGAAGACACCGTCCGCGAAGCAACGGACAATGGATCGACCCCGGACGGATGAATACGATCGCCATATTCGAAACGCGCTCGCAGAGGAGATAGTCCATGGACCTCGGCATGCTCTCGTCCTTCGCAGACCCGCACGCCCGGCACGCGCTGCTGGTGCATCTGCCCATCGTGTTCGGGCTCCTTGGCATCGTTCCATGCCTGGTGTTTGCTGCGACAAAGTTCAAGTCAACGCCCGCAAGAGTGGTCTGCATCGTGTGGTTTGCGCTCGCTTCGGCGGGTGCGGGCGTCGCGGCCTGGTCGGGCGAAGAGGCCGAGGAGGGTGTCGAACACATCGGCCTGACTGAGGTCGAAGACGACGCCCTCGAAGCCCACGAAGAGCTCGGCGAGAACGGCTGGATGTGGCCTTTGATCCCGGTGGTCTTGATCGGCGCTACCTTCGTCCCGAAAAAACAGGTCCGCGTCAGCGCGGGCGTGCTGGCGATAGTCGCCAGTGTGGGCGTCGCGGTCTGGATAGCGCGAACAGCACACCTCGGCGGCAAGCTCGTGTACGTCTACGGACTCGGCGTGCCCGAACGCGGAGCAGCGGTCGATGGCGTGCTGCCTTTGCCGAGAGAACATGAAGAAGATGACGACTGACACGGACTCCACTGACACGGACCCGGCGAAGAACTCGTGCGCCGTTTTTTCTGCTCCCCCTCTCTCTGGGAGGGGGTTGGGGGGAGGGTGCCTTTGCTCTTGATGCTCCCGTCCTCAAGCGGATTCCGACCGGCACACTTTGCGTCTGAATCCCCGATCCGGGCTCGTATAGTTGATCGTGCCCAAGCATGATTCTCCATCCCGCCCGTTGATCGCGGTGAGTCTCGGCGACCCAACGGGGATCGGGCCCGAGGTGCTCATCAAAGCGCTCGCCGACGATGGGCTCCGCAGCACCGCCCGCTGGCGGATCCTCGGCCTCGGCTCGGCGCTGCACGCCGCAGCCGAGCGCGCAGAGATCGACCCCTTCTGGTGGCGCGTGCCGCGCGGGTCTGACTTGCTGGAAACGACCCGGACGCACGACGTCACACTGGTTGACTACGAGGGCAGCGACGCCCCGGTCTCGCTGCCGCGCGGCCCGTCCAAGCGGGGAGGCGAACTCTCCTTCCGCTTCGTCGAGGACGCCATCGCCATGGCAAAGAAGCCCCCGGGCGACCCGCTCTGCGCCGACGGCATCGTCACCGGACCGATCTCCAAAGAGGCCTGGGCGCTCGCCGGACGGGGCAAATATCCCGGCCACACCGAGCTGCTGGCGACCCGCTTTGGCGCAAAGCGGCACGCGATGATGTTCGTGAGTGAGCACCTGCGGGTGATCCTCGCGACCGCCCACGTGCCGTTGATGGAGGTCCAGAACAGGCTCACCATCGGCCGCGTCTTTGACACCATCGACCTCGGCGCAGAAGCCTGCCGGAGCCTGGGCATCGCCAACCCCCGCGTCGCGGTCTGCGGCCTCAACCCCCACGCCGGCGAGGAGGGCATCCTCGGCGACGAGGACCAACGCATCATCGCCCCGGCGATCGAACTGGCCCGGCGCCAGGGCATCAACGCCAGCGGGCCCTTCCCCGCCGACACGATTTTCCGCGAGGCTCTCCCCCGCACCGGCTCGGGCGGCCGCCCGGCGCGGTACGACCTGGTCGTCGCGATGTACCACGATCAGGGGCTGATCCCCGTCAAACTGCTCTTCCGCGACGAGGCGGTCAACGTCACCGTCGGCCTGGGCGCGGTCCGCACCAGCCCCGACCATGGCACCGCGTTCGACATCGCCGGGCGGGGGGGCGCCGACCCCGGAAGCATGAGGGCGGCGCTGCTGCTGGCCGCACGGATGGCCCGCACCGCCGCCGCCGCCAGCCGACCCGGTTAGGGCGGTTTGCGCCATGATGTTTCATGTGCGGTGCGGTTGACGCCTTCCCCTCGCTTGCGCGAGGGGCTCTATACGGCAACGGCATACGATCCTCAGACACAAAGAGCCCCTCGCCCAAGCGAGGGGACAACCGCAATATCGCAACCCGAAGAAATACAAGAACGCAAACCTCACTAAACGCCCCGCCGGTGTCGGGCTTCTCTGCGGATCGCTCCCCAGCTTCGACACCCTCCCCCCTCCCCCCCCCCACCCCCCACCACCCCAACCCGGACACCCATGACAGCACCCTCGGCAAAAGCTCCATCTGTGCGCGCGCGGAACCCGCTCGCCGAGATGCTCATGATCGCGCTCCCCTCGGTCGTGACCATGACAAGCTACACCGTGATGCAGTTCATCGACGGCATGATGGTCAGCAAGATCCAACCCCCCGATCCGGTCTATGTCTCGGCCCAGGGCAACGGCGGCATGGCGGTCTGGCTGTTGCTCAGCTTTGCACTCGGCGCGATGGGGGTGGTCAATACCTTCGTCTCCCAGCACCTCGGCGCGGGCAAACCCGAGCGCGGCAGCGCCTACGGGTGGTCGGTGCTGTGGATCTCGGCGGTCTGGGCGCTGCTGCTGGTGCCCTTCGCGTTTGTCCTGCCCGCGGTGTTCCGCTCGATGGAGCACACCCCCGAACTCGTCGCGCTCGAAACCCGCTATGCGCAGATCAGCCTCATCGGGGCGTTCTTTGTGCTGTCGGGGCGCGGGATCGCCCACTACTTCTACGGCATGCACAAGCCGCTGATCGTCATGGTCTCGGTCCTCGCAGCCAACCTGCTCAACGTCATGCTCAACGCGGTCCTGATCTATGGCGTCGACGGCCCGCCCGCCGGCACGCCCTTCCAAGGCCAGTTTCAGAGCATCGCGGCCGCGCTCGATATCGCGCCGATGGGCGTCGCCGGGGCGGCCTGGGGCACGGTGATCGGGTCGTCGATCGAGCTGCTCGTGCCGCTCGTGGTGTTCCTGAGCCCGGCGATGCACAGGCGGTACCGCACCCGCAGCGCGTGGAAGCCGTCGGTCGCGCACATGCGCGATATCGGGCGGCTGGGCTGGGCAGCGGGGGTGATGTTCCTCAACGAGATGCTGTGCTGGGCGTTCCTGATGGCGTACATGCTCGCAGCCGGAGGGGCGGCAAAGACCAGGCTCCTTGACCTGCCGCCGGAGGAGTTGGACGCTGCGGTCGAGGCTGCGCGCACAACCGCGAACACCGCCGGGTGGATCGGGCTGCGGTACATGCACATCTCGTTCATGCCGGCGATCGGGATCTCGATCGCGGTGACCGCGCTGGTGGGCAAGTGCATGGGGATGGGTCGGCCCGACCTTGCCGAGAAACGGGCGTGGCTGGGGATGGGGCTGACGGTGGCGTACATGTCGGCGTGCGCGGTGGTGTTCGTGGTTTACCGCGAGCGGTTGATCGGGGTGTTTATTCCCAGGGAGCTCTGGGAGGCCGATCCCGAAGCCGCTGCGGCACTCTTGCGGGTGGGGGCGGGGGTGATGATCGCCGCAGCGGTGTTTCAGGTCTTTGACGCGGTCGCGATCACCGCGAGTGCTGCCCTGCGCGGCGCGGGGGACACGATCTGGCCGGGCATCATCACGGTGGTCTCGTCGTGGGTGTGTATCGTCGGGATCGGGTTCTTGTTGCTGCACTTTGCCCCGCAGCTGGGCTCGATGGGGCCTTGGATCGGGGCGAGCGCCTACATCATCATGCTGGGGGTGCTGCTGATGATCCGGTTCATGCGAGGCAAGTGGAAGACGATCGACGTGCTCGGGCAATCGGCCGACGGCGGGGGCAGCGGCACCGGCGGCACCGGCGGGATCGGCGGCCCGCGCGACGACTTCGACACCCTGCCCGCCCCGACCGGGGCCCTCGCGGGGGGGATGCCGGGGGAGGCGTGAGGCTCTCCGGTGTTGGGGCCGATTCCCAGCCGCTGGAGGGACCCGGGCGAGGGTTCTATAGTTGAGGCTGACCAAGGACCACAAGATTTCACCTGACACACGGCGGAGCCTCGGAAAACACCCCCGAGCCCGATCGTGGCACGCTGCAGCGAGGAGCTTTGATGTCGAACGACCCCATGGACATGATGATCGGCGTTGAGTCGGCCAAGCGCGACGCCGAGGTCGCCCAGAAGCACACCGAAGCGGCCCGGGCTGCCGAGGCTGAGGGCGACCGCGAGCTGGCGATCGTCGAGTTCCGCAAAGCGGTCTCGGCCGACCCGACCAACGCGAGCGTGGTGTTCCGCCTGGCGTACCTGCTCGACCTGACCGGGCACGACGAGGACGCGATCGAGCTCTACGAGCGGGTGTGCGAGTTCAAGCCCGCGCCGATCAACGCGCTGATGAACCTCGCGGTGCTCTACGAGGACAGCGGGTATTACGTCAAAGCCGAGCGGTGTCTGAGGCAGATCCTCGAGACCAACCCCAACCACGCGCGGGCGCGGCTGTTCATGAAGGACGTGCAGGCCAGCCGCGAGATGATGGTCGAGGAAGAGCAGGACCGCGACATCTTCAAGCGCAAGGCGCTGCTCGATACGCCGGTGACGGACTTCGAGTTGTCGGTCCGGGCGCGGACGTGCCTGAAGAAGATGAACATCCGCACGCTCGGCGAACTGCTTCGGTACACCGAAGCCGAACTGATGAGCTACAAAAACTTCGGCGAGTCGAGCCTTCTCGAGATCAAGCGGATGCTGACGGCCAAGAATCTTCGGCTCGGGCAGGGGCTCGAAGATGCGCACCGGGCTGCGCGGCGGGCGATCATGGAGAAGCTCAAGAACGCGGGCAAGGAAGTGGTGCTCGGCAAGCCGGTGACCGACCTCAACCTGTCGGTCCGCGCCCGTCGGGCGTTGCAGCTGCTCAACATCCAGACCATGGGCGACCTGGCGAGCCACACCGAAGCCGAGCTGATGGGCGTGAAGAACTTTGGTGCTACTTCGCTGGTCGAGGTCCGCGAACGGCTGCACGAGAACGGGCTGGCGCTGCGGACACTCGAAGAGGACGAGATCGTCTGAGACCGGGCAGGATCGGTGCTTCTTTCTACGAGCCCTGTGCGCGAGCACAGGTCCGGGAGTGGCCTGCGGCGTTGCATGTACTTGCACCCGAGCTTGCGCTCGGGGCTCGTTGTTTCGATTCAGCGCTTCTCGCGTCGGGTCTTGTCGACGAGGCGGATTTGTTCTTCGAGCACCGCGAGCTTCTCGCGTTCCTGGTCGAGCCGACGGCGCATCATCGCACGCCCCCCGGCGTCGAGGTTCCCGCCACCGATCAGGGCCTCGAGCCGACGGATGTCCTCGATCGCTTGCGTCCGTTCGTTGCGCAGGATCGCCAGCTGGAGCACCAGGTCGGCGTTGCCGAGCAGCTCGGGGTCCTCGATCGTGACCGCGCGTGAGGCGTCGAGGGCTGCGAGCCTGGTGAGTGAGAGGTCGGCGGTCTCGCGCGGCTGTCCTCCAAGCACGAGCCAGCCCGGCGCGTCCCCGGTGGCATAGACCGCGAGCCATGCTGCCGAGTCCGGGTCGGTGTTGCCCGGCGTCTGGTTGTCGGCCGCGCCGGGCTGGCGCGGGACGGGCGTGATCGGTTTGCCCCGCTGCGCCGCCCCGTCGCGGGTCTGGCGGAGCGTCCATGCTGCGACCAGGTCGCTCGGCCTGGGGCTCGCGGCCCCGCGCAGGTTGCCGAAGCTGCCCAGCGGCACCGAGATATCGAGTGTCTCGCCGTCGCGTTCGACGCGGAGCTCGAGTATCTCGCCCGGGGCGTGGGAGAGGATGGCTGCCCGGAGCATCGCCTGCCGGGTGAGTGGCAGGCCGTCGGCGGTGAGGATGCGGTCGCCGGCGACGAGCAGATCGGCTGCGGGAAACCCGGCGACGACGTTCATGATTCGCACCCCGCCGCGGTCGTCGGGGGGGAAGCTGATCCCCAGCGCCGCGCGGGGGCCACGGGCGAAGACCTGGAGGGCCAGCTCGTCGAGGCGCAGGCGTTGCTCGGGGCTGAGGTCGTCGCGGTATCTCCAGAGGTCAACCTCGTCGAGGGTCAGGTCGCGGCGTTCGAGCAGCGAGGCCAGCGCCTGCCGACGCGCCGCAAAGAGCGGCGAGTCGAGCATGCCGATGACCTCGTCCACCGGCGGGCGGGTGTCGGGGATGCTGTTCCGCTGGGCCGAAGCGAGACCGGTGCCCGCGAGCGTGAGGGCTGCCAGACTCAGGATCATGTGGGTGCGGTTTGGCATTGGTCCGCACAGTGTCGCGGAAATCTGCTCCAAGAGCAACCCGATCGAACCCGGCGACAGGAAAGAGTTGCGTTTGCCTTACCCCCCCCGGGCCGACCGCTCGGCGAGTGCCGCCAGTTTCGGGGCGTGGTCGAGGAGCCACGCGATTTTGCGGGTGACCATCCGCAGGAAGGGCACGGCGTCCTGCCCCGCGAACGAGCCGGTTGCCGCGATCGGCCCGACCACCTCGCCGACCAGTGCCGCCGCCATCATCGCGGGCAGTGAAGCGAGGTCGGTCTCGAGTGCCGCCGGCCCATACCCCCGAAGAAACGCGGCAAACCGGTGGGCGTCGAGCCCGTCGGGCCACTTGTCGGGGTCCATCCCGACCCGGGTCATCGAGAACTGCAACGCCCCCCCAGCGAGGTCGAACAGCACCGGGCCTTGCCGGGCCGCGTCAAAGTCGAGCACCGCCGCGACGGTGTTGCTGCGGAAGACCATGTTCCCGGGGTGCCAGTCGGCGTGGAGCATCTGCGTTTGCTGGTGGTGCGGCTTTCGCCCGGCGAGCCCGGCGACCACGCTGGCAAAGAGCGGGCGGAGCGTGCGGACGACCTGGCGAGCGGTGCCGCGCTGCGCCGCGTCGCTGCCGGCGATCCGGTCGAGCTGGCGGGCGGTGGTGGTGTGCTGCGCCGTCGCGGTCCACACCGGGGACGGCCAGCGGGGCTCGTACCCGCGCACCAGCTCGTGGAGCTTTGCGAGCTGCCTGCCCGCGTCCTCGCACGGGCCGGGGGTGCGGTCGAAGCTCTCGCCCTCGACAAACTCGAAGACCTCGAAGACCAGCCCGTCGAGCTGGACCATCGAGTTGTTCCCGAGGCGCGTGCCCAGGAGCGCCGGCGTGGGAAAGCCCGCGGCATGGAGAAAGAGCTGGAGGTCGTGTGAGCTGGCAACGCGGGTCGGGTCGTCGCGGCCGCGCTCGCGGCGTTTGACCAGATACCGCCCGCGTGCGGTCTCGACCACCGCTTTGGGCGAGCGTCTCGACCCGCGGTTGAAGGCGTACACCCGTTGCACGTCACCCAGGTCGTAGCGTGCGCAGACGCTTGCAAGCGCGCCGGGCGAGATCACCGACCGGGACTCGCGCTTTGCCGCCGCACCGGCACCCTCGGACGCCGCGGCATCGGATGGCGGGCTTGGGGTGTGGGGGGTGTGCATCGCGTTCCCGCTGTGGGTGGGGGCCTACTCGACGTTCTGCACCTGTTCTTTGATGCGGTCGATCGTGCCTTTGACCTCCACGATGAGTCGGCTGACCAGGCTGTCGGGGCTTTTGCTCGCGATCGTGTTGGCCTCGCGGAGCATCTCCTGGGCGAGAAAGTCCATCGTGCGTCCGACGGGTTTGTCCTCGGCAGCCGCGAGCAGCTCGGTGAACTGTTCGATGTGGCCGCTGAGTCGGCTGATTTCTTCGGCGATGTCGGTCTTCTCGGCGTAGACCGCGATCTCGCGGATCATCTCGACCGGTTCGACCCGCAGCTGCGCCTCGCGGAACATCTCTTCCATCCGCAGCCGGAGCCGGTTCTCGTGCTCGGCGATCACCCGCGGGGCCTGTTCGCGGATCTTCCCGAGCCGGTCGGCGATCAGGTCGCGGTGGGCTTCGAGTTCTTCGTTGAGCAGCGCTCCCTCGCGGCGGCGCATCGAGAGCAGGTGGTCGCACGCGGTCTCGACCAGCCCGAGCAGCAGCTGACGCACCTGCTGGAGGCGGTCGCTCTCTTCGGTCGGGTTCTGCAGCACGCCGGGCAGGGACAGCAGCGGCGCGAGGTCGATCACCACCTCGCCGCTCTGGACCGCTTTGGACTGGCGGAGCTGTTCGACGTAGCGGTCGAGCGCCCGGTGGTTGACTTCGAGTGCTGCCGAGGCCGACGTGTCGGCAAAGCTCACGCTCAGGGTCACGCTGCCCCGGGCGATCCGGCGTCGCAGCGCCGCTTCGAGATCGGCCTCGAGCACTTGCAGCTGTTCGGGCAGGCGGATGGAGGCCTTGAAGTATTTGTTGTTGAGTGAGCGCAGCTCGACGGCGTAGTGCACGCCGTCGACGTGTTGGGAGGCCTCACCAAATCCTGTCATGCTGCGGATCACGGGCGATCGCTCCTGGGCGCGGTATGACGGTGGGTCGAAGCACGCGGCCGGTCTTGCCAGCTTAGCGTCCGCCGCCGCCCGTGGTGTCGTCGGTGCTGTCGGTGGTCTCTGCGTCAGCCCCGTCGCCCGCCCCGTCATCAATCCCGGCTCCATCGCCGTCGGTTTGGGGTGTGCTGTCGGGTGCGGCGTCTGGTTCGGCTGGGCTGTCGGTCGCTTCGTCGCCCTGGTCTGCACTGTCGGCGCCGGTGCTGTCCGCGGCGTCGCCCTCGGCCGCCCCCTCGGTCGCCCCCTCGGTCGCGGTTTCGTCGGTATCGCCCGGCCCGATGAGCCCCTCGTCGGAGGTTGCTGCGGGCGGGCCGCCGGTGCCGCCCTGGTCGGGGGTCATCACCCAGACCAGCCCGACCGCGATCGCCAGCCAGATCACAAAGAACGCGATGGTCGCCATGGTGAGGGCGTCGCCGGTGCGGGCACCAAAGGCGGTCTCGCCCCCGGCCCCGCCGCCGCCGCCGAACGCCCCGGCGAGCCCGCCGCCCTGCGGCCGCTGGATGAGGACGGTCAGGATCAGCAGGACCGAACAGAACAGAAAGAGCACGGTGAGTACTCCGACCACTATCTGGCTTGCGCCGAGTGTCAGCATGCCGAGCGTGTGGGGAGAGAGGTCCATAGTGCGTCGAGACTCCTGCCAGCAACCGTGGCGTCGGTTCGGCCTGCGCCCGTGGCGGGCGCAGGCCGGGTGATGATTCGGAACACGCCCCGGACGATTGCCCAGGGCAGGGCCGGAAGTCTAGGCGGGGAGGGGGGAGTGCTGAGCCCTGAGGCACCCGGGCTCGGCGGGAAATGGGTGGCTGATACGCATGGCCAGAAGAGCTCGGGCGTTTCGAGGAGCCCCGAGCGCAAGCTCGGGATCAAGAACGGTTGATTTTCGCAGGAAAGCCAAATCCTGTGCTCGCGCACAGGGCTCGTAGAGACGCATGGCATGTTCGTAGTCTGAATGAAGTGGATGGATGGGTGAAGGAGGGCCGGACGGGTGCCACTGGGTGGCGGTCCAGTGCCCGCAGGCCCCAGCCCCCCACCAGCCCCCCACCAGCCCCCCCCGCCAGCCATCGAACCCCCCCCCCCGATCGGCCCTCTGATCCGGGGCCGCGGGCGTTATAGGGCGTTCTACGACGACCGTAGACGTGCCGACAAGAGCCGCATGGGAAAGGCAGCCCGCGCATCCGCAGCGGCCGTGGACAGATGCGTACGGGTTGTGGACAGGGCGTGGACGGGGCGACGAGCGGCCTCTGCGATCTCAAGTCTGCTCCCCCGCCGCCTCGACGATCGCCAGGAAGTCGGCCGCCTTGAGACTCGCCCCGCCGATGAGCCCGCCGTCGATGTCGGGCTCAGCGAGCAGTTCGGCGGCGTTGGTCGGCTTCATCGAGCCGCCGTAGATGATGCGGGTGGCGTCGGCGACGGCGCTGTCGAACATCTCGGCCAGCACCGCCCGGCAGCGGGCGTGGGCTGTCTGGGCGTCGGCGGGCGTGGCGACCTTGCCCGTTCCAATCGCCCAGACCGGCTCGTAGGCGATGGTGACGTGTGCCATCTGCTCGGCGGTGACCCCCGCGAGCCCCGCCCGGAGCCGGGCCTCGTTGACCGCGTCGGTCCGCCCGGCTTGCCGCTGGTCGAGGGTCTCGCCGATGCAGAGCACGCACTCGAGATCGGCGTCGAGCACCGCGCGGGTCTTGGCGTTGACGAGTTGGTCGGTCTCGCCGAGGACGTGGCGGCGTTCGGAGTGGCCTGTGAGGACGACCGAGACGCCGCAGTCTTTGAGCATGTGGATGGAGACCTCGCCGGTGTAGGCGCCGTCGGGCGCAAAGTAACAATCCTGGGCGCCGAGTCTGACCCGGGTGCCACGGGGCGAAGACCCGTGCCCGAGCGCCTCACCCACCGCCAGCAGGTACGGGAACGGGACAAACACCGCGACCTCGCACCCGGGGTTCGCGGCGGCCGCGGGTGCGAGGTCACGGGCCAGTGCCGGGCCGGTGGTGCGGTCGGTGTTCATCTTCCAGTTGCCGCCGACGGAGGGGGTGCGGGCCATGGTGGTCTCCTGTGCAAACCAAGCCTAGCGCACACGCCCCGCCGGGTGCCACTGGACAGCGTCCGGTCCCGAACGGTTCGGAGAGCCGACTGATCACCGACACCCCGCACTGGGCTTCGACCGGTGGCGCCGGCGAAAGTGCCCGCGGGGTTGGTGTATGCTGTGTTCATGAGCAGCAAATCCGCCCGCCAGCCGTACACCGCGCCGCTTGATCGCCTCCTCACGCTCGGCTGTCCGGGCGGTGCG
This sequence comes from Planctomycetota bacterium, assembly GCA_030950285.1. GTDB lineage: Bacteria > Planctomycetota > Phycisphaerae > Phycisphaerales > UBA1924 > PNC22. The sequence goes on along the minus strand of JAUZRR010000009.1, from coordinate 153,176 downwards.
GAGGATGTCTGGCGGGAAGTGCCCTTCGACGACTACGCCTCGATGGGCATCGGCCCCGAGCACGCCGCCGAACTCCGCCGGCTTATGTTCGATATCCAGCTTCACGAGCAGGACGCCGGCGCAGCGAGCTACGGCCCGGTCCATGCGTCCCGGGCGCTGGCGGCGCTCGTGTTGCCGGAGACCATCCCGGACTTTCTCGAACTGGCCCGCAAGCTGGATCGTCTTGACGACGACCTTTGGCTCGACGACTTGCCGAAGATTCTGGGCCGTCTCGGCGAGGCCGCGATCGACCCGCTCGCGCGTGTCGCCCGCGACAGCCGCGAGTCCTTCGGCGTGCGATTGTTTTTTGTCGACGGCCTCGAACGCATCGCGACCGACCACCCCGAGACACGCGACCGGGTCGTGGCGGTGTTTGTCGATCTGCTCAAGTACGCCGAGTACACCGACCCGGGGATCAACGGCAAGGTGATTTACTCCCTCGTCGAGCTTCGTGCCGTCGAGGCGTTGCCGGCGATCAAGGCGGCTTACGCAACCGGGCGCGTGGACGAGATGTTCTTCGGCACGCTGGAGTATGTCGAGCACCGGATCACCCTGACGCCCGAGCAAGCGGCAGAGGAAGACCGCAAAGCCGGGGAGAACGCGGAAGCCAGCCTCGAAGGGATGTCTCGGGAGGAAGCGGCAAAGGCTGTCGGAGAAGTCTTTGACCGGTTGTAGTGCAACGTGTTCGCGAGCGGTTCGGCCGAAGGGTCGTGTGTCGAGGGCTGCCTCAACGGCCGATGGGCATCAAGCCGGAGGAACTGCTGACGGCGATTCATGTGCTGGTGGTGGGGGAGAATAAAGGTATTGAACGCGGCTAACGACTTCTCGCTCCTGCGGTTCGCGTTGGACCGACAGATTCAATCTTCTGGCCCTGTGTTGGTACGCGAAAGACAGTGGGCGTTCGGGGATTGGCGTGTCGAACAACGAGTGGCCAAACTTTGACCATCCTCCATGCCCATTCTTCCCAACTGAACTTCGGCCACTGTTTTTCAAGGGCAAAGAAGGTCAACTCGGTGCCTCGCAAGGCTTGTGATTCGGCGGGATTGCGCAGGATGCGGAGGTCGCTTGATACAACAACTGGCTTTGGATCCCACTTCGCAATTGTACCGAGCCACTGGATGTCGCTCGTGTTCTCGTCGAAGTGATCGTCGTGATGTTCGACCGTGTTCTTGCGGTCAAAAATATCCAGCATTCTTGCGAGGGGAGGCGGGACATTCCTGTCAAGAAAAAACCTCACGCGGCCAATTCCTGTTCAAAAATAACGGCGTCTCGCACGCTCTCCGTGCTTATTCCGAAAAGATCCGCCACGAGTTCGTAATCATTATTGTTGCCTTTGGCAGAAGAGTAGATGACCGACGTCGATACTCCCGAAGGAACGATTGGCTTGCCAAAGTTTCGGCGCGGATCGATTAGCACGCCGCTGGCTACATGCCATTGCTTCGCTAGATTTGTGGCGTCGTCGTAGTCGATCTCTTTTAGGTATTCCCGCAGAATTTCCGGCATTGCGCGCTGGCCCGTTATGACATCCTCAAGGTGGTCATCACCAAGCTCATTCATGTATTCAACCAGGATGGTGTGGCCGTCGGTCAACAGGGAACGGTGCGAAAATGCATGTGCCGTATCAAAACGACGTTGCAAGATTCCATAGGCGCGGCGAATGGTTTGGAACGACACACCTGCGCTGCGGAATTGCCCAACAACGAGCAAGTCGACAAGATCGAGGAAGCTGATCGCAGTCCGCCCGTTGACCCTTGGGATTGAGGCGCTAAGCAGCGCGGTGTGTCCACTCCCGCCAACATACCACCGTCGAGCGGTGCTCGTATGCACACGCGCCAGTCGCGCCGCTTCTGGGAGGCCATACACACCCATGCCCAAGATTGACTTCAGCTTAGCCATATCGATATCACACCCTAACATCAAACGAGTGGTCGTGCAACCCCACCTTCAAGTACCTACCCCTTCGGCCCCGCCCCCATCACCGCGTTACCCATGGCAAACTTCGTCGCGTTCTCCCGGAACATCGCGGCGAGTTTCTTCGCCTGCGTGTCATACGCCGCGCCGTCGGCCCAGGTGTTCCGCGGCAGCAGCACCTCGCTGGGCACGCCGGGCACCGCGTTCGGGATCGGCAGGCCGAAGACAGGGTCGGGGGTGAAGGTTGCGCTGGCGAGGCTGCCGTCGAGGATGGCGTGGACCATCGCGCGGGTGTACTTGAGGCTGAACCGTTTGCCGGTGCCGTAGGGGCCGCCGGTCCATCCGGTGTTGAGCAGCCAGACGTCGGCGTTGTGCTTCTTGAGTCGCTCGGCGAGCATCTCGGCGTATTCGGTCGGACGGCGGGGCATAAAGGGTGCGCCGAAGCAGGCCGAGAAGTTGGGCACCGGCTCGGTCACGCCCGCCTCGGTCCCGGCCAGCTTGCTGGTGTAGCCGTTGACGAAGTAATACATCGCCTGCTCGGGGCTGAGCTTGCTGACCGGAGGCAACACGCCGAACGCGTCGGCGGTCAGGAAGATCACGTTGTTCGGGTGTTTGCCGATGCTGGGGATGACCGCGCCGGGGATGTACTCGACCGGGTAGGTCACGCGGGTGTTCTCGGTGATCGAGCCGTCGTCGTAGTCGGGGACTCGTGTTTCGTCGTCGATGACGGTGTTCTCGAGCACGCTGCCGAACTTGATCGCGTCCCAGATCTGCGGCTCGCCCTCTTTCGAAAGTTTGATGCACTTGGCGTAGCACCCGCCCTCAAAGTTGAAGACGCCGTTTGGTCCCCAGCCGTGCTCGTCGTCGCCGATGAGGGCGCGGTCGGGGTCGGCGCTGAGCGTGGTTTTGCCCGTGCCGCTGAGCCCAAAGAAGAGGGCGACATTCTCCGCGTCGTTGTTGGCGACATTGGACGAGCAGTGCATGGGGAAGACACCCTGCTCGGGCAGGTCAAAGTTGAGGGCGTAGAAGATGCTTTTCTTGATCTCGCCGGCGTACTCGGTGCCGAGGATCACGACCGTGCGCTTTGCCATGCTTTGCACGATCAGGAGCGGGGACTCGACCCCAAGCTCGGCCTGTTCCTCGGCCGTCAGGTGCCGCCGCCCGGCGTTGATGATCGTCCAGTCGTGCTTCCAGCTGCCGTCGCCGGCATCGCTGGCCGAGCCCTGGCGGATGAACAGCGTGCTGGCAAAGAGCGCGTGCCACGCCTGCTCGGTGACGACCCGGACGCCCAGCCGATGGTCGGTGTCGGCCCCGGCCCAGCCCTCGAAGACGAACAGCCTTGCCTCGGCGTTGAGGTGCTCGGTGGCGATCTGCACCGCCCGGTCAAACCGGTCGGGCGTGATCGGTTGGTTGACCTTGCCCCAGTCGATCTTGTCGTGAATGTCCGGCGTGTCTTCGAGGTATTTGTCCGTCGGCGAGCGGCCGGTGCGGTCCCCGGTCAGGCAGACCAGCGCCCCGTTGGCCGCGAGCCGACCCTCTCCCGCGGCGATCGCGTGCTCGATCAGTGCCGCAGGAGCGAGGTTTTTCAGGCAGCGCTGAGCGGAAAGGTCCAAAGCCGACGAGTTGGCGATCTGGGTCACGGCGTCTCTCCCTGGGGCAGGGTCCGAACGGACAGGTATAGGTGGGACCCAAACGGTAGGGACCCCCCGGGCGATCCTCCAGCACGCCCCCGGCAGGCCGCCGCAGCATCGCCCGGCCTCCCCACGATTTGCCAGACGGGCGGGAGGCTCATAGTCTTCTCGGCTCGGCGGGCATGTTCCCGCCAGACGGCGGCTGTAGCTCAGTTGGTTAGAGCACCAGGTTGTGATCCTGGGGGTCACGGGTTCGAATCCCGCCAGCCGCCCTTTTCTCCCCCCCCCGGGGGGCAAATCCCCCCCGCCGCAACCACACAACCGAGCCCGAAGCGCAAGCGAGGAGCCCCTCCCCCCGGCTCCCCCCCGAGCCCTCCACTCCGGCAGGTGGCACCGATCTCTTGACCCCGTGCCATCGACCTCCGCCTTGGGAGGTCGGTGTACACGACCAGTTCGGCACCGACCCCTCCGAGCCGAGGTCGGTGGCAGCTGGCCCATGGCCTTGCGCGCGCAGGACCGATACGGCTTCACTCATGGCCACGCAGAGCCGCGGCACACGCCGGAGCGTTGGGATGAATCGTGCGCACGCGCACACGCAAAGATCGCGGCCGGTTTCTACGCCGCTTGCTGCGCCCTGCTGTCCGGGCTCTCCGGCTCGTCCTTGAGAAACCGCTCCTGCCAGCGCTGCGGCCGCACCCCCGAGGGGCTGTCGGGCTGTTCGCGCCAGTCCTCGGCATTGCGGAACTCGATCTCCGCCGGCATCGACTTGCGATAGCCGAGCAACCGCACCACCTCGAGCACGTCCGACCAACTCGGGTACGCGACGTTGTTGGCCTTCTTGAACGAATCGATCGCGACCAGGAACAGGAACTGCTCCTTGGTCATCTCGCCCTCTTCGGCCGCTTTGACAAAGTCGCTCAACCGCCGACCGGGTCCGCGGCGACGGGCAAAGCTGTTCGCCCCGTCCTGGGCGTCCTGTTCGTCGCGGCGGTCGGTCCCGCCCCGGCGGTCTGCCCGGATCCCCGGCGGCAGCGGATCATGGGCGGCGGAGCTTGAATCGGCAGCGGGGCGGTCGGCAGCGGGCATGGCATTCTCCATGCCGGCCCGATCCTCAGGCCGGCGTCACAGGTCGTCGTCTGTGTCTTCGTCAAGGTCGTCGTCGTTGTCGTCGTCGTCGTCGCCGAATTCGTCGAACTCCTCGTCCGCGTCGTCGTCATCATCGTCAAAGGCGTCAAACTCGTCCTCGTCCTCGTCCACATCGAGCACGACCGTCGCCGCCTCGCCCGCAGACGATCCCCCGCCCCAGGTCGGCTCTCCAAAGGTCGCTGTCATCCCAAATCCGTCCAACAGTTGCTCAGTCACCATCACGATCATCCTCTTGCGCTGAAGCCGCACTCTTGCTCCACCAAGCCGCCCGAACCCTGCCGGGCCGGCGGTTGGTCCTCCTTGATCCTCGATCAGAGGCCGGGCGCGTCCATCGGACGCCCGCTCCCCGATCGGCGGTACACTACTACCGCTTTGGCCCCTGTCGATATCCGGGCGCGGAGGATAGGCATCGTTCTCCCGGTGTCGACCGATCCGCCCCGGGGCGTGGTGCCTCGCGGCGGCCGTGGCCTGTTCGTCGGTCGAATCTGCTGTGTTCCTTGTCCCCTTTCGTGGAAATGCCCGAGACCATGACCCCACCCAGCTTCGACGCCTCCGACCAGCCACCGATGGACCCGCTCGCGGGCATTCTCGCCGTCCTTCTGCCCGGGGCAGGGCACTGGTATCAGGGGCAGGTCCGCCGGGCGTTGCTCGTGGGCGGCGGCGTACTCGGGCTCTTCTTCAGCGGCCTGCTCATCGGGGGGATCGACGTGGTTGATTCCCGCCAGGACCGCCTCTGGTTCTTCGGCCAGGCGATCGTCGGCCCGGTCGCCTTTGCGACCGACTACGTCCACCAGAACGTCCTCAAAGGGCTCGACCCCACCACCGGCCAGCGCCGAAGCCCTCTGCCCAACGAGGTCAAAGACCCAGACTCCGGCCGCTGGGTCGCCGGCCCGGCCGGGTCTGTGCCCCCGGTCTCCAAGAGCCTGGGCAAAATGAACGAGATCGGCACGCTCTACGCCACCATCGCCGGCATGCTCAACCTCATCGTCATTATCGACGCGGCGTTTCCCTCCGCCGGCCGCGTGCGCAGGAGGGGTGCGTAAATGTTCGCAATCCTCCTGACAGTTCCTGCCGTGGCTGCCCCGCTCGCGAGCGCCTCGGTCGGTGTGCTCGCGTGGCGCCCGTTCTTCGACCCGCTCGACCTCCATCGGCAGTGGTTTCTGCTGCTGATCCCCCTGGCGTTTGGGATCGCGGTGACCTACCGGGCGGTGCGCGTGAACACCTTCGAGCGGTACTGGCTCAAGACGGTGATCCTGACGGTGCAGATCGTGCTGGCGATGATCCTGCTGGGCACCGCGGCGTATGTGTTCATCCAGTTCGCGGTGCCGTATTTGCTGCCGATGACGGGGTAGGGGGCGGCAACAGAACGAGTTCAGCTCTCAGTCAGTCTTTGACTTGCCGTACCCATATCCACCTATAGCCCCTGCTGCCAAGCCGAATAGGCCGGTGAGCGTTGGAAGCAGCACTTCCGGTTTGTCTTGCAGAACCATGACGAGAACCAGAACAACAATCAGGCTTGTACCGAACACCGCCAGTGCAAACCACCGATTGGAACCCTTGATGTCGACTTCACGGCTATCCAGCTTGTAGTTGTTGTCCACCGCTTGCGATGCGAGTTCCAACGCCTTGCTGATGTGGTCTTCGTTGATCTTGTTCATGATGGGGTTGGTCGGTGGACCCATCGTGAATGATGCCATCATCTCTTTGACCTGCGGCGGCATTTGGCGCATGACATCCGCCATGTCCGCAGAAATATCCGGCTCATCCTGCGAGGATGTGTCCGGACTTGCCGTCGGTTCAATTTCAGCCTGCTTGTCCGGGTCGGTCATCGTTTGTTCATGCTCCGGCTGATTGCTTCAAGTGCACTGACGAATGCACCAGAAACCGCAGCAGCGGTAATTGCAACAGCAAGAAGTTCGGCAACCCTGCGAGCATCAGGAGGTCCATTGGATTGTGTAGTTCTGTAGTGTGACTGCGCAGCGGTATCAAGCCAGCGGAAATCCAACGGGCGATTCGTCTGGTGCTCAAGCTTGGCCGTTTGCCAGCCCGTTGAACCAGTGCGTCTTGTTCGATGAGTCCGTTCCATCAAGTCCATTGCTCCAGATACTACCACTTCTGTTTCGGCATGCTCAACAAAATTACTGATGCACAGGTCTATTTGTTCGGCAGCTGGACCGCTTGTATGCAGTGCGAGTATGTACTTGAGCATGTATAACCCCTAGTAGGAGCTGAACTTGCAGCAAAACCGCCGATCCAGCGACTGGATCATGTACCGCAGCGCGTCCGCCGCGTGGTCAAACCCGTCCTTTGCTGGCGACATGCTCTCGGGGCGGTCCGCCGGGTAGTGGTACCGCTCCATGCACTCGATCAGGTGCCTGCACCGGGCGTGGATGAACAGCTTCGGCGACGGATTGGCACCCGGGCTGGGGCTGGTGCCCGATTCCGAGTCGATGGCCCCTTCCCCTGCGCTTTCGCCCGTCCCGGCACCCGTCGCCGGGCGCAGTCGTGCCCGCACCAGCATCAGCCCCTCCTGCGTCCCGGCGCGTTTGTCTCTGACCGTCAACCCGGCTTTGCGGAGCAGATTGCACGGGCTGACCCCGGTCTGGTCGTTGCGCTGCCGACCGGCCGGGTCAACCCCGATCCACGCCGGCGGCCCGTTCAGCCCGTCCACGCCCGGCCCCTCGTTGATCGCCCGCGCGTGCTCGTCGAGCACCGTCTCGGTCTTGACCCGCTCGGCAAGCACCCACAACACATCGTGCTCGTCGTGGACCGCCCAGAGCACGACCGTCGGCGCGCGGAAGCCGAAGTCCATCCCCGCGATCAGCGTGCCCCGCGGCGGCTGCCAGCTCGCGCCGGTGCCGACCACGTGTACCGCCGGATCAAACTCGGGGAAGACCGAATCGCTCCGCCTCGGGCGTCGGCACAGCATCTCGGATTCCCACGTCGCCTGCCCGACCCGCCCTTTCATCCGCACCGCGTCGTCGATGCGGATGTGCCCGCCCTCGTGCCGATCCTTGGCTCGGCCCTTGCACTCTGGGTGCAGCACGCAAGGCTCGCAAGGGCGCACCTCCGGGCAGGTCTCGAGCGCATCGACAACCCCCCAGCGGAAGAGCGCCCGCTGCCCTTCGCGGGCCTCTTGCACGATCTTGTGCATCAAGCCGTAGGGCCGGTGCATGGTGCTGAGGCACTCGATCGAGCCGCGCACCTCGATGGTCCGGCCGTCGGGGAGCGTGACATCGGTCGAGCGGGTGACGAGCTGCGCGGCTTCCCAGACGTCGGGGTCGAAGAGCTCGACCTCGTCGCAGCGGAGCTTTTGCACGCGGGTGCCTCGGACGCTGGTCTCGCTCTGGGCGAGGATCTCGACCGAGCTGCCGTTGGTCAGGCGGAGCTTTCGTTCGGTGATACGGCCGTCGACCAGCTCGGCAAGCGGGCTCTTGGCAAACAGTGCGCGCAGGTGCGCGTGCATGCGTTTGGATTGTTCGAGCGAACCGCCGAGGATGCGGATCTCGACGCCCGGCTTGAACACCAGATCGAGCGTCGTGGCGATCGCACCGAGAAACGTCTTGCCTCCGCCTCGGTTGGCCCAGACCACGCAGTCGAGCGACGGGCCGCCCGCGGAGTCCGGCGTGCGCAGCTCTTCATCGTCGAGCCCGAGCAGCCTGCCGCCCTCGAAAAACGAGTGGACGAGGTAGGCGAAAGGTGCCTGATGGCTGCGGATGATCGGCCGTGTGGCGATGGTGAGCCCGAGCGAGTCGTTGAGCCAGCGGCGCAACTCGCGCGGCGTGTTCGGGAAGCACCACCGCTCGGTTGGTGTTGAGTTGCCATTGTGCTCGTCGCCCGGTTGGTCGTCGTGATGGGCCTTTATTTTTCGTGCCATTGTTCCCCCTGTTGAACCTGTGTTGGCGGGGGGAACGCCGGTGAACTGTGTGCCGAACGCGGTGTTCGGGCGTGTTGCAGAACGCTGTTTCCAGCATGGATGAAGGACGATTCGTGTCGGTTCTTTCTTTGCGGGCCGTTGTCTGTCCCCTCGCTTGCGCGAGGGGCTCTATGTTCGTTTCTTTTTTGTTGTTCGTTTCTGTAGAGCCCCTCGCGCAAGCGAGGGGACGATCGCCGACAATGCTGCGCAATGGAACAGATTGGCAAGCGATGCTCTTGGTTGTCGTGTGTCAGTCCGGCACGAGCCCGGGCTCTTCAAGCCCCAGCGCCCGGCGGAGCGCGAACACCCGGTTGCCGTCGATGCGGCGGAGGGCTCGCAGGATCTGCTGCCGCTCTTTCCCGTTGACAAAGAACGTGATCGGGTGCGGCAGTTCGCGCACATCCGGCGGCTCGGCGGGCGCTGTCCGGCTCGGCGGGCTGCTTTCGTTCTCGCGTTTTGTACTGTTTTTTACGGCTTTCATGGCTGTTCCTTTTGGTTTGGAGTTGTGCATGGTGTGTCATCCTCCGTGTGCGTACGCGATCGGCCGTTGCCCGGCGTGCGACGCGGCGAGCATCAACAACGACAGCGGTTCGGCGTCCTTGTGCCTGCGCGTACTCGGCGAGCCCCCCGCCCAGGTGCGGGCCTCGCGCGAGAGCCAGGGGTGTGAGTCGAGCGTTCGAGCTGCGCCGCGCGATTCGAGCAGCTCCCAGGGTTCGAGCCCGACACTCGCCAGCGCGTCGAGCAAACGTGCATCCCGCGCACTCGGCGGCAACGGGTACGCTGTCATCCCCGCTGCGGCAAAGAACGGGCAGACGTGCCCCATCGCCGCGATCGCTTCGGTCCGGGGGGTGAGCGGCTCATCGAGATACGTCCGGACCAGCGTCCGCGCGACACCCTGGCCGCGGAATCTCGGATCGACGATCACCCGCGAGATGCAGCGGAGCGTGCGGTTGATTTCGAGCGCGTCGCGGCGTTTGTCGCCCGAGGTGTACGCGCCCGGCCAGGCGAGCGAACGCCAGGAGCCGTTGAGCGTGGGCATGCTCACCACCAGCACCCCGGCGAGCCGGCCGTCCTCGTCGCGGGCGGTGAGGATCGCCGGCATCCCGTCGCGGCTTCGCGCGATCGTGGCGGGCGGGCCGCCACGGTAGTGCAGGTGCGCGAGTGCGTCGTAGTCGGCACGGGTGCCGGGCGTGATGCAGCAGGTCTCCATCTGCGGCCGCGATGGATTCGCAGTTGTGGTGTTCACCGTGTGCATGGATCACACTCCTTTGTCGCGCACGCCTCTGCTTTGCAAGCCGCAAACGGCGGTTCGAGCACAAGATCGGGCTGCAACGCTGCGGCGAGGTTGTCGTGCGCAGTGGCGCAGACCACAAGCACACCCCGATGGCGCGACACCCAGCGGCGGAGCGTGCGCGCAACACCACGGGCGGTGACACGATCGAGCGTCGAACAGCATTCATCGAGCAGCAGCACCGAGCGCACGCCGGGATGGGCCTTTGCCATCGCCAGCGCGATGCTCAGGCGGAGTTGCTGCCCTTCGGAGAGTTCGCTCGCCGCCCGCGCCCAGAGCATCGGTTCGGCGAGCCCGGCCGCGGCGAACAGTCTGAGGCTGTCGCGCAGCGGGCCGGTGAAGAGGTCGATGATCGGTCGCCCGGGGTGCGCCTCGCGGCGTAACACGGCGGCGTCGATAACGTGCGCTCGGTCGGCGCGGGCGGTCTCGGCGATGGCGCGCAGCAGCGTCGACTTGCCGCACCCGCTCGGACCGGTCAGCAGCGCGATCGACCCGCCGGGCAAGGCGAGCACACGGTCCACCGTCGTGCGGGCCGGCGGCACCGGTGCCGGGCGGTCGGTGTGTTGCGCGAGGAGCCCGAAGGGCGCGAGGGCGCGGAGCAGCCGGTCCGAAGGCCGCGAGCCGCACTCGACCGAGGGGACCAGAGCGTTCATGATTTCCTCCCCCCCGAAACCGCGTCGCAGATCGCGTTGATCGCGTCGACCTGGCGGCGGACGGTGTGCAACGAGATGCCCAGGTCGGCAGCCGCCCGTCGCGTCGAGAGCCCGTGCAGCACGCACGCGGTCGCGACACGTTTGCGCGTCGGGGTCCAGGTGTGGTTGAGCTGCGCGACAACCTCGAAGCGCGGCGAGAGCAACCGATCGACAAGCCGGTGCAGCCGACGACGGAGCGAACGCGGGGCGCGGCCGGGGCCGGGGTGCTCGCGCCACATCTGGGCAAGATCGGAGATCGGCCGCCCGTCGCGAAAGACGCCCTCGATGAGGTAGCGGTCTTGTTCAGGAAGGTGGACCGCCCGATCAACGAGTGTCCTTGCCACGTCTCTTCGGAACCCTCGGCGAAGGTCGAGAGCCGGGCTTTTGGCCTCGAGATGGTCGATAGTGGGCGATCCGAGCATGTTTTTCTCCATTCTGTGCTGAAACGGCTTGCTTTGACACACAATCCTGTGTTCAATAGTCATTGAACTCTATCCATATATTCTCAACTTGAAGGACACTATGCAAGGCCTTTGTATGGCATAGCAAAAAACTTGCGCGCACCCGTGGATATTCGGGACAGATTGCACGCCATTCGGAGGATTCCCCATGTCCGTCAGCTCACCGAATCAAGGCACGTCGCGGCTGGGGGCTGCGGTGCGCGCGCGGCGGGGCGAGCTCCGCCTCAGCCTCGATGCGCTCGCCAAACTGGTCGTGTGCTCGAAGAGCTATCTCTCGGCGATCGAGAACGCCAGGTGCGGGCCGCCGAGTGCGGCGGTCTTGCGCAAGCTCGAAGCGGCGCTCGATACCGAAGAGGGATTGCTGTTGCGCCTGGCGGATCTGCAAGCCACGCCCGGCCCGATCCGGCGTGAGCTCGAAGAGTTGCAGCGACGGCAACTGGCCGCGGCGCAGGTGGCGGCGCTGTTGCGCGATTCCAAAGGCGCAGCCGGGTCCGGCACAGGACTCGACGACGCGTACCAGTCCGGCAAGCTCCGGGCGTTGATTGATCAGCTCAGCCCGCCGGATGAGCGTGGGCCGATGCCGGTCGCGTTGCCTTTGGAAGTGCCGGTCATCAACCGCGTCCAGGCCGGATACCCGCGCGAGTTTACCGATCTCGGTTATCCCGCCCGCGTGGCTGATGAGTACGTGCGTTGCCCGGACCTTGCGGACGCCGACGCCTTCGCAGCCCGTGTGGTTGGCGATTCGATGCAGCCGGACTATCGGGAGGGCGACATCGTGATCTTCTCGCCCGCCCGCGACGTGCGGAACGGGTCGGATTGCTTTGCCCGTCTGGCGCCGGACGACGAGACCACGTTCAAGCGGGTCTTTTTCGAGACCGGGCCGGAGGGGGAGGAGTTGATTCGGCTGCAACCGATGAATCAGGCGTACCCGCCGCAGACGCTGCCTCGCGAGCGGGTGGTGGGGCTCTACGCCGCGGTGAGTGTCCAGCGGCCGATCGGGTGATTCAACCCCCACACCCCCACGCCCCCACACCCCCACACCCCCACACCCCCCACGCCGGGAACGGGACGGCGGAGCGTGCGTATCGGGAACCGGATCGTGGACTCAGGGACACACCTGTGTCCGGATTCGTGAGGGTTTCCCCGGTGGGAATGAGGATGGGGCAGGTGTTTGGGTTTCGATCGTTCGCCCCGCAGGCGGCACCGCTGTGCTAGCATGGGGCAGACTGATTTTTAGGGTTTCCTGAGGAGGCACGCCCGATGGCGAAGATGTTCTACACGATCGATGAAGCCGCAGAACGGCTTGGCAAGTCCGCCGACGAGGTCCAGCAGATGGCCAACAGCGGGCAGTTGCAGGAGTTCCGCGACGGCGATCGGCTGATGTTCAAGAAGGAACAGGTCGACCTGCTCGGCGGCGGTGCCGATGAAGACGTGCTCAAGCTCGGTGAAGACCTCGAGCCGTTGTCGCTTTCGTCGTCAGGCTCGGGCAGTGCGCTCGGGCTCGGACTCGATCAACCCAGCGACTCGACGGGCATCAGTATCTTCGACCCTGACGAGACCGAAACCGCCGATCCTTCCGCCCAGACACAGGTCACCGACTCCGGGCTCGACGCGGGCTTTGATCTTGACTCGGCCAGTTCCGGCTCCGGGCTGCTCGACCTGACCAAAGAAGCCGACGACACCTCGCTGGGCGCGGATCTGCTCGACGATGTGTACGGGCAGGAGACGATGGGCGCGACCTCACCGGCTGGCGAGAGCGGCATCGTCGATGGCGCGTCGGCGTTGTTCGAGGGCTCGGAGGGCGAAGCCGACGCGGCTGCGGCTGCTCCGGCCGCGGCGATGGTGCCGATGCTCGCTGAGGCCTACGACGGCGCATGGTCGGGGATCGGTGGCGGGCTGGCGCTCGGCATGGCGCTGTGCCTGGCGTTCGGGATCGCGGTGGTGATCTTTGCGATGACCGGCACGATCGAGCCGGTCAAGAGCATCATCGGCGGGCAGTTCTACGCCGTCGCCGGCGGGATGGCGGGCGTCGTCGTGATCTTCGCGATCGTCGGCATGGTGCTCGGCAAGAAGAGCTGACTCAGCAACGACGCGTCGCGGTCCTGCGCGATGGTTTCGATGGTGCAACAATCACACACGACACAGAGCCCCTTGCGCACGCGAGGGGTTTTTCGTGACACATGTTGCGAAGATATCTCGTGCGCCTTGACGAGCCCCGAGCGCAAGCTCGGGACCACGAAGGGTCATTTGTCACAGGGAAAACCAACCTGTGCTCGCGCACAGGGCTCGTCAAGATGTAGACAGGTCTTTCGTGATCCGTCTCAGTCGCCCCGGCTACGGAGCGAGTACGACCCCGCGGGGATGCCCGCCTGCTCGAGCAGCGGGCACCGCGCGAACACAGGCCGTGAGGTGTCGGCGGTGCGGAAGGTACACGACACGACCCCTTCGGCGTCGAGGTGCTCGAAGCCGTCCTCGCGGAGCCACACCGCACGCACGCCGGATCGGGTTTCCAGCTCGTGGCGTGCGCCCGAATTCAGCACAAAGCACAGCGACACGGTCGCACACGACTTCCCCTCGTCCGGCGTGATCAGCACCTCGATCGCGACGGGGATATCGGCGGGGGTGCCGTTGGGGGTGCCGTTGGGGGTGTCGGTCCCGTTGTCGGCCGCGCAGCGCAGGCACACGCGGGAGGCAAGGTCCCACACCAGCGCGACCGGCCACGCCTGGGCGTGCGACGACGACCGCGCTGCGCAGTCGATGCGGACCGGGGTGGACGTGGTGCGGGTCATGCGGGGGTCTTGCTCAAGATCTCTGCGGCGGCCTGGAGCCCTTCGCCGCTGGGGCTGATGAAGCGTTGTCCGACCGCCTGGGCGATCTCGAAGAACTGGAGCAACTCATCGACGCGGAGGTTGTGTTCGGAGATCTCGCTGTGGACGCCGCCGTCCATGCCCCGGGTCATGTCGCGGATCTCGAAGAGCGACGCGAGCAGCGGGTCGATTTCACGTTTCATACGTTCGCGGACGACCGCGCGGAAGAGTGTCCAGACGTCCTGGTCGGCGGCGAAGTATTCTTTGCGGTCGCCGCGCTTGTGGGCGCGGGCGACGACCCCCCAGTCCACGAGTGCGCGGAGGGACATTGACGCCGAGCCTCGGGAGATTTCCAGGCGTTCCATGACGTCGTCGGTGCAGAGCGGTTCGCCCACAATAAAGAGGAGGGCGTGAACCTCGGCCATGGTGCGGCTGATACCCCAGGCCGAGCCCATCTGCCCCCACGTGGCGATGAACCGGTCCTGAGCCGCGGCGAGGGTGTCGGGTTGTGTGTTGGGCGTCATCACGCTGAAGTATCGGGGGCTGGCGCTCGGGTGTCAATGCTTCTTTCAGGAATGATTGAAAGACTCGCGAGTTGGTTGGTGTGGGTTTTCGGACGCTTTGCGCTCCCTTTCCAAGAAGTTGTCCCCTCGCTTGCGCGAGGGGCTCTACCAGGCATGTTGCCTTTTTTTATTTGGAGCCCCTCGCGCAAGCGAGGGGACAAGCGTGTTGGTGCCCACTGGTCTGGGGACGGCCGGGGGCTGATCTACCAGAGCAGGTCGACCACACCCGCGACCCCGAGCAGGCAACTGACGATGCCGTTGAGGGTGAAGAACGCCATGTCGAGCCCGGCGAGGCCTTTGCGGACCAGCACGACGTGCTCGGCGATGAGGAGGGTGGCTGTCAGGGCGATGCCCAGGGCAAAGACCACGCCCAGGCGGGGGTCGCTCTTCCAGGCGAGCACGAGGCAGGCCACCGCCACGGCGTGGAGCGTGCGGCTGACCCACGCCGCCCCGCGGGGGCCCAGGGCAGCGGGGATGCTCGAGAGGCCGACACGGCGGTCGTAGTCGAGGTCTTGGAGGGCGTAGATCACGTCGAACCCCGCGACCCAGCACAGGACCATGCCGGCGATCCACCAGAGGGCGGGGGTGCTGGCAAGAGAAGCCGGGTCGACCGCGATCGCGGCACAGAGCGGTGAGGCCGCGAGCGCCCCGCCGAGGAAGAGGTGGCAGAGCGCGGTGAAGCGTTTGGTGAAGGAGTAGAACCCGATCCAGAGCAGGACGGGAGCTGCCAGGAGCGCGGGCCACCAGTTGGCAAAGAGGAAGCCGAAGAGGGTGGTGGCTGCGACAAAGGCTGCGGCGGTGGTTGCTGTGGCGAGCAGGCCGTGGCGGAGGGTGAGCCGACCGGCCGCGAGTGCCCGCCTGGCGGTGCGGGGGTTGGCTGCGTCGATGCGGCGGTCGGCGAGGCGGTTGACCAGCATCGCAAAGGTGCGGGCAAAGACCATGCACAGGACGATGAGCAGGAGTTTGCTGGCGAACCTGGCGTGGGTGTCGGTTTCCGGCCGGGCGAGGAAGGCTGCGAGCACCGCGAACGGCAGCGCGAAGACCGAGTGGGCGATCTTGATATCGGCAGCCACCAGCCTGGCGACTTCGAGCGCGCTCCGGCGGCGGGGCGCGGCAGGGCTGACGGTCGTGGGTGTGGGGGGGGGTGGGGGTGAGGGGGGTGAGGGGGGTGAGGGGGTCATGGCCCGGCAAGGGTACGGCGTCGGTTGCCGGGCCGGGCGGTGGATCGGGCGTTGGAAAAACGCAGAAAGGTCTCGGCTCCCCTCGCGTTGCCGAGACCCTCCCGCAGGAGACCAGATTTGAAGACGCCCTTCCATACGAAGGGGAGCGGCGCACGGTTCCCGTGATGCCCGGGCAATCGTCGGGACGGTGTTGGATGGAGTTTTGCAGGAGAGTTGCGTAAAAAGCGACAAGCCTCGGGATGTGTGCCCGAGGCTTGTCGGCGAGTGTGTGGGGAGTGGCTTTAGCAGCCGGCGTTCCAGAGGTTGAGGAAGAAGGTCACGTCCTGGGTGTTGACGCTGCCGTCGCCGTTCATGTCGGCGGATCCGTCGCCGGCGGTCCATGCGTTGAGGAACGCGATGACGTCCTGGGAGTTGACGGACCCGTCGCTGTTGAAGTCGGCGGGGCAGTCGTCGGGCGGGGTGAACTCGTCACCGATACGGATGTCGTCGATGTACCAGTTATCGGTGCTGTCTGAGCCGGTGGCGGTGAAGCGGATTCTGAAGAGGTCGTGGTGGGCGTCAGCGGGGAGTGTGTCCTGGTAGAACTGGAAGCTGTTCTGGTCGTTGCCGTCGGAGATGATGATTTTGTAGAAGACCCATTGGTTGTTGCCGTCGAGGTATTCGAGGAGGAGGACTTCGCCCTGCTCGACGCCCTGGTGCTGGACGAAGTAGCTGAGATAGCGTGGGAACTGCTGATCGGCCATGGCGAAGAAGCCGGTGGTGGCCGAGTCGGAGTTGTCGAGGTTCATCGCGTAGGGCTCGCTGGGCTCGCCGTTGGCGTTGTCGTTGATCTCGGCACCGACGAGGGTGGTCCAGACATCGCTGTCGAAGGTGGTTGAGGTGAACTCTTCGAGGAAGGGGAGGTCGATGCTGTTTCCTGCGCCGGCGAGGAGGAGTGAGTTGAAGGAGTTGATACGGCCGTAGCCGAAGGTGTTGTCGATGCCGCTGGCGCCGAGGTCGTCTGCGCCGGCTTTGATAATCGTCTCGACCTCGTCTGGGGTGAGGCTCGGGTTTGCCGACCAGACGAGTGCGATAAGCCCAGCGGTGAGTGGCGCGCTGAAGCTGGTGCCGCTGACCGAGGCGTACCCGCTTCCGGTGTTGGTGGTCTGGACGCCGCTTCCGGGCGCCATGAGGTCTACGGAGGGTCCAAAGGCGCTGAAGCTCGATTTGTTGTCGCCGCTGGTGGTTGCGCCGACGACGATGACGTCGTCGTTGTCGCGGTTGCCCCAGTTGAGGTTTCGCCCGTCGTTTCCGGCCGACCATGTGAGCAGGCCGCCGAGGTTTTTGATCTGGGTGGCGGTGGAGCGGACGCTGTTGGAGTTGACTCCCGAGTAGGAGACGTTGGCGACCCTGTCACCGGCCTGGATCGAGGTGAGGGCGGCGTGGGTGAGTGTGCTCGAGCTGGAGGAGCCGCTGGATTGGTTGGAGACGCGCATCATGCGGTGGCTGAGGTTCCACCCGACGCCGGAGACGCCGATGGCGTTATTGCCGTTGGCGGCGGCGCACCCGGTGGTGTTGGTGCCGTGGGGGTGGACCGGTCCGATGTTGCCGCCGTTGTTTTCCCAGACCCGGTTGACGGCGTTGTAGCCTTCCTTGCGGTTGAGCTGGAGGTCGGGGTGTGAGGTCTGGATGCCGGTGTCGCAGATGCCGACGGTGACGGCGGGGGTGCCGGTGTGGAGGTCCCAGGCTTCGCAGGACATCATGATGTCGGTGTCGTGGTGCCACTGGCGGTTGAGGCGGGAGTCGTCGGGACAGGCGATCGGGTAGAGGATCCAGTCGGGCTCGACAAACTCGAAGAGCCCGGTGTCGATGAGCTGGTTGATGAACTGGTTCTCGGTCATGCCGTTGGGCACGTTGATGACGTGGTGGTCGACGAGGGGCTCGAACCAGTACTCGTCGTACTTGGCGAGCTCGGCGTTGGCGCGGGCGATGGTGTCGGCGACCTGTTGCTGGTTGAGCCCACGGTCGGCGAGGGTCTCGAGCTGGAGCGGCTTGGCGATGATCCGGCCGGAGAACTCCATCGACCCGGGGACCTCGACGAACGCGGCAGCGTCTTGGGCGTCGCGGCTGATGTTTTGGGCTTGCGCGCTGGTGGCGAGCCCGACACAGGAAAGAGTGATAAGCACTGCGAGCTTCATGGGCAGGATCCTCCGCGTTTGCGAATGTTTGGGTGCGAGCGCCCGAGAGATTCCCCCTCTCAAGACAAGCGACCCTGTCGGTTGTTGGTCGGCTTTCTGCGAGGAGAAGGCCGGGCAAATGTTGCAGCACGCCCATCGAGCGGTACGGGTGCGCCGAATGGTCGGGTTCTGGCGAGGCCCCGGGAGAACGCCGGGCCGCCTGAACCACAACACCCGTTTGCCGCGACGCGGCGTGGAGCTACGTCCCAGAGTACGGCTCTCAGGCGGCGGCGGATCCCTGTACGTTCTGGGTCTGCAAAACAAAGCCCCGGGGCGCGAGGGCCCCGGGGCATGGATGGGTGTGAGCACGTGTGTTCTGGAACCTTACGTTCGCAGGAGAGTCTTTAGCATCCGATGTTCCAGAGGTTGAGGAAGAGGAGGACGTCCTGGGTGTTGACGTCGCCGTCGCCGTTGATGTCGGCGGAGTTGTCGCCGGCGGTCCATGCGTTGAGGAACGCGAGGACGTCCTGGGTGTCGACGGTGCCGTCCATGTTGAAGTCGGCGATGCAGTCGTCGGGCGGGGTGAACTCGTCACCGAGCCTGATGTCGTCGATGTACCAGTCGTCGGTGTCGTCGCTGCCGAGGGCTCGGAAGCGGAAGGCGAACCCGTCGTGGTAGGCGTCGAATATGAGGCTGTCCTGGTTGAAATCGAAGGATGTCTGGTCGTTGCCATCCGAGGTGATGGTGGCAAACTCGAGCCACACCCCGGCGTCGCTGAGGTATTCGACGACGAGCTGTTCGCCGTTGTCCACGCCCTTGTGCTGTGAGTAGAAGCTGAGGAAGACGG
Organism: Planctomycetota bacterium; assembly: GCA_030950285.1. Taxonomy (GTDB): domain Bacteria; phylum Planctomycetota; class Phycisphaerae; order Phycisphaerales; family UBA1924; genus PNC22. Next base: position 134,535 of record JAUZRR010000009.1, on the reverse strand, counting down.
GGAAGTCGTCGAGTGTGAGGAGGAAGTTGTAGCTGGTCGCCGAGTCGGTGCCGTCGAGGTTCATGGAGTAGGGATCGCTGGGCTCGTTGGTGCCGTCGGTGGAGACTGTTGCGCCGCTGATATCTGCCCAGCTTGACGTGGTGTCGAAGGTGGAGTCCTGGAAGGGCTCGTAGAAGGGGATGTTGTTTCCGGCGAAGGGCGCGATGGAGATATCGTCGATGTACCAGTCGTCGGTGCCGTCAGAGCCGGTGGCGGTAAATCGGAGCTGGAACCCGGTCCACCAGCCGAAGATATCGACCTCGGCGTTGACGAAGGTGAAGTCGGTCTGGTCGTTGCCGTCGGAGGTGATGGTGGCGAGTTCGTTCCAGTTTCCGAGGATGTCGTAGTACTCGACGACGAGTGTTTCGCCGTTCTCGACGCCCTTATGCTGGACGTAGAAGGAGACGAAGGTGGCGTCGTTGAGGATGGAGAGGTCGATGTCTCCGGTGGTGATGGAGTCGGCACCGTCGAGGTTGAGTGAGTAGGGGCCGCTGGGCTCGTTGTCGGCCTGGTCGTTGACCTCGCCGCCGGTGTTGGTTGCCCACCAGGCTTCGTTGATGGTTGTGGAGTCCCATGGTTCAAAGAAGGGGTAGGGGATGCCTTCTTCGTCGAGGCATGGCCGGTTGGCGGCGTAGTTGGTGATTCTGGTTGCGCTGGGTGCGCCGAAGAACGCGGGGTTTCCGAGGCCGTTGCACCCGCCGAGGCCGGAGCACATGATGTGGCAGTCGCCGTTGCCGTCGCAATGACCGGCAGAGAAGTTGTGCCCCATCTCGTGGGCCGAGAGCGCGGTGCGTGCGTTGATGCCGCTGGTGTAGCGGGACTGCACCATGCCGTAGCCGTTGCTTCCACAGACCGCGGAGAGATAGGCGACGCCGATGACGCTGCCGTTGATATTTGCGCCGGTGAAGTTATGGACGAGATCGCGGTGGACGCCTCCCTGGTTGGAGTTCCACCAGTTGCGGATCTGGCCGAGGCGTGTGCTCGGGTCGGTGGAGGTGTAGGGGTCAGCCGAGGTTGTCCAGACGAGGTAGTAGGGGATCTGGAAGGTGACGTTGCACTGGTTCTCGTAGATCGCCGAGTTGCGGGCGATGATGTTGTCCATGTCGGCGATGGTGTCGCTCTCGCTGTTGCCGTTGCGGCCGTAGTACTCCCAGTCTGCCTCGCAGGCGAGTTCACAGACGAGGAAGGCCCGGGTGCCGCCGCCGTTGCCGTCGCCGGGTTGGCCTTGTTGCATGTTCCCGGGTTGGTCGTTGACGCCGCAGGTGTAGAGCTCGTTGGGTTTGACATCGTCTGCGCGGTGGACGACGTGGAGCGCGGGGTCGCTGCCGGGGATGGCGTCGTAGAGGGGCTGGACGGTCCAGATCTCGAACCCGTCGGGCCCGGGCAGAGAGATGGTCAGGTGGAGCCCGCCGCCGAGGCGCGAGCCCGCGGCACGTGCGTCGGGCGCAGCGAGCAGCTCGGCGCGGACGGTGAGCGGCGCGGGCAGTTCGATCTGTTCGAGACGGCCGTTGTCGACCCCGGCCATCGCGTAGGCGGTTTCGCTGCGGAAGGAGTGAGGCGTGACCCAGACCTCGTACTCGAGGCCGTTGAGGGTGATGTCGGTCCCGAACTCGATGTTCCCGTCCGGTACGTCGAGCCGCTGGATGGAGAAGTTTGCGAGCTCAAAGGCGGACGCGACCTGGTCGCGGACGTCGTTGTTGTCGATCTGGGCAGCCGCGAGCCCGGGGGTGAGCCCGAGCAGCATCGCCAGTGCCAGTACCTTCCGCATGTCGAACCTCCTGCTTTCCGCGAAAAACGCGATTGAACCTCGAACCGGTCCGTTCGGCCGCGACAACCCCTCGCCGTCGCGGGTGGACCGGTGTGCTGCCCGGCACAACTCCTTTCGGGGCTTTGTGTTGCCACGGTGGCGGTGGTGCCGGGTGAATCCGTAAGCCCTGCGCTGGTCGGCGGGGAGGGCTATCGCACAGTGTGCCCGAAAGTGGGGGGGGCTGTCCAGTGAATCTGCCCAGATCGTCCGGGAATCCTTGTTACTGCCCGGCCCAAGCCCGAACAAACGCGATGAGGTCGCGGGTGTCGAGCGTGCCGTCGGCGGTGAGGTCGGTCTCGGGGTCGTCGGCGAGCCAGTCGGCGAGGAAGGCGTCGAGGTCGGCGGCGTCAACCACGCCGTCCTGGTTCCAATCGGCGACGGGACGGGTGATCGTGAGGCTGAGGGTGGGCATGAGGATGATGGTCTTGCCGATTTGTTCGACGACGATCTCGATCGCGTCGTGGCCTCGGGATTCGACGGGGAGATCGGCAGCACTCACTTCGATCTGGTAGGTCCCGTCGCCGAGGTCGGTGGTGGCGCCCAGGGTGGTCAGCCCGTCCGAGCCTTCCGCGTGGCGGGCAAAGAGGGTGAGCCCCGGGCCGATGGTGGACTGCTGCCAGTCGAGAGGCTCGATGGTGATGGTGGTGGTCGAGCCGACGGGGAGGCGATCGGTGCCCGGGTCGGCGACCGAGCGGACCGCGTCGGTGATGCCGATGAGGTCGGAGCGCCAGGTGTCGAAGAGGTCGTGGAGCTGGGCGACGGGGTCCGGGCTTTCGCGGCTCTGGAACGCGATGTTGAACTCCATGTGGTAGTCGGCGGTGGCGCAGCCTTGCCCGTTGTTGAAGAACCCGTTGCCGAGGGCGGGGTCAACGCCGGGCACAACGATCGCGCCGCCGGCCTGGCGGACGTTGTGGATCGCGTCGAGAAAGCCGTCGTTGTTGAAGTCGGCGAGTTCGAGGTCGTTGCTGGGGCTGTTGGTGGTGTAGGTGCCTTCGGGCTGGGGGTCTTGCCCGGGCGCACCGAGCAGGACGGTGAGCCGTGCCGGCCCGTCGGAGACTGCGACGAGATCGGGCAGGCCGTCGCGATTGAGGTCTGTGGTTTCCAGCGCGGTGTAGGTCGCGCCGTCGCCGAGGCGGGCGGTCTCGAAGGCGCCTGCGCTGGTCTGGCGGTAGACGCTGATGGCTCTTCCGATGCGGTCGGCGGAGGCAAGGTCGGTGCGGCCGTCGCCGTCGAAGTCGGCAGCGGTAAGCCCGAGGGGTGTGTTGAGGGTCGCGAGCGTCCGCCACTCGGCGAACGCGCCGTTGCCGTCGTTGGCGAAGACACGGATGAGTCTTTCGTCCTCGTCGAGCCAGGCGAGGTCGATGCCGGGCGAGCCGTCGATCTCGGCGGCGATGATGCGTTCGGGCGTGGTTCCCGCGGGGAGTGTGGCGGTGAGGCTGACCCGGCCGGTCTGGTCGTTGGTGAAGATCGAGATGGTCGCGGCGTCGCTGTTGCTCACCGCGATATCGAGCCAGGTGTCGTTGTCGAAGTCGGCGATTGCGATCCATTTTGCGCCGTCGTCAGCGGCTTTGATCGAGGGGAACGCAAAGCCGCCGTTGCCGTCGCCGAGGCTCAGCGCGATGCTGCCCTGGGGGGGCGAGGCGTAGATGAGATCGAGGTTGCCGTCCTTGTCGAGGTCGGCGGTTTCGATCCCGCTGGGGGCGGTGAGTGCAAAGAGGGGCTCGACCTCGCCGAGTGTGACGTAGCTCTGGTGGAGGTCGCTGTTGCGGAGCAGGCCGAGGATGGAATCGTTGCGCGAGGTGACGACCGCATCGGTGCGGTCGTCGCTGTCAAAGTCGCCGACCGCGACGCCGAAGGCTCCGCGGCCGATACGGTAGACCGAGTTGCACCCGAACCCGTCGCCGGTGCGTGCGATGAGCATGTAGGCGATGTGTGCGCTTTTGTCGGTCTCGGTGTCGTAGCCGTCGGGGGGTGAGCCGCAGTCGTCGGGGCGGCCGTCGCACGAGCATCGGCCGTCGCCGCCGAAGGTTCGGGCCTCTTCCATCGCGAGCATGAGCGTGCCGGCCAGGTCGAGCCCGCTGTCGATCGAGGAGACGATGGTCTGTTCGGTTTCGAGGACGACGGGCGCGCCGGTGAGGACGTTGCCCTGGACGGCGTAGACGACGTCGCCGACGCGGCCGGTGACGCCCCCGGCCCACGACCCGGCACGGTCGCCGGTAAAGGTCGCGGTCCCGCCCGGGGTCGAGGCGATGCCGTACTGGCGGGTTTGGTGCCCGTTGTCGAAGCCTTCGAGCTGGGTGATGATCTCGCTGGGGTCGACGCCTTCGAGCAGGCGGTCGCGGATGAAGACACGGTTGAATCCGCCCTGATCGACGGAGCTCTGGGCGGTCGCAGCCCCGAATCCCGGGATGAGGACGGGCGTCCCGGCTTGGAGGTCAAACGAGGTCAGGCACGTCGCCGAGCCGACCGCGATCTCGCCGGTGCGGGTGTTGATGAGGATGATCGACCAGGTGGCGCTGGCCTGGGTTGCAAGCCCGGCAGCGGCGGCCAGTGAAATCAGCGTGCGGCGCATGGGTGTTCTCCTGGGCTTTCCGCGCGAACGTGCGGGATGTTCTCTCTCACGCTATCGGCACAGAGCCGATCGGCCAAGGGGAAAATGCAGAGAATCGGGGCGTGAAAGTATGCTCGACCGACGTGGCACACGCGGGCGAGCTCCCCGCGATGGCTCTACCGACCGAGGCGTTTCTGAATGGTTGCTGCCTTGCGGGATTCCCCGGCCGCTTCGAGCAGCTCGGCGTAGCGGGTGCCGACCTGGAACCACGAGGTCTGCTCGAGGAAGTTGGTTGCGAGACGGCGGGGCGGCTTGAGGGTGGCGAAGGCCTGTTTGTACATCTCGACCGCTTCGTCCTGGCGGCCTGCCTCGGTGAGCAGGTGCTCGGCCAGCGCGAGGGCCTCGACGGCGTAGGGGCCGGCTTTGGGGTGTTGGGTAAAGACCGCGTGGGCGGCGATGATCGCGTCGGGCTCGCGGCCTTGCTCGATCATGAGCCGGGTCTGGGCGAGCCGGGCGCGGGCGGCCAGGTCGGGCCGGCTGGCGAACCGGGTGGCGGCCCAGTCCCAGAGATTGAACCTGATGTTGAGGTCGGTCTCGGCGGCAAAGATCGGGGCGATCATCTCGAAGGCAAAGTCCGGGTTGGTCTGCGCGGCAAGCTGATCGACCGCGGCGGTCCAGTGCTCTTTCTGTGCGAGCGACGAGGTCGGGGTCGCGACGAGCCTTCGGGCAAAGAGCCACGCGGACAGATTTCCCACGTCGGTCCGGAGTGCGGATTCGAGGAGGTCGAGCTGTTGGGCGGCGACTTCTGGGTTGATGCCGCCGCCGGTGTTGTTGATGTAGGCGAGATATCCCAGCCGGATCGCGGCATCGGCGAGGGCGACCGACTGGTGGCGTTGGTCCCGGGACGCGAAGGTGCTCATCGCGGTGATCGCAAGAAAGGCGTCGGGGACGTGCTCGCCGGTCTGCGGGTCGCGGACGGTGCCTTGCACGTCCTCGAAGCTGGTGTAGCGTCCGGCATCGAAGTTCCACTGCGAGCTCTTGCGGCCTTTTTGCTCGACAAACCCGATCCAGGCGTGGGAGACGCCGCCGCCCTTGCCGCGCACATAGCAGGCGGGGATGCCGCAGGCTTTGCCGACGCTGAGGGCGAAGTAGGCCTGATCGGCGCAGATGCCTCCGAACTGGCGGATGGTCTGGAGTGAATAGCCCCCGGCTTCGGTGACCTTCTTGATGTAGCCGTCTTCGGCCCCCGCGCGAGAGTCGTAGACGATCTCTTTGTAGCGGTTGCCGAGGTCCTTGTCCCGGAGGTAGCGTTTGCGCGCCCAGTCGTACTCCTCGATCGTCCCGGCGGCGTCGGCGAGATGGACCAGGACGGTCGCGGGGGCTTTGGTGAGGTCCGACCGCATCTGCCTCTGGTTGGTCGCGTAGTAGCCGAAGAGCTCGACCGGGTCGATCAGGGGGACCGAGTTCTCGTTGACCCGGCGGGGTGTGGGCTGATCGTGGACGGCGCAAATGGCCGCGGCGAGGGGGGCGAGCTCGGCGACCCGGTCGCCATGGGCCTCGATGAGCCTGGCGAGGACTCGGTAGGCCGCGGGGATGTCGTCGCGCGGGCCGAGGAGGAAGGCGACCTCGGCGGCGAGTTCCTCGTGCTCGGCAAGAAACTCGATGAGGGCCGGGCGTTCCTCGGCGGGCAGCGACGCCAGTTGGGCCCCGAGGCGGGCGGCGAGGGCAGCGCGGGCCAGAGACTGGGGCTTTCTTGTGTTTTTGGTGATACGGAGGTCTTGCAGTTCCAGGTCGAAGGCCGCCGCGGCGGGGCTGGGGAGGGCGTTGAGGAACCCGCGGTCGTTGACCGGGGCGTCGGCGAGCCAGACCCATATCGTGGCGACGGGGTCGGGATCGGGTGTTGCGGGGTCGTTCTGGGCCAGAGCAACCGGTGCGAGCCGGTGTGTCGCGATCAGCAGAAAAAGAACGAGAAGCGTGGCTTGTCGTGGCAAGATTGATCTCCAGAATCGGCTCTTTGCGGAGTGTACGGGTGCGGGCGGGTCGATGATGCGGCGTGTCGGTTCGATTGACCCGGGTTTGGGGTGGGGTATTATCGTTGCTCTGCCCGTTTTTGGGCGGTGATCGCCGCTGTAGCTCAGTGGTAGAGCGCACCCTTGGTAAGGGTGAGGTCGTGGGTTCAAGTCCCACCAGCGGCTCTTTTGGCGGGTTTCTCGCGGATCGCGGGGGCTCGTTTTGGAGGCTTCGTCGTCTGCCGGTGGAGAAGCGGGCGGCGTTGTGGGATACAGTTTGAGGGTCGGGTCTCCGTGTGACGGGGCCGATCATCGTGGCGTCTCTGCTGCGCCGGTGTGGCCGGTGTCGCCGTGACGGGTTGAAGAAGTCATTATTCAGGGCCGAGATGGCCCGCGCGGGTCCGATTTGCGTCGGCCGTCGAGACAGCTGGAGGCATTGCCATGGCAAAGGGCGTATTTGAAAGAACCAAGCCGCACGTCAACGTGGGGACGATCGGGCATATTGACCACGGCAAGTCGACACTGACAGCCGCGATGGTCGCTCGTGCTGCTGCAAAGGGGCTCAGTGAAGCCAGGAGCTACGCGGAGATCACCAAGGGTGGCACGGTGCGTGACTCGAACAAGACGGTGACGATCCATTCGTCGCATGTCGAGTACGAGACCGCGGCTCGGCACTACGCCCACGTGGACTGCCCTGGTCACGCGGACTTTATCAAGAACATGATCACGGGTGCGGCGCAGATGGACGGCGCGATCCTGGTGGTCGCGGCCGACTCGGGCCCGATGCCCCAGACCCGTGAGCACGTGCTGCTGGCCCGTCAGGTGGGCGTGCCTCACATGGTGGTGTTCATGAACAAGGTCGATCTTGTTGATGACGAGGAGCTGATCGAGCTGGTCGAGATGGAGATCCGCGACCTGCTCAGCAAGTACGATTTCCCGGGTGACGACACGCCGATCGTCAAGGGGCAGTCCAAGGCTGCGCTCGAGAACCCCGGCGACGACGCGATCTGCAAGCCGATCGACGAGCTGTTCGACGCGCTCGACAGCTACATCCCCGAGCCCCCCCGCGAGGTGGACAAGCCCTACCTGATGAGCGTCGAGGACGTCTTCAGCATCAAGGGTCGCGGCACGGTGGCAACGGGCCGTATCGAGCGTGGCGTGATGAAGGTCGGGGACCCGGCCGAGATCGTCGGCCTGCACGATGAGAGCACCAAGACCACGGTGACCGGCGTTGAGATGTTCAACAAGACGCTGGATCAGGGTCAGGCCGGCGACAACGTCGGTGTGCTTTTGCGTGGCGTCGAGAAGAACGACATCGAACGCGGGCAGGTCGTCTGCAAGCCCGGGTCGATCAAGCCGCACTCGAAGTTCAAGGGTCAGGTGTATGTGCTGACCAAGGAAGAGGGCGGGCGTCACACGCCGTTCTTCTCCGGGTACAAGCCGCAGTTCTACTTCCGCACGACGGACGTGACCGGGCAGGTGCTCGAGCTGACCGGCGAGGGCGGGAAGGTCGTGGACATGTGCATGCCCGGGGACAACGTGACGATGGAAGTCAACCTGGCCGAGAAGCCGGTCGCGATGGAGACCGGGCTTCGGTTCGCGGTCCGCGAGGGCGGCCGGACGATCGGTTCGGGGACGGTGACCGAAATCCTTGACTGATCCGGACCAGCCGTGATGCAGAACACCCCGGCCCGATGGGGAGACCCCGTCGGGCCGGATTTTACGAACGGAGCGTTCTCCTTGGCGAGGGCGTTCCCTGAAAGAGGACGGCGACGATGGCAAAGAAGAAAGCACTCGCCCGCGAGTATGTCTGGTTGCAGTGCACCGAGTGTGGTGACCTGAACTATCGCACGTCGATCAACGTCAAGGGCGGCATCGACGAGAACGTCAAAGCGGGGCTCAAGAAGTACAGCCCCCGTCTCCGCAAGCACACGCTGCACAAGATCAAGCGCAAGTAACACACCCAGGCGTCGGGAGGCGTGCGGGTCGGCCCGGTGGGGTCGGTCGCACGGGCCATAGCACCCGGCTTGCCTGCCGTGATCGGAACGCCGGTAGCTCAATTGGCAGAGCAGCGGATTCCAAATCCGCAGGTTGGGGGTTCGATTCCTCCCCGGCGTGTTCAAGCAACGAGAGTCAGACCGACCGGGTTTGCCGGCGTGCTGAGGATCTCAACCAAGGCGGGCAGATCTGCATGGGATTAGGTATTTACAAACCGGGGCAAGGGTACTGGGTGCGGGTGCTCTCGGCGGTCGCGTTCGGCGTGATGGCGCTGGCGACGGCGGCGTGGGTCTGGGGCGAAACCGCCGCGATCAACCTGCCGACCAAGGGCTGGATGATGACCCTCGAAGCCGTCGAGGGGGCGTTGGCTCCTGGCGAGACGTTGACGGCGTTTGCACCCTCGCAGGACACCGGCGAACTGATCGAGGTCGGGACGATCCAGGTGGAATCGTTCGACCGGGGAGAGTTTGCGTCCAGGGTGACGCTCGAGAGCCCGGCGCTCGCCGAGGGGGTGGTGCCGAGCGATATTGAGGCATTGATGCCCAACGGCTACGACACTCCGCTCGAGATCCGCTCGGTGCTGACCATTCCCGTGGTCGATCAACTCTATGTGCAGGGTGGAGCGGCGGGTGCCGTCCTGCTGGTCGGCGCGGGGTTGATCTTCCTGTTTATCGGGTCGAAGCCTTCGAGCTGTGAGTTTCTCATCGCGACCGACGGCGAGATGAAAAAGGTCAACTGGTCAAGCCGCCGCGAGGTGCTGGGTTCGACGTGGGTGGTGATCTCTGCGTCGTTCCTGATCGCGGGGATGCTCTACATAGTTGACCTCGCGTTCCAGTCGTTCTTTGTCGCGATTGACGTGCTGCAGCGATAGAGGGCGCATTCGCTCTCGCGGCATCCCACTTGCCCGCCACCCGGGCTGCCGCGCCTTCCTCAGAATCAACACGACAGGCGGAGACCGCACGATGAGCGAAGAACACACGACCGACACGACCGACACGCCCGCTGCTGAGTCGCCTGCCGAAAGGGCCGCCGAGACCGCCGCCGAACCCGTCGCCGAGACCGGGGCCGAGAGCGGGGTCGAGAGCGGGGTCGAGTCCAGCGAAGGCGAGCCCGCCCCCGAGGCTCCGTCCGCGGCATCCGTGGCTGAGGGCAAGCCGAGCCCGGCCGCCGACGCGCCGGATGATGAAGAGCCCATCGTGAAAGAGGGCATGAACTGGTTTGTGCTTCGGGTGGCGTCGAACAAGGAATCGAGCGTCCGCGAGACGTTGCTGCGCAAGGTGCAGATCGAGCACATGGACCACCTGGTCAGCCGCATTCTGGTGCCGACCGAGAAGACCAAAACGATCAAGGGCGGCAAGCAGCGGATCACCGAGACCAAGCTCTACCCGGGCTACGTCTTTGTCGAGATGCGACTCGAAGAGGACGGGCGTATCCCCCAGGACGTGTTCTTTCTCATCAAGGAGACGACGGGCGTGGGCGATTTCGTCGGCACCGCCGGGCGTCCGACCGCGATGCAGTCGCACGAGATCGAGAAGATGCTGCAGGACAGCCGCCGTCCGGAGGAAGAGCCGATCATCAAGCTGAGTTTCGAGAAGGGCGAGCACGTCAAGATCACCGAAGGCCCGTTCGAGAGCTACGAGGGCACCGTGGACGACCTCAACCCCGAGAAGGGGGAGATCACCGTGCTGGTGACGATCTTCGGGCGGCAGGCCCCGATCAACCTCGAAGAGTGGCAGGTCGCCAAAATCGACGACGCCTGATTGTGCTCTTTCGGGCACCGTCGAGCCCGTTGTCGAGCCCGTCGTCGAGCCCGTCGTCGAGCCCGTGATGGTTGTGAAACTGGTTCGCGGGGTGGTTCGCCGGAACCGCTGTCTGTCGGGCGCATACTTTATGCGTAGCCGACCGATGTCTGTCGGCGTGCTCTGGTTCTCGCACCGAGGTTCGCATGGCACATGCTCCCGCGTCATCCTCCCAACCGCCCCGCCGGGGTCGGCTGTTCCGCCGGCTGGTGATGCTGGTGGTGGTTCTTGTGGTGGTGTTGTTGGTTGTGGTGGCGCTGGCGCCGACGATCGCCGGGCCGTTGGTTCGGCCGATGGTGCAGGACGCGGTCAACAGCAAGATCAAGGGTGAGGCGACCGTCTCTTCGCTGGGGTTGGCGTGGTTTGGCGGGCAGCGGGCCGAGGTGACACTGACCGACCCCGAGGGCGGCACCGTCGCGGACGTTTCGGTGCGGGTGGATCGGGGGTTGCTGGGGCTGGTGTTTGGATCGCGCGATCTCGGGGTGGTGTTTGTCAAGGGCAGTGCGACAATCGTGCGCCAAGCCGACGGCATGACCAACCTGCAGCGGGCGATCGAGCCGCGCGTCGCAAGCACGCCGGATGTGCCCGGCAGCACGGGCGAACCGGTGACGCTGCCCTCGTCGCTGGCGAGTTCGATCGTGTTTGACGGGCTCGAGGTTGTGTATCAGGATGCTGCGCTTGCGGCGCAGACCGGGGGCAAGATCGGTGCCCTGCGGCTGGGGTCGTTGACGGGCTCGGCCGATTTCTCGGTGGGTAAACCGGTGAAGGTCGCCATCAAGGGGCCGATCGCGACGGGCGCCGATATCGCGAGCCTCGCGGAGTCGGGCAGTGTCGATCTTCAACTTACACTCGACAACCTCACCGACGCGGCGGGCGCGTTGACGATCGACAAGGTCGTCGGCGACCTCACGCTCGCGTTCACTGCGCCGGTCGTAGATGCCTTGATCGACGCTCGCTATTCGGGCGGCGTGCTCGAACGCACCGGCGCAACGCGGGTGTCGATTGATACCACGGCGCTGGCCGATCTTGTGCCGAAGGTCGCCGAGGCGCTCGCGGCCCAGCCGGGGGTGACGCTCGGTGATCTTCCGGATATCTCGCTGGTGGTTGATCGGCTGACGCTGCCTTTGGATGGTGGCATCGAGGCGATCAGCGCCGCGGTGACACTCGAAACGACGCGAGCGACCGGGACGGTGGAGCTGCCGACGGGTGACAGCGTGCGCACCGCGGCGTTCGCGATCGAGCCCTTGAAACTCGTGGTCGATGTGCCGTCGTTGGGGGAGACTGTCACGCTTACCGGCGGGACTCGGGCGACGATCGACGGCGATTCGGCTGGGGATGTTTCGGTCGATCTGGCGGTAGGGGGGCTGTTCGATGCGTCGGGGGCGCTGCGCAGCGGGATTCCCGAACAGATCGAGGGCGGGCTGCACGTCGAGGGGTTTTCGACGCCGATTCTTCAGCCGTTCGTGGCGGCGCTGGGCTCGATGCTGCCCGAAGGGCTGCGGCTCGACCTGCCTGTGGACATCGGCCCGCGCGTGGACCTGACACTCAAGGCAACAAGCCACACCGACGGCTCGGGGGCGTACGACATTGATCTCGCGCTCGATGCGGCGAACGCCGAACTCGATGCGGCGATCGTCGTGCAGGGGCAACAGATCACCACACGCGGCGAGGGTGTGCGGGGCACGTTTGCAACGGTTGCTCCCATCATCGACCGCTTTGCCGCGGCGTACGGCGTGCGGGTGAGCCGCGGCGCGGGGGTGACGTTCAGTGTGTCAGACCTCGCGGTGGATCTTGCAAAGGTCCGAACCGCTGACGGTCTTGACCTGCGCGGCGTGCGCGCAAAGGCGGACGTCTCGATTGTTGACGCGGTCGGCAAGATGCAGTTTGCCGGCGACGACACCCTGCGCGACTACCGGCTCGAACGGCTGAGCTTCGGCATCGCGACCGATGACCTTGCCAAAGACATCGCGGTCGTGGGCGATATGTCGGGCCGTCTGAACGGGAAGCCGCTGGGGTCGGCGAAGATCGACATGACACTTGCGGGGTTGCTCGATGCGGCCGGTGCGCCCAACGCGGGCACCCTGCCGACGTTGCGTGGTGAGGTGCGGGGCGAGAAGCTGGCGCTGGACACGATCGACGCGGTGTTCGGGCCGCTCTACCGGGAGAGCGGGCTGGTGCTCGTGCGTGATGTCGGGCCGCAGGGTGATGTGGTGATCCTCGCGGCGTCGAACCCGGGCTCTGGCGCGAACGCGACGAATCTTGACCTGACGTTCCGGTCGCGGAGTATTGATATCACCGCGCCGCTGGTTGTGCAGCCGGACCGCTTGCGTTCGCGCGGGCCGGTGACGCTGGTGAACCGCACAGCGGGGAAGACGATCGCGACGTTCCTGGGAGATGCCGGCCCGGTGCGGGTGCAACCCGAGGGCTCGTTGCGTTTGGTCATCGCGGGGCTGGACGTGCCGATCGGTGCCGGCGGGGTGCGCCCGGATCAGGTGGCGGCAAAGATCACCGCGACGTTGACGGAGTTTGTCGCGGATGTCGGGCTGCCGATGGAGAACGGCGGTGTCGGGCAGCGGCAGAGAATCGACGCGCCGAAGGTGGTCGCGTCGATGATCGCGGTCGCGGGTGCGCCGCCGCATGTCAGCATTGACAGTCAGTTCAGTCACGCCGACGGACCGTTCACGGTGGTCGGCGCGATGACGCTGCACGGGCTGTTTCTTGACGCCCCTGCGGACCCGGCCGATCCGATGAGTGTGCTCGCGCCGCTGAAGGTTGTGCCGAGCTCGACGCTGAAGGCTGAAGGTATCCCCGCGACGCTTGCGCGGCTCGTGCCCCGCGGGATGATCGAGATCGGCGGCAAGCCGCTGGATGTCGTGCTGCTCTGGCGGGACACGCTGGGGCGGACCTTTGACGTGAGCATGACGACGCGCGAGAGCGACAAGCGGCGCGATACCGCGGTGTACACCGTCGAGTTTGTCGGCGGGCCGACCCGGGCGAAGCTGAGCGGGCGACTTCGTCCAAACTTCGTGTCGCTTGATCGGGGCACGGGCAACATCGGTGTCACGCCTCGGGTGGCGTCGCACTTGGCCAAGGTGATGGCGGCTGATGCGCCGGTGACCCCCGCGCTGACCGGGCCGGCGAGCGTGGGGTTTGTGATGAACAAGCCGCTGGAGTTGCGGCTGGGTGAGAGCTTTGCGCCGGACTTTGCAGCCGGGGGTGTGTTCGATGCCACTGTCTCGCTTGACGCAGCACTCGCAGCAATAACGCTGCCCGCAGCTGACGCGGCTGATGGGGGCGCTGCGGCCGAACCGATGACGATTCCGCCGGTCACGATCAAGGGCTTGAAGGTGGCGATCGTTGCGCCGCTCGCGGTGATGACCGAAGCTGGCGGCAGGGCGACGGTTGCGCTGACCGGCGCGGTGCTGGCGGCTGACGGCTCGTCGCTTACCGGGTTGCAGAGCAGCGCTTCGGCGCAGATAAAGAGCGCCAAGCCGGTGGGCGAGACACCGGTCACGCTCACGCTCTCGAGGGTCAACGCGAAGTGGATTGACACGCTGCTCGCCAAGCCGGCGTTGGTCGCGGGGTCGGTGGGGGACCGGTTTGATGTCACCATCACCGCCGAGCCGCAGCGACTCCTGGCAAGGGCGACCGAGGGGACGCCTTTGACACTGAACATCGTCGGCCCGCGTTTTTCCACCGAGGAACCGATCGGCGTGGTGTTTGCGCCCAAGGCGGTGTACCTGGGCGGGGAGGTCAAGGCGTCGTGGCAGATGGGGCCGCGGTGGGCGAATCTGTACTTCCTGGGTGCGCGCCCGGGCAGCCCGCCGCCGGCGTTCAGGTTTGCGAAACAGACGCGCGTGCATCTTGACATCAGGCGGCTGGCGTTTGCGTACGGCAACGGCGCGGCACCGCTCAAGCCGGGGGTGTTTCTTGCGAATCTGTCCGCGACGGTGCCCGATCTCGCGGCCACGCTCAGCGATGGTCGAGCGATGCAGGTCGGCGGGCTCGAGGTCCGAATCGGGCGCGGGCCGACGCCCGACCAGATCGGGCTGGCGATTTCTGTGCCGCGGCTGAAGGTCGGCGACGAGCCGGAGATGAAGCCCAAGCGGAGCAAACTCACCGGAACGCTCGCGTCGTTTACCGATGCTGATGGCAATCTGACGCCGAAGACGGCGCGGCTGACACTCACCGGCGGCTTTGCGCCGATCCCGACGGCGGTGCTCGACGCCTTTGCCAAGCAGGACGGGTTGCTTGTCGATGTGCTGGGCGCGGTGGTTGATTTCGAGATCAACGCGCAGGAGTTCGGGATGAACGGCGGCCGCCTGGTGGTCAGCGCGGTCGCGCCCTTTGCCAGAGCCGAGATCCGCGGGCAGGTGCGCGATGGGTTGTTTGTGGTGGACAAGTCGAGTGTCGTCGAGGCGACCCGGATCACCCCGGCCGCGACCAAGCGCTTGCAGAAGGCGCTGCCGATGCTGGCGTCGCTGGAGAAGACCGGGGACGATCGCCCGGCGCGGGTGATCTTTGAGACGCCGATCGAGGTGCCGATGGACGGCAACTTTGACCGGCTCAACGGGAAGCTGACGATCGACATCGGGACGGCGCGGTTCGGGACGGCCGACCTCTTCCAGAAGGTGCTGGCCGCGGCGCAGCAGAAGACGGCCGGCGAGGTCGGGCGACGGCTGCCGCCGCTGCGGATCACGATGGTGGATGGGCTGGTGAGCTACGAGCCGTACCCGTTGCCGATGGGTGAGTTCAAGATCGAGACGCAGGGGTTCATCAATCTCGGTTCCAAGGCGCGTCGGATCAGGGGCGGCGGGGGCTCGATGCTCCCCGCCGGAGAGCTTGAGGTGCTGACCTTCATCCCCGCCGGCGCGTTCGCGGCCGAAGCGATTCCCGGGCTCGCGAACATCCCGCTGCCGATTGTCGGCAATCTTGCGAGGCTCCCGATCCGCACCAGCGGCCTGATCGCCAAGCCCAAGAACGATATCGCGATTGACCTTGTCGGGGAGAACGCGATCGATACGTTGCTCTCGCCGGAGAATCTGCTCGACAACCTCCTCGGCGGCGGCGAAGAGAAGAAGTAGTCGCGCGGGTCGGTGCGGGTGCGCGGGCGCAGTCAGGCGGAAGGCGCGTCGGCCAGCATGTGCCAGAGCAGCGAGTTCTGCACCCACATCCGGTTCTCGGCCTGGTCGAAGACGATCGAACGCGGCGAGTCGATCACCTCGTCGGTGACTTCCTGCCCACGGTGCGCGGGCAGGCAGTGCATGAAGTACGGCCAGTCGTTGCCTTTCTCGGTGATGCGTTCCATGAGCTCTTCGTTGAGCTGGTAGCAATCGAACACGCCGTCACGCAGGGCTTTTTGGTGGTCCTGCCCCATGCTCACCCAGCAGTCGGTGTAGACCGCGTCGTGGCCGATCGCGGCGTCGGGGTTGTGGCTCAGCGTGATCGTGGCGTTGGTGGATTTGGCGTCGGCCAGCGCGTCACGGACCACCGAGAACTGCGGCTCAAAGCCCTTGGGGGTCACCGCGGTAAAGCTCACACCGAGCTTGGCGCAGAGCAGCATGAGCGAGTGGCACACGTTGTTGCCGTCGCCGATGTAGGCGAGTTTCTTCCCCTCGAGTGTGTCGAACCGTTCGCTCAGCGTGAAGAGATCGGCCAGCGCCTGGCACGGGTGTTCGAGGTCGCAGAGCGCATTGACCACCGGCACACTCGCGTGCTCGGCCATCTCGCGGAGTACGCGGTGCTCAAAGACGCGGGCGACGATGCAGTCTACCCAGCGCTCGAGGTTGAGCGCGTAGTCTTTGACGCTCTCGCGCTGGCCGATGCGTTGCTGGGAGTGGTCGAAGTACATGACGTGTGCGCCCAGTCGGGTCGGGCCGGTCTCGAAGGTGACTCGGGTGCGCAGCGACGGTTTCTCGAAGAGCGCGATGATCGACTTGCCCGCCAGCGAGCCGACGAACGGCGTGAGATCGTCTTTCATCGCGGCGGCGGTCGCAAAGAGGGTGCGGACATCTTCGGCGTCGAGTTCGTTGATCGACACCAGGTCGCGTCCGGAGAGGATCGGGGAGCCCTCGGGCTTGGAAACCGCGGTGTTGTGCAGGTGCTCGATGGTGGTGGATTTGCTCGGCATGGCGTACATCTTTCGTGGTTTGGTTGCGGGGGCGTGGTTGCGGCCCGCGGTTGTGCTTGTGTGTGTTGCTGCATGCGTGCGAGTTTGGCCCGTGCCTGGAGAACGCGGCGCAGGAATCGCTGAGGGGGCGGGCGGTCAGGCGCTCGTCCCCACCGGCCTTCGTCGCACGGGCAGCACCCGTGTGCCGACGTGTGTGTTGCCAGCGAGCGCCGCGAGGTGTTCGGGGTGTTTCCACGACGCGATGACTGTGGGCACGCCGCTCGATTCGGCCGCCGCGACGGCGGCGCGGGCCTTGGGGATCATGCCGCCGGCGATGGTGCCGTCGGCGATGAGCGTTTCGATGCTGTCTTTCTCGGCTTCCTGGATGGGTGTGCCCGTGCGGTCGAGGATGCCGGGCACGTCGGTCAGGAGCACAAGCATGTGGGCATGCAGGATGCCCGCGACGGCTGCCGCGGCATCGTCGGCGTTGACGTTGAGCGGCTTGCCCATCGCGTCGAGCCCGATCGAGCAGAGGACAGGGACGCGCCCGCCCGCGAGCAGGTCACGCCACAGTGATCCGGTTTCGGGCGACGGTTGTTGGTGTTGCTTCCATGCGACCGTGCCCACGCGGCCGAGGTCAACGCCGTCGGGCTCGTGCTTTGCGCACACGCACGTGGCGCCGTCGGAAAGCCCGAGCCCGACCGCCGGGACGCCACGGCTTTGCAGGTGCCCGACGAGCCGGGTGTTGACCCGTCCCCGCAACACCGCAACCACTTCGTCGATCTGGTCGTCGGGGGTGACGCGGAGGCCGTTGTTGCGGGTGGTGGTCATGCCGAGACGGGCGAGGTGGGTGTCGACTTCCGAGCCGCCGCCGTGGACCAGGGCGACTCCGTGCGCGGGATTGTCGGCTGTGCTGTTGCTGGTTGCTGAAGCGCGCAGTGCGAGCGAGGCGATCGCGTCCCAGAGTTGGCTGGTGTTGTTCGAGTGGTCGAGGGCCCGCCCGCCGAGTTTGATGACAAGTGGGCCGGGGGTCATGCCGAGACCTCGGTTGTCGTGCCGGGAACGAAGCATGTGGTTCCGACCAGGCCGGTTGCTTCGTCGAGCCCGAAGCGGAGGTTCATGCACTGCACCGCTTGCCCTGACGCGCCTTTGACGAGGTTGTCGATCGCGCTGACAACGATCAGGTGGCTGTGTTCGGCGGCGATGCCGATGTCGCAGAAGTTCGTCCCCCGCACGCTGTTGACGCTCGGCCATGATCCTGCCGGGAGCACCCGCACAAAGCGTGACGAACGGTATTCGCGCTCGAGGAGTGTCCGCACACGGGCGTCGTCCCACCCGGCGGCGAGTTCGACGTGGATCGTGCTGACGATGCCGCGTTCGTAGGGGCCAAGGTGCGGGGTGAAGATCACGTCCGCTCCGGCGTGGGTGCGGATTTCCGGCTGGTGCCGGTGGGTCCAGACGCCGTAGGGCTGGACGCCGACCTCGCAGAACATGTTGCGACTGTTGGGGGTACGTCCTGCGCCGGAGATGCCGCTGATGCAGTCGGCGATGGGGCGTGTGCCGGGTTTGATTGCGCCGGCGTCGACGAGCGGCGCGAGCGGCAGGATGATGCTGGTGGGGTAGCAGCCGGGGACCGCGATGAGCTTTGCGGTGCGCAGCGGTTCGGCGGCACGTTCGGCAAGGCCGTAGACCGCGCGGGAGAGCAACCCGGGCGTGGGGTGGGCAAAGCTGTAGAACGTTTCGTAGTCGGCTGCATCGGGCAGGCGAAAGGCGGCCGAGAGATCGAGGACCGTCGCGTCACATCCTGTGCCATCTCCCACATCGAGCAGTGCCGTCCCGAGCGTGGCGCTTATCTCGTGGGGCGTGCAGAGAAAGACCGCGTCGGGCGCGCAGGCGAGGACGGTCTCGGCGTCGGCAGCGTGGATGGGCAGGTCGCACTCGCCGCGGAATCTGGGGTGGAGATCGCTGAAGGTGCGGTCGGCGCCCTCGCGTGATGAGCCGAACATGCCGACGATCTCGGCGTCGGGGTGGCGGAGGAGGATCGCGACGAGTTCTGCGCCTGTGTAGCCGCTGGCGCCGACGATGGCGCAGCGGATCACGCCTGGTCCCCGTTGGTGTGCATGAGGTTTGCCATGTGGCGGAGGTCGCGGGTGAGTTCGCGTGCGCGGGGTGTGGTGTTGGCAGCGATGAAGACGGTGTCGTCCCCCGCGAGGCAGCCGACGACGCCTTGGACCCCGGCGCGGTCGATCTCGAGGGCGACGAGCTGGGCGTGCCCGGGCCCGGTGTGGAGGACGATGAGGTTCCCGGCCGGTTCGACGGAGGTGACAAACCCCGCGAGCGCGCGGGCGAGCGTGGCGGTGCCGGGTGAGGTGTTGGAGTTGCCGTTGGCGTTGGCGCCCGCAGCCTCGCTGGGCATCTGGTAGCCGCGCATGGTTTTGAGGGCCCCGATCTCGCGGAGGTCGCGGCTCAGGGTCGCCTGGGTGACGCCGATGCCCCGGTCGTGGAGGAGTGCGCGGAGGTCTTCCTGGCTCGCGACGGGTTGTCGGGAGAGGAGCTCGGCGATGACTTGTTGTCTGCGAACGCGGCCGGACATTGTGTATTATTATACATTCAATGTATAGTCAGTCAAGCGCGGCGGGGGTGGCGGGGGTGGCGGGGGTGAGGTGCGGCCCGGATATGCACGGCAAGGGGGAATCTTGCCGAGCCTGACGAGAATCCTGTGCTGTGCAGGATCGGCCACAGCTTCGTAGTATGAGCCGGGCACACCCCGGAGGACACCCATGAACGACCAACCCGACCAACCCGACCAACCCGACCAGCCCGATCCACCCGCCGATTCACTCGCGGACACCCCGGCCGAGGCGAGGCCGGATTTGCCCCCGACGGCGCAGGGGGACTTCGTGCCCGTCAAGCCGCCGGAGGCCTGGCCGACGGTGGTGGGGGTGCTGGCGATTATTTTCGGTGCGTTGGGCACGTTGCAGAACGCCTGCGGTGCGGCCGGGATGGTCGCGGTCAAAGCGGTCGGCGCGGCCGGGGAGTTGATTCCCGAGGGGGACGCCGAGGGTCTTGAAGCGCAGATGGCGGCGAGCTTTCCCTTTCCGGCATTGCAGGCGGCGCAGATGTTTGTCGAGTTTGTGCTGTCGATCGTGCTGTTGGTCGGGGGCATCATGCTGCTGATGCGCAAGCGTTCCTCGGCCAGGGTGCTGACCACGTTCGCGTGGCTCGACCTGCTCTCGAACACCTACATCGCGGTGCTGGGCTATTTCGTGATGCGGTCGGGAATGCAGAAGATGGCGGAGAACCCCGACATGGATCAGCTCCCCGCGGGGTTCCAGGGCATGATGGGGGCGATCGGGCCGGTTACGGTCGTGGTCGGGTGGCTGCTCACCGCGATCTGGCCGATCTTTCTGCTCTGGTGGTTCCGGCGGGCGAAGGTCCGTGAGGCGGTCGCAGCGTGGGGATGACCACGCCCCGGCGCTCGGCGTGAGCATTCCATGAACTGTCAGCATTGCGACTATCCGTTGTGGAACCTCCACTCGCGCACCTGCCCGGAGTGCGGCGAGGGGTTCTTGCCTTCGGACTTCCGGTTCTCGAAGAACTCGGTCCGGTTCTCCTGCCCGCACTGCGCCCAGGAGTACTACGGCACCGGTCCCGACGGGCACCTCGAACCGCGGCGGTTTGCCTGTGTGGGTTGTGGCGAGCGCGTCGAGATGGACGAGATGGTGCTGCTGCCGGCCGAGGGTGTCAGCGAGCGGCAGACCAGGGCCGACGTCAACCCGTGGACCGAACCGCACAAACGGTTTCTCTCGCGCTGGGTGCGGACGATATTTCGCGGCCCCAGCTCGCCGGCGTGGATGATGCGGTCCACGCCCGTCGACAGCCCGCCCGCACAGGCGTGGTTTTTCGCGGGGATCACCCACCTGATTGTTGGCTTGCTCTTTTTCGCGCCCTTGTTGCTCTTCGGCGCAATGGGCGGCATGGGCGTGGTCGGTGTCATGGGCGGGATTTTTTTCGGCACGGCGATCGCGTTTGTACTCCTGCTCGGGCTCTGGGTGCTGACCGCGCACGGCGTGCTCCGTCTGACCGGCAAGACCGAGGGCGGCATCGGGCGCACCGTCCACGCGCTGTGCTATACCTGCTCGCCGAACGTCGTCGTGCTCTTCCCGTGCCTGGGCATCTACTTCGGGTGGATCGGCACGCTGTGGTGGGTGATCGCGGCGGGCATTGCGCTGGCGACCGCCCAGAAGGTCCGTGGCGTGCGGGCGGCGCTCGCGGTGGGGGCCTTGCCGGGGGTGATTACGGTGCTGGTGGTCGGGTTGGGCGTGATCGGCATCATCGGTGCCTACCAAAGTTCGGTGACCTTCTCGCAGTCGGCCTCGGGCTCGACCTACGACGTGGGGATGTTCCGCGCCCCGCTCCGTGCGGCGGCTGCGTCGGGCGCGTGGCCGGCGCACATGGGCGAGCTGCTCGACGACGGTTCGATCGCGGCACAGGACTTTGTTGCAACGATGTCGAGCACGACCACCGACGACGTCGGGCTCGGGGGCGTGGCGCTGAGCGCGTGGTGGTCGCTTGCGCCCGAGAGCCGGGAGAGCACGCTCGCCGCGGTGCTGGAGTCGATGCCGACGGACGTGGTCGCCCATCGGCTCGGCGACTTTGTGTTCACCTACCACGGCGTCGATCCGGTCAACCCGCCGCCGGGGCTGTGGATCGTGATCGAGGCGTGGGACCAGAAGGCGGCGGTGCAGCAGCCGCAGCGGTTTGTCGCGGTGCTCAACACGGACGGCTCTTCAAGGTTGTTCCCCCGCAGGATATTTCCTGCGCAGTTGCAGGCAGAGAACCAACTCCGCATGAGTCTGGGGCTGCCGGTGTTGCCCGATCCGTTCACGGTGCGTTCGGGAAGCCCGGCGGTTGCGCCGCCCGGCGGCCTGTTCGAGCCCGAGCTCGAGCCGGGCTTGCCGAGCGATGTTGGAGGCGACCGGCCGAAATCGGACGAATAGCCGCTCGATACCATCGCGCTGGTGGCGTGAGGCCGAATCTGGAGAACCGATCGCTGTTCTC
Organism: Planctomycetota bacterium; assembly: GCA_030950285.1. Lineage (GTDB taxonomy): Bacteria > Planctomycetota > Phycisphaerae > Phycisphaerales > UBA1924 > PNC22. Next base: position 113,162 of record JAUZRR010000009.1, on the reverse strand, counting down.
GGACGAAGTTTGGCTTGGGGTCTTGGGCAAGCCGATCTACACTGGGGCGGGGTGTCGGTCCGGGCGGATTGAAACGCCCGGCGAATGGTGGCGAGAGAACGCAACGCGCAAGACCGCGAGGCAATCGAGAACCAAGAGAGAACAAGGAGGCCGGGCATGGCAATGGGCAAACGGTTCGGGATCGCAGCATCGGCGGCGTGTATGTTGGCAGCGGCTGCGGGGCAGGCGGCCGCGGGGGGCTCGGGCGAGAACATCATCATCATCGCCGACCCGCTCAACGCCGAGTCGATGTACGCGGCGAACTATTACCGCGCCGCTCGGAATGTGCCGTCGGAGAACGTGCTCTACTTTTCGCCCGGGGCTGATGACTACCAGGCGTTTGTCGCGTGGAATCTCGTCGCGTTGCAGGCGTTGATCGACGAGCGGGGTGTCGGGAACCAGGCGGACTACATCGTGCTGATGCCCGGGTCGCCGTTCTATATCGATGCGCCGGGGCTCGTCAGCGACGGCTGTTCGCCGGTGCGTCGGTTCTCGATCTCGGGGGCGTACACCACCGCGTTTGTGGCCGACGAGATCCTCGCGGGGGTCAACTCGAACTTCAACAACCGCTACGCGCGCAACACCTTTACCATGGTGCGTTTCGACAGCGAGCAGACCTATCTCGCGGGCAGCCCGAGCTCGGATCCCAACGCGAGGCGGTACTACCTGGGCGCGATGCTCGGGTACACCGGGGAACGGGGCAACACGCTGCAGGAGATTTTCGACAACATCGACCGCTCGGTCGCGGCCGACTTTTCCAGACCCGCGGGCACGTTCTATTTTTGCCAGACCAACGACCAGAACCGCTCCGGGCCTCGGCACAACGCGTTCCCCAGCGTGGTGGCACAGATCACCTCGCAGGGGGGCACCGCGAGTCACGAGTTCCGCCAGATGCCACGCAACGAGGACGACGTGCTGAGTATCCTGACCGGCGCCGCGGTGCTCGATATCCCCGGCGCGAACATGACGCTGCTCCCCGGGTCATACGCCGACCACCTGACCAGCTACGGCGCAATGTTCGACAACGTGAACCAGACGAAGATCTCCGAGTGGATCCGCGCGGGGGCGACCGCTTCGCACGGCACCGTCGAAGAGCCCTGCAACTATCCCGGCAAGTTCACGCACGCCCGCTCGATGGCGTACTACCACCAGGGCGCCTCGATGGGCGAGTCGATCTTCCGTGCGCTCAACTTCACCCCGTTCCAGGGGCTGATCTATGGCGATCCGATGTGCCGGGCGTTTGATTACGAGGTGACCGTCACCGTCCAGGACGCGCCGACCGGCCCGGTCTCGGGCGTCATCGAGATCACGCCGAGCGGGCAGACCAGTAAGCCGGGCAACTTTGTGTTTGACTACGAGATTGTTGTGGACAACCGGCGTGTGGACGCGGGGTTTGTCACGCCGCTGGAGATCGACACGACCCAGCTCGAGGACGGCTGGCACGACCTGCGGGCGTTCGGGTACGACACCTCGACCGTGCGATCGCTCGGCGTGTGGCAGAGCGAACTCATCGTCAACAACCTCGGGCGTGCCGCCCAGATCGAGAGCGTCTCGGCGACGACGGGCGATCTCTCCACGACCTTCGTGTTCGACGTGCGGTCGCTTGCCGGCGGCTTTGGCGGGGCGCCGGTCGAGGTCCGTCTGGTGCAGCACGACCGCGTGCTCGCTTCGGCGGCCGGGTGCGAGGCAACCCTGGAAGTCGCCGGTGTGCAGCTCGGTGCGGGGTCGTCGAGCGTCCACGCCGAGGCGCTGTTTGCCGACGGCATGCGCGTGCGCTCTGCGCCCATCGAGGTGTCGATCGAGTATGTTGAAGGGACTCCGGCGGGGGGGCTGCCCACGGTCTACGACTCCACGGTGTGGGCTGGCGGCGCGGCGGACGTGTTCGTGATGCTCCCGTATCTGGTGGATGATTCGACCGAGACGATCAGTTTCGAGATCGTCGACGCGCCAGCGCAGGCGAGTGTTGTTGCGGGCCCAGACGGGCCGTACCGTCTGCTCGCGCCGGACCCCGGCGCGACAGGGTTTGACGTGATGACCTACCGCGTTACGTCGTCTTCGGGCGCGTCGGCGCTGGGTCGGATCGTGCTTGTGTACGACCGGCACCCGTTCGATCTCACCGCCGACGGCTCGTTCGATGTCGAGGATCTTTACGCGATGCACGCTTCACCCAGCGATGTGAACTTCGACGGCGTCGCGGACGCGGCCGACGTTCGTTACCTTGAAACAGTCCTCCGCTGCGGCGAGGTGCGGGAGATGGACAACCGATGATCCGTGCTTGCACCGTTCGCGTTCTCTGACTTTACCGATGCGATCCTCCAACGCGCAGCCATTGAAGCTCTTGCCGCTCCAGGGTCCTCCTGTTGCGACTCTGGAAGCGACCCCGGGGTCGACGCTCGTGCTCGGGCGCAGCGTGACGTGTGATGTGCAGTTGTCTGATCCTTCGGTCTCGCGCCGCCATGCGACGCTCGCCGATGTCGGTGGCACGTGGCTTGTGACCGATCTGCACAGCCGCGCCGGGGTCACGATCAACGGCACGCCGATCGCGCCCGACACACCCACGCCGCTGAGCGATCTTGATCTGCTCTCGATCGGGCCGTGGACATTCCGCGCGCAGGTCGGTGCGTCGGCCGGCACGACGCGCCTCACGCTGCGCGGATCGCCCGGCGTTCTCGCAGCCGGCGAGCGGGTGGACGCGGTGCCCGAGCGAGAACTGCGCTCGCTCGCGCGGCGACGGCTCGACCTGCTGATCGACTGTGCAGCCCAGATATACGCGGCAACAAGCGAAGAACCGCTCGCCCGTGCGGTGGCGCAGGCCGCTCGGGAGGGGACCGGCTTCCCGCGTGCTGCGGTGTTCAGGCTCGTAGGCGACGAGATCGAACTGCTCGCGACCGCTGGCGACTTTCAGCTCGCAGAGCGGCCGTTCTCGCGCACCCTTATCGAGGCGGCGGGCTCCGGGCAGGTCGCCAGGCTCAGCCACGACGGGCCGATCAATCACGGCGAGTCGATCGCCAGGCTGGGTATCCAGGCGGCGATCTGTGCACCGATCGCGCTGGGCGACGCGGTGGATGCGTATCTCTATCTCGACGATCGTCGGCACGACGCGATCGTCGAGCCCGACGCCGGGGCGTTCTGCCAGGCGCTGTGCCGTATCGGAGGGCTTGCGCTGGCGAACCAACGCCGCGCCGCGCTCGAACGGCTCAACGCCGAGATCATGCGCGATGTCAGCGCCGCAGCCGAAGCGAGGCGGCTCTTGATGCCCGCGGCCGAGGGGCGCTGCCGGAGTGTGGGCTATAGCGTGCGCATGAAACCCGGGCGGTTCGTCGCGGGCGACCTGTTCAACATCCTGCCGCTCGAGGGCCGGCGCGTCGGGGTGTATCTGGGTGATGTCGCGGGCAAGGGTGTCGGTGCGGCGATGCTGATGGCGACAACGCAGACGATGCTCAACGCGGCGCTGCGTTCGACCGCGAGCCCGGCTGCGGCGCTTGATGAGATCGGTCCTGAGCTCGCGCCGATGCTTCCGGGAGGGCGATTTATTTCGTTGTGGGTCGCGGTGATCGAGCCCGACGGCCGTACGGTCCGGTTTGTCGATGCCGGGCACGGGCACTGGCTTGTGCGCAGCTCCCGCGACGCCTCGCCGACCCCGCTCCAGACCGTCGGCGGGTTGCCTTTGGGTGTTGATCCTGACGCACCCTATCACGATGAAACGCTGATGCTCGGCGAGGGCGGGCGGATTGTGCTGCTCTCGGATGGTGTGGTCGAGCAGCGCTCGCGCGGGGGTGAAGAGTTCGGCCTGGCCCGCACCATCGCGGCGCTCGAGCCCTGCAACGCGGCGGCCGAGGACGTGGAACGGCTCTTCCGCGAGGTGCAGGCCCACGCGGGCGCCGACGCGCTCGACGACGATGTCACGGTTGCGAGTCTCGCGCTGGACAGCGCGTAGTGCCGTTCACTGGCCCGGCACCCCGATGTCCTCCTTCCACAGCTCCGGGTGCTCGGCGATGAACCGCTCCATCATCGCCACACACCCCGCGTCATCGACGACCACAACCTCGATCCCGGCGTCGCGCAGCCAGTCCTCGCGCCCTTGAAACGTGCGGCTCTCGCCGATCACGACGCGGGGGATCCGGTGCAACACCACGGCTCCTGCGCACATCGCACAGGGAGAAAGCGTTGTTGCCATGGTCAGCGTGTGCCAGTCGCGTCTCCGCCCGGCAGCACGGATACAACTCATCTCGCCGTGGGCGGTCGGGTCGCCCGCCTGCACGCGCATGTTGTGCCCGGCCGCGACGACAACACCATCGGGCGTGACCAACGCAGCCCCGATCGGGATACCGCCCTCGTCGCGGGATTTCTCGGCTTGGGCGATCGCGGCATCCAGAGCGAGCCGGTCCAACGCGGCGCGGTCGGGGTGGGAATGCTCCGGCATGGTTGGGTCGGCTTCGGTCATACGAATGTTGTAGCACAGGCAATGCGATCGTGCCCGGGTGTTCTTGATACGATGCGGTGATGCCCGATTCACCCGCCAACGTCATCGTCTTTGACCACCCGCTGATTCAGCACAAGCTCACGTGGATCCGCGAGCGTTCGACCGGCTCGCGGGCGTTCCGCGCCCTGATGAAACAGATCGCCGGCCTGATGGTCTACGAGGTGACGAGGCAGTTTCCCCACGCGCCGGTCGAAATCGACACGCCGCTCGAAACCATGACCGGCACCCGCCTGCTCGGGACGATCACGGTCGTCCCCGTCCTCCGCGCCGGGCTCGGGATGGCCGAGGGCGTCATGGACGTGATGCCCGAGGCCCGCGTCGGGCACCTGGGCATGGCGCGCGACGAGCAAACGCTCGAGCCCAAAGCCTACCTCAACAAACTGCCGAGCGATCTTGACGCCGGGCCTGTGATTCTGGTCGATCCGATGCTCGCGACCGGCGGCTCGGCTGTCGCGGCGTTGCGCATGCTCCGCGAGGCGGGCGCGACCGACCTTCGACTCATGTGTCTGGTCGCGGCACCGGAAGGCATCGCCCGCATTCACGACGCCGAACCTGACGTGGTGATTTACACCGCTGCGGTAGATCGGCAGCTCAGTGCGTGCGGGTTCATCCTGCCCGGGCTCGGCGACGCCGGCGATCGGCTCTACGGCACGGTGGAAGACTGACCTCGCGTGGCACCGGCTTCATCCCGTGGCACCGGCTTCATCCCGTGGCACCGGCTTCCAGCCGGTGTTGAATCAGGCACGCGGCACCACACCGGCTGGAAGCCGGTGCCACGGAGCGATCGGCTTCTACTCCGCATCCGCCCGCGGCTTGTTCATCACGTTTGTCCCCGCGAGGATCGACGCGACCAGCGAGGTCCATCCGGTCTGGTGGCTCGCGCCGAGTCCTTTGCCGGTGTCGCCGTGAAAGAACTCGTGGAAGAACAGCATCTCTTCGCCCGCCGCGTCGACAAACGGTTTCTCTCCGGCAAGGAACGGGCGCTCGGTATGGCCGTTCTGCTCAAAGAGTTTCGCAAGCCGGCGTCGCAGCTCTTGCGAGACGTCCCACAGGTTCATCATGTTTCCTGATCCGGTGGGGCACTCGACCTTCAGGTCGTCGCCGTAGAACCGGTGGTAGCGTTCGAGTGCTTTGACGATCATGTAGTTGATGGGGAACCAGATCGGGCCGCGCCAGTTGCTGTTGCCGCCGAACATCTGGGTGGGGCTCTCGCCGGGGGCGTACTCGACACGAAACTCTTTTTCGTCAATCCTCAGAATGAACGGCTGGTCGGCGTGAATCTTCGAGAGCGAGCGGATGCCGAAGGGGGAGAGGAACTCCGCTTCGTCGAGCAGATAGCCGAGCATCCGCACGAGGCGTTCGCGTGATGGCAGCGCGAGCAGTCGGTAGGCGTGCTCGGGTCGGCCGTCGGGTTCCATATAGGTCGTGTGTCGCGCCAGATCGCTGCGGTTTTCGAGGAACCAGTTCATGCGTTTGGCAAAGCCGGTGAGTTGTTTGATCGCCCGCTCTTCGAGAATCTCGCACGCGATCAGCGGCAGGATGCCCACGAGCGAGCGGATGCGCATCGGCATACCCGAGTCACCCACGCGGATGCGGTCGTAGTAGAACCCGTCCTGTTCGTCCCACAGCCCGGTGCCGCCGAGGGTGTTCATCGCGTCGGTGATGTGCACAAAGTGCTCGAAGAACTTGGACGCCATGTCTTCGTAAGCGGGGTTGTCGAGCGCCAGCTCCATCGCCATCGAGAGCATGGTGCCGCAGAAGAACGCCATCCATGCGGTCGCATCGGCCTGTTCGAGCTTGCCCTCGATCGGGAGGGGTTGGGAGCGGTCAAAGACCCCGATGTTGTCGAGCCCGAGGAACCCGCCGCTGAAGACGTTTTCGCCGAGCGGGTCTTTGCGGTTGACCCACCATGTAAAGTTGAGCAGCAGCTTCTGGAACGTGCGTGAGAGGAAGAGCCGGTCGCCGCGTCCCTCGGCCAGCTCGCGTTGATAGACCCGCCAGCACGCCCACGCATGAACCGGCGGGTTGACATCGCCGAACGCGAACTCGTAGGCGGGCATCTGCCCGTTGGGGTGCATGTACCACTCGCGGAGCATGAGCACGAGCTGCCGTTTGGCAAAGTCCGGGTCGATCCGCGCCATCGGGACCATATGAAACGCGGTGTCCCAGGCTGCGAACCACGGGTACTCCCACGTGTCGGGGATGCTCAGGATGTCGCGGCTGTGCAGGTGGGTCCAGTTGTGGTTGCGCCCGCGTCGGCGGGACTCGGGCGGCTGGGGCTGGTTGGGGTCACCCGCGAGCCATTCCTCGACGACATAATAATAGAACTGCTTGGCCCACAGCAATCCCGCAAACGCCTGGCGGCTGATCGAACGCTGCTCGGGGGTGTGGTGGTCGCCGATCTTGTGCGCATAAAACTCGTCAGCCTCGCGGCGGCGGGCGTCAATGACGTTGCCAAACGCTGCGCCCAGAGCGTCCGCGTCCGGCCTGTCCGTCTCTGACGATTCCTCGGCCGGCCTGATGCGCACCCGCACGCTCGCGCTGCTGCCCGCCTCGACCCGCAGCCTGTGCCACGCGGCGGCTTTGGTCCCCCGGTTGTCAGGATTCACCGCGTCGGATTCGCCTTCGATGACCCGTCGCTGAAAGGCATCCTTCACATAAGGGCTCGCGCTGGCGTAGCCGAAGATCCGCTCGTAGTTGGTCTCGTTCTCGGTGAACAGCATCTCGGGAGGCACACCGCCCGTGCTGCGCGAGTCTGCCGCTGCATCGCCCGCGTCGGTCGCCGGCCCGGGTCCAAACTCGGCGACGAACCGCCCGAGTGTCTTGTGCTCACACACCACCCGCCCCGGTGCGTCCAGCCGCATCACCGGCTTGTCGGCCGTGTCGTCCTGCACCGCGCCCCACGACCAGGTGTTCCGAAACCAGACCGTCGGCAGCAGGTGCAGGTCGGCAGCGTCCGGCCCGCGGTTGTGCACCGTGATCTCGACGAGCGTGTCGTTGTCCGACGCCTTGGCGTACTCGATCGTAACATCAAAGAACCGGTCGCCCTCGAAGACGCCCGTATCGGTGAGTTCGTACTCGGGTTTGTCTTTGCCGCGTCTGCCATTCTCAGCGACGAGGTCGTCGTAAGGAAACTCCCGCTGCGGATAGCGGTAGAGCGCCTTGGCGTAAGAGTGCGTCGGCGTCGAGTCGAGATAGAAGTAGACCTCTTTGACGTCCTCGCCGTGGTTGCCCTCGTCGTTGGTCAGCCCGAACAGCCGTTCCTTGAGGATGCCGTCTTTGCCGTTCCACAGCGAGACCGCAAAGCACAATCGGCACTGGCGGTCGCACCACCCGAGCAGCCCGTCCTCGCCCCACCGATACGCGCGACTGCGGGCGTGCTCGTGCGGGAAGTACTGCCAGCAGTTGCCGTGGTCTGAATAGTCCTCACGGACCGTGCCCCACTGCCGCTCGGGCAGGTACGGCCCCCAACGCTTCCAGTCGGCGACCCGGTCGGTCTCCTCGCGCAGACGTTTGGTCTCGTTGCAGTGTGGAGGCTGGTTCGGCAAGCGCGGGCTCCAGGGCGGTGGCGTTCTTCTCGGCTCGATACGCCGCAGGGTTCGCTGCGAGGCAGCAGAACCGTAGCGCCCGTTGCGATGGGGCTCAGTCGCGCCCCCGGGTCCGCGCCTTTGCGTTCGGCCGCTGCTGCGGTACCATGCCGCCCGAGACCATCAGCCGAGGACTTTCACCCATGCACATACCCACCCACACCTGCCGCACGATCTTCGCTCTTTTCTGTGCTGCCTCGGTGGCGGGCCTGCTCGGTTCCTGCGGCCGCGACGGCTCGGACCAGCCCTCGAGCGCCGCCGACGGGGCCGACCCAGCCCCCTTGCGCATCGCGGTCGTCCCCAAAGGCACCACCCACGACTTCTGGAAGAGCGTCCACGCCGGGGCAAAGCGGGCCGAGCACTCGCTCGGCGGCGTCGAGGTCACCTTCACCGGCCCGGAACGCGAGGACGACCGCGCCCAGCAGGTCGCGCTGGTCGAAAACCTCATCTCGGCCGGGTACGACGCGATCGTGCTGGCTCCGCTCGACGACACCGCGCTGGTCGCCCCGGTCCGGCTTGCAACCAGGTCCGGCATCCCCGTGGTCATCATCGACTCGGGGCTCAACGCCGAGGTCGGCACCGATTACGTCTCGTTTATCGCAACCGACAACCACCAGGGCGGCCGCATGGCCGGGCAGCACATGGTCGAGCTGCTCGAAGGCACCGGCCGCGTCCTGCTGCTCCGCTATCAGGAAGGCTCAGCCAGTACCCGACTCCGCGAGCAGGGGTTCGTCGACGCGCTCGCCGAAGCCGAGGGCATCGAGCTGATCGACCCGGGTCGCTACGCCGGCGCAACCCGCGCCACCGCCCAGGAAGCAGCCGAGAACCTCCTGACTACCTACGACAACCTCGACGGCATTTTCTGCCCCAACGAGAGCGCAACCTTCGGCATGTTGCTCGCCCTCCGCTCGCGCGATATGGCGGGCACCATCCGCTTCGTCGGCTTCGACGCCAGCGAGGGGCTCGTCAAAGCGCTCGCCGACCGCGACATCGACGCGCTGGTCGTGCAGAACCCCATCCGCATGGGCGAGCTCGGCGTGCGCGCAGCCGTCGAACACCTGCGGGGTGCGCAACAAGAGCCCCGCATCGACACCGGCGTCATGCTCATCACGCCGGACACCATGGACTCGACCGAGGCGCGCGATCTGATCTCTCCCGATTTCTCGGCACTCGACAACCCGTGAGCAACACCCCCGCACACACCCGCCCCGGCTCCCCCCGCGTTATCACCCACGCCGCGGCGTTGCTGCGTCCCTTTCTCGCTCTCATCATCGTCGGGCTCGTCTTCTTCCTCATCCAGTGGCACAAGCTCGGCTACACCACCGACCCCACGCAACTCGCCCGCATGGTCACCGTCATGGACCTGCGGATGGTCGCGATCCAGACCGTCATCGTCGGCACCGCCGCGATCGGCATGACGCTCGTCATCGCCTCGGGCGGGCTCGACCTTTCCGTCGGCTCGGCGGTCGCGCTTTGTAGCGTCGTCGGCGCGATGGCGGTCCGCGACGGCTGGCCGATCGCGCTGGCGGCCGGCGCAGCCGTACTTGTCGGGGCGGCCTGCGGCATGTACAACGGGCTGCTCATCACCATCCTCCGACTCCCCCCCTTCATCGTCACCCTCGGCACGCTCGGCCTCTTCCGCGGCGTCGCCAAGTGGATCGCCGGCGGGATGCCCGTCTCGGCCGACCCCGGCTGGCTCGCCGCCTTTGTCAGCCCGGTTCCTTCGCCGGGGTGGCTTGTTGTCGCACCGGGCGTGTGGCTCATGCTCGCCCTTGCGCTTGTCGCGGCGTTTGCGCTCCGCCGCACTGTCCTGGGTCGCCACACCATCGCGGTCGGGTCCAACGAACTTGCTGCAAAGTACGCCGGCGTCCACATCGCCCGCACCAAGATCATGGTCTACGTCTCTGCCGGCCTCTTTGTCGGGCTCGCCGGCCTGTTGCAGTTTGCCAGGCTCACCCAGGGCGACCCGACCGTTGCGATCGGGATCGAGCTCGACGTCATCGCCGCGGTCGTCATCGGCGGCGCCTCACTCAGCGGCGGGCGGGGCTCGGTCCTGGGCGCGCTCGTCGGCGCGTTCATGATGGCGTACATGAAAAACCGCTGCGTCAGGCTGGGGTGGCCGAGCTTTGTGCAGGAGATGATCGTCGGCCACATCATCATCATCGCCGTCGCGATCGACCTCTGGAGGCAACGCCGCGAAGCCGCCGCGTGAACCCGCTCACCCAACCGCACGCCACAACGCCACGATCTGTTCTGGCGTCAACCCCTCGGCCCGCATCCGCGGCTCGATCCCTTCGGGCCACGCGAGAGCCCGCCCCAGCACGCTGCCGAGCTGCTTCCGTCTTTGCGCGAACACCCGCTGACAGAACCCGCCGAACGCGGCAGGGTCGCTGATCCCGTGGTCGTCGCGGTGTTCGACCGCGACCATCACGCTGGTGATCTCAGGCCGCGGCCAGAAACACTCGGGCGGCAGCTTGGCGATGATGCGCACCGTCGCCAGCGTCTGCGCCACCACGCTGATCCCGCCGTAAGCGCTCTGCCCCGCCCGTGCGGCGAGTCGCTGGCCGACCTCTTTCTGGATCGTGACGTACATCCCGCAGCACGCCGGGTGGGCGGTCAGGAGCGCCAGCATCAACGGCGTCGCGGCTCCATAGGGCAGATTCGCAACCAGCGTGAACCGCCTCGCTCTGTCCCCCCCGAGCGCCCCGACAATCTCGGCCGACACCTCACGTTTGTGCGCCAGGCAGTCTCCTTCGATCAGCGAAAAACCCGCATGGTGGCCCAGCCGTTCTCGCAACAACTCGGCGAGCCCCCGGTCAAGCTCGCACGCGACCACCTCGCACCCGCGTTCGAGCAGCTCCTCGGTGAGCGTCCCGGTCCCCGGCCCGACCTCGAGCACCAAGTCGCCCGCCGCGACACCAGACTCGTCCACAAGCTTGCGTACAAGGTTGTGATCGATCAGAAAGTTCTGCCCGAACCGCTTGCGCGGGCTAAGCCCGCGCGCGTCCAGCAAGGCTTTGATCTCGGCGAGTGTCTGAGGCATGGTTTGAAAGGATGAAGGACGAAGGATGAAGGAGGGGGTTAGCGGGAGTTGCGGGTTGCTTTGGCGTTCTTCACGCATGTTACAAGGATTGCGGTGAGTTGCTGGGCCTGGTCGAGGATATCGGTGAGTCGATCCTCCGGCCTATCTCCTTCACTCTTCATCCTTCATCCTTCATCCTTCCGCCTTCATCCTTCTCTTCACCACTCCCCGCCCAGCACCATCCCGATCGCCCGCGCCACGCCCTCGTCCTCGTTGCTGGCGGTGTGCTGGTCGGCGACCGCGCGCACCGCGTCCACCGCGTTGCCCATCGCGACCCCAAGCCCGGCGCCCGCGATCATCGAGACGTCGTTGATCTGGTCGCCGACCGCGACGATGCGCTCGGGCGCGATGCCGCGCGCATCGGCGATGTGCCGCACCGCGTTCCATTTATCAGCCCTTGCGTCAAAGCACTCGAGGATGTGCGCCACCGCGCCGCCCGCCCAGTGCGTCGCGTCGTCGGGCGCAACGACCGCAGGAAAGTTGTGAACCGTAACCGTGTCGTCAAACTCGCCCAGGACGTGCTGTTCCAGCGCGGCAAGCTCGGCCGCCGGGGCGCAGACGCCCACCCGCACCGTGTGCTCGGGGTGGGGGTCGAAGGTGACGTCGGCGGCGAGACGGATGCTGACCGCCATTTCCTCGAACCACCACTGCGTCACCGGGTCGAGCGTGAGCTTGCGTTTCCCGGTGATGACGAGATAGTCGTACCCCGCCGCGTCGGGGTCTTTGAGCACCAGCACCGGGTGCCCACTTTCGAGCAGGGTGTTGGTGAGTCGTGCGGTGAGTGTCGGGTGCATCGAGAAGCGGTGGATGGTCTTGCTGGTCTGCGGGTCGGCGATGATCGACCCTCCCGCGACGATGACCGGCTCGACCTGCCCGATCGCGTCGATCGCGTCGCGCGACTCTGCAAGCCCGCGCCCGGTGCAGACGACCACCAGCATCCCCGCCTGCCGCGCCTGTTCGATCGCGGCAGCAACCGCCGGCCGCACCTTGCTGGAGCGGTCGAGCACGGTGCCGTCCAGATCGAGCGCGAGCATGTCGTAGCGTCGTGTCATCGCCCGCAAGCGTAGGGGCAAAGACTTACGCGAAGTAGAGCCCCTCGCGCAAGCGCAACGATGTTTGTAGAGCCCCTCGCGCAAGCGAGGGGGCCGCGAACCGCTCAACACGCAAGCGTTGTATCACCCCTCGCCGAGCCTTCGGCACCCCGGCCCCAGCGCGATCACGTTCTTGCCTTGCCGTTTGCCTTCGAGCGCGAGCTGGTCGGCCCGCTCGAGCAAAGACTCGGCCGAATCGCCGTCCCAGGGGAACGTCGCCAGCCCGCCCGAGATCGTGAGATGCCCCGGCGCATCATCCGCGAGTTTGTGGAACCGCGCTTCGCGCACGAGCGAACGGAACCGCTCAGCGATATCGAACACGCTCGTCGGGTGGTGGCTGTCGGATTGCCGCGGCCCTTGGGGCTCGTAGAAAATGACCGCGAACTCATCGCCCCCGATGCGGCAAACCTTGTCGGTGGGGCGCACCGCGGTGTCGAGCAGCCGCACACACTCCGCGAGGATTTCGTCCCCCGCCGCGTGCCCGTGCTGATCGTTGAACCGCTTGAAATCGTCGATATCAAAGACCATCAGCGTGAGCGCCCGGCGGTGCTGCCTTGCCTCGGCGATCGCGGTGGGGAGGAAGTCGTCGAAGAACCGTCGATTCCATGCGCCGGTGAGCGGGTCGCGGAACGCCAGCTCGCGGAGGTGCTGCTGCTGGTGTTCGAGTTCCAGCCACGCGCCCAGCCACTCGGCTGCGGGCGCGAGCGACGCCGGGGCGAGGGTCGTGCTGCACAGCGAACCGACCACCGCGCCGCCCGAAAGAACGGGCGCAGCCGAATGGGCTGCCGAGTCGGTTGCACATGCCGAATCCTCGGCATAGACCACGTTCTCGAAGCCCGGCTGCGCGCGCAACGCCCGCAACGCCGCCGCGAGCACCGGCTGCCCGGTGTGCAGCATTCGGAGCAGTTCCAGTTCACTGCCCGAACGGAACGAGGCTTTTGCCGTCGGCACCTGAAGCACCGGCTTGGGCTCGATCGTTTCGGCCGGGGGAGGGGCGAGGGAAGGGGCAGGTGTGTCAGCCGGTGGGACTCGCGCGGTGTCGTTGACGGGTGCAGGCCGAGCGCTCTCGGCGAGAAAGCAACGCAGCATCGCGGCGTCGGTCGTCGGCCCGACCTGCCCGTCGTAGCCCGAGGGCAACGTGTCCCCGTTGCGGGCAAGCCGAAGCACGCGGACATCGGGATCAACCCGCCGAAGCCCAGCGAGAAACTCGGCCAGATCGCTGGTGCTCTGGTCTGGGCCGTCGGCAGTGGGCTCGACCCGTGGGTCCACGATCACCACCGCCCGGCTGGGCTGGGCGGGGTCGATCGGATCGGCAAGCTCGCCGATCGCGTCCATCGCTGTCCGGGCGCGGATCAGTTCCATCGCGGGGTCTGCGCGCAGCCCGGGGTCCAGCCCGGTCGGGCCGACCAGGATCACCCGGAGGTCGTTGTGTTGGCTCGGCGTGTTGCCCATAGGCGTGATTCTGTACTCCGCTCAGGCACTCTGGGGTTCGTCGGGTGCCGGTCTTGGTCGTGTCTTGAGCCCGGATTTTCGTCGGTTCTCATAACTGGTCATCGGCCAGCAGCATCTCCAACTCTTCTGTGGTCAGCACCGATCGAGGCGATTCGGGCTGGTCGTGCCCGTCCCCCGTGTCCTCGACGGTTGTCGATTTTACCTCTCCTGATGTTTCCCCCGGAGCCTCGGCAGCCTTCCCCGTCAGCTTCAGATTCGGGCGGCCGGTGGACCCGCTGCGTACAGCACGCGGCATCGACCCGTCCATATGCCTATCATCTGTGTGCAGAGGTCGCACGACAACCTCGGGGGTTTCTTCTGCGGGTGGCAGCGGGTGGGGCAGCGGCGTGAGTTTGGGGTTTTTGGCAGCCTCGTACGCCCAGCACCGGGCGTCGGGGTCGAATCGCTCGACCGCACGCCTCAGGCTCTCCTGATCGGGCAGTGCGCCCGGCTCGACCAGCACCAGGACCCGGCCTTTCACGCCCCGGCTGCGAGCGGCGAGGAGCTTTGCGAACGCCTCGAACGGGTTGCCAGCCGCTTCGCTCTTGATCCCCTGGCGGTCCAGGGCGTCAGCAAGAGCCCGCGACGGCTGCCCATCGGGCTGCTGCCAGACCACCGCGTGTACGCTGGCTCCCCGGTTGCTCATCCCATGATCCTACCACATCGGCCCCGGTTTGCCACAGAGAACTTCACGGCACCGGGGGCAAGATTGTGCCGGGCGGGTGCGTTATCGGCGTAATCGGTACTGCGCAGCCCCGGTGAGCCGATGGTGTTGGTGCAACTCGTCCCCCGGAGGCTTGGTACACCCTCATGCACGCGCACGATGCTGTTGCAGAAGATCGCCCGCGTGGGCAACTGCTGCTGATCGAGCGGGCAAGGAAAGTCCCGAACCGTCCGGCCGAGTGCCAGGACCAGTATCCGTTCCCGTGGGGCTCGCCCCCGTGTGGTGCGGTGGCGGCTGTCGGTATAACCTGAGACCAGACCCGCCTTTCCCCACGCGCAGCGTGTGGAGCAAGGCCCAGGAGTGACCCTAGTGAATCGCATGATGTACCGCTCGCCCGATGGTTCTCTTTGCTTCTGCCGTGCTGCGGGGCTTGTGGTGCTCGTCGCCGGGCTCGCGGCCTCCGGGCCTGTGTTCGCCCAGGACGCCGATGGTGCCGACGCAGCCGAAACCGCCCAGCCCGCCGCCCAGCCCGCCGCCGACCCCGCCGCCGACCCCGCCGCCGACCCCACCGACGACCCCACCGACGACATGGTCGAGTTCAGTGCGTTCACCGAGCCGCTCGAGTTGATGACGCTGGTTGATTTCATTGCGACCGAGCTGGACATCAATGTTTCGACCAAGGGAACGGTGACCGGGCAGGTGATGTTCAACGCTCGGCAGAGCATCCCGCGGAGTCGGCTCCTCGAGCTGCTCGAGGCGTTGCTCTCGCAGTACAACTATTCGCTGACGCGCGACCCGGTCGGGTTTTACATCATCCAGCCCTCGGCCGAGGTGGTACAGAACTTCGACGGCGAGTTTGCGACGACCAAGATCATTCCCACGCCCAACATCAAGCCCTCGTCGCTCAAGGCGGTGCTCGATCCCAGCTCGGTCGCCGGCGGGCAGAGCGGCAACCGCATCGCCTACGTCGACGACCTGGGCATCATCGTCGTGACCGACACCCCCCGCAGGGTTCGTGCACTCGAAGAGCTCATCGGCAAGCTGCTCGTCGAGTACCGCCGGGCGGCGTTCACGCGGATCGACCTGAAGTATGTCGCCGCCCAGGCCGCCCGCGAGCGAGTTATCACGCTGGTCGGGCAGGGCTCGACGTTGCGGAGCGCCATCCCCGGGCAGGACCAGGGCGGGCAGACCCCCGGCACCGCGTCGTCGATCGACAACCTCGCCGACCGGCTGTCGATTGACCCTTCGGGCAACGCGCTGCTGCACCGGGGCACCGAGGACGAGATCGTGCAGGTGCGTGCACTCGTCGCGCTCATTGATGTGCCGACCACGCTGACTCCCAAGGAATACAAAGCCGGCGCCAACGCGGCGATGATCGCCGATATCGCCAGCAAGCGCGGCCTGGGTGAGGTCATCCGCCTCGAAGACACCGACCAGAACCAGCAGCAGTTCCCCAACTTTCGCGGGTTCCAACAGCAGCAACAGCAGCCACAGAGCACCCTCGGCGGCGGGTCGGTGATGATGGTCGATCGGGTGCGGGGGACGATCCTCTACTACGGCACCACCGAACAGCAGGACCAGCTCGGCGCGCTCATCGACGCGCTCGAGATTGAATCGATGGAGATCGTCATCGAGCGGTACGCGGTCAAGAATATCGACGCCACCGAGCTGGCCGATCTGCTCCAGGCGATCATCCAGAACCAGTCGGGCAGTGACAGCCCGATCCTGCCTGGGGCTCGCGGCAACCAGAACCAGACCACCGGGTTCCAGCAGTTCTTTCAGGACCTGGATTCCGCCTCAGAAAACGCATTCGTCGGCAACGCCGAGAACTCGTTTGTGACCGCCCACGAGCCGACCAACGTCGTCATCGTCAAGGCGCCGGAAAACCTGCAACGCCAGTTCGCCCGGATCATCAGCGAGCTCGATGTGCGAAGGCCTCAGGTCTATCTCGATGTCAACATCCTCGCGGTGAGTGATACCAAAGACTTTCGGCTCGCGGTCGAAGGGCAGATCAGCGTCGGGCAGTTCTCGACCCAGACCGCGTTCGGGCTCGGTTCGATCGCGGAGGGCGGGGTCTACGGCGACCCGAAGCTCCCGCTTCCCGGGCTCGGGGGCTACAGCGCGTCGCTTATCAAGAGCCAGTACGTGCCTTTGATTCTTGACGCGGTGCAGACCAACACCGACGCGAGGATTCTGTCCTCGCCGCAGCTGCTGGTAAATGACAACGAAGAGGCAGCGATCGAGAGCATCGAGGAGCAGCCGACCACCTCGACCACCTTCGGGACCAACTCCGACCAGACGAGTTTCTCAGGCTATGAGTCGGCGGGCACGAAGCTCACCGTGACGCCCAGCATCTCCGAGGCGGGGTATCTCCGTCTGGAGTACGAGATCGAGCTCTCGAACTTTACCGGCAACAGCGCCAACGGCGTGCCCCCTCCCAAGACCACGCGGAACGTGCGCTCTGAGTCGGTGACGATCCCGACCGACGCGACGATCGTCGTCGGCGGCATCAAAGTGAACGACACCCGCAACACGGTGATCAAGGTGCCGATTCTGGGTGATATTCCGCTGTTGGGGTTGCTGTTCCGCGACACCAGCAAGATCACAAGCGAGCAGGTTTTGTATATCTTTATTACGCCTCGGATTCTGAACGATCGGAACTTCGCGGACCTGCGTTTGTTGACGCGCGGGCCGCAGGAGTTTGCCGGGCTCGATCCGAACCTCCCTGACTTTGAGCCGACGGTGATCGAGCTGCTGACCGCGCCCACCTGGGGGCAGGACGACGACATCGTGCCGATTGAGCCGGGGGAGGTTGACGAGCCGCTGATTATTCCGTTGATCGAGGGCGAGGACGGCACGGGTGTTGTTCGCCGATCGGGAGAGACGGGCTGATGGCAAAGGGTCCGCTGGCAAGATTCTCGCGCAGCAGCGACGCGGCGGGAAAGAGCGCAACGCCCGACAACGGCGGTGGCGGCGCGCTGGTTCTGGACGAGACCGCGCACCTCGCCGAGCAGCTCGGCGGGCTCAGGCTCTCGCCCGAGCAGCTCCGAATGTTCCGCAACGCCGAGGGTTCGGACACCGAGCCGTGGGACGTGATGCTGTCGCTGCTCGCGATGGACGAACAGCAGGCGCTGACCAAGCTCGGCCAGCGCACCGGGCTTTCTTATATCAACGAGCCGAGGTTGCAGGAATCTTCGAGCCGGTTCTATGAATCGGTCCCGCCCGATCTGGCGCGGCAGCAGCACATCGCGGGGCTCTCGAGCGACGGGCACGCGATGACGGTCGCGACCGCCCAGCCCTTGCAGCCGGCGGTGTTTGGCATCATCGAAGACATGCTCGATATGCCGCTGCGGATCGTGCTGAGCCCGCGGGCGGCGGTCGCCAACCTTATCAACCGGGGGTACGAACAACGCGGCGACCTGGTGACCGAGATCATCGAGGAGATGCCTCTTGACGCTTCGGCGATCGAGAGCATGGCGGCCGGGGTGAGCTCTTCGACCGACCTGCTCGGGCTGGCGCGGCAGACGCCGGTGATCCGGCTGGTGAACATGATCCTGTTCGAGGCGCTCCGCCGCCGCGCGAGCGATATTCACATCCACCCGCAGGAGACCAAGCTGGTCATCCGCTTCCGCGTGGACGGCATGTTGCACGATGTGTTCAGCCCGCCCATGTCGCTGGCCGCTGCGATCTCCAGCCGCTTGAAGGTGATGACCGAGCTCGACATCGCCAACCGCCACAGCCCGCAGGATGGGCACACCTCGGTCCGCATCGGGCAGAAGAAAATCGACATCCGCCTGTCGTGCATCCCCACGGTCTTCGGCGAGCGGCTGGTGCTGCGCCTGCTCGATCAGAGTCAGACCCAGCTGAGCCTCGACCAGATCGGGATGGGCAAGAAAATGCAGGCCCGGCTTCTGGACCTGGTCGATCGGCCGACGGGGATGATCCTCGTCACCGGGCCGACCGGATCGGGCAAGACCACGTCGCTCTACGCGGCGTTGGGCAGCATCGACCGCACAAGCCGGAACGTGATGACGATCGAGGACCCGGTCGAGTATCACCTCGAAGGCATCAGCCAGATGCAGGTCAACATCAAGCGGGGTGTGACGTTCGCCAACGGCCTCCGCGCGTTGCTTCGGCAGGACCCCGACGTGATCCTCGTCGGCGAGGTCCGCGACCAGGAGACGGCGCAGCTGGCGATCCAGGCTTCGCTGACCGGGCACCTTGTGCTCGCGACGCTGCACACCAACGATGCGCCCAGCGCGATCCCGCGCCTCATCGACATCGGGCTCGAGCCCTACCTGATTACTTCGTCGCTGCTGGCGGTGCTCGCCCAGCGGCTGGTCCGCCGCACCTGCACCGTCTGCGACGGCAGCGGGCAGGACCAGGTCGAGAAAAGCGAGAAGTGCGAAAACTGCTTCGGGACCGGGTACCGCGGCAGGCTCGCGGTCTACGAGATCATGGCGATGACCGACGAGCTCCGCCGCCTGACCGGCGAACGCGCCGACGGCGTGACGCTCTACGAAGCCGCGATGGCAGCCGGCTTTGAGCCGATGCGTGTCGACGCGGGCGAGAAAGTCGCGCAGGGTTTCACCGATCAGGCCGAGGTGTACCGGGTGCTGCACTGAGCTCTTGCGGGCCTGCGTTTTCTGCCATACTGGTCTGTCCCCTCGCTTGCGCGAGGGGCTCTCGGCCCTGTGGATCATGTGCCTCATAGAGCCCCTCGCGCAAGCCAGGGGACAACCGCGCGTGTCTTACAAAAGCGTCCCGCGCAGCACCACCGACACCACCACAAAGTAGATCACCAGCCCCGAGACGTCCATCAGCGTCGCGACCAGAGGCGAGCTGATCGCGGCGGGGTCGGCCCCGAGACGCTCGAGCAGCAGCGGGAACACCGAGCCCACCAGCACCCCCCACACCACGATCGAAATCACCGCGATCCCCACCGACAACCCGACCAGCGGTGCGTGCGTGGTGGGCGCGATGCCCAGCATGTTGAGCGAGATCACCAGCAGCCACGCGAGCGTGCCCAGTGCGCCGCCGAGCACCAGCCCGACCAGCAGCTCTCGTCGAACGACACGGATCCAGTCTGCGGGGGAGACCTCGCCCAACGCCAGAGCGCGAATGAGCAGCGACGCGGCCTGGGTTCCGGTGTTGCCGCCCGAGGAGATTATCAGCGGGATGAACACGATCAGCACCGTCGCTCTCGAGAGCGCGCTCTGAAAGTGGTCGATGACGCCGATGGTCAGCACCTGCATCACAAACAGCACGCAGAGCCACCCGCCGCGCTTGCGGATCATGTCGAGGAGCCCGGTCTGCATGTAGGGCGCGTCGAGTGCTTCCATGCCGCCGAGTTTTTGGATGTCTTCGGTGGCCTCTTCCTCGGCAACGTCCGCCACGTCGTCGAAGGTGACGATCCCCAGCAGGCTGCCCGCACTATCCACCACCGGCAGCGCCGGGCGGTCGTACTTTGCCATGACATGGACCGCCTCTTCGCGATCGTCGGTGATATTGAGGCTCACAAACCGCCCGTCGCAGAGCGACTCGATCGTCACGTCGGGCTCGGCCAGCAGCAGCCGACGGATCGGCAGCTCGTCGAGCAGCCGGAGCCGATCACCGACAACGAACACCCAGTTGATCGTCTCGGCGTCGCGGCCGAACTTGCGGATGTGCTCGATCGCCTGTCCAACGGTCCATTGCATCCGGACCCGCACATAGTCGGGGGTCATCAGCCGCCCGACGCTGTCCTCGGGGTAGTTGAGGATCTGCTGGGTGATCCGCCGGTTTTCGGGGCTCAGTCGATTGATGAGTTTCGCAGCGGCCTGGGCGGGCAGCTCATCGAGGAACGCGGCGCGGTCGTCGGGGTGCAGCTCTTCGAGCAGCCGCAGCGTCCGCTCGTCGCCCAGGTGCTCGACGAGGGTCTCCTGCCGATCGGGTTCGAGGTGCGTAAACGCTTCGGCGGCCGCCTCGCGGTAGAGCAGGCGGAAGACAATCGCCGCCTCGCCCGGTTCCATCTCACTGAGCAACTCGCCGATGTCCGGCGGCTCCATCTCGCGCAGCGCGGTCCGCAGCTCCCCAAAGCGGCGTTCGCTGATCGCCTCGCGGATATCAGGCTCGAGGAGTTGGACAGTGCTTCCCATGAGCCAACATCGTACGCGGACGGACACGTGCTCTCAAAGCCGATGCCGATGCCGACACCCGGCATGAGCAACCCGCCGCCGGACGCCAAAGACTTCATCGCAGTTGTGTCTGGCTCTGGAAGGTGTTGTCCCTTCGCTCGCGCGAGGGGCTCTGTTCTCAGCGCACATGACCTTGCACATGACCTTGCACATGACCTTGCACATGATCTTCCTGGAGAGCCCCTCGCGCAAGCGAGGGGACAGAGCTGCATCGCTTGATGCACAAAGATCAGAAACATCAACCCCACAGCACCGCCGAAAACACGGCACTGCAAAAACGAAGATATGGATGATGTTCGCGGGTGGTCTTACAACGGCAGCGCCCCAAACCCCGTCAGCCCCACCGGCTCTCTCGCAAAGAACGGCTCGCCCGCAGCCGTTCCGATCCGCGAGCCGAAGAAGCGGGTCGAGCCCATCACCCACTCGACCACGGGGCGGTTTTTCTCGTTGATCCCGAACTGCGAGTGGTACGCCCGGATCGCGAGTTCTTTCTTTGTTTCGCAGCCGCTGACGTCGAAGACGAAGGTCGGCTGAGGCGTGATCCGCAGGTGCGTGCAATAGTAATAAAACAACCACCGCGGGTGGCAAGGCGGAGCAAAGTCCTGCGGCTTGGCATCGGTGCCCGACGGCCGTAGCGCCTCGGGGACCGGCATCTCGATCCCCGTGAGTTTGGCGTCAAACCTCGCGTCCTCGACGATCCGGGTCACCGCGAGGTGGTCGGGGTGCGCGTCCTCAAAGTAAGGCAGGAAGATGATCTCGGCCCGGTGCGCCCGCATCACGCCCGCAACCGCGTGCCGCGCTTCGATGGTGTGCTCGACGAAACGATTGCGGAGCCCGAGCAGCACCCGACGAACCGGCTTGCCCTCCGGAAACATCGCGGCATCGGGCGAGAGCGCAGCGGCTGCGGCCTCGGCTTCTTTGGCCCGGGTCGCGGGGTCGCCAAAGGGCGTGGGCTCGCCGTTGGTCATGTCGAGCAGGAGCACGTCGTGGCCCTGCTCAGCGAGCCGGGCGATCGTGCCGCCCATGCCCAGTTCCTGATCGTCCGGGTGCGGGCCGACAACAAGCACCTGCGCCATGGTGTTCTCCTCCGTGCGGCGTGCGCACACTCAGCCCTATTCCTGCACAGGCCTAGCGGATGTCGTCCTGATCGATCATGACGAGCCCCAGCAGGTGGGTGTCGCCGTCGACCAGCGTCTCGAGCTGGGCGTGCATGACTTTCTCCGGGGCTTTGGTCGCAAAGAATCCGCCGGCCCGGAAGCGTTCGCCGAACTCGTCGCGGAAATCGTAGAGATCGAGCGTGAGTGTTTGCCCGGCCTCAAATCCCAGGATCGGCGTGCTGAACCGGCCGTTGATCCAGACCGTCGAGGGGCCGAAGCTGCGGGCGGTGGTGTTGGTCATGGTGATCTTGGTTTCGGGCTTGCGGATGACCTGCACGTCAAGCGTTTCGCTCTGCGCGAGCCCGGCCGGGAAGGGGCGGTCGTAGGTGCCGACGCTCCGGTCGGCGAGCCCGGTCGGGAGCATCCCGCACCCGCCGAGCAGGCAGAGAAGCCCGAGCGTGGTGCAGCGGATCCGCCCCGATTCCACCGAGAATCCACGCCGGTGCGCCCGTGTCTTGTGCCCGTCCCTGATGGTCTGTCGTTTCATCCCTGCCTCGCTCTCCGCGTTTTCGCGTGTCTTTCGCGCCGTCGCGTTGATTCCTATCCTTGCCCGATGGGCTGCACCAGCAACAACGCCACCCCGCCCTGCCCGGCTGTCGCGCCCGGAGCAGAGGGTATCGACCCCCGCCGCGTCGCGGAGCGGCTCGCGCTCGAGCACGGCAACGGGGGCATGGACCCCCGCGTCGCCGAGATTGTCCCGGGGTTCGATGCGCCCTTTTTCCAGGCCGGCCTCGCAGGATACTCCGACGCGGCGATGCGCATCATCGCCCGCCGCCACGGCTGTCCCTGCTGCGTCACCGAAGCCCTGCTCGACCGCACCCTCCTCGCCGGCGGGCGGGGCTTTGCCAAAGCCGACCTGGGTGAGCTGCACAACAACGTGCCCGGCGGGGCGGAGGACACGCCGCTGGTCGGGCAGCTCATGGGCTCAGACCCCACCGAGATGGCGATCGCCGCGTTGAAAATGGCCGAGCAAGGCCGCCGCCGTGATCGGGAGTACCGCCGCCTCGCTTACGACGGGAATCTCTCGCCCGGGAAACACCTCCGCCTCCCCGGCGGCGAACAACTCGGCCCGCTCGACCCCGGCGCAGACCCGGCTCCTACCTCGATGCCTCGATGCCCCGATGCCTCGATGCCTTCTTCTTCTTCTTTAGTTGCGGCCTCTGGTTCTGACGATTCCACACCCTCCTTTGCTGCGATTGATGTCAATCTCGCCTGCCCGGTCAAGAAAATCTCGCGCAAAGCCCGAGGCGGGCACTGGCTTGCCGAGCCCGACGGCGCGATCGCGATACTCGAAGCGGTCCGCGAGGCGGTGCCCGAAGGGATCGCCTGCACGCTCAAGATCCGCCGCAGCTTTGACGACACGCCCGAGATGATCGACGCCTTCTGGCGCATCACCGACGCGGCCTATTCGATGGGCTACGCCTGGGCGACGATCCACGCCCGCACCGTCGAGCAGAAGTACGTCGGCCCGAGCCGGTGGGACCTGTTGCGCGGCATCGTGGCGAGGCTTCGCGCGGATGACCCTCGCCGGATCGTCTTTGGGTCGGGCGATATCTGGACAGTCAGCGACATCTTCCGCATGGTCGAGTTCACCGGCGTGAGCGGCGCAAGCGTCGCCCGCGGCTGTATCGGCAACCCGTGGATCTTCCGTCAGGCCCGCGACCTGCTCGCGGGGCGTGAGCCCGCGCGTCCCAGTGTCGCCGAGCAGCGCGCGGTGCTCGAGAGCCACTTCGAGTTGGCGTTGGCGGTCAACGCTTCGTGCCGCAAGCCGGAGGTCTACACCGGCCGCGTGATGCGGAAGTTCGGCATCCGTTTTGCCGAGCACCACCCGCGAGGGGAAGAGGTCCGCCTGCGGTTCACGCGCGTGGCGAGTCTGGAAGACTGGCGGGCGGTGCTCGACGAGTACTATCAAACAGACGCAGCCGATCGCGTGTGAACTCCTATCATCGGGCATGCCAACCCTGACCGAGACCGTGACCGCCGCCTGGCTTACCGAGCTGCGAAAGCAGAAGCAGTGGGCCGAGCACGCTGTGACGCAAGTGCCCGACGACAAACTGCACGCGACCATCGCTCCCGGCACCAACGCTGTTTCGGTGGTTATGAAGCACCTCGCCGGCTCGCTCCGCAGCCGCTTTACCGACTTTCTCACCACCGATGGCGAGAAAGACTGGCGCAACCGTGACGCCGAGTTCGCGCTCGGCAATGAGTCGCGCGAAGAGGTGCTGGTGATCTGGAACCGAGGCTGGCAGACCGCGATCGACGCGATCGAAGCGCTGACCGAAGCCGATCTTGCCCGCACGGTGACCATCCGCAGCCAGCCGCACACGGTGCCCGAAGCCGTGACGCGGGCGATCGCCCACTGCGCCTATCACACCGGCCAGATCATGCTGATCTCACGCATTCTCGTAGGCAACGAACGCTGGAACTGGGCGACCATCGCCCCGGGCAAGAGCGAGGAGTTTCGGCGGGAGATGGGGGAGGGATTTGGCTGAATTAGGGATGGTTAATTTCAACCCAAGATCATTCACTGGTGCGTGGGGCCGCAGGTGCAGGTGCCAAATTGCTAATAACGGCATTGGCATGGGGATTCGAGCCATACTGACTGAATAAGTGCCCACTACCGCGTTTGCTTCCTGGATCACTCACGACGAGGCCACCCTTCAAGCCATAAGCCGTGACGTGTCGGTACTCCATCGCTTGCAACGCGGGCGTATACCTCTTTGCAAGTTGTTCGTAACGAGAGTGGATATGCAGATTCTTGAATCGACCATGAGCAAAGAAGTACGCGCAGATCGGAAAGATAAGAGCTGATGCCATGATATCGGTAATCTGTAACCCGGCATGGTTATCGCTGTGCCCAAAGACCGGGACCTCAATCAGGTTCGAGTAGCGATCACCATTTTGTTTGTAGCGGCCGGTGAAGATACTGTGAGACACAATGGTGTTCTGCTTCGGCATCGTACTGTCAGCGATAGCCAAACCCAGTTCGTTATTCTTCAGTAGAAATGCCTGAAAGGAATCACACAGCGCTTGTACCGAGAAACTGTAGACCGAACGGTGATTGAATGAATCTCCAGGATTTTTTATCCACGTTCGACTGACAAGTTTCGAATCATGAGATTCTAGGAGTTCGATCGTCTTGTCTAGGAACCCGGTCGCATGACGAATCAAGCGCCGATTCCCCTTCCTGAATGGGCGACGAAGATCTGCGCCTTTGATCTCTGCCATTTGCCAATCCCATGACCTTGCCCCGATTTTGCACAGGCGAGGAAAGAATCGCTGCTTGAGATCGATCCAGTCCCGTGTGAGCATTGAGATTCGATCCTGTGGGATGATCAGCCCAGCAAGACAGAACACTGGCTGAATCTTGGAATTTCCGACCGGGAGAGCTCCAAGACACCCGGACTCATCTATGAACAGAATCCTCACGGACCAAAGCGTAGCAGTAAAAACAACCGCGACCACCAAGTGGTCGCGGGATTTGCTGCCTGGACGAACCAGTTCAGCGTGACAAACTGTCGTGTGTACAATAAATCGTCAGGACTTGGTGTCAAGTGTTGCGAGTGATGAAAATTCTAAAAAAATACCAAATTTGGCAAAAAAACACTACATACAGCAGAATCGCCTATTCGACACACAATATGTAGTGGATCAAGAGCTGATTTCAGAATGTCCCAGAATGTCCCAGAATGTCCAATAGCTTTGGTGGGATGAGCGGACGGCAAAGATTCTACATGCGGGCGTATTTTTAAATCTGCCCCACCCACCCCTCTTCTGCCACATCCTTCCACCGCGTCCGGATCGCCTCGACCTGCTCAGCATCCAGCGGCCCGGCCTTGAGCAGCTCGGCGTTCTGGGCGAACCGCTTCGGGTTGGTGGTGCCGACGACGTTGGTATGGACGCCGTGTTGGGAGAGGACAAACCGCAGCGCGATCCCCGCCGGGCCGTCGGGGCCGGTGTTGTCGCGGTTGGCCGGGCGCATGAAGTCGTAGTCGAGTTTCTGCATGCGTCGCCAGTATTCCTGGTAGTAGCCGTTTGTGGGAAACTCGTCGTAGCGCCACACCGCGTTGCCGATGCCTCGTTTGACGATGACGCCCATGTCCTGCTCGCGGCAGAGCGGCAGCGTCAAGTCGATTGACTCCTGATCGAAAATGCTCAGCGAGGTCATCAGCGTGTCGAATCTTCCGGTTTCAACCGCGAACCGCGCCGGGGCCGCGTCGCCGCTGTAGCCGATGAACCGGGTCTTGCCGGCGTCCCGCGCTTTCTCGAGCGCCTCGATCGCGTCGCCTTCTTTCAGCACGTCGATGCCGCACGAGTGCAGGTGGACGAGATCAATATGGTCGGTCTTGAGCCTTTCGAGGCTGCGCTCGATCGAGCGGGTGATCCCCTCGGCGCTCCACCCGTCCTTGCCGCTTGGCCAGTGCCCGACCTTGGTGAAGAGGGAGTAGTCGTCGCGGCGGTGGCCGATCGCGTTGCCGATGAGGGTCTCGGACTCGACATAGCACTCGGCGGTGTCGACCGCGTCGAGCCCCTGATCGAGCGCGGTGTTGAGCAACTCGCTGACCCGTTCCTGCTCGACCCGCCCGTAGCCGATCTCGGCCCCGCCGAAGCCGAGCACACTGACCTCCATCCCGGTCTTGCCGAGCCTGCGTTTCTCGAGCCCGAACGCCCCGTCGCCTGCAAACCCGCCGCGTGCTGTTCCCGCCATGCCGATCACACTCCCCGCGGCGATTCCCGCAGCTGTGGTTTTGAGAAAGTCCCGCCTGGTATGGGTTGGGTTGTCGTGCGTGTGCATGTTCCCGCTCCGTATGGTTTCGATGTGTCCCTTGTGCGCAGCATACCAGCATCTTGAGCACGCGCGATGAAAGATTGGAGCGTCTTGCGGAGTCGTATCCCCTCGCTCGCGCAAAGGGCTCTACCGCGATCTCTGCGACTCATGCCGCGATCTTTATTTTTGATAGAGCCCCTCGCGCGAGCGAGGGGACAATAACGTCCAATCGCTCCAATATAACACAATGATGCGAGAGACGCTATCCGATCGTGCCGCGTGTTGGGATGCGTTTCGGGTTGCTCGGGCGGGCCTTGCCGACCTACACCCCGGCAGCGGTCTTCGGGGCGGCGTCGGCGGGCTTGGCTTCGCTCGCGCCGGGATAGACCACCCGCCCGTGGTAGCTGGACGCGAGGCTCTTGGAGACGGCTTCGACGATCGCGGTCAGTTCGGCGAGTGTCAGGTCGCACTCGTCAAACTGCCCGTCGAGCAGCCGTTTGTTGGCGATATCGCGCACGAGCTGGTCGATCCGCGAGGGCGTCGGCTCGGCGAGCGTCCGCGTCGCGCTCTCGACCGCGTCGGCGATCATCAGGATCGCAACTTCCTTGGTCTTGGGTTTCGGGCCGGGATAGCGGTACTCCAGCTCGCGGGGGTTCTCGCCTTGCTCCGAGCCTGCGTCGTCCGCTTGCTTGCGGGCGCGGTGGTAAAAATACTCGACGAGGGTCGTGCCGTGGTGGGCCTCGATAAAGTGCTGAAGAGACTTGGGCAGCGCGTACTCGCGGGCCATCTCCATCCCGTCCTTGACGTGGCCGACGATCACCAGCAGGCTCATCGCCGGGCTCAGCTTGTCGTGTTTGTTCGGGCCGCCCTGCTGGTTCTCGACAAAGTACTCGGGCTTGTTCATCTTCCCGATATCGTGATAGAGCGCCCCGGCATACGTCAGCAGCGTGTCGGCACCGATCGCAGCCGCCGCGGCTTCGGCGATGGTCGCGACATTCAGCGAGTGGTTGTACGTGCCCGGCGCCCGTTGTTGCAACTCGCGCAGCAACGGCTGCTTGGGGTCGCGCAGCTCGATGAGCGTCATACCGGTCGTGATATCAAACGCGCGTTCGACCAACGGCAGAATGAACAGCACGATCGCGCCGACCACCACGCCCCCCACGCCCGCCCAGAAGGCGTCCCAGAGTGTTTGCCGGAGCGCCGCTTCGACCATCGGCCGGTCGACCGAGAGCACCAGCACCGTCGCGACCGCCAGCACGATGCCGGTGGTGACACCCATGCGGATGAGTGTGTCGCGGGCCCGGATATCGCGGAGTTGCCAAATCGCTGCGGTCACGCCGGCCATGATGAGCCCGAGCATCCCGATGGGCTGATCGAGCGCGATGCAGACCAGCGCCGCGTGGATCGTCGCGTACGCCAGGCTCACCCGCTGGTCGTAGGCGATCACCAGGATCGCTGCGACAAAGACCGTGGGGATGACCGCGGTGACGGTGAGCATCGCCGGCGCCGCGATACTCGCAAGGCAGGCGATCGCCAGCGTTGTTGCAAGCAGGCACGCGATCCACGCCATCCGCGAGACTTTCTTGCGGAGTTTCGGGCAGAACAAGACCGCGTAGATCGCGCCGCCTACCGCGATCGCCCCGGACGCCGCGACGATCCCCAGCCGCCGCAGCCAGACCCGCCACGCCGCGGCATCGTGCCGGAAGGCGCTAATCTCCGCTTTGCGTAGCTCGACCTGCGCCGGGGTGAGGACATCGCCGCGAACGTAGATCACCGCGCCGGCGGGCCATTCGTTGACCAGCGGCTCGACCGCGGCGGCCGCTTCGTCCTGGGCGAGCTTGGTCGCGGCGTTGTCAAGCCGGTACGTCGGCCGGGCACCGATCACGAGCCGCGAGATGAGCACCTCGCGGAGCGGGTCGAGGATCCGAGACTGCGCGCACAGGCTCAGCAGCCGCGCCCGGTGCGCCTCGGCGTTCTCGGCGCTGAGCGCGGTGTCCCGGTGCACCGTGGCAACAATCTCGCTCCCCCGCCGCATCTCCAGCTGCGCACTGAGCCCCTGGCTGATCCGTTGCCAGGTCTGCGCATCGAGCACCGGTGTCCGCTCGTACAGGTCCATCAGCCTCGCGATGCTCTGCAGATAGTCCTGGGTCGGTTCGCCGTCCACCGCTTGGGCCCGCACCGCCGCCAGCCCCTCGGGCGTCAGGCGGAATCGCTCGCGGATGCCCGGGTCAACATCCTCGAGCGTGCGCACGTTGGCGAGTGTGCGGGGGAGATTCTCGATCGAGGTGCGCAGCTCGTCGAGCAGGGCCTCGTCGGCCTGGAAGACCAGCGTCGCCTGCTGCCGCGCTTGCTCGCGCGCCGACTGGGTCTGCTCGAGGTCCTCGACCCGGAAGCTCACCCGCACGGTCTCGGTCTTGGTCGCGACCCGCCCGGCGGTGATCAGCGGCTGCTCTCTGGCCCACGCCGCGAGCGTCCCGACCCCGAGCCCGAACAGCAGCGTGACCAGGAGCCCCCACGCCATCGACCGGCTGCGGAAGACCTCGGCGACCCTGACCAGCGGCCGACCCTCGGCCCCTCGCCCCCGCCGCCCCCGCCGTCCGTTGCGTCGGGCGCCGGGCTTGGTGCCGGTTCGCGTGCCGTTGGTTTTGCCGTTTTCCTTTGCCATCGCGCTCGGTGCCTGCCAGAGGGGTCATGCCCCGTCGGTCAGCGTCGACTCCTGTTGCTGTGCCTTGGTCTCTTCACTATCGGTCCTTGTGACCGCCCGCTGGAGGAGGTCCCGCTGGATCGCTTCGCGGTCGGTCTCGCCGTAGGCCTCGATAACCCGCTGCACCAGGCTGTGCCGGACCACATCGGCCGCATCGAGGGTGACGGTGGCAGCCCCTTTGACGCGGCGCAGGCGGGTCGCCGCGTCGATCAGCCCCGAGTCCATCGGGTCGGGCAGGTCGATCTGGGTGACATCCCCGGTGACGACCATCTTCGAGCCGTGGCCCATCCGGGTGAGAAACATTTTCATCTGCCCTCGCGTGGTGTTCTGGGCTTCGTCGCAGAGAATCATCGCGTCGTTGAGCGTCCGCCCGCGCATGTACGCCAGAGGCACGACCTCGATCACGTCGCTGTCCATGAATCGGCGGATCTGCCCGAAGTCCATCATGTCATTGAGCGAATCAAACAACGGCCTGAGAAACGGGTTGACCTTCGCCTCGAGCCCGCCGGGCAGAAAGCCGAGCTTCTCGCCCGCTTCGACCGCCGGCCGGACCAGGATCAGCCGCGCCACCCGCCCGGTCTTGAGCAGGTGGACCGCGGCCGCGACCGCGAGGTAGGTCTTGCCCGTCCCCGCCGGCCCGATCGCGATGGTCAGGTCGTGGTCGCGCATCGCGTCGAGATAGGCCTGTTGATTGACCGTCTGAGGCTTGACCGGGCGACCCCGGACGTAGACATCAAGCCGTCCGTCCCAGGGCGAGAGTGCGTCAGCCGGTGGGTCGATCGCGTCGCGCGGTCCGATGCGCGAGGCCGCCGCAGCTTGCTCGGCGATCATCTCGAGCACCTGCTGCCGCGAGGGCACCCCCCGCTCGGCCGCCGCTCTGGAGAGCCTGTCCATGACCGCCTTGGCAGCCGAGACCGGCGCAGGGTCACCCTGCAGCCGCACCCACCCGTCGCGGGCCGCGACGCTGACGCCGAGGGTCTCGCGGATCATCTTGAGGTGGCGTTCGCCCGAGCCGACGATCGCGAGCCCGGCAGGACCGGGGGGGATTCGTATCGTAATGTCCAAAGGCATCCACTCCGGATCGGGTCCGCCGGCTTTACACGATGCCGGGCCGCGGCTGCCGATCGTTCCGCGTGCCAAAAGTCTATCTCGGAAGGGAGCACAACGCCCATGCGAAATCCATACTGCCATTCGATATTTGATCGGGTCATCGCGTCGCGCGGTGCCTGTGCCGGCCTTCTTGTGGTGATGCTGGGCACAGGAACGGCTCTCCCGGGGTGCGCAGCATCGTCCGGCCGGGGTTCGAACTCTTCGATGCGGCCCGCGACCACGAGCCCGGTGACGGTTCGGACGGTCGCCGACTGGAACGACGTCGAGCCGGCGATCGGGGTGGCGCTGGGGCGGACCGAACTGGTCAAGGTCCGCCTCGAGCGGCCGACCCCGGACCGGATCGAGGTCCGGCTGCGGTCGTCGCGGGACGAGCCGGGGCTGCTGGTGGTGACTCGGACGGCGGCTGGGGGCGACCCGGTGCCGATGACGCTCACCTGCACCATCGGCCGCTTCGGCGACCCGGCCCGCGAGCAACAACTGATCGTGTATGTCGTCGAACGGCTGGAGCAGCTCAAGGGTGTCGAGTTTGCGTCGGTTCAGGAGTAGTCGGCTCGCTGTTTGGTTATCCCCTATACCCATGGCACAGCGTTGGCTGGCAGTGCCGCCTGCGGGGGCTCGTTTCCTCTTTGATCTACTCAAACTGTGAGACGTCAATATCGAGCTTTGCCGCCACGCGCCGGCCGTAGTCAGCGTCGGCACGATAGAAGTGGCAAACCTGTCGCAGCTGCACTTCCTCGCGGGCCTGGCTGAGCGTGCCAGCGATCCGTGTCGCGAGCCGTTCGCGGTGCGCGTCATCAAACATGCGGTACAGATCGCCAGCTTGGGTGAAGTCGTCGTGGTCCTGCGTGGAATCGTATCGATCGACCACGACCTGCCCGAGGTCCCATGTGGGATCGACGAACGACTCATCGGGCCTGGGCGTACGGTCACGCGTATTGGGCCAGTAGTTGGGTGCCGAACCGTAGCTTTCTGCCGTCGCGGCCTGGCCATCGCGCATGTAGTTCATGACCGGGCAACGCGGCTTGTTTACCGGAATCTGATGATGGTTCACGCCAAGCCGGTGCAGATGCGTGTCGGCATAGCTCATCAGGCGAGCCTGGAGCATTTTGTCCGGGCTGAACCCGATTCCCGGAACCAATGAAGACGGCTTGAATGCGGCCTGTTCGACCTCGGCGTGGTAGTTCTGAGGATTGCGATTCAACTCCATCTGTCCGACTTCGATCAGCGGAAACTCCGCGTGCGGCCAGACCTTGGTCAAGTCAAACGGGTTCCATCGAAACTGCCCGGCTTGTTCCTGTGTCATGATCTGGACCTTCAGGGTCCAACTCGGGAAGTCGCCGCGGTCAATAGCATCGACCAGGTCACGCTGGTGGCTCTCGCGATCCTTGCCGATGATCCGTTCCGCCTCATCGTCCATCCAAGTCTTGATGCCTTGGTTCGTCTTGAAGTGGAACTTGCACCACACACGTTTGTTCTGATTGTTGATGAACGAATAGGCGTGGCTGGAGTAGCCGTTCATGTGGCGATACGACGCGGGGATGCCGCGGTCGGAGAAGAGGATTGTCACCTGGTGCAGCGATTCGGGGCACTGGCTCCAGAAGTCCCATTGCATATCCATGCATCGAGTGTTGGTCCGGGGATCACGTTTCTGCGTGTGAATAAAGTTTGCGAACTTGTAGGGGTCCCGAACAAAGAAGACCGGCGTGTTGTTGCCGACCATGTCCCAGTTGCCTTGATCCGTAAAGAACTTGATCGCAAAGCCGCGAACATCCCGCTCGGCGTCGGCTGCGCCGCGCTCCCCCGCGACGGTCGAGAACCGAATGAACAGGTCGGTCTTCTTGCCCACCGTCGAGAAGATCGATGCTTTCGTGTACGCGGTGATATCGTGGGTAAGCGTGAACGTGCCGTAGGCACCGGAGCCCTTGGCGTGTACGACGCGCTCGGGGATACGCTCGCGATTGAAGTGCTGCATCTGCTCTAGCAGTTGGACGTCCTGCATGAGCAAGGGGCCGCGCGGACCCGCGGTCAGCGCGTGCTGGCGACCAATGGGCACGCCGTCAGCGGTAGTCAGGATGGGGTGGGTCTTCTCTTGATGTTCGCTCATGGTGTTCTCCGGTGGGCACGCTGTGCGATGTGTTGAAATCGACGAATCCGACCGTCCCGCAAGACTATAGCAAGGCACGAAAAGGCGTCAGGGACCCCGGTTAGACAAAAAAGGACCTGCCATTTTTATCTTGACACCCCTACCCCACACCCCCCGGCAGCTCCACCGTCATCGTCGTCCCCTGCTGCCAGACCGACTCGACGCGGATGGTGCCTTCGAGGGCGCGGACCGCGTGTTTGACGATCGCCAGCCCCAGCCCGGTGCCGCGGCGCTGGGGCGGGCCGGTGCGGGCCTGGTCGACCTGAAAGAACCGCTCGAAGATGCGTTGCTGCTGAGGGAGCGGGATGCCGATGCCCTTGTCGATGACCCGGAGCCGGAGCGTGGCGCGGGTGCTGTGCTCGGCAACAGACGGTCCGGCAACCGGCACCCCGGCAAGAGGCGACACGACATCAGTCGACGCGGCGACCGTGTCAATGACCACCCGCACCGTCGTCCCTTCGTCGGCGAACTTGATCGCGTTGCCGATGAGGTTGCGGAGGATCAGCCGGACAAGTGTCTCGTCGGTCAGGACGGTGCTGATCGCAGCGTCGATCTCGAATACCAGCTCGATCTTTCGTTTTTCGCACGCGCCGCTGAACAACTCGCGCTGGCTCGCCGCGACGTCGCGGAGATCCACCGGCCCGATCTCGCACTCGGCGTCGGGGGTTTCAAGCCGGGAGAGATCGAGCAGGTCGCGCGAGAGTTCCTCGAGCCGTTCGGCGTTGGACGCGATCATGTTGACCAGCCGGGTCCGCACGGCCGGGTCCTCGTCGCCGAGGTCCAGCAAGGTCTCGGCCGCGGTGCGGATCGAGGCCAGCGGCGTCCGCAACTCGTGCGAGGCATTCGCGACAAAGTCGGTCTTGAGCTGCATCGCGATCGTCTGCTCGGTCACGTCCCGCAGCGTGATCGCGACGGCGGGGGGTGCGTCTGTTGCGAAGGGGCCGTTGCGGATCGGCTCGGCAGCGATTTCGACGATCCGCGGGCCGTCGATAGTCAGCAGCCGCGCTTGCGCGCGCGCCGGCTCGCCGCGCTGGGCCGAGGCGACCGCGCGGAGCGATCGGGTGTCGGTGAGCACCTGGTCGAGGGGCTCGCCGACGATCGGCCGCACCGAGCCGGACGCCAGCAGCGCGATGGCACTGCGGTTGGCAGCGACGATCTGATCCTCAGCATCGCACGCGAGCACGGGTTCGTCGGCAGCGTCGAGCAGTGCGCGGAGTGCGCGGCTGTCCTCGCGCAGTGTTGCCAGCTGTGCCTCGACTCGCGCGGCGAGCGGGGTGGCGTCGGATGGGGGAGGTGCCGTGCCGTGCGTCCCGCCAGCGGGCGGCAGGGTTTCGGCGACCGCATCGAGCGCGGCGGTCAGGCGAGCGACTTTTTGGCTTGCCCGTTCCGAGGCCCGAAACCCCAGCCAGGCCGCGATGCCCAGACAGACCGAGACCACCGCCACAAGCCACCACGCCGCCAGCCCGAGCACCGCCGCGAGCCACAGCACGCCCACCGAAAGCGCCAGGAGCAGCGCGACCCCGGCGGCCGATGGGCTGATGGGCGTCGAGGCGTGGTGGGGGTGGTGGGGGTGGTGGGGGTGGTGGGGGTGTTCGGGTCGAGGATGCATCGTGGTGATCGTTGGATGCCGGGCGGGGGCACGCCGAGTGGAGTGGGGGAGCGGTTGGGCTGCTCAGGGGTCGGCCGGTGCCGACGCGGCGTGGGTGATTCGATACCCGACACCGCGCTCGGTTTCGATCATGCGCCCGGCCTCGCCGAGCTTACGGCGGAGGGCGGTGACGTGGACGTCGATCGTCCGCGGCGTGACCCGGACCCCCGGCCCGATCGCCTTGTGCATCAACTCTTTGCGAGAAAGCACCGAGCCCGAGCCTTCGATGAGCGTGGTGAGCAGGCGGAACTCGGTGAGGGTGAGTTTGATTTCTTCGTCTCGGACGGTGACCCGGTGGGTGTCGAGGCGGACGAGGATCGGGCCGGCTTCGAGCGTGGTGGTGCGGCTGCCGTCGGGGGCGATGCGGCGGAAAATACTCTCGATTCGCGCCAGCAGGACCGCCCGGGAGAATGGCTTGGTGATGTAATCGTCGGCCCCGGCGGAAAGGCCGGCGATTTCATCGGCCTCGGCGCTCTTGGCGGTGAGCATGATGATCGGGATATGGGATGTACCGGGGTCAACGCGCAATCGTTGCGCGACCTCGGTCCCGGACAGGCCGGGCAGCATGACGTCCAGGAGGATGAGGTCGGGCAGGAGGGTGCGGGCGGATTCGAGCCCGGATCGGCCGTCCTGGGCCAGGTGGGGCTGATACCCGGCCCTTTCGAGGTTGATCGCGACGACCTCGGCGAGGTCCTGCTCGTCCTCCACTATAAGGATGTGGCGGGGTGAAGCGATCGGGTTACTCCAGTGAAATCTATGGCTTGCGGAAGCTCGATCGGCCGGACAGCGGGGCGCCGAGCCGACGGGAGGCGGATTCGGTGGACGATAGCGGCAGATTTTTGGAAGGGGAGCAAAGGACGGTTCGGATCGCGCAAAGATCGTGCCAGGGAGCATTTCCGGGCAGTTGAGAAAGGGGCAGGTTGGAGGAGAAAATAAAAAGCGAGTAGACAGGCGGCGTTTGCAAGTAAATACTAGCGTTCTCCGGTTGGGGACGCCGATAATCCTCGCTTGCCCGGCCGGAGGGGTGCGTGGAACGGTTCCACCGCCGACTGGACAAAAGGTTCTCACAGGTCTAGAAGTTAGTCCTTACTCAACTGTGAGCGGCCCAAGAGCCGAAAGTATCGGAACTCAGGCCGAGTCGATTGAGGGTGAAGGGCCCGGTTGGGTAAAAAAGTCGGGTGAAGAAATCAGAGTCTTTTGCGTCGGTCTCACGGTGGGGTCGACGCTTCACAAATGCAGGTCATTTGGACACACGAAACCACGGGACGCAACCTCTTGTACAGCGCGTTCCCAGCCCTGCGAGAAGGAGTCTTAGAAATGAATCGGACCAAGATGCTTGCTCTGCTTGCTGGTGCGGCCATGAGCGCTGGCGTTGCCAATGCTCAGACCGCCAACAACTCGGCTCTGGAGCGTGAGCTCCTCGCCGACGCTGGCGCTCGCGCCAGCTTCCAGGCCGGCGGCAGCGCCGGCCACGACGGCCAGTTCTTCATCGGCGATGCGTCGGGGAACAACCGGCTCGAGATCGGTGGGTACATGCAGTTCCGCTACACGCTGAACAACCGTGACACCACCAGCCCCGACGAGGACCTGACCAACGGGTTCGACATGACCCGCACGGCCCTGGAGTTTGGCGGCAACGTCGTCAACCCCAACCTCGGCTACTACATCCGTGGGTACTTCGACACCTACGGCGGCAGCAGCAACGGCGGCTTCGAGCTCGCCGATGCGTACGGTACCTACACCTTCGACAGCGGCATGACCGTGATCTGGGGCCAGATGATCGCTCCGGTGATCCGCGAGCGCATGGTCGATGACCGGTACCAGCTCGCTGCCGACCGTTCGATCACCAACGACGTCTTCTCCCCCGAGTACGTCCAGGGCATCGCCTTCGCGTACGCGGCTGAGAACTGGAAGGTCGTTGGCTCGTTCAACGACGGTGCCGGCACCGCCAACACCGCCTACTACAGCCCCGCCGAGGCCGACTACGCCCTTACCGGCCGCGTCGAGTTCAAGTGGTCGGGCGACTGGGCCCAGTTTGACGACTTCACCAGCTGGCGCGGCACCGAGGGCTACGCCGGTATGGTCGGTGGTGCGGTGCACTGGCAGACCGCCGGCGATACCGCCAACACCACTTCCTTCGCGGGCGGCACCCTTGCCGGCGGCGACCTCATCCTCTACACCGCCGATGTCAGCATCGAGGGCAACGGCTGGAACGCGTTCGGTGCGTTCATCGGTCGCACGATCGATCCCGACGGTGCCACATCCTCGACCGACGACTTCGGTGCCGTCGTGCAGGGTGGCGTCTTCGTGACCGACAACTGGGAGCTCTTCGGCCGCTGGGACGGCATCTTCCCCGACGACGACTCCACCTCCGGCGATGACTACCACACCATCACCTTCGGTGCCAACCACTACTTCTTCCCCGGCTCTCACGCGGCCAAGTTCACCGCCGACGTGCAGATCGCACTCGAGAACCAGAGCGGCGCTTCGGCCGTCTCCGGGTTCAGCGTCCCCGACCAGTCCACCGGCCTCCTGCCCACGGCTGGGACTGACGACAACCAGTGGATGCTCCGCCTCCAGATGCAGCTCGTCTTCTGATCGAAGCCGACTGATCTCACATGTTTGATCGCAACCGGCCGTCCCTCACGGGGCGGCCGGTTGTCTTTTTTCGTGGCCCAGCACGCCCCCCGGTGCCCCTTCCGATATCCCGCGACCATCCGCTCGCAATCTTCGCAGAGTCTTGACCAAACCGCTCTGGACGTATGGCGATCACTGAATAATCTCTCGTTCCCTCGGCATCTTCCCCGCGAGCCGAGAGGACATCCTCAGCGGGTGATGGAGACGAGTCGTGAAGAAACTGATTCTCACCGTTGCGTGCACCACTGCAATAGTTGCATCACCTGATTTCGCAGGCCCGACAGACACGCTCAGCCGCGAGTTGCTCGCCGACGCGACCGCCCGGGCGAGTTTCCAGGCCGGACCCACCTCCGGCCACGACGGCAAGTTCTTCCTTGCCTCAACTGACGGGGCCAACCGCCTGAATATCTCCGGGCAAGCCCAGTTCCGTTACAACTTCAACTCCCGCGATACCACCGCGCCGGACGAAGACTTCGCCACCGGCTTCAACGCCCGCCGCATCAAGCTCGGTTTTTCAGGCGTGATCGGCAACGAG
Source organism: Planctomycetota bacterium (assembly GCA_030950285.1). Taxonomy (GTDB): domain Bacteria; phylum Planctomycetota; class Phycisphaerae; order Phycisphaerales; family UBA1924; genus PNC22. The sequence goes on along the minus strand of JAUZRR010000009.1, from coordinate 75,847 downwards.
TGGGAGTACAAAGTCGTCGGCGCCTTTTCCCGCGACGGTGGAGACTTCGTGCTCGAAGATGTGATCCTGTCCCGCGAGTTTGCCAACGGCGTCGAACTGACCTGGGGCCAGTTCAAGGCACCGTTTCTCCGAGAAGAGAACATCTCCAGCAAGTACCAGCAGGCCGCCGACCGCTCGCCGATGAACGAGGCGTTCAACCAGGACCGCACGCAGGGCGTCCAGCTCTCCTACGCCGGGGAACGCGCACGCTTCACCGGCATGGTCTCCGACGGGTTCAAGGCCTCCAACACGCCGTACTACTCGACCAAGGAATCCGACATCGCGTTGACCGGGCGCGTCGACGTGCGGTTTGGCGACGCCTCCTGGAAGACCTTCAAGGACTTCGCCTCCTTCCGCGAGGGCGCGACCGGAGGCATGGTCGGCGCAGCGGTCCACTGGCAGACGATGGGCCAGACCGCCAACACCGGCTCGTTCCCCCCCGGCGGCTCGGCACCGACCGACACCGACCTGCTCAGCTACACCCTCGACGCCAGCTACGAGGGCGGCGGGTGGAACGTCTACGGCGCCGTTGTCGGCCGCAACACGGACACCACCGGCGGAGCTGACTTCGACGACTTTGGCGCACTGCTGCAGGGCGGCGTGTTCGTCTCTGACCTCACCGAGCTCTTTGCACGCTGGGACGCGGTCCTGCCCGACGATGCACGCACCGCCGGCGAAGACTTCCACACCATCACACTCGGCGCAAACCACTACTTCTTCCCCGGCAGCCACGCCGCGAAACTCACCGCCGACGTGCAGTGGTACCTCGACAACCAGGCCGACAGCAGCTCGGTCATCAAGGTCAACGAAGGCATCGGCCTCGCGCCGACCTCGCAGGACGACCAGGTCAGCTTCCGAGTGCAGATGCAGCTGTTGTTCTAACGGGCGAACTTGGCTCGGGTGCCGAGGGTCAAAGACCAGTGCGGCATGAGAGCAGTTGCGTTCTTCTGTTTCGGATTCCGATTGTTGGCTTGTGCAGTTGTCCCCTCGCTTGCGCGAGGGGCTTTTCTGTGCTGGAACTACATGCTTCGTAGAGCCCCTCGCGCAAGCGGGGGGGCACAAGTGGTCATTGTCACAGGGAAAACCAATCCTGTGCGTGCGCACAGGGCTCGCAAAGATGCGTTCTCGAACGCGCCCGCGCCGGCTTGGCAGCCTCTGCGTTGGATTGGCCCGGCTCCGAGGAAACGCTACATCCGCTCCACAGTCGGCAGCCCCAGCACTTCCAGCCCGTCCTCGAGCACGCGGGCGGTCAGCTCGCACAGCCGCAGCCGCGATCGGCGGACGGCGGGGTCTTCGGTCGAGAGCACGGGGCAGGCGTCAAAGAACGAGCTGTACGCCCCGGCGAGGCTGTAGATATAGGCGCAGAGGCGCATCGGCTCGAGCGCAGCCGCGACAGAGCGCACGGCGCTCGGGTAGCGCAAGAGCTCGAGGGCGAGTGCTTTCTCTGCCGGCTCGGCGACGATGATCGGTGCGCCCGCGTGGTCGAGCGCAACGCCCCGCTCTTTCGCACGACGGAAGATGCTCCTGGTGCGGACCAGCGCGTAGAGCAGGTACGGCCCGGTGTTGCCCTCAAACGCGAGCATGCGGTCGAAGCTGAACACGTAGTCTTTGATGCGTTCGCTGGAGAGGTCGGCGTACTTGATCGCCGCGATGCCGACCGCCTCGGCGATGGTCGCCCGCTCGTCGGCGGGCAGGCCGGGGTTTTTGGTATCGACCGTGCGGCCGGCGCGTTCGATGGCTTCGTCGATGAGGTCGTTGAGTTTGATGTTCTCGCCCGAGCGCGTCTTGAACGGGCGGCCGTCCTCGCCGAGCACGGTCCCGAACGCGGCGTGTTCGAGCACCGAGGGCTTGGCTGCGCCGGGCTTGGTCGCATACCCGGCTTTGCGCGCCGCGGCAAAGACCTGCCGAAAGTGCAGGCTCTGCCGCGCATCGACGGTGTAGATCACCCGGTCGGCGCCGATGGTCTGCACACGGCGCTTGATCGCGGCGATGTCGGTGGTCGCGTAGAGATAGCCGCCGTCACCCTTGCGGATGAGGCAGGGTTCGGCGATCTTGTCGTCCTCGGGCGAATCGAGCCGAACGACGAGCGCACCGTCGCTCTCGGTCGCGATGCCGCGCTCGACCAGATCGTTGACGACCGTCGTGAGTTCTTCGGCGTAGCTGCTCTCGCCGGCGCTGTCGGTCTCGGTGATGCGGGTGTGCAGCCGCCCGCACGTCTTCAGGCACGCGCCCATCGTGACGGCGTAGATGCGTTGCCAGATCGCGTAGACCGTTGGCTCCTGCGCCTGGAGCGCGACGAGGGTGGCTTTGGCTTTGGTGAGGTGCTCCATCGCCTCGTCGTGCATCGCTTGCAGCTCGGCTTCGATCTTCGGCCCCAGGTCGTACTTTGCGACCAGCTCGAGCGCCTTGCCCTGCCCGCGACACTCGTGCTGCGCGAGTTTGTACAAGCGGTCAAGCTCGTCGAGTGTGAGCGTGTCCAGCGCGATGCGGCCTGCGTCGACCTCCTCCTGCAACTTGCGGGTGACCATCGCGATGGGCAGCCCCCAGTCGCCGACGTGGTTCTGGCGGACGACACGCTCGCCGAGCCGCTCGAAGGTGCGGGCGAGCGTGTCGCCGATGACCGACGAGCGCAGGTGCCCGACGTGCATCTGCTTGGCAAGGTTGACGCCGCAGACATCGACGACGATGGTGCTCGGCTGCTCGGGCGCGGGCAGCCCCAGTGCGGGGGAATCAAGCCGATCCAGGAGTGTGCTGATCGCGTCGCGTTTGAGCCGGAAGTTGATGAACCCCGGGCCGGCGATGTCGGCTTCGGTGACGGGTTCGCACAGGTCGGTCGGGTCGAAGTGTTCGACGATCCTGGCTGCCAGATCGCGCGGCTTCATCCCCAGCCGTTTGGCGAGTGGCATGGCGGCGTTGGACTGGAAATCGCCCAGCTCGGCACGTTTACTGGGCGAGATCAACGCAGCGGCGTCGGCCGGAGCGTCGGGAGCGGCAGCCGCGATCGCGGCGCGGACGCGATCATTCAACAACTCAACAGGATCGAATGTCTGGTTCGTCATAGGGCGGATGGTAGGGGGCGACGCGGGGCACGTTGTGGTTGCGGCATTGGCTTGGGTTCAGTGTCGCGCCCAGCGGCGGAGCGACTGTTCCATCGCTTCGGCGACCTCGACGAGCCGTGTGCTGGGGAGGAGGGCTTGCGGGTGGTCGACACTCGCGATTCTGTCCCGCTCGATCGCGGAGATATCGAGCGTCGCGATGCGGCCGAGTTCGTAGGGAGCGCGGGGGGTGTTCGCGTCGCGGGGTTGGATCAACATGATCGCATCGGGTGCAAGCCGCAGCACGTCCTCGGCGTGCAGCGGCATGTAGGGCGAGCCCTCGGCGATCGCGGGGATGCCTCCCGCGCGGAGCAGCAGCTCGTGGTGCGCCGAGCCCGGCCCGAGTGCCGCGATCGGTGAGGTGCCCATCAAGAGCAGCACCCGCCCCTGCCAGATCGGCTCGGGCGGCGGCCCACGCACCATGCGCTCGAAACGCTGCATCGAGTCGGCCGGCGCAGCGTCTGGGAACAACGCACGCAGCCGCGCTGAAGCCGAAGCGATGTCGTCGAGCGAGAGAATCTGGAAGTCCTGCACGTCCCAGTCGTGCTCGGCGGCGAGTGCTGTCAGCCGTCCCGGCAGCGCCCGCGCACCCCACTCGGTGAGCAGGTGGGTCGGCTCGGCGCGGAGGAGTGCTTCGTAGTCGAGCCCGGTCTGATCGCCACAGACCGGGAGGCTCTGGTCGAGCACCGCGTCCCAGCCGTGCCTGCCGACGACGCGGTCGGCCAGGCCCAGGTCGGTGAGCATGACTCCCAGCGCGGGAGAAAGCACGACGATCCGAGGCCCGGTGCTGTCGGGCGTTGGCGCGGCGTGGTCGGTTGGGCGCTCGGGCGTCGCCGGATTGGCTCCCCGCTCGCACCCGACGAGCGAGAACACACTGCACAGCAAGGCAAGGAGCGTGCAAAGCCGCAGCGTTGCCATGGGTCAATCTCCCGCCTCGGCAAAGGCGCGTTGGATGGTGGCGTGCAGGTCGGAGAGGGCCTCGCGGCTGTGAAACAGGAACGGCCAGGTGCGATCGTCTGTGATCGCTGCTTCATCAAGCCGGGCCGCGAGTGTGTTGGCGCGGGCATGGAGAGCGTCGAGTGCCGGCTTGTGCTCCTGCACCGCAGCGGTACGCACCTTGTGCATCTCTTTGTAGAGCGCTCTGCGCGCAGGATCGTGGATGGGCAGCGCAGCAATCCGTGCCGCCAGCTTGCGCTTCTGCTTTCCGAGGTGTTCATCACCGAGCAGCGTCGGATCGTGGGCGGCGCGATGGACGAGTGCCCGGGCGTTCCCGATGTCTCTTGGTGTGGGCAGGTCGCCCGCACCGGGCAACTCGCTGAAATCGAGGCGGAGGGTTGCGGTCGCGACCACCGAGGGCGCGAGGTCTTCCGCGTCGAGCCATGCTGCGAACCACTGTTCGGTGACGCGGTCGTAGCCCACGTGCGCCTGAGCATCTCCTTGATCGTTCGTCGCGGTCTGGGCGATGTTCGCTCCGCCGCCGGTGCCGTGGACGAACAGGTCGCAGGCGTAACGGCGGAGCAGCCCGGTCATCGGCAGCCCGCGCAGGACGATCGATTCGTCGGGCAGGTCGGTGAGCCGGTCGCTGGTGACGGTCCGCCACGGGCCGGGGTGCTCGGGTGTCGTGGTCCGTTCCCAGAGCGGCAGCTCGGCCGCGTCGTTCGAGACCGCGAGCGGGCGCACGCCCGACCTGGGGAACGCCGCAGCCGCGTCGTTGTAGAGGCGGACGCAGTGCGCGGGGTCGGCCCGCATCGCCCCGACGAGCTCAGCAAACGCCGGTGTTTTGTGCAACTCGCTTGCGAAAAACGAAACCGGCGCAGTGCTCGCGTCCGAAACCACATCAGCCACCGCACCACAGTCCGCGAGCGCATCCATGCACGCCGCGTGCAACTGTCGGGCAAGCGAGGGCGCAGATGCGTGCACCGCCAGCAGCCGGGCGAGTTCGAGGAGTCCGTTCCGTACTTCCGCAGTTGCGCCGTCGCTCGCCGGCACGGGGCGGATGGTCGGCTGGGCGGCGGGCGGCGAGGTCTCGGTGCCGAGCGCCAGCGCGTTGCGTGTGAGCCGTTCGGCATCAAGTGCGGGGTATTCGACCTTCGCCCCCGCACCGGGCGACTGGTCGACCACGACCCACCCGGCTGCAGCCGCGGCCTGCTCGGCAAACGCCCCGATCGCAAGCAGTTTGGCGAGGATGCCCGGGTGCCACAGCCCCGGTTGATGCCCACTCATAACGATCGGCCGATCGGCGGGCAGCCCGAGTGCGCAGCGTGTCTCGGTCGAGGTCTCGTCGGTCGGCGGTGTGCGCACAAGCGCAGCCCATACGCCCGCTGCCGGTTCGAGTGTGATCGAGTGTTCGCCCGTTGATTGCACCACACTCGATGGTACGGCGTGCATCACGCGCCCGGACAGGGACAGTCGGCCTCGACCAGCGCCGCCTCGGGCAGGCGGGCCGCACAGCGGATGAGTTCGCAGTGCATGACTCGGCGGTAGTACGCCAGGCGCACGTCGGACTGGTCGAGCTCGCCGCCGAACGAACGATTGGGATCGTTGTAGATGAGCTTGGTCGGGATCTCGACAACGCGGAGTTCCGCCGCCGCCGCCTGAACCCAGAACTGCATCGGGAAGGCGTAGCCGTCTTCGGTCAGGTCGAGCTGCGCCATTGCGCTGACGCGGTGGGCCTTGAAGCCGCAGAAGGCGTCGGTGAGCAGCGCGCCCCCGACCTCGACCAATCGGTTGCCGAGGCGGTCGTTGATCTCGCGGGTGATGGTCGCGTTGACGGCCCGGCGGTCGCGGGGCGGGGCGTCGTCCTCGGGCATTTCAACGAGATAGCGCGAGCCGCTGACGATGTCGGCGTTGTCCGCCTGGGCCGCCCGCACAAAGTCGGGGATCGCGTCGGGCTCGTGCTGTTCGTCGCAGTCCATGGTGATGACCCAGTCGTACCCGCCCATTTCAGCGGCGTCGAAGGCGTCGCGCAGCGAGCGCCCATAGCCGAGGTTGGTCGGGTGGCGGATGACCCGGACACGGGCGTCGCCCAGCCCGTCGAGAATCTCGGGCGTCCGGTCGGTCGAGCCGTCGTCGATGACGAGGATGTCGTGCCCGCAGGCGAGCACCCGATCGAGGACCTGGCGGACGTACTTCTCTTCGTTGAACACTGGGATGGCGATCAGGGTTTGCATGTGGTCGGTCGCTCCAACTGCTGCCGGGCTCGGGGGCTTGGGGCTCGGCATGGGGCCGGTGACAAGGCTAGGCGGACCCCGGTGGGTCCAACAGCCAACCCCCGATGGTCGGGGGTTGTTCCTGACCGAGGCAAGATTTGGTTCATGCCGCGATTTGTCAGCACGCCGGCGGGTTTTGTTCGATACTCCTCCCATGCACGAATCGACTCGCTCCCACCCCCACCCCAGCTGGTGCCGTGCCCTCGCGGGCGTCTTTGTCCTTCTTGTTCTCGCTGGTTGCACCGGCAGCGACGGGCCGCGCGGGCCGGTGGTGCCGGTGCTGGTCCAGCCCGTCGTGCTCGACGGCGACGTGGACGAGTGGCCGCCCAGTGTCGTCATGACCAGCGACCAGTGGTGGATCTACCTCCGCTGGAAGGTCGCCGGCCCGTCGCAGACGCTGCAAGCCTCGACCGAGCCCCTCAGCCTCTGGCTCGATCTGGACACCAACCCGGCGACCGGCCTCCGCCCGGATTCGCCCCGCGGCGCGACCCGCTTCGGGGTGGACCTGGCGATCGAGTTCTCCCCGATGGGCGACGACGGCCCGGGTCGGGGCGTCCGCCTGACCGGGCACGGCGACGACGGCGAGTGGGAACTCGCGCACCAGGAGATCGGGTTCAGCTTCGCGCCGACCTACGCCGGGGAGTGGTACGAGGGTCGTATCTCGCGGGCCGGGCTCGCTCGCGTCGGCCTGCCCGCGCCGCGCGCCGGCGGGCTGATGACCGGCATGCTCGTGCTGCGCGACAGCACCGGCAAGATCCTCGGGCAGAGCGAACCCTTCGAGGCCGAAGCCGTCGCGGGCGGCCGCAACTTGCCCCGCGCCGATCTCCGCCTGCCTCCCAAGCCGACCAGCGGCGTCCGGGTGGTCTCGTGGAATGTCCTCCGCGGCAAGCCGATGGAAGACGCCGGCCCGTTTGCCCGGGTGCTCAAGGTGCTCGACCCCGACGTCGTGCTCGTGCAGGAATGGACCAGCTCACCCCGCGAGATCGCGGCGTGGTTCAACGCCAGCGTCCCCCTCGAAGAGGGACAGTGGGAAGTCCGCACCACCGGCGGGTGGGGCGTCGCGGTGGTGTCGCGGTTCCCGCTCGAACCCTTCGGCCACGACGAGCTCTACCTCGACGGCGAAGAGGACGCGGTCCGCTACGCCGGGGCCCTCATCAACACCCCCCTGGGCTATCTTGCAGCCGCGAGTGTGCACCTCAAGTGCTGCGGCTCCTCCGGCAGCGACGAGGATCAGCAACGCATCAGCGAAGCCGGCGCGATCAACCGGTCGATGCTCGAGGCCCTCACGATCGAGCCGGTCCCGATGCGGATCATCGCTGGTGATCTGAACCTCGTCGGGTCGCGCCCGCCGCTCGACGTCTTGCGCAACGGGCTCGACACCGACGGCAGCGACCTCGAGATCGCCGACGCCCGCGTGCTGGGGGACGCCGCGTACATCACCTGGCGCGACGACGGCAACGCCTTCACCCCCGGACGGCTCGACTACGCGGTCTATTCCGGTTCGGCACTCCGGCAGGCGCGGGCGTTCGTGCTCGATGCCCGCGTGCTCAGCGACCGCGCGCTCGAAATCGCGGGGCTCGACAAAGCCGACACCGACGCGAGCGACCACCTGCCGATCGTGATTGATCTGATGCCGAACTGAAGCACCAAGACTCGTGGTATTTCTCTGGATGAGTTGGTTGTTGTCCCCTCGCTTGCGCGAGGGGCTCCATAGAAGGCGAAAGAGCGAGGTAGAGCCCCTCGCGCAAGCGAGGGGACTGGGCGGGGTTCAGCAGGCCGGATGGCAGCGTTTCAGTGTGGGCTCACACGTGCGAGCAGTTTCGACGGCAGCGCGAGCGACATGACCCCCCCCAGCGCCAGCATCGACGCCGAGATCGCAAACGCCGAGGTGAGCCCGACGGTGTTGATGAGCCACTGCGCAAACGGCGGCCCGATCGCGGCGATCCCCCACGCCCCGCCGAGCATGAGCCCCGACGCCAGCGCGGTGCGGTGGGGCAGCAGCCGCTGGGCAAGCGCGATCGTCACCGGCACAACGCCGGCGTAGCCCACCCCGGTTGCGATCGCGAGCACGAATGCGGCGGGCATGAGTATCGACGCGACCCCGAGGCGGTCGGCAATGCTGTGGGTGTAGGGGAGCGCGACAACCGCCAGTGCGCCGACGATCGGGACGATGACGATCGCCGCTTTTTCGTGGCGCGCGCGCAGCAAAGCGCCGGCGAGCAACCCACCCCCCGCCATCCCGATCTGCATCGCCCCCTGCATCGGGCCGTTGATCTGCGAGGCGCTCTCGCGCAGCGCAGGAGTCAGCTCCGCAGCACTCTCACGCAGAAGAACCGCCTGTTCGGTCCAGCGGATGACGAGCTGGATCAGCATCATGTTGACCGTGAAGCGGATGACGTTGCCGACATAGAGCACCCCGACCGCGAACCACCGGGCCTTGGATTCCTCGCCCGACCAGCTCTGCTGCTGGGCGGTCGCGGTGTGGTGGCGGTGGGGGATTCGACGGATCGCCCACGCCAGCGCCAGGGCGGCGAGCAAGCCGGGGAGTATCAGCCAGATGTAGTTGGGGAGTCCGATGCGTTGTTGCATCCACGGGCTGAGGTTGTTGCCGAGCACGCCGCCAGCCATCCCGGTGAAGAAGAAGATCGACACCCCGAGCGAACGCTTGCGGCCGGAGAGCTGCCCGATCGCCGCGGCGGCTGCCGGGTGAAACGCGCCGATCCCCGCTGCTCCGACGACCTGAATCACGACGAGGTGCCAGAACTCGGTTGCCTGTCCGACCATCGAGATCGAGATCACCGCGGTTGCAAGAGCCAGCGGCGAGAGCAGGCGGGTGTCGTACCGATCGCCCAGCCACGCGACCACCGGCTGGACCAGCCCCGAGCAGACCGCCCCCAGCGAGAGGATGATCGCGCCCTGCTTTGAGGTCAGGTCGAGCCGTCCTTCGAGCACGCTGAGGATCGGGATAAAGAGGAAGCTGAAGAAATCGGTGACCGTGTGGGCGCCGAGGATGGTGGACAGGCGGGCCGAGTGTGCCGGGACCGCCACCGGGGCGCCGGTTTTTGTCGGCGTCTCGGCGGCTGGGCCGGTCTCGGGATGGGCTGGGGGAGGTGTCATGGGCAAATCTGGCTCAACCCCCGCGTACGCCGGGGAGGGGGAGCGTATTCGGCTCGATTCCCTGAAAGAACCTGAACATTCAAAAACGGCGTTATGGCGGGGAACCGGGTCGGGTAGGCTGTCCGAATCGGCTTGCCGGGGCTTTTCGCTTGGGCAACAGCCGGGCAGGTTCTCAGCACAACCCAAAAGAGAGGGGTTTCGTATGCGTTGGATGAAGGCGCTCTTGGCGTGCCTTGTGGTCACGACGGCTGCGAGCTTGGCGTTCGGACAAGGACAGCTCGACAGCGAGCCGCCCAAGGACGGCTACTACACCGAACGGTACGAGGGCGACAAAGCCATCCGTGTCGTGCCCCGCACGGTGCGCGAGATGCGGACCGTGATGGGCCTCTCCCGGGCGTTGCTCTCTGAGCGCGTCGGCTACGGGCGCGGCCCGATCGACGTGGTCGTCAGCGAAGAGAACTTGGACACGCTCGAAGCCCTCGGGCTCGAGATCGAGGTCCTGATCGACGACGTCCAGGCCGCGATCGACGCCGAGCGGGCCGAGATCGAACGCCTCCGCGCTCAACGCGACATCACCTGGTACGAGACCTACCACCCGCTCGCCGAGATCTACACCTACATCGACCAGCTCGTCGCCGACAACCCTACGCTGGCGACCAAGGAAGTCATCGGGCAGTCGATCCAGGGGCGGGACATCGTCGCGATGCGCATCACCGCGCCGGGGGACCCGTCCGGCCGAGTCCAGGTCGCGATCAACGGCTGCCAGCACGCACGCGAATGGGTCAGCCCCGCGACCGTCCTCTACGTCACCGAGCAACTCCTCGACGGCTACGGCTCCGACCCGCGCATCACCGACATCATGAACCGCGTCGAGTTTATCGTCACGCCCATGGTCAACCCCGACGGCTACCGCTACACCTGGACCAACTACCGACTCTGGCGCAAAAACCGACGCAACAACGGCAACGGCACAACCGGCGTCGACCTCAACCGCAACTGGAGCTACCAGTGGGGCGGGTCAGGATCGAGCGGCAACGGCAGCAGCGACATCTACCGGGGCACCGCGCCCTTCTCCGAGCCCGAAACAACCGCGGTCAGCAACCACATGCTCAGCCTCCCCCGGGCCGCGGCGCACATCGACTTCCACAGCTACTCACAACTCATCCTCTACCCCTGGGGCTACACGTTTGATCCGCTCCCCGAGCCGACGCGGTCAATGTTCTCCGACCTTGCAGCCGAGATTTCCACTTCGATCCAGGCGGTCAACAACAAGTACTACGTCCCCCAGCCTGCGTCCGATCTCTACATCGCCGACGGGATCATGAGCGACTGGAGCTATTCCGAAAGCATGTGGGGGTTCACCATCGAGCTCCGCCCCGACCCCAACGGCGGCTTCAACTTCGAGCTCCCCCCCGACCAGATCATCCCCACCGGGCAGGAGAATCTGCCCGCGCTGCTCACCCTCGCCGAGTTTGTCGCGTTCCCGATCCGGTTCGGCTTTCCCGGCGGCGAGCCGACCATCATCGAGACCGGCGTCACCACCCAGCTCACCGTCTCGGTCACCGCGTCCTCGGGCGATATCGACGCCGGGAGCGTCGCGCTCTTTACCCGCCTGGGCTCAAGCGGCCAGTTCGACGAGACCTCGATGGTCTTTGCCGGGCAGGACACCTACACCGCCGACCTGCCCACCGCCTCGTGCGGCGACGTGATCGAGTGGTATGTCGGCGCCTCGACAACCGAAGGCATCGACGCGACCTACCCGACCGACGGTGCGGCCGGGCCGGCGTCTGCCCAGGTGCTCGACCTCGCGGTCGCGTTGTTTGACGATGCCGAGTCCGACAACGGGTGGACCGTCGGCGCAGCTGGGGACAACGCCACCACCGGCGTCTGGAACCGCATGAACCCCCAGGGCACCGACGCCCAGCCCGAAGACGACCACACCGTTCCGCCCGGTACCGACTGCTGGATCACCGACGGCCGCGCCGGCGGAGGCATCGGCACCTACGACGTCGACAACGGCACGACCACCCTCATCAGCCCGATATTCGACGCCACCGGCGGCGGGATCGACCAGCCCATCGCCGTCCTCAGTTACTGGCGTTGGTATTCCAACGACCAGGGCGCGTCGCCCAATCAGGACTCCATGCCCGTCGAGGTCTCCTTCAACGGCGGCTCCTCGTGGACACTCCTCGAAGACGTCACCGAGAACGCCAACGCATGGGTCTACCGCGAGTTTGTCCTCAACGACATCGCAACGCCGACCGCGCAGGTCCGTGTCCGCTTCCGCGCCCGCGACCTGGGCGACGGCTCGATCGTCGAGGCCGGGGTGGACGACATCGGCCTCCGTGTCTATGGCTGCCAGTACCGTCCGGGCGACTACAACCAGGACGGCGACGTCAACACCCTCGACGTGCTCGACTTCCTCAACGACTGGGCTGCGGGAGACCCCAAGGCCGACTGGAACCACGACGGGTTCGTCAATACTCAGGACGTGCTGGCGTTCCTCAACGATTGGAACATGGGCTGATCGGCCGCTCGGCCGGGGCGGTACGCAGCCGCCGACAACGTGACAAGTGACCAACGGGCGGCGCGTGCAGACGTGCCGCCTGTTTTGGTGCGATGGATGCGGGCGCTGTTGTCCCCTCGCTTGCGCGAGGGGCTCCATGAAGGGGCACCTCGCGTGGTAGAGCCCCTCGCGCGAGCGAGGGGACAAGCAACCCCGACCCGCACAAGCCGCGAAGCATCGGCCAGAAAAACGACAAACCGCCCGGTGCGTGTCACGCATCGGGCGGCGGTCGAAAACAGGGGATACGGGATTTGAACCTGTACTAACTGAACCAGAATCAGTCGTGCTACCGTTACACTAATCCCCTAGAGCTCGGCGGATGAATGCTACCCGCGTGTGCCGTCGAGGCAAGCCCGAGACGTCCCGGGCGTGTGTCCGGTTCAGGCTTGTCGCCACTGGGCGGGGTTCGGCTTGGAGTCATCGCGGATGGGCTTTGCCCGGCCGTACTTCGACGCCGGGCGGGCCGGTTTGGTCGGCCGCGGCGTCGCCGACCCGTTCACGCCGTTGGTGCCGTCCGGGCCGGCGGACCCGTTCGATGGAGACTCCGCGCCTGCTTGATCGTCATCCGTTAGGCGATTGTGTGTGCCGTTTCCGCCCGGGGTGTTGTCGGTGGGGTCCTCGTCGTCGAGCCGTCGCTGACGGGCCTCGTCGATCGAGCGGTCCATCTTCCCCAGGAGTGACTTGACCCGATCGAATGCGCTGTCTGTCGGCTGCATGTGGACCTCCCTGCTTGCAGGCCTATCGGCCGATCCAGAGCCCCGCTTGGCCCGCAGCGCGTTTCCGGGACGGAGTGCCCGTCAAGCCGTGGCGCTTGTGCCGGTTGGCTGGACCCCAGCGTCCGGCTACGCTGGGCAGCCGCCCCTTTGGAGCCCCGCATGGCAACCGTCACACTCTCGAACGTCCGAAAGTCCTACGGCTCCGTCGAGGCGGTCCGCGGCATCTCCCTCGATATCGCCGACGGCGAGTTTGTCGTTCTGGTCGGGCCCTCGGGCTGTGGCAAAAGCACCACCCTCCGCATGATCGCCGGGCTCGAAGAGATCACCCAAGGCACGATCACCATCGACGATCGCGTGGTCAACAGCATCCACCCCAAAGACCGCGACATCGCGATGGTCTTCCAGAACTATGCCCTCTATCCCCACATGTCTGTGCAGCAGAACATGGCGTTCGCGCTCAAGCTCCGCAAGACGCCCAGAGCCGAGATCGACCGCAGGGTCAACATCGCCGCCGCGCTGCTGGGCATCGAGAGCCTGCTCAAGCGCAAGCCCCGCCAGCTCTCGGGCGGGCAACGCCAGCGGGTGGCGCTGGGGCGGGCGATCGTCCGTGAGCCCAAGGCGTTCCTCTTCGATGAGCCCCTCTCGAACCTCGACGCCAAACTCCGCGTCACCACCCGCGCCGAGCTCAAGGCACTGCACCAACGCCTCGGCACCACGACGATCTACGTCACCCACGATCAGGAAGAAGCGATGACCCTGGGCGACCGGATCGTCGTCATGGCCGACGGCGTGATCCAGCAGCAGGGCACGCCCTTCGAGGTCTACCACGCGCCGATCAACCGCTTCGTCGCGTCCTTCATCGGCACGCCGCCGATGAACTTTGTCGAGGGCAGGCTCGCGGGTGATGGGCAACGCCTGCGCTTTGTCGCAGCGGACAGCGGGGTCGAGCTGTTGCTGGACGACGCCCACGCCGCGCAGCCCGCGCCGATCGAGCGCGTCGTGCTCGGGCTCCGGCCCCAAGCCATGGCGCTCGCCCCGAACCCCGACCCGGGCAAGACCATCGCCGCCGAGGTCGTGGTTGTCGAGTTGCTGGGTGACCAGATGGATCTTGTCTGCACCGCAGGCAGTACGACAATCGTCGCCCGCGTCCGCGCCGAGCCGGGCATCGCGCCGGGGCAGCGGATCAATCTTGCGGTCGAGCGGGATCGGTTGTGTTTCTTCGAGCCGGGGCCCTTCGGCGCGAGTCTGCTCGCCGGGGTGCGGGCTACGGTAGAGGCATGAGAAGCTCCAAACGCACCGCAGACGACGAGCACTCGATCGGTTTTGCCGCGCCGGGCATGATGCAGGCCCGCGAGATGTTCTGGCAGAACGTCACCCGCGAGATGCTCACCTCGCTGGCGATGCAGCGGGCGCGGCTGGTTGCCCACGCCGAGGCACACCGAAAGGAACTTATCGCCCAAGGCAAAGACGACCCCGGGCCGATCAAGGACCTCCCGGGTTTCGACGGCCGCATCGCGGTGGTCACCCGCCACGGCGACCGCATCCCGATCACCGACATCATGCCGCTCTTTGCCTGCTCAATCGGTGGCAACGCCCGCACGCGGGCGCTCTCTGAAGATGTCCAATGCACGGTCTTCCAGATCCGCACGCCGTCGGGCGAGGTCTACACCTTCCCGGTCCACGAGATCCGCGGCGTCCACGCGCTGTCGGAAGAAGCCATGCAATCCATGAAAGAGGAAGCCGAGGGCAAGGGCGGCGGCGAGGGCGGCTCCCCGTTCGGGTTTGCCGCGTTTACATCACTCTCGCGCGAACTCGAATCGAAACAACGTGAGGGAGAAGCCGCCGCTCTTGACCCCGAGCCGGGATAGAGCCCGTTGTGTCAATATGTTGGGTCGTGTGCCAAGGCTCTGTGAGCCGTATCCCCTCGCTTGCGCGAGTGGCTCTACGGCACATGGGCTTTCTTCATAGAGCCCCTCGCGCAAGCGAGGGGACAACCGACAACTGCCTACCGCTCTCCGTCGTACTGATCCGCCGTCGCTTCGTGTGGGTGTTCGTCGAGACCGGTCGCTTCTTCTGCTGCGAGCCGTGCCTCCATCTCGTCGGCGGACGCCAGCTCGTTCTCGCTGTTGGCAACCACCGCTGCGACCATGCAGTCGCCGGTGACGTTCACGCTCGTGCGGCACATGTCGAGGATGCGATCGACTCCAAGAATCACCGCGATCCCTTCCAGCGGCAGGCCGACTGCTTCGAGCACGATGACGAGCATGACGATCCCCACACCCGGCACCGCCGCGGTCCCGATCGAAGCGAGCGTGGCGGTCAGCACAATCGTGAGCTGCTGCCCGATCGAAAGGTCCATGCCGTACATCTGGGCGATAAAGACCGCAGCGACACCCTGGTAGAGCGCCGTGCCGTCCATGTTGATCGTCGCGCCGACGGGGATGACAAAGCTGGTGACGTCTTCGGAGACCCCGAGCCGTTTCTCGACGCAGTCCATCGTCACCGGCATTGTTGCGCCCGAGCTTGACGAGCTGAACGCCAGCAGCTGCGCCGGGCTGATCGCTTTGAAGAACCGCCCGTACTTCACCGGCGTGAGCATCCGCAGCACCCCGGGGTAGACCACAAACATCATCAGCGCCAGCCCGAACACGACTGTCACGGAATACCACGCGAGTTGCTTGAGCAGGTCGAGCCCGAGGTCGGCGATCTTGTCCACCAGCAGCGCAAACACCGCGTACGGCGCAAGGATCAGCACGATCTCGACGATCTTGATGATGACCTCGGTCATGCCGTCAAAGAACGCGATCAGCGGCTTGGCTTTCTCCTTGGGGATCAGCGTCAGCGCCACCCCGAGCAGCAAGCCAACGACAACCACCTGCAGCGTGTTGCCCTCGGCCATCGCCTGGAACGGGTTGGAGGGGAAGATGTCGAGCAGCACGTCCCATGTGTCTCGGTCCATCTGCACCTCGGCGTTCCCGACCTTGGTCGCCGCGTTCGCTTCCTGCTGGGCGATGAGGTTTGCGCGCAGCCCTTCATCGAACCCCTCGCCCGGGTCGATGAGATTCGCCGCGGTCAGCCCGATCGAGATCGCGACCGCCGTGGTGACCAGGTAGATCGCCACGGTCTTGGCCCCGATGCGCCCGACCTTGGTGATGTCGTTGAGGCTCGCGACCCCCGCCGCCAGGCTGAAGAGTACGATCGGCACCGCGATAAACCGCAACCCGTTCATAAACAGGCTGCCGACAAACTGGTTGAGATTGCGGAGGAACTTTGCCCCGCCCGCGACCGCTCCCGCGTCTTCGTTCGGCCCGCCCGCGACCATCGACTCCTTCGCGGTCGTCGGCCCGGCGAGGTACGAGCTTACGTCGCCGACACCGAGCCCCTCCCAGGTGCTCTCGGTCCACATCGAGTTGATCGTCAGCCCGACCACGATCCCCAGCACCAGCCCGATCAGAATCTTCCAGTGCAGCGCGAGTTTCTTCCTGGTGGTCATCGGTGTTCCTCGGTCGATGCTCGTTGCACCGCTGGTCTGTGCTTGCCCGTGCCTTTGCCTCGGCGCCGACCTCACAGCCGGGCGCTCGAACCACACGATACCGCAAACCCCGCCGGTGCGCGGCACACCCCTCCCGCGGCCCTACGATCGCCCGATGCCCAGCCGCCCCCGCTCCAGCCGTGCCCAGTTTGTCGAGTATCTCGCCAAACGGCGCAAAGCCGGGCACCTCGACCGGGTGATCGACGCCGAACTCACCACCCCCCAACAGGCATCGCCCAAAGCAAGCCCGCACGGCAAAGCCCGCCGCACCGGGCGGAACCGCACCTTCGGCTCGCTCTTCGGCGCGTTCTGGGCGCTCATCGGGCGCGGGCAGCTGGTCGTCGCGTTCGCGATGATCACCCGGACCATCACCGCGCTGCTCGCGCTGATCCCGCCGGCACTCATCGGCATTCTCGTCAACCAGGTGCTCAACACCCCGACCGACGGCGAGTACTGGCAGGTCTTCCTGCCCGGCCGCGAGACGATGCTCTGGTTTGTCGCGATCTCCCTCATCGCCGTCGCGTTCGTCAGCATGGTGGTCGGCATCGCCGGGCGCTGGATGCTCACCCGCACCACCCGAGTCCTCGCCGCCGACACCAAACGCCGCGCGTTCTCCCACGCCGCGACACTCCCCCTGCACCGCATCCACCAGCTCAAAAGCGGCGGCCTCACCGCGCTGCTCCGCGAAGACGCCGGCACCGTCGCCGACCTGACCTTCGGCCTCTTCTACAACCCGTTGGGCGCGATCGTGCAGATCGTCGGCACACTCCTCATTCTCGGGTGGCTCGATTGGCCGCTGCTCATCGGCGGCATCATGCTCATCCCCATCGTCTTCTACACCCATCGTGTGTGGATCTCCCGCATCCGCCCGGTCCGGCGGGATATCAAAGCCGTCATCATGCAGGCCGACAGCCACGCCACCGAGACCTTTGGAGGCATGCGCGTCGTCCGCGGGTTCGGGCGCGAGGTCGCCGAGAGCGCCCGCTACACACGCCGAAACGACCTCGTCGCGCGGCAGGAAATCTACGCCTGGTGGCTCAGCCGAGGCATCGATATCGCCTGGGAGATCTTCATCCCCATCGCCAGCGCCGGGATCATCCTCTACGGCGGGTACCGCGTCATGGGCGGCAGCCTGTCGCCCGGAGAAGTCGTCAGTTTCTTTGTCTATCTGATGATGCTGCTCGGCCCGCTCTCGACCCTCGCCGGCACCGCCGCTTCGGTCCAGACCCAGCTCGCCGCGCTCGACCGGGTGCTCGACCTGCTCGCCGAGCCCTCGGAGTTTGCCGACGATCCCGAGGGCGAACGCATCGACCGCGCCGACGTGCAGGGTCGGGTGACTCTCGAAGGCGTGACCTTCGCCTACAAGCGCCTCCGCACCAAAGCCGAGCAGGACGCTGCCGAAGCGAACGCGGATACCGGAGGAGGTTCCTCCGACAGCGAGCCGGTGCTCCATGAGATCAACCTTGATGTGCGTGCGGGCGAGACCGTGGCGCTGGTCGGCCCTTCGGGCGCGGGCAAGACAACGTTGTGCAATCTCGTGGCGCGTTTTTACGACCCCCAGCAGGGCCGCGTCCTGCTCGACGGCCGCGACATCCGCGAGATCGACCCGCGCAGCTACCGGTCCCTGCTCGGGGTGGTCGAGCAGGACGTCTTCCTCTTCGACGGCAGCATCGCCGACAACATCGCCTACGCACGCCGCGGCGCGACGATGGACGAGGTCGTTGCCGCAGCACAAGCCGCCAACGCCGACGAGTTCATCGAGAAGCTCGAAGAGGGCTACGACACCCTCATCGGCGAGCGCGGCGTCCGGCTCAGCGGCGGGCAGAAACAACGCATCGCGATCGCCCGCGCGCTGCTGGCCGACCCCGCGATCCTCATCCTCGATGAGGCAACCAGCAACCTCGACTCCGAGAGCGAGGCGTTCATCCAGGCAAGCCTGCGGAAGCTCACCCGCGACCGCACCACCTTTGTCATCGCCCACCGCCTGAGCACCGTCCGCGACGCCGACCGGATCGTGGTCATCGACGACGGGCGGATCGCCGAGATCGGCAGCCACGAGGAACTGCTGGCCGCCGAAGGTCACTACGCCGCATTTCTCGCCCGCCAGCTCGAGCCCGATCGGCCCGCCAGCGTCGAAGAACCCGCCGGAGCGGAATAGGAGCCGCCCGGGAGGGGTTGGAACCTGCAATGCCGTGGGGTGAGTGTCTATCCTCTCGCGGCTGTCGGCAGCGATTGTGCTGCGACGTACTTTCAGGAGATACACCATGAAGAACCTCTCTCGCGTCCTCGTCCTCGCCCTCGGCGTCTCGGCGTTCGGCCTTGCCGGCTGTGCAACCACCGGGTCGGCTGTCGATGGCGACGCCGCGACCTGCAGCGACGGCTCCTGCGGCGACGATGCCGCCACCATGTCGGAAATGAGCAACACCACCTGCCCATTCAGCGGCGAGCCCGTCGACGCCTCGACCAAGACCGTTTCGTTCCAAGGCAAAGAAGTTGGCTTCTGCTGCGCCAAGTGTGTCGCCAAGTTTGAAGCCATGTCCGACGCCGACAAGATGGCCGCACTGGGTAAATAACCGAGCCGCCCACGCCCTGCCTCACCCGGCCTGCCGCCCGAGAACCTCGGTCGGTAAGCTGGGGAAGCACCTCACGCAGCCAGTTTTCACCATTTTCTGCCGAAGGCCTTGACGCCGCCCGGCACTTGATGGATGCTGGTGGCAGAAGGAGGGCATGGCTGTGCCAAACACCAGGATCGACCGACTCGCTGCGGCACTCTGCGCCGCAGCGGTTTGCTGCGCGGGGCCAGCCTTCGCCCAGCCCTTCTTCAGTGTCGCCAACGGCGGCCCGAGCGGACTCGAAGGCGACCTGATCTTCGAGAACAACGCCGGCAATCCCGTCCCGATCGGCGGCGGCCAGGGCATGGGCCTTGGGCGCGTGGGTGATGACATCATCGGGCTTGCCCCGGTCAT
Source organism: Planctomycetota bacterium (assembly GCA_030950285.1). Taxonomy (GTDB): domain Bacteria; phylum Planctomycetota; class Phycisphaerae; order Phycisphaerales; family UBA1924; genus PNC22. The sequence goes on along the minus strand of JAUZRR010000009.1, from coordinate 56,607 downwards.
CGTCGATACCCTCCGCGGCACCGGCCGCGCCACGAGCGACTTTATCATCTGCTTCTCGGTCGATCCCTTTGCGATGGGAGTCAGCCGATTCCGCATCACCCAGCAAAACCTCTTCCGCCAGTCGCAAAACAATCAGCAAGCCGGCGACGCGTACCTCTCGACCGAGGCGCTCCGCCGGGATGTCGGTGTGCTGCCGCCCCCGTTCAGCATGGGGCTCGACAACAACGCCCTCGCGGTCAACCAGTCCCCGCACTATCCCAACGACTTCGCGCTCGCGCCTCTGGCCGACCCCGGACAGATGCTGCCCCCGGGCACCATGCTCGACGACATCGACGCGACGCTCAACGCGACCTTGCTCACGCCCCCGGTGGTGTTCTTCACGCTCGATGCCGACAGCCCGTCCCACCCGTTCCTGCCCGGGCCCGACAGCGGCGCGACCGTTTTCCTCGATCAGGACATCCAACTCCCCGGCTCCGAGTCGGTCTTCGCCACACCCAACGATCTCGGCCTCGACTTCTTCGACCAGATCGACGGGCTCATCGTCTTCGACGACAACCTCAACGGCATCTTCGACGGCACCGACGCGGTCTACTTCTCGCTCGCACCCGGTTCGCCCACACTCCTCGCGCTGGGACTCCGCCCGGGCGACGTGCTCGCCTTCGAGAACGGCAACCTCTCCCTCTTCGCCCCCGGGCTTGTCTTCGGCCTCGCGCTCGACGACAACATGAACGCCCTCGATTTCGTGCCGCTCATCAACGGCTCGGCCGAGGACACCATCAACAGCATGGTCTCCTGCCCAGCCGACTTCAACGAAGACACCGAGATCGACACCCTCGACGTGCTGGCGTTCCTCAACGCATGGGTCGCCCAGGACGGGTCGGCCGACTTCAACGGCGACGGCTCAATCAACACCCTCGACGTCCTCGAGTTCCTCAACGCATGGGTCAGCGGCTGTTGAAACCCCCTCTACGCCCCCCGGCAGCGTTTCACGCCCGGCGGATCTTGTGGTAGACTGCGCAGCGAGGAACCCTCCCGTGGCGGTACCAGACGACATCCTGCACGAAGCCAATGCCGGCGACGCCGCCGCGATCGCTGCATTGCTCAAAGAGGTCGGGCCCCGCGTCCGCGCCCGTATCGACCCCAAGATCGGCACGCAGTGGGCCGGGCTCATCGAGGCCGACGACGTGATGCAGGTGAGCTATCTCGAAGCCTTCCTCCAGGCAACCCGGATCGTCATCAAGGACGAAGCCTCGTTCGTCGCCTGGCTCACCCGGGTCGCAGAAAACAACCTCCGCGACGCGGTGCGCTCTTTCGACCGCGCCAAGCGTCCCGACCCCCGCACGCGCGTCACCGGCCCGGTCAACGAGGACTCCTACGTCGGCCTTATCGAGGTGCTGGGCGTGACCACCACCACCCCCAGCCGGGTCGCTGCGAAGAAAGAGGCCGTCTCGATTATGGACACCGTGCTCGGCAAGCTCCCCGCCGACTACGCAAAGGTGGTCAGGCTCTACGACCTGGAGTGCCGCCCGATCGAGGAGGTCTCCCGCGAGCTGGGTCGCTCGACCGGCGCGTGCTACATGCTCCGGGCCCGCGCCCACGACGCCCTCCGCGACGCGATGGGCACCGCGTCCCAGTTCTTCAGCGTCTCGTGAGAAAGAGACACCCGCGTCCGCGCGAGACACCAACTCCGAGCCCCGGACTTCAGTCCGGATTGAATCCGTCGCGGGGTTTGTGTGCTCGAGACCCTTCCGGACTGAAATCCGAAGCTCGGGGACGATCCGAGATTTTGTGATACGTTGCGCGTGAGTGAACGCCCGACCTGTCGCTCACACCCGGGAGAGCCATGCCTGAAGACCCCACCAATAAAGACCCAACCAACGAAGACCCAACCAAACCCGGCAACCCGCCATCCGCTGACGACGACCTCATCGCCGCCGCCCAGATGGCTGCCCAAGCCCGGTCCGACGGCCTGCCCCCAGAGCCCGAACTCCCACCGCTGGACTACTTCCCCGGCTACATCCTCGCCCGCGAGATCCACCGCGGCGGCCAGGGCATCGTCTACCAGGCGATCCACAAAACCACCAAACGCAAGGTCGCGATCAAGGTCATGATCGAGGGCGCGCTCGCCAGCACCCGCGAGCGCACCCGCTTCGAGCGCGAGGTCGAGATCCTCGCCCAGCTCGACCACCCCAACATCGTCGACGTCCTCGACTCGGGCGCAGTCGAAGGCCGGTTCTATTACGTCATGGACTACATCTCGGGCTCGACGCTCGACGTCTGGATCAGCCAGCACGACCTCTCCATCGCCGAAGTGCTCGAGCTCTTTGGCAAGATCTGTGAAGCGGTCAACGCTGCGCACCTCAAGGGCGTCATCCACCGCGACATCAAGCCCGCCAACGTGCGCGTCGACGCCAACGGCGAGCCCCACATCGTCGACTTCGGCCTCGCTCGCATTGCCACCGGAAGCCTCTCCGACGACGATCGGCTCATGACCTTGACCGGCCAGTTCATCGGCAGCCTGCCCTGGGCGAGCCCCGAGCAGGCGCAGGGCATCCCCAGCATGATCGACGTCCGCACCGACGTCTACTCACTCGGCGTCACGCTCTACCAGATGCTCACCGGCCGCTTTCCCTACCAGGTCGCCGGCAACATGCGCGACGTGCTCGACAACATCCTCCGCGCCGAGCCGGCCCGCCCCAGCACCGTCCGTCGGCAGATCAACGACGAGGTCGAGACCATCGTCCTCAAGTGTCTCAGCAAAGAACGCGACCGCCGCTACCAGAACGCCGGCGATCTCGCCCGCGACATCGCCCACTACCTCCGCGGCGATCCGATCGAAGCCAAACGCGACAGCGGGTGGTACGTCCTCCGCAAGACCGCCAAACGCTACCGGGGTGTGGTCTCAGCCGCCGCGATCATGCTGGTGATGCTCGTCGGCTTTGCGGTCGGGATGAGCGTCCTCAACAGCCAGAAAGCCCGTGCCCTCGACGACCTCGGCGCCGAATCCAGAGCAAGACTCGCGATCATCGAAGAACTCGAACGATGGCTCGAAGCCCCCGACCCCACACTCGGCGTCGGCAAAGATATCACCATGCGCGAGGTCGCCGACCGCGCTGCGGCGCGGCTCGACGCCGAGGCCCTCGCCGACCAGCCCCGCGTCGAGGCGTCCCTCCGCGCCATCATCGGCCGGACCTACTTCAACCTCGGTGAGTGGCAGAAAGCCGAACCCCAGCTGCGGCGGGCCCACGAGTTGCACGAGCTTGTCAGCGGCACAGACTCAGAGAACACCCTCCGGGCGCGCCACCTGCTCGCGGTCGTGCTCCGCAACACCGGACAACTCGACGAGGCCCACCAGCGACTGACCGATGCGCGCGCCCAAGCCGAGCGCGTGCTCGGACCCGACGACGAACGCACGCTGCAAATCCTCAACGACCTCGCCCAGCTGCACAAGCTCCGCGGCGAGCACGCCGAGGCAATCCCGCTGTACCGGCTCGTGCTCGAACACGCTGAAAACGGGGGCGAAGCGGCCCCCGAGATGCTCGCGGTCGTGCGGGGCAATCTCGGCGAATCGCTCGCCCAGATCGGCGAAATAGTAGAAGCCGACGCGATGTTTGCCACCTCGATCAAGGCCTTCGTCGCCGCCCACCCCGAGCCGCATCCAGACACCGCCCGCGCCCGCATTCGCTACGCCACCCTCCTCAAGCAGACCAACCAGCCCGAAGCAGCGCGGCACGAATACCAAGCCGCGTTCGAGATCTTCGACCACACCCTCGACGCAACCCATCCCGACGTGCTCGCACTGCGGACCCAGTTCGGCGCATTCCTCTACAGCCTTGGCGATTTTGACGCAGCCTTGGAGAGCTTCACTATCGCGGTCGAGGGCGCCGAAGCAACCGAGCCGCCCGGCAGCGCCCGACTCGCGTGGTACCGCCGATGGCTGGGCATGACCCTGGTGAGTCTGGACCGGGCCGCCGAAGCCAAGCCCCTGCTCGAACAGGCGGTCGGGGCGCTCCGAGGCGGCCGGCCCGACCTCGAGCGCAGCGCGATCGCCGAGCTGGCAAAGTGCCTCGAAGCGTTGGGCGAGACCGAGCGTGCCGCCGAACTCCGGGCCGAACTTGAGCCGGAGGGGTAGAGCCCCTCGCGCGAGCAAGAGTGACAGAGCCCCTCGCGCAAGCGAAGGGACAAGGCAACCACACCCGCGCAAAGAGTCACACCTGTCCGGTGTGCTCTACAAAGCCAACGCCACAAACCCGATCGCGATCGCGACCACCGCACAGCACGCTGCGATGATGCCGATCGCAACGACGCTGCTGCGGATTTCCTTGATCGCGCCGACGACCTCGTTGACCCGTTCGGTCTCGCGCGATTCGATCCGCTGGACCGCCTCAGCAAGCCGTTCGGTCGCGGCGCTCATGCCGCCCATCATGTCGCGGAACTCGACGAGTGACCCGACGAGCTGCCGTTCTGATTCCGACGACTCGGCCATCAGCCCACGGATCTCTTCGAGCCTGTCGTTGGTCGCGTGCTGGCCCGCGGCGATCGACTCGTCACGTTCCCGCAGCGAGAGCGCCACCGCTTCAAGCGCCTCGTGGACCGAGTCCTGCCGCGCGCGCAGGTGGGCAAGGTCGTCAGCGGCGGCCGGAAACCGCTCGGCGATCTCCGCCATCCGCCCGGCCCGCTGCCCCTGTTCGTCGAGGTGGGTATCGACCTTGCGGACGATGCCGAGCACCTCCTGATAGTTCCGTTGAAGCTCGGCGATCAACTCCTGCCTCGAGCGCGGCGGCTTGACCTCGGGCAACGGCTCGCGCCCGGGATCAAACCCCTCAAGCTCGGCGTCGGGATCGTCCTCGACGTGCAGATCAATCGCGATCGGTTTGGGAGGCTTGCCCGCTCGAGCCGCTGCCGCGGGGGCCTCGTGTGGACGCCCGGTCACCATCGGCTCTGGGTTCTGCCCCTTGGATGCCGAGGGTTTGGGGTGGATGTTGACCTTCGCCTGCTGCGGCTTGAACAAACGTCCGACAGTCGTAAATACGCCCATGTTCGGCTCCCTCCGGATATCTCAAAGCCGGATCCTCCGGCCGCGCACTCTTTGCGAAGGTAGGAACCCCAACCCGCCTCGGCAACGCCGCCGCGCGCACGGGCACACCTTCGAGTGTCCTGTTCTGATTCACGCCGCTCCAAATGCACCGGATATCCGCGTTCTGCCCTTGCCCGGCGCGGCGTTTGCCGGTAGATTCAGCACATGCTGGCCTCTCACACACCGACCACCCGCCGCCCGCGGGTGCGTGGCGTCTTTGTCTGCATCGCAGCGGCGAGTGCCGGCCTGCTCACCATCGCCGGGAGCCTCGGCGCCAGCGGCGGCGTTCGTCTGGGCGCGCCGTACCCAGGCATCGCATCAACCGCCGGCAAGGGTGTACTCGACGACGCTGCCGACCCTCCCCTTTTCAACCGTGACGTCCGCCCGATCCTCTCCAACCACTGCTACCAGTGCCACGGCCCGGACTCGGCCTCGCGCGAAGCCGGCCTCCGCCTCGACAAGCGCGACGAGGCGCTCGCCCAGCTTGAGTCGGGCGTCCGCGCCATCGTGCCCGGTGACCCCGACGCCAGCGAGATCCTCCGACGAATCACGCATCCCGATCCCGACTCGCTCATGCCCCCCGTCGAGGTCGGCAAGCCGCTGAACCCCGAACAGATCGAGACCCTCCGCCGCTGGATCGAGTCGGGCGCCGAGTATCAGCAGCACTGGTCGTTCGTGCCTCCGGTGCGGCCGGAGCTTCCTGACGTTCTCGAAGGTTTCCAAGCCGCAACCACAGCCGCAACAACGACCACGCCCGGAACCGGCTCATGGGGCGACCACCCCATCGACCGCTTCGTGCTCGCCAGGCTCCGGACCGAAGGGCTCGAACCTTCGCCCCGTGCCGGCCCCGAGACCCTCCTCCGCCGCGCGAGCTTTGACCTGACCGGCCTGCCCCCCAGCCCCGCCGAGATCGACCAGCTGCTCGCGGACGACTCGCCCGAGGCATTCGCCCGCGCGGTCGATCGACTGCTCGCCTCGCCCCGGTACGGCGAGCACATGGCGCGGCACTGGCTCGACGCCGCCCGCTACGGCGACACCCACGGCCTGCACCTGGACAACGCCCGCCAGATGTGGCCGTGGCGCGACTGGGTCATCTGCGCCTTCAACTCCAACATGCCCTTCGACCGGTTCACCATCGAACAACTCGCCGGCGACCTGCTCCCCGAACCCACCCGCGACCAGCTCGTCGCGACCGGGTTCAACCGCAACCACGTCTCGACCAACGAGGGCGGCGTCATCGTCGCCGAGGTGCAGATGAACAACGTCGCCGACCGCGTCGCAACCACCGGCACCGTCTGGCTCGGGCTCACCCTCAACTGCGCGCACTGCCACGACCACAAGTTCGACCCGATCCGCCACGACGAGTACTACGAACTCTTCGCGTTCTTCAACAACACCACCGAAAACCCCATGGACGGCAACCGCGCCGACTGGGCGCCCTTCGTCCGTGTCCCCAGCGATGCGCAAGCGGCCGCACTCGACGCGATGGACGAGCGGATCGCGCAGATCAAAGCCGAACTCGACGGTCCCTCGCCCGAGATCGACGCGGCGCAGGAAGCGTGGCAGAGCCAAGCCGCCGCCGATTGGGCAGAAGGGTGGATCGTCCCCGAAGTATCAAGCGTTTCTTCCACCGGCGGCTCGGCCCTGCACACACTCGACGACCGCTCCGTCCTCGCCAAGGGCGACAACCCCGACCGCGACACCTACCAGATCATCACCCGCACGGACGCGACTAATCTCAGCCTCCTCCGCCTTGAAGCGCTCACGCACGACACGCTGCCCCACGCGGGCGCGGGTCGTGCTGACAACGCCAACTTCGTCCTCAGCGAGATCGAACTCGAAGCACGACCCGCTGGCGATGACAACGCCGAGTGGACGCCGATCAGGCTCGTTGCCGCGGCAGCCGACCACCAGCAGATGAACGGCCCCTACCCCGTCACCGCCGCGATCGACAGCATCATTGACGAGACCAACGGCTGGGCGGTGGACGGCATGACCCGCCGCGAAGATCGTCTCGCGGTCTTCGCCGCCGCCGAGCCCTTCGGGTTTGCAGGCGGCACCGAGCTGCGCACCACCCTCCGTTTCCAGACGCACTTCCCGGGCCACGCGATCGGGCGCGTGCGCCTCGCAATCTCGGGCGACGCCGCGATCCGCGAGTCGGTCCTGCCCGTCGGGCTGGGGACGTGGCACGCGGCCGGGCCGTTCCCCGCGGCCGACCCAGACGCCGCGTTTGCCACCCCCTTCGGCCCGGAACTTGCGATTGATTCAGGAAAAATCATCGACACCACCGCGACCTACCAAAGCAACCTTGCATGGACCATCCACCCCGAGTGGACCGACGGCCAGACCCACACGCTCGCAGGCGAAGTCTCCGCGACCTACCTCACCCGCACCATCTACGCCGGCACGCCGCGCAAGCTCACCCTTTCGCTCGGCAGCGACGACGCGATCAAGGTCTGGTGCAACGGCGTGCTCGTCCACGAGAACAACGTCGCCCGCGCGGTCGCAGCCGATCAGGACCGCGTCGAGATCGACCTCGATGCCGGTGAGAACACACTGCTCCTCAAGATCGCCAACTTCGGCGGCGGATACGGGTTCTCCTTTCAGGCCGACGAGACTTCGGGCAGTGATGCGCTCCGCATGCTCCCGCTCATCACCGCCGAAGCGCTGACCGACGAGCAGGCACGCACCCTCCGCCGTTACTACCGCAGCACACGCTCCCCGGTCATGCGTGCTTTGGCAACCGAACTCGACACAGTCACCGCCGAGCGGGCTGACTACGAAACGATGCTCCCCCTCACGCTCGTGATGGAAGAGCGTGAGGAGGTCCGCCCGACCTACCGACTGGAACGCGGTGATTACGCTTCACCTCGTGAAGAGATATTTCCCGATGTGCCCGCGGCTCTTCCCCCGCTCGCCGAAGATGCGCCCCGCAACCGCCTCGGATTTGCCCGCTGGCTGGTCTCGCCCGAGCACCCGTTGACGGCTCGCGTGACCGTCAACCGCCTCTGGCAACAAATGTTCGGCACCGGGCTGGTCAAGACCGCTGAGGACTTCGGCAGCCAGGGCGACTGGCCGAGCCATGCCGACCTCCTCGACTGGCTCGCGGTCGAGTTTGTCGAATCCGGCTGGGACGTCAAGCACATGCTCCGCCTCATCGCGACAAGCCAGACCTACCAACAACGGGCAGAGGTGACTCCCGAAACGCTTGCGCACGATCCCGAGAACCGGCTGCTCGCCCGCGGGCCGCGCTTCAGGCTCGAAGCCGAGGAAATCCGCGACCAGGCCCTCCTCGCCAGCGGCCTGCTCAACGAAACGCTCGGCGGCCCGTCGGTCAAGCCCGAGCAGCCCGACGGACTCTGGGCCGACGTCGGGTACACCGACAGCGACACCGCAAACTACACGCCCGACGAAGGGCAAGCCCGCTTCCGCCGCAGCATGTACACCTACTGGAAACGCACCAGCCCGCCGCCCAACATGACCGCATTCGACGCACCGACGCGCGAAGCGTGCACCGTCCGCCGCTCACGCACCAACACCCCGATGCAGGCGCTCGTGCTGCTCAACGACCCGCAGTTTGTCGAAGCGGCCCGCGTCCTCGCAAGGCGCGTGCTGCGCGCCGAGCCCCAGCCCGAGGCGCAACTCACCATGGCGTTCCGACTGCTTACCTCCCGAACGCCCGATGCTGCGGAGCTCGACATCCTGAGAGAGTTGTACAGGGTCGAGTTCGAGCATTACCAGCAACAGACGTTCGACGCGCTCGCGCTGCTCGCGGTCGGCGCAGAGCCCCGCGACGAATCGCTCGACCCCGCAGCCCACGCCGCGATGACCAGCGTCGCCAGCGTTATCCTGACCCTCGACGAGGCAATCAACAAGTGAGCACACCCTACCCGAACAGTCCGACTCCCATGGACCCGCACTGGGAACAGCGAATCCTCGATACCCGCAGGCAGTTCTTTCGTCGGGCCGCTTCGGGCATTGGTGCGGCAGCTCTGGCATCGCTGCTCAACCCGAATCTGCTCTCGGCAGCCTCAAACATAACAAACAACGCCGACGCACGAAGCCCGCAACTCGGTCCACACTTCGTTCCGCGAGCCAAACGTGTCATCTATCTCTTCCAGTCCGGCGCGCCCTCCCAGCTGGACCTTTTCGACCACAAGCCGCGTATGCGCGAATACTTCAACACCGAACTTCCCGAGAGCATCCGCAAGGGTCAACGCCTCACCACCATGACCTCGGGCCAGGCCAGCTTCCCGGTCGCGCCCACCGCGTTCAACTTCGCCCAGCACGGCAACAGCCGCGCGTGGGTCAGCGACCTCATGCCCCATACCGCCTCCATCGCTGACGATCTCTGTTTCATCAAGAGCGTCCACACCGACGCGATCAACCACGATCCCGGCATCACCTTCATGCAGACCGGCTCACAGATCCCCGGCCGACCAAGCATGGGCGCGTGGCTCAGCTATGGGCTGGGCACCGAAAACGCCGACCTGCCCGGCTTCATCGTTCTTATAAGTCAAGGCAGCGCCCAACGCGCAAGCCAGGCCCTCTTCTCCCGCCTCTGGGGCACCGGCTTCTTGCCAAGCGAGCACCAGGGCGTCCAGTTCCGTGGCTCGGGCGACCCGGTGCTCTACCTCTCCAACCCCGCCGGTGTCGACCGACAGAGCCGACGCCGCGCGCTCGACGCGATCGCCAAACTGAACTCGCGCCAGTTCCAACGCCTCGGCGACCCCGAGATCAACGCACGCATCGCCGCCGGCGAGATGGCGTTCCGCATGCAGGCCTCGGTGCCCGATCTTACCGACCTTTCCCAAGAGCCCGACACCACCTTCGAGCTCTACGGCAAAAGCGCCCGCACGCCCGGCACGTTCGCGGCCAACTGCCTCCTCGCCCGCCGACTCGCCGAACGCGGCGTCCGCTTTATCCAGCTCTACCACCGCGGGTGGGACCAGCACGGCAACCTGCCCGCCGACATCCGCCTCCAGTGCGGCGACACCGACCGAGCCTCCGCCGCGCTCGTGATCGACCTCAAACGCCGCGGCTTGCTCGACGACACCCTCGTGGTCTGGGGCGGTGAGTTCGGCCGAACTATCTATTCACAAGGCGCACTCACCGAGACCGACTACGGCCGCGACCACCACCCGCGCTGCTTCACCGTCTGGCTCGCCGGCGGCGGGATCAAACCCGGCATCACCTACGGCCGCACCGACGACTTCTCATATAACATTCTCGAAAACCCCGTCCACGTCCACGACCTCAACGCCACGATCCTCCACTGCCTGGGCATGGACCACACCCGCCTGACCTACCCGTTCCAAGGCCGCGACTTCCGGCTCACCGATGTCCACGGCTCGGTGGTCAAGGACATCCTTGCATGACACGATCTTGCACGCGCAAACTTCTCCTGGCCGCTGCGACGCTTCTTGCATTTGGGGCCGGGGCTCCGGATGCTCTCGCCGCGGCCGCCGCCGCGGCAAGCGCGAGTGTTGACACCGCCAGCACCTCCGCTGCGGCCGATCTCGTCGCCAATCTCCCCCGCGCCCTCGGGCGCATGCACCCCGTGCTCGTCCACTTCCCCATCGCCCTGCTCATCGCGGGAGTGATGTTCGAGTGTATCTCGATCGTCCTCCGCCGCGACCGCGACCGCGACAAACCAAACCCCGCCGCGCTCGCGTGCGTTGTGGTTGGCGCGCTCGGCGCTGGGGCCGCCGCGTGGGCGGGTTGGCTCAACGCCGATCTCGAGTCCCACGGCTCGGGCGTCGCTGACCTCATGGAGACCCACCGTTGGCTCGGCATCGTCGCCGCGTCGCTCGCGGGCGTCGCGCTCATCGGCGGGCTCATCGGTGCGACGGGCAAAGCCCGCGCCATGACCGGGCTCTACCGCGTCACCCTCGTCCTGGCCGCAGGCGTTGTCGGCGCAGCCGGGCACTGGGGCGGCTCGCTGGTCTACGGCGAAGGCTACCTCACCGAAGCGCTCTTCCCCACCCCCGCGCCCGAACCACCCGACACCCAGGCCCTGCTCGCCGAACTCGAAGCCTCGGGCGCGACGCTCACGGTCGATTTCGCCACGCAGATCGTCCCGATCTTCGAGAACAACTGCATCAAGTGCCACGGCCCTACCAAAAAGAAAGGGAACCTCCGCCTCGACTCCCGCGCTTACGCGATCGACAGCCGCGATGCCGACGAACAGATCATCATCCCCGGCGATTCCTTCGCCAGCGAACTCACCTTCCGCATTTCACTGCCGCACGACGACGAAGACCTCATGCCCCCCGAGGGCAAGGGCGACCCGCTCACCCCCGACCAGATCGCGCTGATCGAAACATGGATCGACGAGGGTGCGGTCTGGATCGACGTCCCGATCGTTGCCGCAGCAGACAACCCGATCGAGGGCGAGCCCGCGCCCGAGGCAACCGCGCCGCCGCCCTTGCTCTTTGACGACGCCGCCCGCGCGCAGCAAGCCGCCGCGCTCGACGCGCTGCGCGAACGCGGCGCCGTTGCGATCCCCCTCACAGCCGACGAGCCGTGGGTTGAGGTCCGCTTCGACCTGCTCGGCGAATCGGTCACCGACGCCGACCTCGCGTTGCTCGAACCGCTCGGGCCGACGCTCGTTTCCCTCAACCTCGCCGGCACCTCGATCACCGACGAGGGTGTCGCCCAGCTCGGCGCGTTCGCCCGTCTCGAACGCCTCCATCTCGAACGCACCGCGACCACCGACGCAGGCGTCGAACACCTCGCCGGGCTTGTGCAGCTGCGCTATCTCAACCTCTACAGCACCGCCGTCACCGACGCCGCACTTGTTACCATCGCCAATCTGTCCGCGCTCGAAAGTGTCTATCTCTGGCAGACCGGCGTCTCGCCCCAGGCCGCCGCACTGTTTGCGGCACTCCGCCCCAGTGTGGATGTCGATCTCGGTCTCACCGCAGCGCCCGCGCAGTTCCCCGCCGACCAATCGACCGAGACCGATGCAGCAGGAGACACAGACATCGCCGAGCCCCGCGTCGTGCTGGCTTCTCTCCCTGATTGCTGCAAAGCCGCCGCCGACGCGGGCGGCGAATGCGGCCACCCCTGCTGCGTCGAAGCCCGGCTCGCCGGCGAGACATGCGCGGAATGTGCCGCGAAATGACCATGCCCGAGAGATCGCCACACCCCACGCCAAACCGTCTCCGGTTGGCGTGTTCCGCAGGCGCTCTCGCCGTACTTCTCCTGGTCGGCACGCTCGGCCTGACCCGTCATGCCGCGACGTTCGGTGCGGTGTCCTACGCCGAGAACACCGACACCCCGCCGATCGACTTCGCCCGCGATATCCGCCCCATCCTCTCGGAAAGCTGCTTCGTCTGCCATGGGCCCGACCCCTCGTCCCGCGAGGCTTCGCTCCGGCTCGATCTTCCCGAGGGGCTCTTCGCAGCGCGCGACGAGGACAGCACCGCGCCGGTCATCCCCGGCGACCGCGACGCCAGCGAGCTCTGGCGGCGCATCGTCGAAGCAAACCCCGACGACCACATGCCGCCGCCCGACTCGGGCAAAGCGCTCACGCCCGAGCAGATCGACACCATCGGCCGCTGGATCGACGCGGGTGCGCCGTGGAAGGGGCACTGGTCGTTCGCGCCCGTGCTCGCCCGCACACCGCCAGCCGTGCAGGACACCGCCTGGCCGAACAACGACATCGACAACTTTGTCCTCGCCAGGCTCGAGTCCGAGGGGCTCACGCCGTCACCCCGCGCCGATCGTCCGACACTCCTCCGCCGTGTCTCGCTCGATCTGATCGGCCTGCCGCCCACGCCCGAGGAGGTCGAAGCGTTCGTTGCTGACTCAGCCCCCGACGCCTTCGAGCGCGTTGTCGACCGTCTGCTCGCAAGCCCCCGTTTCGGCGAGCGGTGGGCGCGGGTCTGGCTCGATCAGGCCCGCTACGCCGACACCAAAGGCTACGAAGCCGACCGCACCCGCACCATCTGGCCCTACCGCGACTGGGTGGTCCGCGCGTTCAACAGCGACATGCCGTTCGACGAGTTCACCATCGCCCAGCTCGCCGGCGACCTGCTCCCCGAGCCGACCGACGACGACCTGCTCGCGACCGCCTTCCACCGCAACACCATGAACAACGACGAGGGAGGCACCGACGACGAGGAGTTCCGCGTCGCTGCGGTCAAAGACCGGGTCGCGACGACGTTCCAGGTCTTCACCGGCCTGACCATGACCTGCGCCGAGTGCCACACGCACAAGTACGACCCCATCACCCAGACCGAGTACTACGAAGCCTTCGCGTTCTTTGACCAGACCGCCGACGCCGACCGCAACGACGAATCGCCCACCCGCGCCTTCGGCACCCAAGACCAGCAAGCCGCGCTCGCAGCCCTCCGCGCCGAGCTCGCAAGCCTCGAAGCGCGCATCGCCGACGCCCACGGCAACGTCGTCCACGACCTGCTCGCCTGAACGATCCTCATCCAACACCACCACACAACGAGCCCCAAGCGCGAGCAGAGTTGATTCGTAACGAGCCCCGAGCGCAAGCTCGGGTTCACATGTCGCGCACAGGTTCAGGTGATACCAAAGTGCAACCGAGCTTGCGCTCGGGGCTCGTTGAAAGAAACTCATTTGGTGATGCCAACCCGTGCCACCGAGTTCAGCTCTGGGAACTCGGTGCGATCAGACAACCCGCGACCGATCTCCGCAAGGCAGCAGATCGCGGCCCTGTTCATAACCCGGCGGACCACTACGCTGCCACCCGCGACCCCTCACCCGGCTCCGCCACGCACAACGAACCCGCCGCCCGACACAGCACAAGCGCCGTCAGATCGTCCCGCTGGTTGAGCGATCCCGCCTGGGCATCGACATCGGCTGCGAGCAACGCGACCGCTTCTTCTGCTCCACCGGCGCGGCCGGCGATCTCGGCAAAGTGCGTGATATACGCCTGATTCGCCGAGACGCTCTCGGCTTCCGAAGCCGGATCGGGGAACACCACCTCGAACCCGTCGCTGTAGAGCACGAGTGTCTCGCCGGGCCCGAGCGTAAACGTGCGCTCGGTGAACGGCGCATCGGGGAAGACCCCGAGCAACGGCCCTTCCCCGCCGTCGATCTCCTCGGCCGCGCTGTCGGTGCCAAGCCGGATCGACGCGGGGTGTCCTGCGCCCGAAAGCGTCACCGCGCCGGTCCTGGTGTCCACCACGCCGCAGACCGCGGTGGCGAACCGATCACCGGTTTCGTTCTCGATGCACAACTCTTCGTTGAGCCTCGCCAGTGTCCGCGCGGGCGAAGCAAGCGGATGCGCTTCTCCATCGGCCGGGCTCTGGCGCAGCGCCCGTCCGAGCACCAGGGTCAAGAGCGCCGCGGGCACGCCGTGCCCCACCGCGTCGGCGACCATGAACGCGATCCGCGAGTCGTCGATCGCCACCACGTCGTAGATGTCGCCGCTCACAAAGCCGCAGGGTCGGAAGAAGACCCCGAACTCATACCCCGGCAGCTTCGGCAGCTCACGCGGCAAGAACCGCCGCTGCACCGCCCCGGCCAGCTGAAGCTCGTCGTGCAGCCGTCCGATCTCGCCGCTGAGCCCCGTCTGCGACGCCCCCGCCACCCGCAGCTCGGTGCCTAGTAGATCAACCGCCGCCTGCCGAACCAAGAGCGTCTGGAGCACCGACGTGATCCGGTTCGAGTCGGCATTCAGCCGTTCGACCACGATCCCCTGCGGCTCGAGCTCCATGCGCAACCGATCGGCGTCGCCCGAAAGCACCAGCGTCGGCGTGCGCGCACCAATCAACCTGTCCAGCGTCTGCATCAGCGTCGGGCCGGCGCGAGATGGTGTCGGGCACACCAGCACCACAACCGTGTCCGCCGCGACCCCGGGACCAGTCTCGTCTCGCAGCCGATCGGCAAAGGTCTCAAGCATCACCGCTTCGCACGCGGGCGCTTCACCCCGCCGCGGCCACCCCCGCGCGATCTCCGAACACCACCACGCCGCCCTGTCAGCAGCATCAGTCTCCGCAGCGATAACAACCCGGGCGTGGTGCAACGACAGCTCCCAAGCCCGCAAAACCGACGCGGGCCTCAGCCCCGGTATCGGCTTACTTTGCCCGCGCCTTCAGCCCGGCCGGGTCGTTCAGGTCGATCAGGTCACCTTCCGACAGGTCAAGCCGTTCGAGCGTCCCTCCCGCAAGCTCGATCACAAACTGCGCCGGGTACCGGCTCGGGTACCGCTTGAGACGCTGCTCGTATTTGTCGGTCGCGCCCACCCCCGTCACCGGCTCGGTCTCGGGGTCCCGCGGCGGCTCGACCGGCATGTGGTGCATCGCCGTGATTCGTCCCGCCGGATCGAGATAGATAATGTCGATAGGCACCAGGCAGTCGCGCATCACAAACCGCTGATCGTTCGGCCTGGGAAACACAAACAGCATCCCGCCGTCGGGCTCGATGTGGTCCCGCCCGCTCAATCCCTTGAACCGGGTTTCGCCGTCGAGTGCAAGCTCCAGCTGGAACCACTCGCCGTCGATCTTGACACTCTCGATGTTGGTGTCGGCGTTGCCCGAGGGCTTCCCGGTGTTGTTGCTGCACCCGGTCAAAGGCAGCAGCCCGGCCACGAGTGCCACCACCCCCATCAGAATCATAAATCTTGCCGAAGCCATCGGTCATCCTCCTGGGTAAATACCACCCGGTCTCTGCACATGCTAGCGAGATCAAACCCCTCGCAAAACTGTCTTGCCGACATCGGCACCCGTTCTGCCACCACCCCGCACCACCAACCCAGCAGCCCGATCACCCGCTCGGGCGAGACCCCGGTCTCCCGGTAGGTCGTCAGCCGGGTGTCGCCGTGGCGCTTCGCCAGCCGCCTGCCGTCCTCGCCCACGACCAGCGGCAGGTGGGTGTAGGTCGGCTCAGGACCCAGCCCCAGCGCCCGCATCAGCAACAGCTGCCGCCCGGTCGACCCCAGCAGATCATCCCCCCGCACCACCTGCGTCACACCCTGCCGATGGTCGTCCACCACCACCGCCAACTGATACGCCGGCTGCCCGCGTTTGGTCCATACCACAAAGTCGCCGACATCCCGGCCGGGGTTTGCCTTGTGCGCCCCGGCAAAGGTGTCCACAAACCCCACCGGCTCATCGGGCGTCACAAACCGCCAGTTGGTCGTCGGGGTGTCGAACAAACACGGGCCGAGGGACGCCGGCCGCAACTCGGGCGGGAATCGGCTCTCGCCACCTGCCTGCGCTCCGCCCGGGGCTGGGGTGGCTGGGGCGTGGGGGGCGTGGGGGGCGTGGGGGGCGTGGGGGGCACTCGCAGCCGCCTCGATCTCCGCCCGTGTCAACTCGCACGGATACACCAGCCCTCGCTTTGCCAACTCCCGCATCGCTGCGGCGTGGGGCTCGGGGGCCTCAGACTGCACCCAAGGTCCCTCGTCCCAACCAATACCCAACCATTTGAGTGTCGCCAGGCACGACTCGATCGCGCCGGGTTTGACCCGAGGCCCGTCCAGATCCTCGATCCGAAGCACGATTCTCCAGCCGTGCTGCCGCGCCATCGCCCAGTTCACCAAAAATGTTCGAGCATTGCCCAGGTGCAGCGCCCCCGTTGGCGAGGGCGCCAGACGGGTCACCCCGCCGGAAAGCGGTGTGGCGGGCGGTTTTGGTTCGGTCGTCGGGTGAGGCATCGTCGCGGCGCGATGATACACTCCGCGTTCGACCCGCCCCACGAGCCATCTGGAGGATTCCATGGCAGAGAAGTTTAGTGAAGAGCAGATCCAGGCCGAGCTGATCAACTCACCCGAGTGGTCCGAGATCAGCGGCAAGATCCAACGGACGTTCCAGTTCCCCGACTTCAAGGCGGCGATGGCGTTTGTCGAAGGGCTCGCCGCGTACGCCGAGCGATCGCAACACCATCCGGATATTTTGATCCGATATAACAAAGTCACCATCAGCGTCAACACCCACGACGCCGGCGGGATCACCGCCAAGGACTTTGCCCTCGCTCAGGAAGCCGACAAACTCTCGGGCACCGTCGCGGCGGCCTGAGCCGTCATCCGGCCGGGCGGGTGTTCGGCCCGATTGCGTCATTGTGCTTCTCGCATTTCGGTTGCGCTTGTCCCCTCGCTTGCGCGAGGGGCTTTACTTTCTGCTGTGCAACGCCTTCCGACAGAGCCCTTCGCGCGAGCGAGGGGACAAGACCGACGCCCCGGAAGAGTCGGAAAGAACAAATATTGTCCGACGTGCGCTCGCCCACTCTCCGCGCTACCGCAGCTCCACCGACCAATACGCCTCGTCGAGAAACGCTTTCCACGAGCGGTACTTCTCGTTGCCCAGCCGCAGCGTGATCAGCGGGTTCCGTCGCGGCCGCACGGGCTTGCGGATGAGTTTCATCCGCGCCTGCTCGGGCGTCCGTCCGCCCTTGCGCGCGTTGCAGCGGACACACGCACAGACCAGATTCTCCCACGTGTCGCCACCGCCCTGGGTGCGTGGGGTGACGTGGTCGAGGGTGAGCTCGCTGGTCGTAAAGTGCGAGCCGCAGTACTGGCACTGGCTGCGGTCGCGGGCAAACAGGTTCCGCCGGTTGAGCTTCACCCGCTGGGTCGGCAGCTTGTCGTAGCCAAACAGCCGAATGATCCGAGGCACCGCGATCTCGGTCCGCACCGTCCGCACCCAATCGTGCTGATCCCGCTCGTACGCGCGGCGGAACTCCGACACCTCGGTCCAGGTCGCAAAGTCGTAGTTGACGTACTGCCCGTCCTCGACCGAGATGATCTCCGCCATGTCCCGGCACAGCATCGCAAACGCCCGCCGCACCGTGACCACCCGCACCGCGACGTACAGCCGATTCAACACCAGCACCCGCGCGTCCAGCCCGTTCCCGTGCGCGATCAACTCGCCAGCACCGCCCACCAGCGCGGCTGGATGATCCTCCGAAGGCGTGTTGCCCTGCTTGGTGCGGTTGTGTTTCTGTTTTGAGTGACGGGCCATCGAACGCGCTCCAGCACGGGCACGACCTGCCCGCGATCGTCTCTATACATAAGGACTTTACCCGCCCAGAGCAAGCCCCGCCAGCAAACATGACCCGGTTATCGCCCGTAAACCGCCGGATTGACGCCGAGTCAACACATGCCCGGCCCCGCAATCAGCTCTGTGCCGGTAGGCTGTGCCTCAGATCGTCCCGCCCGACGCGCAGCAACGAAAGGCACACCATGACGCAGCCCGGGGGCATCCAGCCGCTGCATTACATCCCGTTCGACATGCCGGAGGAAGCCCGCGACGTCCTCTTCCTCGGCGAGACCGGCCGCGCGATCATCCACTCGCACGTCGAAGCGATCGACCTCTGGGAGGTCGCTGTGTTCGTGTGGCCGGAGGTGCTCGGCACCCTCGTCGGCCTCTGGCTGCTGGTGGCGCTCTGGATCGTCTGGCGCCGCGCCCATCGCCCGCGCCGCCGGGGCGTGCTCTTCTGCCGGCGATGCAACTACGAGCTCGGCGCGGCCGACGACCGCGAACAACTCATCGCCGCGAAAGCCGTGTGTACCGAGTGCGGCCGCGACATCACGCCGCGCCTGTTGGTGCCGGGTCGCGCGCAGCGTTGGCGCGTGCTGCGGCCGTTGGCGGTCGGGCTGCTCCCCGCGGTCGCGCTGGGCGTGTTGTTTGCGTTCGTCGGCCTCAACCGGACCGGCCCACCTGTCCGCTGGTTGAACTTCCCTTCGGTCCGCGCCAGCGAACTGACCGCCGAGCGCGGGTGGACGTGGTTCGACGGATTCCGGCGCGGTGTGGATCGGTTCGAGGAGTGGGACCTCGAGGCCGGGAAGCCGGTGCGCGTGATCCGGACAGGCCCGGGCCGGACCTACACCCGCGCGTGCCTGACCGCCGACGGCTCGGGGTTGATCGCTGGTGAAAGGCGTTCTTCGTCATTGGTGTGTATCGACACCGCAACAGGGCGGGTCCTCTCGCAGCTCACAGTGCCCGTCACATCGATGGTGGCCTTTGGTGAGCACGCGATCGTGCCTCATCCATCTGATGCAGAAAAGGTCTTTGTGCTCGTGCTGGATCGGGACGCCGAAGAACATGTACTCCATTCGTGGAACACTGTATCGGGCGAATCGTCCGAGCTGTACCGGACACCGGCGTGGAGCTACCAGCCGGGAATACCGGTGGAGCGCAGCCTGGCACTGACCACGATCGACAACGAGCCGATGCTGGTGATGCTGCCGACATTCATGGAGAGCTTCAGCCGTGATGTGTTCGAGGTGAGTGTGCTCTCGCTTACCGGCCAAGAGGCCCGCACGTTCGATATCAAGCCCAAACCGGACCCGATGGGCGCGGCAGTCGTGCCCGGCGAGCCCAGGCTCTACGCCACCCGCGGCAACGGGCTGGTCGGGATCGACCTTGAGACGGGCAAGACTCTGGGCATCCTCCGCAAGGGCAGTGAGAGGATTGGGACCCGCGAAGTCGCATCCACCGCGAACGGCCGTTTACTGCTGGTGCCCTCGAGCAACGGCACGATTCTCGTGCGCGACACCCGGGCCACAGCATGGCTGCCGTCGCTGCTCGAAGACACACCCGGGTACGCGCCGCAGTTGTCAGTCTCGCCCGAGGGCCGATGGGTCGCAGCGGTGCTCCAACGCAACACCGGCACACCTGCGCAGAAGAGCTTCGCCCACGACGTGCTCATCTGGAAACTCCCGGCCGAGTGGTTTGCCGAGCCTGTGTTGGCAGAGCCCGGCGTGCCGTGACAAAGTGTTCAGTGCCGAAACCGGCGCACGCCCGTGGTCATGCAGGTGATGCCCCGGCGGTCGCACAGCTCGAACGTCTCGCTGTCACGCTTGGACCCGCCGGGGTGGACGAGCATCGCAACGCCCGCGTCGGCGAGGAGTTCGGGGCCGTCGGGGAAGGGGAAGAAGGCGTCGCTGGCTGCGACTGCGCCGCGGGCTCGATCGCCCGCTTTGGCAATGGCGAGCCGGCAGGACGCGACGCGGTCCATCTGGCCTGCGCCGCCGCCGAAGAGGGCGCAGCCCACCGGCTGGAAGCCGGTGCCACGAGTCTCGCAGCCCACCGGCTGGAAACCGGTGCCACGGGGCTCGACGGGGCCGCCGATGGCGATGGCGTTGGAGGAGAGTGCGCGCACGGTTGCCTCCATCACGGCTGCGGCTCGGAGCAGGGCCGGGTCGGGAACAGGGCCGGCCGCGTGGGTCCATGCGGCGGGGGCGGGCGGGGTGTCGTCGTGGGCCTGGACGAGAAAGCCGCCGGGGATGGTGCGGATGTCGAGGTTCGCGGTTGGTCGAGACCCGACGCTTCGCAGAGCCTCAGCGTCGGCGTCCTCGGGCGATAGATTTGTGCGGAGAAGACGGATGTTTTTCCACCGTTCCCGCAGCAACGCGAGGGCCTCGTCGGTGTAGTCGGGGGCGATCACGACCTCGAAGAATCGGTCAGCCCCGCAGAGCCGTTCGGCTGCTGCGGTGTCGATGACCGATCCCGAAGCCGCGATGCCGCCATAGGCTGCCATGGGATCGCCCGCGATCGCCAGATCGAACGCCTCGGCGGGGCTGCCAGCCAGTGCGGCACCGCAGGGGTTGGTGTGCTTGATGACACATGCGGCGTGCGCAGCCTCGTCGAGCGCCGCCAGGGCCAAGGCCAGCTCGAAGGCAGCCGAAGCGTCGAGGAGGTTGTTGTAGCTGAGGGGTTTGCCGTGGAGTTGGGCGGTCCAGTCGGGGGCCTGAAAGCCCCCGCTCCGGTAGAGGGCTGCGGGCTGGTGTGGGTTTTCGCCATAGCGGAGTGTGCTCGCCAGCTCGCCCTGCAACAGGAGCACTCGCGGGAACGCCTCGCCCTGCTGCGCGCGCAGATAGGTGCTGATCGCGGCGTCAAAGGCGCAGGTGCGTTCGTACGCTGTTGCGGCGAGGTCCATGCGGGTCGCGGTGGTCGTGCCGCCCTGCTCGGCGATCTCGGCGAGGACGCGGGTGTACTGCGCCGGGTCGGAGACAACCGTGACAAACCGGAAGTTCTTCGCGGCCGAGCGGAGCATGGCGGGGCCGCCGATGTCGATCTGTTCGACGGCGTCGTCGAGGGTGACACCTGCGCGCGCGATAGTGTCCTCGAACTTGTAGAGGTCGATGCAGACTAGGTCGATCGGTTCGATCTGGTGCTCGGCCATTTTCGCGGTGTGCTCGGGGTTGTCGCGGACACCGAGGATGCCGCCGTGGATGGTGGGGTGGAGTGTCTTGACGCGGCCGTCGAGCATCTCGGGGAAGCCGGTGTGGTCTTCGACGAGGGTGACATCGAGCCCGGCGTCACGCAGCGTGCGCGCGGTGCCGCCGGTCGAGAGCAGGTGGACGCCGTGTTCGGCGAGGGCGCGGGCAAACTCGACGATGCCTTGTTTGTTGCTGACAGAGAGAAGAGCGCGGCGGATGGGGGGCGTGGGGGGGGCGGTGTCGGTCATGCCGGGAGGATAGACGCGGCAGTCGCGGGGTCAGGCGGTCTCGAGCAGAGCCTCGGCGAGTCTGGCTGCCCCATCGGCCGGGCCGAGAGCCGCGAGGGCGTCGCGCATCGTGGCCCGGCGGGCGGGCTCACCCATGAGGGCAAGCAGGTGCGCGCCCGCGGCTTTCAGATTCGTCGCAGGGTCGATCGCGTCCTTGGCGACGATCGCTGCGCCCGCTTTGGCGAGGGGCTCGGCGTTGAGCCGTTGGTGCTCGTCGCGGTGGTAGGGGTAGGGCATGAAAACCGCCGGCACGCGGTTGGCGCGGACCTCGGCGACCGACCCGGCCCCGGCGCGGCTGACGGCAACGTCGGCGGCGCCCCAGCAGTCGCCCATCGCGTCGAAAAACTGTTCGACGACCGCGGGCACGCCGGCGCGATCCCAGGCGTCGCGCCAGGGGGTGTTTTCCGCAGCCCCGGTCTGGTGAATCGCCTGCCAGCCGCCTTCGCGGAGTTCGGCTGCGTGGGCTTTGGCAAACGCGGCAGCAAACTCGTTGACACTCTTGGACCCCTGACTCGCCCCGGTCACCAGCAGCACCGGGCGGGCGGGGTCAAGCCCGAGCCTCTGGCGGCAGTCTGCTGCGCTGCCCGAGGCGAGCGCTGCGCGGCGGACCACCGGGCCGATGCACTCCCACCCGGCGCGGCCTACCCCGGCGGTCGTGTAGATCGAGGCGGCCCGGCCGGCGATCCAGCGGTTGGCTTTGCCCGGGGGGGCGTCCTGATTGAGCAGCACCAGCGTCAGGCGTTCTGCGCGCGCGGCCTGGGCGACCGGGGCCGCGACAAACCCGCCGGTCGCGAGCATGCGGACAGCCCCGCACTCGGCGTGCAGCTGCCGGAGGTGCTGCCGGGCCTCGCGCACCGCGCCGCCCCAGCTGATGATGAACTTCGCCAGGCCGATGGGCTTGGTGCTCAGGGGCAATGCGGGGATCGGGGCAAACTCGACGCCGGCTTTGGAGAGAATCCGGGCGTCGATCTTGCGGGTCGAGCAGAGGAAGAGCGCCCGGACGTCGGGTTCGAGCTCGCGGAGGTGTTCGAGGACGGCCAGTGCCGGGAACAGGTGCCCGCCGGTGCCGCCGCCGGCGAAGACAATGCCGCGCGCGCTCATGACGGCTCGCCGCTCGGCTTGCGTCGCAGCACCGAGCCCGACGCGCGAGCGAAGAGCCCGGTGTGTGGCGTTGCGTGTTCGATGTCCGGCGTCGCGCGTCCGGTGTGGGATGCGGGATCGCGGCTCCTCGCTTGCGCGTCGGGCTCGGGGTTGCGGCCCACCTCGACCGGTTGGGTGCGGTCCATCGCGGCGAGCAGGCCGAGGCAGGCGGCGGTGAGGATCCACCCGGTGCCGCCCGAGCTCATGAGTGGCAGGGCGATGCCTTTGGTCGGCGCCATCCCGGTGACGACGAAGAGGTTGATGACCGCCTGGAGCCCGATGGTCGCCATGATGCCGAAGCCGAGGAGCTTGAGCAGGCGGTCGGTCTCGCGGCGGACGATCGAGAGCCCGGTGAGGATGAGCAGCAGGTAGAGGGTGATGACGAGCGCGGCCCCGGCGACGCCGAGCTCTTCGCAGACGACGGCGAAGAGGAAGTCGGTGTGGTCTTCGGGGAGGTAGCCGAACTTCTGGAACCCGTGCCCGAGCCCGCGCCCGGTCCCGCCGCCGCCGGCGATCGCAGCCATCGACTGGATGACGTGGTAGCCGGTGCCTTGGGAATCCTGAAAGGGGTCGATAAACGCGAGAATCCGCTGGACGCGGTAGGGGCTGATGACGATCGCGGTGACGACGCCGGCGAGGCCGATCGGGACAAACGCGGCGAGGTGCCAGAACCTCGCCCCGGCGGCCAGGAGCATAAGCCCGCAGGCGGCGGCGATGAGGACGCCGGTGCCGAGGTCTTCCTTGACGATCACGATGCAGACCACGCCGAGAGCCAGGAGGGCGGGGAGCAGGCCGGTCCAGAAGCGGGGCATCTGGGCTGCGCGGACGGTGCCGTACCAGGCGATGAGGGCGATCATGCCCCACTTGACGAGTTCGGAGGGCTGGATGGAGAGGCTGCCCAGGCGGACCCAGCGGGCGCTGCCGTTGGCCGAGTGGCCGATGCCGGGGAGGTAGACGGTGCTGAGGATCGCCAGCAGCCCGAGCACGCCGAGGGCGAGTGGGAGGAGGACGGCGCGGGCGTGTTCTTTACGCGGGGTGTTGTCGGTGGGGGTGTTGGGGGTGTTGTCGCGGGTGCCCAGCGAAGCCGCGAGGCGGGAGAGCTGACGGATGGGGAGCAGTGCGCCCAGCGCCAGTGCAGCCAGCGCGAGAGCCATGTAAAGGGTTGATCGGCTGGTGAGGATGGACTCGGCGGTGACGCCGGGGAGCTGGTTGCCGTTGCCGTCGACTGGGGCGACGGTCATGAGTGCGGAGTTGACCATGACGACGCCGAGCGTGAGCAAAGCGAGGGCGCAGAGGGTGATGATTTGGCCGGAGCGGAGCATGGCTTGCTGCAGTATCGGCGAAGGGGGAGGATTGGCTGGAAAGGACCGCCCGGATTCTCCGGACGCATAAGGTCTCAAACATCAGGCGAACAACGAGAGCTGCTCGGTGGGGTCCGCTGTCACAGCCTCGAGCCGTTCCGCTATGCAATCTCGGGAGACAACATAGAGATACTCTTTGTTCCGCAGGTGGCTGACCTTGCCGACCTTCTCGCCGCGGAGGTTGTGGATGCCGATCTGGGCACCGACGTACCGCTTGTAGTCGCTCTCGATCGTGGTGACTCTGCCTTCGCCGTCGAAGAGTTCGCCGAGCAGGGTTTCCATGGTGTCTTTGTCCATGTACCCTTCGTTGTTGAACGAGACCACGATCACCTCGGCTTGCACCGCGTGGAGGAGTTCTCGCATCGCGGCAGCAAACCGGGGCTTGGAGTTGAAGACGCTGCGGCGGTCCTTGCAATCGATGCGTTTGCACGCGATGCCGTAGACCGGCGGCTTGTCCCACCGCACCAGCGATTCCCACGCGTGGTAGTTGCCGAGGTAGGAGTGCTGGTTGTAGGGCGGGTCGATGTACGCGACGTCGGCGGTGAGCGTGCTCGCCGCTTCGAGGGCGTCGAGGCAGTGGGCTTGTCCCTTGCCGTGCCGGGCACGGGGCAGGACATCGGGGACGCGGAGCCGGAGATCATTCGAGGCTCTCGCTGCCCATGATTTGAGGTACGCCATCTGGACGCCGGTGGTCGAGTCCACCCGGTCGGCCGCTTCCATGAGCGAGACGAGCATCACCGCTTCAAGTTCCGGCGGCATCCCCTTGGCCGCGATTGCCTCGCGGATCGCATCGATCCGCTCGCCGTTCTTGGGTTGGAAGAACCGGGATTGGACGCAGAAGGTCTCGGTGAAGTAGCCGGGCGTGCCGGGGAGGGCGTTGAACTCGTCGACGAGGCGTTGAGTGTCTCGGAGGATATCTTTTCGATCGGCCTGGACATAACATTTCGCGAGTGTCGCGGCGTAGGTGTTGTGGTCGTTGGTCAGGACGCGGTAGCCGGCCGCCTTGAGGGCGTGGCCGACACGGGAGGTGCCGGAGAACAGGTCAATGACGGATCGCGCTTCGCCGGTGCGGCGGATGGTCTCGACGATGAGGGGGAGGAGCTTGCGCTTGGAGCCTAAATACTTGATCATGGAGCGTTTCTCACAACCCGACTGGTGCCTTCGAAGAGCCAGCCAATAAGGCCGGTCAGAATATCGACATACTCAGATTCTGTGCAGGCTTGCTCCATTGAAAACCACGCAAAGCAGTTCAGGCGGTCAGCTTGGATGTGGAAGTTGACGTGGTACTTATTGCGATAGCGAGTTGCGATAGCGAGCGAAGGCACCATTTGAGAGCACGACGAATGAGCATCTGGTGTATTTTGTCGCGGCTTCAAGGTATTGCATCATTTGAAACGAGAGCCGTTCGTGAACGTTCGCATCCACCTGACGCCCATTGCTTGACTTCGCGGTCTTATATTCAAGCAAGATTTTCTCGCGGAGCACACCCGCCTGTACCAGCACGATAGTGTCGTCAAATCGTGTTGAAAGGCCTTCAAACATCGCGGGGTATTCCTCTCCCGCAAACGGTCCTGTGGGTGGGGCGTATCTCGCTATAGATTCTTCTGTTCCCGGGAAGGCAGCAACAAGATCGGTCACCCCGAAGTCGGTTTCGAGCCAGCGGCTCGCGGGTTCGTTTCTCATCCCCGGGCGACGACCGAGTGGGAGCAATAGCTCTCGATCATCGACACATAGCCGGTGAAACCAGCGAGTGCCCGGTCCTCGAACCTCAGATTGCTGTGCCCCGGCATCTACGCAGAGTGCGGCGACTTGTGTCCATAGCGTACCAACCAATACCTCGAACTTCCCACCCTCACGCCGAGCCCCGGTGCCGATATTGGCCCTGCTGGCGCTCGCCTCAAATCGCTCCATCAGCGCCGCAGTATCCCGTACAGATTGGTTGAGCTCGGGGGCGAGGGGCATGCCCTGAGTCTATCAGGTCAGCAGGGCAGCGTATTCACCCACATCGCACTTGCTGGGGGCCGGCTTGCACCTTTACTCGTCCTCGCCATCCTTCTTGATCGCGGGCATGTTCTCGAGCACCTCGTCGATGAGGCCGTACTCGAGCATTTCCTTGTCGTCGAGCCAGTTGTTGCGGTCGCAGTCTTTTTCGATGGTCTCGACGGTCTGCCCGGTGGCGCTGCTGTAGATCGCGTAGAGGCGGTCGCGGATACGGAGCATCTCGCGGGCCTCGATCTCGATGTCGGTTGCCTGGCCTTCCATCACGCCCGAGAGCAGCGGCTGGTGCATGAGGTTGCGGGAGTTGTGCAACGCAAAGCGTTTGCCCTTTGCGCCCGAGCAGGCGATCAGCGAGCCCATGCTGGCGGCCTGCCCGATGATGTAGGTGCAGATGTTGGGGGCGATGTAGTTCATGGTGTCGATGATGCCCAGGCCGGCGGTCACGCTGCCGCCGGGGGAGTTGATGTAGAGGTGGATGTCGGCTTTGGGGTCCTCGTTGGCGAGGAAGAGGAGCTGAGCGACGATGAGGCTGGCGATCTCGTCCATGACCGGGCTTCCCAGGAAGATGATACGGTCTTTGAGGAGTCGGGAATAGATGTCGTAGGAGCGTTCGCCGCGGGCGGATTTTTCGATAACGATCGGAACGAGGTGGCCGGACATGTCTGAATCCTTCGTGGGTTTTGCGTTGGCGCGGTGCGCGTGCCTCTGGCGGAGCGTTGTGGGTGGCTGACGGTCTGGTCCTAGCGGCCGACGTTGGCTTCCTTGGGCGGTTCGACGAGGACTTCGTCGACGAGCCCGTACTCGACCGCTTCCTTCGCGGTGAAGTACTTGTCGCGTTCGGCGTCTTTCCGGACCTGTTCGATGGATTGTCCGGAGCACTCGCTGATGAGGCGGTTGAGCTCTTCCTTGGTCTTGCCGATCTGCTCGGCCTGGATGCGGATGTCCTCGGCCTGCCCGGTGATCCCGCCGTAGGGCTGGTGGATCATCACCTTGGCGTGGGGCAGGATGAACCGTTTGCCCTTGGTGCCGGCACAGAGCAGGACCGCGGCTCCTGAATAAGCCCGTCCGATGCAGAAGGTCGAGATGGCGCTCGACATAAACCGCATGGTGTCAAAGAGGGCGAGGGTGTCGTCCACCGCGCCGCCGGGTGAGTTGATATAGAGGCTGATGTCCTGCCCTCGCTTCTGGTTTTCGAGGTAGAGCATCTGCATCATGACCCGGGAGGCCGAGGCATGGTTGATCTCGCCGATGAGGAAGACGATGCGGTTTTCGAGCAGGAGCTCGTCGATCGTCATCTCGCGGGTTCGCTGGTATGAAACGCCGGCTGCGGGCATGGGTTCAGTCCTTTGCTCATGGCTCCGGAGAGCGTGGATGCTTCCGGTGCATCGGTCGTGGGCGCGGCGTGGCCGCGTTGTGCGGCATGGTAGGGGGCGGTCCGACGGCGGGTGCCTCCGCACAGCCCCCTGTTCTGATCGGTCCAAACGATCGCGGGCTTTGGCCGGATTGCGAGGTCGCCGGTGGGCTCCTACGATCGGCCCTTCGATTGGCGTCAGAATCCCGATTCGACCAGGAGGGCGCGGTGCAGACCGCAGTACTAAGCGACATCCATGGCAACGCCGAGGCCCTCCGCGCGGTCCTTGCAGACATCGACAGCAAGGGCATCAAGCGCATTCTTTGCCTCGGGGATATCATTGGGTACGGCCCCGAGCCCCTGGCGTGTGTCGACCTCGTCGAGGCCCACTGCGAGTGGGCGCTCATGGGAAACCATGACTTTGCGGTGCTCTATGAGCCCACCAACTTCAACGGCCCGGCCGAGCAGGCGGCCTACTGGACCCGCGAGCAGTTCGATTCTGAGCCCGACGCCGCACTCCGGGCCGCTCGGTATGAGTTTCTCGGGCGGCTCCGCGTCCGGGTGGTCGAGCAGCTGGGCGAGAACGCGCTGCTGGCGGTCCACGGCTCGCCACGCCGACCGATCAACGAGTACATCTTCAAGAGCGATCCGATGGAAGCCCCCGACAAGCTCGAAGCAATCTTTCGGCGGGTCGACAAGCTCTGCATGGTGGGGCACACCCACGTGCCCGGCGTCTTCACCGATGAGCCCGATTTTTATCCTCCAGATGAGCTGGGCGAGTTTGCCTACAGGTTCAACGAGGACGAGAAGGCGGTCGTGAATGTGGGCTCGGTCGGGCAGCCTCGCGACGGCGACCCGCGGGCCAGCTACGTCGTCTTCGACGAAGACAAGGTCGAGTTTTTCCGTGTGCCCTACGACATCGACAAGACGGCGAACATGATTCGTCAGCACGCCCAACTGCACGAGTACCTGGCGGACCGCCTCTACGAAGGCCGGTAGAGCTCGTTCGATTCCCCCCCCCACGCGATCAGCGCCGAGTCACTATGCCACGCCCCAACAAGCCTCTCCGCATCATCCTGCCCATCGTCCTGTTCGTGATCGGGCTGGGTGTGCCGATCGCGGTGATGGTGAATACCACGAGCAAGAAGAACACCCCGGCCCCGGCCGAGCAGGCGGCCGAGGCTGTTGACCGCGTCGCCGACCAGGCTGGGGAGCACGCCGGCGACGAGCCCGCGAGCCCGGTCGCGACCGCCGATCCCGACCCGGTGCCCGCGCCTGTTGCAACAGAGACGGATGCTGCCGAGCCCGGAGAGGCCGCCGATACCAGCGCCGATACCGACGCCGACACGAACGCCGACACCGACGCCGATACCGATACCGACAACGCGACCCAGCCCGCGGCCGAAACCGAGCAGGCCGACACGCCCACCCAACCTGCGGTGGGTATCGCGCCCGGGACGTTCGTTGTCGAGGGCTTTGCGGATGAGCCGCTCGCGACCGATTTCTCACCGTTGGGCGGGCTCGGGTTCGATTCGCCCTATGTGATGCGGGTCGAGTTTTCGCACCTGGGCGCGGGGATCAAAGCGATCCGGCTCGCGACGGAGTTCGACTCGGTGCAGACCGACCGCGCCGCCAGGGAAGGCCCGGTCGATCCCGAGAAACACGTCGCGGTGCAAAAGCAGATCGCCAACGACCGGTTCATCCTCGTGCCGTTCTGCGCCCTCGGTATCGAGATCAACGGCACGCTGGTCCCGATGCTCATCGCCGACGGCGACGTGCCCGCGTGGAGACAGGTCTCGGCCGACACCCCCGGCAGGTTCGAGGCGTTCCTCCTCGACAGCAACGGGCAACGGGCGTTCCGCGTCGAGCGGGAGTACACCCTCGCGCCGGGGAGCCACGACCTGGTCGTCCGCCAGCATGTCGAGAACCTGACCGGCACCGCGTTCAACGTCCGCTGGAGGCAGTTCGGGACGGTCGATCTGTTCGCCAGCAGCGGGTACGGCGGCGAACATCGCCGCTTCCGTTTCGGCTATCTCTACGATGCGCGGAGCGACCCCTCCCAGCAGTTTGTGGACGCGACCAAGTTTCTCTGGAGACGGACCAAGCTCACCGGGGACAAGTCCGACAAGAAGTTTCCCGAAGGCAAAATCTGGCCCAACACCTACAGCCAGGAAGAGGACCTCACGCTCGTGTGGTCGGGCGTCACCAACCGCTACTTCGGCGCGGTGACACACCCGCTGATCGACCCCGACGATCCGCAGGCAAGCCTCGCGTTCGACACGATCGAACGCATCGACCGCGTTCGGCTCGAAGACCCCGACGCGATCGTGCTGAGCTACCACAGCCCGGCATCCTCGCTCGCCCCGGGCGGCACGATCGACTACAGCATGGGGCTCTACGCCGGACCGCTCAACAAGAGTGTGATCCGTAACGAGTCAATGCTCGAACGGCTTGGGATCGACAAGATCGTGGTCTACAACTTCGGGGGCATGTGCGCGTTCTGCACGTTCGCCTGGCTCACCGGGCCGCTGCTCGGGCTGCTCCGCTTTCTGCACTCGCTGACCGGGGACTGGGCGTTGGCGATCATCCTGCTGGTGGTGTGTGTGCGCTCGGTGCTGCACCCGATCACGCGGTGGTCGCAGGTCAAGATGCTCGTCTTCGGCAAGCAGATGCAGAACATCGCGCCCAAGCAGAAGATTCTGCAGGAACGCTACAAAGACGACCGGCAGCGCCAGCAGCAGGAGATGGCCAAGCTCTGGCGTGAGGAGGGCATCAGCCCGGCCGGGTTCCTCGGGTGTTTGCCGATGTTGCTGC
Organism: Planctomycetota bacterium; assembly: GCA_030950285.1. Lineage (GTDB taxonomy): Bacteria > Planctomycetota > Phycisphaerae > Phycisphaerales > UBA1924 > PNC22. Next base: position 26,435 of record JAUZRR010000009.1, on the reverse strand, counting down.
AGAGCCCGGTCTGGATCGCCCTCTACGCGACACTGTTCTTCGCGGCCGAACTTCGCCACGAGCCGGCGTTCTTCGGCGTGTTCCAGGCGCTCACCAACAACGTCTGGCCGTTCCTGGAAGACCTCGCCAAGCCCGACCGCGCGATCTACTTCGGGAACAAGGGCCCCACACTGCCGCTGATGGGCCAGATCAACTCGATCAACATCCTGCCGCTGTTGCTCGGTGTGGTGTTCTATCTGCAACAAAAATACCTCCAGCCTCCGACCTCGTCGGTGATGACCCCCGAGCAGAAATCACAGCAGAAGATGATCAAGGTCATGATGGTGGTGATGTTCCCGCTCATCATGTACGGTGCGCCCAGCGGGCTGGCGCTGTACTTCATCACCAACTCCACGCTCGGTATCATCGAGAGCCGATGGATCCGCGCCAACGCCACCAAGTCGGGAATGCTCGAAGAGGGCAACCTGAAAAAGAAGCCCAAAGAGGGCGGCTTTATGGCGAGACTGCAAAAGCTGGCGTTGGAGAAGCAGCAACAGCAGGAAGCGCAGCGCGGTATGAGCGCCAAACGCTTGCCCAAGCAGGGCAAGGCCGACAACACCCCGCCGCGGAAGTACAAGAAACGCTGAGCCCGCTCGGCGGGGAACCCGGCTGAGGACGCGCCACGATGCACACGCCCGGCCCGCAACCGCGACCCCCCGGCGCAACGATCGCTGAGACGATCGTCGCCTGCGCGACCGCGCCGGGACGCAGCGGCCGCACGATCGTGAGGCTGAGCGGGCCGGCGGTCGAGACGGCCTGTTCGAGCTTGTTCCAACCCGCGACCAACCGCCGGGGTGTGTGCCGGGGCGACGTGCTCATCGGCGGGCGACCGTGCCCGGCGATCGTGCTGCGGGGCGTTGGGCCCGCAAGCTATACCGGCGAAGATACACTCGAGGTGGTCTTGCCGGGCAACCCCGATCTCGTCGAGCGGTTTGTCGAGGCGTGCTGCGCCGTCGCTGGCGTGCGGCGGGCCGGGCCGGGCGAGTTCAGCGCCCGGGCGTATCTCAACGGCCGCCTGGCGCTGGACGAAGCCGAAGGGGTAGCGGCGGTCATCGCGGCGCGCACGAGTGACGACCTTGCGGCGGCGCAACAGCTCGCGTCGGGAGAGCTGGGCCGCGTCTACCGCGACTGGGCCGACGAGTTGACCACGCTGCTGGCGCTGATCGAGGCGGGGATCGACTTTGTCGACCAGGAGGACGTCGTGCCGATCTTGCCGCGCGACTTGCAGCAACGGCTCGGACGGGTCCGCCGGGAGATGGCCGAACGATCGAAGGGCGGGATCGCCGAGAGCGCCGAGGGGTTGCCGCCGCTGGTGGTGCTGGCCGGTGCGCCGAATGCGGGCAAGAGCACGCTGTTCAACGCGCTGCTCGGGCGCGCGCGCAGCGTGGTGGCAGCCGAGTCGGGCACAACCCGCGACGTGCTGATCGAGACGCTCGCGCTGGAAGAGGCAGCCGGCCCGGGGCTGGCGGTGCGCCTCGCCGACCTGCCCGGGCTCGACGCGGACGCGACGGGTGGAGCGGCGCAGGCAGCGCAGGAAGCGGCGATCGAGACGCTCGACCGGGCCGACGCGGTGGTCTATTGCGACCCGCAAGGGCGATTCGTGGGATTGGAAACGGGCATCTCCAGCCGCGTGCCGATGCTGCGGGTGCAGACCAAGGCCGACCTCCCCAGCGCGGCGCTGCTCGAGGGCACCGGGCACGCACCGGGAACCGCAGGTGGCAGCAGCGATGTCGCGGTCTGCGCGCTCGACGGGTGGCGGCTGGACGTGGTGCGCCGGGGCATCGCGGATATCGCGTTGCGCGCGCCCGGCGGGTCGTGCGCGGTAGCGCTGGCGCGGCACGCCCGCGAGATCGGCCGCGCGGCCTGCGCGCTCGAAGCGGTCGAAGCCGAGATTGATCCGACAGCCCGCGCACTCGATGCCCCCGAGCTTGTTGCCGACGGGCTGCGCAGCGCGGTTGATTCGCTCGGACAGATCCTCGGCAGGATCACGCCGGACGACGTGATCGGCAGGGTGTTCGCGACGTTTTGTGTGGGCAAGTAGCCGGGCGGCGGGGGCGGGTTGCCGGGCGTTGTCCCCTCGCTCGCGCGAGGGGCTCTACCGTGTTGTCCCCTCGCTCGCGCGAGGGGCTCTACCGTGTTGTCCCCTTGCTTGCGCGAGGGGCTCTACCGTGTTGTCCCCTTGCTTGCGCGAGGGGCTCTGTATTGAGTGACCACATTGCGATAGAGCCCCTCGCGCAAGCGAGGGGACAAGGGCACACGCGCATACCGGAACGGATTGCAGTGAATAGGCGCTAGGTTCGGGTTGCGGCGGTGAGAAACACCTCGGCCCAGCGCTCGGCGAAAGCACGGACCGCCTCGGCGGTTGCGCCGGCGTCCACGCCCCAGCAGCACGCGGCAGGGTCGGCCAGCTCGGGGTCGAGCAGCACCACAAAGCGGTCGTCGGCCGCGAGGACGCTGGGCAGCTTGTCGGCGAGGTAGGCCGAGAGAGCGTTGACCTCGGGGCGGCCGATCGAGATCGTCGGCTGGGCGCGCAGCGCGTCGGTGTTCAGATACCACACGTCGGTCAGCACGATCGGTGCAAACGGAAAGCCGGCCGGTGCCCGATCGGCGAGGGCGTCGCGGAGCGCGACGGCGATCGGGCGGTCCTCGACCTCGGCACAAACATGCGCACCGACCACGATCGGGAGGGCTTCGGGCGGGTTGGTCGGATCAGGGCGGTGGCTCGGCATCGGGCCAATGTACGCCGGGGCGGGGAGGAACGCGGCGAAGGCGTGCAGTGGAAAGCGTGGGGGGGTGGCAGTTGGTGTTATGCGACCCAAGCGGCCCGAAGGCCGCCGGATCGCTGGAGGAGAAGCTGAATCGGCCGGGGGCTGCACGCCCCGGATGGGGGAGCCCGCGCTGCTGAGTGTGTATACGGAGAGCGACTCGGAGCGGTTGCGTGGTTTTCGGACTCTGGGGGAAGCGTGGTTCGGCGAGCGATTTATCGTTGTAAATGCCGCTTGAACAGGTGTTTATGCATAATACTTAGGAATATGATAGGGGGTTTTTTCAATAAGAGGGGTGGTAAACTGGAGAACATTTTCGATCGGAACTGGCCTTCAGGTCTGTGGGAGGGCGGTGATCCGGCCTCAGGAAAATGTTTTGCAGATGTCAACGTCACTCGGGCATGTTTTGCTGCCCGGGTCGCCACGAGCCCCCCATCGGCGACACCCGGCAGCACCGGGCGAACCGGTGCGTCCGTTGCGGGGGGGCCTCCCGACTCCATTTCCACAGCTCGAGGCTGGAAGGTCGCACGGGCCGAGCCGATCTGTTCTCCGGCAAGCGGGTGGGGCCGCGACCGATTGGGGAGGGAGTGAACGATGCACGCACGGCTGGGCGACGTACTGGTTCGGATGGGGATCCTGAGTGAGGAGCAGCGGGACGAGGTGCTCTCGCTGCAGGCCACGAGCGGGAGGCCGTTTGGGGTGTTGGCTGAGGAGTTGTTCGGCGTCTCTTCCAAAGCGATCGAGCGGGCCTGGGCGGCGCAGTACGCGGGGATGGTGGGGAAGGTGAACCTGGCGAGCGAGCGGGCCGACGCGGCGGTTCGCGATCTGCTCGAGCGGCGGCAGGCGTGGCAGTTTCAGCTGTTGCCGCTGCGGTTTGAGGGGGGCGACCTGGTGATGGCGACGACCGAATCGGGATTGCCTCGGGCGATGCGGTTTGTCGCGTGGGCGGTGGGGGTGCCGGCGTCGTTTGTGATCGCTGAGGAGCAGGACCTGCTCGAGGGGCTCAATGAGGCGTACCCGATGCCCGGCGGGCAGACCGCGCTGCGAGGGGCAAGGCTCTCGGCGTAGTACGGATCACGAGAGAGTTATTTGCGTCTTTACGAGCCCTGGGCGCGAGCACGGGATTTGGTTTCTTTGTGAAAATGACCATTTGTGGTCCTGAGCTTGCGCTCGGGGCTCGTAGAAACGCACGAGATATTCTCGTCATTCGCAAACGAAGCTCTCCGAGCGTCGGACGCCGCACATGGAGGCTGCGCGGTGGTTTCGCTGCGCGGGTGGGATACCCACGCCACTGATCCGGCAAACCGCTCCTACCATCTGCCGCGATGAAACAGGAGCGATCCATCCCGGCCGAGCTGCGCACGGTCTCCTTTGTGAGCTTGGGCTGTCCGAAGAACCTTGTCGATTCTGAGAAGATGCTCGGCACGCTCGCCCAGGACGGGCTGATCCCGGTCAGCTACGACCCCAGCGACCACGACTGGGAGCACGACGACGCGTTCGGTGTCGAGGGCAAATCGAGCGCGGAGCGCGGCGCGACAGCGTCGGACCACGGGCACATCGAGCCGGCCGACGTGGTGGTCATCAACACCTGCGGCTTTCTCGAAGCGAGCAAGGACGAATCGCTCGCGGTCATCAAGGACGCGGTGCGCGCCAAGGCGGCCGGGCTGGTCAAGCGGGTGGTGGTGGCGGGGTGTCTGGTGCAGCGGCACCGGGCGAAGATGCTCGAGTGGGAGCCGGGCATCGACGCGATGGTCGGCGTCTTTGACCGGGACAAGATCGTCGAGGCGGTGCGGGGTGTGCCCGCTGCGCGGCAGGAAGCTCTGGGCGCAGAAGCGCAGCCGAAGTACTGGATCGCGGGCAACGCGCTCAAGGCGGCGCAGGACCGCGGGATGGAGACCGTCGGGCTGACGGTGCAAGGCAAGGACGGCAAGGGGGTCGGGTACTTCGAGGACGACTCGGCGCGGCTTCGACTCACACCCCGGCACTATGCGTACCTGCGGATCAGCGAGGGGTGCAACCAGAAGTGCGCGTTCTGCACGATCCCGAGCATCCGCGGCAAGATGCGGAGCAAGCCGATCGAGCGGATCGTGGCAGAGGCTCGCGAGCTGATCGCCGACGGGGCGTTCGAGTTGAACCTGATCGGGCAGGACACGACGAGTTATGGGGATGATATCGGGGTGGGGTGGGGAGATGCACGCTCACCCCGGCCCTCTCCCAAAGGAAGAGGGGGGAAGGCAGGCGGGCTGCCGATGATGCTCGACGCGATCGACCGCGCGGCCGAGTCGACCGGTGCGCCGGTGTGGTTGCGGCTTATGTATGCCTACCCGAGCAACTTTCGTGATGAGTTTATCGACGCGATCGCAGAGATCGTCTCGCGCGGTCGGCTGTTGCCTTATATCGACATCCCGTTGCAGCACGCCTCGGACCGGGTGCTCGAACTCATGCGTCGGCACGTGAGCGCCGACCAGCAGCGCGAGCTGATGCACAAGCTGCGTGAGCGGGTGCCGGGCATGGCGATCCGCACGACGTTTATCTCGGGATTTCCGGGCGAAACCGAGGCCGACCACGAGCAGCTGCTCGGGTTTGTCGAGGAGGTCGGGTTTGATGCGGTGGGTGTGTTCGAGTATTCGCAGGAGCCGGGGACGCCCGCGGGGACGATGGAACTCGACCCCGGGCTGGCGGTGCCTGCGGAGGTCAAGAGCCGGCGCAAGGGGGAGATTCTTGCGTTGCAGCAGGGGATCGCGTTCGAGCAGGCGGCGTTTGTTGCTGAGCAGTTTGACGAGCGCGACCCGATGAACACGGGGCAAAGGTTCGATGTGCTTATCGACCGCGATACGGGGTTGCAAACCCAGATCTCCGGTGATTCGTCCCAGACCCAGAGCCCCGGACTTCAGTCCGGACGCGACGCGGACCAACCCCCGACTGAAGTCGGGGGCTCGGAGCATGCGGAGCGCGGTTCAGAGAACGCGCAACACGGTTCGGAGAACCGTTCCACCGTGTATCAGGGGCGGACGTACTTTCAGGCGCCGTCGATCGACGCGGTGACGTTTGTGCAGAGCCGGGGGCGGCTGAGCCCGGGCGAACTTGTGCGGTGCGTGGTTGTCGGCAGCGACGGCTACGACCTGATCGCGCGGCCCGTCGACGAGATCGAGAAGCGGGTGAGTTTGAGCGTGCTGCGCTGAGTTGTGTTTGAGGAATCGAGGCGGGCGTTGGGCTTTGCGCGTGTAATCGGGTAATCGGCACCGGCTTCCAGCCGGTGTTGGCAAAAGCTGCTGTTGTTACTTGCTGCATCAACAACACGCACACCGGCTGGAAGCCGGTGCCACGCTATACCTTGACGCGGTTGCCGGTTGTGGTGACTTGGGGTGCTCGCTCGGCGGCCATCCGGGCGTAGTCCTGCAAGGCTGCGACGTCCCACTCGCCGGCCCGCATCGCTTCGATGGCGCGGAGCATGGCGCGGGCGGCGGTGATGGTCGTGACCATGGGGATGCTGAGCCTTACCGCGTTGGCGCGGATCTTGCCCTCGTCGGTCTGCCAGCCGGTGCGGGTGGGGGTGTTGATGACCATCGCGATCTGGTTGTCTGCCATCAGGTCGAGGACGTTGGGGCGGGCGCCGACCGCGATTTTTTGGAGCACCGTCGGCTTCATGCCGTGGCGGCGGAGCTCTGCGCCGGTGCCTTCGGTCGCGAAGACTTTGTAGCCCATCGCCAGGAGTGAGCGGGTGATGTCGATGATGTCCGGGCGGTCGTTGCTACGGACGGAGATGAAGACGCCGCCTTCGCGCGGGGGTTTGACGCCGGCGGCGAGCATCGCTTTGAGATACGCCAGCGGCATGGAGAGGTCCATGCCCATGACCTCGCCGGTCGAGCGCATCTCGGGGCCGAGGACGAAGTCGACGCCGGGGAACTTCATGAAGGGGAAGACGGGCGCCTTGACGGCGAACGTGCCGGTGTCGGGCATCTCGCGGATGTTCTGGTCGGTGAGGCTTTTGCCCATCATCGCTTTGGCTGCGACGTTCGCCCACGGCACGTGCTTGGCTTTGCCGACGTAAGGCACGGTGCGGCTGGCGCGGGGGTTGACCTCGATGATGTAGATGTCGTCGTCTTTGATCGCCATCTGGACGTTCATGAGGCCGCAGACGTGGAGCGACCGGGCGAGCCGGCGTGCGGTGTCCTTGACGCGGTTGACGAGCCGGTTGGGAAGCGACCACGGCGGGACCGAACAGGACGAATCGCCCGAGTGGACACCGGCGTGTTCGATGTGTTCCATGACACCCGCGATGACGGCTTGTCCATTGGCGCCACCATCAAAGTCACCCACAACATCGACGTCCATCTCGATCGCGCCGTCGAGAAACTTGTCGACCAGCAGCGGGGCGTCGTCGAGCCCGGAGAGGTCGAGGGCGGTGTTGGCGTAGTGGAGCAGGGCGGCTTCGTCTGCGCAGATTTCCATCCCCCGGCCGCCGAGGACGTAGCTGGGGCGGACGAGCACGGGGTAGCCGATCTCGCCGGCGATCTCGATGGCGCTTTCGAGTGAGCGGGCGATACCCGAGGCCGGGCGTTTGAGTTCGAGCTCGTCGAGCAGGTGGTCGAAGCGGTCGCGGTCTTCAGCCAGGTCGATCGAATCAACGGTGGTGCCGAGGATTGGAGCGCCCGCGAGCACGAGGCCGTCGGCGAGGTTGAGCGGGGTCTGGCCGCCGAACTGGATGATGAGCCCTTTGACGAGCGACTTGGCAGGAGTTTCGTGCAACCGTTCGACAACATTGAGGACATCTTCGAGCGTGAGTGGTTCAAAGAAGAGCAGGTCGCTGGTGTCGTAGTCGGTCGAGACGGTTTCGGGGTTGTTGTTGATCATCACGCTTTCGTAGCCGAGCTCTTTGGCCGCGAACGCGGCATGAACGCAGCAGTAGTCGAACTCGATCCCCTGGCCGATACGGTTGGGGCCGCCGCCGAGGATGATGACTTTTTGCGTGTTGGTGAGTTTGATTTCATCATCAGAAGAAGGCATCGGAGCGCCGAGGCACCCGGGCATCGAGGGCTCGGCAGCTGTCCCCGCTTGATGCCTTGATGCCTCGGTGCCTTGGTGCCTTTCTTCGACATAGTCAACGGGAGTTTCGTAGGTCGAGTAGTAGTAAGGCGTGATGGCCTCGAACTCGGCCGCACAGGTATCGACGAGCTTGAAGACCGGCTCGATGCCAAGCGATTTGCGGTGGGCGCGGACCGCGAGGATAGTTTCAGATTTGATCTGCCGGAGGTAGAGGTTGGCGAGTTGCGCATCGGAATAGCCGAGTTGCTTGGCGCAGAAAAGTACGTCGCGGGGCAGTTCTTCGAGCGAGCTGTATGCGCAGAGCGTGTCCTCGAACTCGACGAGCTGGGCCATCTGGTCGAGAAAGAAGGGGTCGATGCGGGTCAGCTCGGCCACCCGTTCGACACTCCAGCCCATCTTGAAGGCATACCGGATGAAGTAGATGCGGCCCTGACTCGGGACAGTGAGCTTGCGGGTGAGGGTGTCGATGGGGATCGGCCACTCGATCGGCTGCCCGTCGGCGGTGCGCAGCCCGGTGTCGCTGGCCGACCCGGTGCCGGGCTTGGCGCCGGGGGAGAAATCGAGCACGAGCTGCTGCTCTTCGACCGCCCGCATCGCGGTCAGCCACTTGTCGTTGCGGTCGAGCCCGAATCCGAAGCGTTTGACGTCGAGTGAGCGGATCGCTTTCTGGAAGCTCTCCTTGAACGTGCGGCCGATCGCCATGACCTCGCCGACGGATTTCATCTGTGTCGTCAGTGTTTCGTCGGCTTCGGGGAACTTCTCGAAAGTCCAGCGGGGGATTTTGGTCACGACATAATCAATCGCGGGTTCAAAGCAGGCGCTGGTGGTGCCGGTGATGTCGTTGCGCAGCTCGTCGAGGGTGTACCCGACCGCGAGTTTGGCCGCGATCTTGGCGATGGGGAACCCGGTTGCCTTGCTCGCCAGCGCCGAGCTTCGGCTGACGCGGGGGTTCATCTCGATGACGACAAACTCGAACGGGGGCTCGCTGCTGTCGGGGTCCGGCTCGGGGTTGGGGTTGACGGCGAACTGGACGTTCGAGCCTCCGGTCTCGACCCCGACGCCGCGCATGATCGCAAGGGCAGCGTCGCGCAGCGCCTGATACTCCTTGTCGGTGAGGGTGAGCGCGGGAGCGACGGTGATGGAGTCTCCGGTGTGGACCCCCATCGCGTCGATATTTTCGATCGAGCAGACGACGACGCAGTTGTCCTTCTTGTCGCGGACGACTTCGAGCTCGTATTCCTTCCAGCCGATGAGGGACTTGTCGATCTGCACCTGGTCGATCATCGAGGCGCTGAGCCCCCGGCGGACCAGCTCGGCGAACTCTTCGCGGTTGTAGGCGATCCCGCCGCCCCAGCCGCCGAGGGTGAAGGCCGGGCGGATGATCGAGGGCAGGCCGAACTCTTCGAGCGCGGCCTCGGCCTCTTCCATGGTGTGGGCCCGGCGGGCGGGGGGCGTCTTGAGCCCCGCGTCGTCGCAGACCTGCTGGAATGCTTCGCGGTCCTCGGCTCTGTGGATGGCTTGTCGATCGGCGCCGATCATCTCGATCCCGAACTCGGCGAGCGTGCCGTCGTCGACCAGCTCGCAGGCGCAGTTGAGCGCGGTCTGCCCGCCGATCGTCGGCAACAGCGCATCAATCGGGGTGCCCAGCTCGCGTTCCTTGAGGATGATTTTGCGGACAGTCTCGGGCGTGATCGGCTCGACGTAGGTCCGGTCGGCGAACGCCGGGTCGGTCATGATCGTCGCGGGGTTGGAGTTGATCAGGACGATGCGGTACCCCTCGGCCCGCAGCGTCTTGCACGCCTGCGTGCCCGAGTAATCAAACTCGCAGCCTTGCCCGATGACGATGGGCCCGGACCCGATGAGGAGGATGGTCCGGATGTCGGTTCGCTTGGGCATAAGGGCTCCGGTGGCACGGTTCTCCGAACCGTGTTGCTGCGGGTCGGGCGCAAACTCCCAGAGGATACGCCGCGACCTGCCCCGGGCCAAGCAAACGGGGGTCGGGGACCACGGTTTAGAGCACATTGCATGAATGTGTTTCTTTATTCTGTACGTGGTTACGCTTGTCCCCTCGCTTGCGCGAGGGGCTCTACAAGGCCATCATGCACCTCTACGGAAGTGCTGTGTGCGTAGAGAAAAGAGCCCCTCGCGCAAGCGAGGGGACAGGGCAAGCCCCCCTCGATGAACCGAGAGCGACAACGCCGAATCCTTCGATCAGGGTGAAAGACGATTTTGCAAGGGGTTCTAGCAGGGGATCCCGAAGAAGCGGCTGGTATTCGTGTTGATCGCCGCGTGGAACTCGTCCCAGGGCTGGCTTCGGAGTGTGGCGAGCGCCTCGGCGGTGTGCCTGGCGTATCCGGGCATGCACGGCCGCTTGCCGCGCTTGGGGACGGGGCTCAGGAACGGGGCGTCGGTCTCGACCATGATCCGGTCGGGGGGGACGAGCTGGGCTGCTTCGCGGACTTCGGGGGCGTTGGGATAGGTGACGACGCCGGTGAACGAGATCATCGCGCCGAAGTCGAGGCACTTGCGGGCCTCGGCAGCGTTGCCGGTAAAGCAGTGAAAGACGAACCGCGACGGGTCGAGCGAGGTCGCGCGGAGCCTGGGGATGAGCTCATCGAACGCCTTGCGGCAATGAAGCACGATCGGGAGCGATCGCCCCCAGAAGTCGTGTGCGGCTTCGATCGCAGCGAGCTGTTCTTCGAGGACGGTGAGCTGGATATCCTGCGGCGGGTCGTCGTAGTGCTTGTCAAGCCCCAGCTCGCCCCACGCGACGCAGCGCTCCCCGGCTGCGACGCGGCGGAGGGTTGCCCAGTCGTGCGGCCCTTTGTCGGCATAGAGCGGATGGACGCCGGCGGTGTGCCACACCCGGTCGTGCAACTCGGCGACGAGCTGCACCGCCTCGGCGTCGGGGACGGTGGTCGAGATGCTGATGCACCCGGTGACGCCCATCGACGCGGCGTGGTCGAGCGTCTCTTCGACCCGGCTGGCAAAGTCGGGGAAGGTCAGGTGGCAGTGGGTGTCGATCATGTCGCGGTCTCGGCGGTGTCTGTGTCGGCGTGCTCGGGGGTGGTGGTTGTGGGGGTGGTGGTCGTGGGGGTGGGGGGGGCTGCTGCCGGGTTGAGTTGCTGGTGGAGGGCGCGGACCTCGCGCTCGACCCGGGCCAGGGCCGCGTCCGGGCCGTCGGCCATGAGCTCGTCGTAGGGGATCGGTTCGCCGAAGCGCACGCGGATTTTTGGCGCTCGCCAAAGCAGCGGCCGCGCCCGGTGCCTGGGCCACGCCTGGTAGGCCCCGTCGATCGCGGCGGGGATGACCGGGCACTTGGCCCGCTTGACCAGCACCGCGACGCCGCGCTTGAACGGCTGGACCGCGCCGGTCTCGGTCCGCGAGCCCTCGGGAAAGATCATCACGCACCGGCCCATCCGCAGGCGGCGGATGATCTCCTTGATTGCCGCGGTGTCCGGCCCTTCCTCAGCGACGGGGATCGAGTTGAGAAACGCGAAGAAGCGGCCGAGGTGTTTGTTCGAGAACAACCCCAGGCGGGCGACAAAGTCGATCTGCCGATTACGGATGCGGCAGCCCACCGCGGTGGGATCGAGATAGGACTGGTGGTTCGCGGCGATCAGCACCGGGCCGACCGGAGGGACGACCTGCTGGTTGCGGACTTCGAGCCGGTAGAAGACGGTCAGGAACACCTCGGAGGCAAACTGGAAGAGCCGCCACGAGATGATCTTGGCGACCGACGAACCGGGGTGTTTGCGGCGGAGGCCTTCGAGCATGGGGAGAGTGTAGAAAGCGCCGGGTCAGAGCGAGATACGGACGCGGACCTCGTCTTCGAGCCTTTGGATGACGCCGTCGCGGGAGAGGGTGGAGGTGTCGATCACCACCGCGTCCTCCGGGCAGACCAACGGCCCGTCCTCGCGGGTCGAGTCGGAGTGGTCCCTCGCGATAATGTCGGCGAGCAGCCGATCCACGTTGACGGTCCTTCCCTCGGCCCGCAGCTGCTCGGCCCGGCGGGCGGCGCGGACCGCCGGTTCGGCGTCGAGATAAAACTTCACGTCGGCGTCGGGGAAGACGACCGATCCCTGGTCGCGCCCCTCGCTGACCAGCCGGGGGTGCTGGTTGGCGATGATGCGTTGCTTGCGGACCATGTGCTCGCGGAGTTTGCCGATGCCGGCGATCGGGGAGACGATCGCGGTCACGTCGGCGTCGCGGATGCGGTGGTCGATCGGTTTGTCCCATGCGAGAATCGTCGGGGGGTCGGCCGCCCAGTCAAAGTGCAGGTCGGCCGACGCGACCTTGCTCACGATCGCGTCGATGTCGCGCTGGTCGATCCCAAAGTCGATGACGATCGCCGCGGCGGCCCGGTACATTGCGCCGGTGTCGAGAAAGTCGAGCCCGATGCGGCTTGCCAGCTCTCGCGCGACGGTGGACTTGCCCGTTCCCGCCGGGCCGTCGATGGTGATGATGGTGTTGCGGTCGGGTGGCACGGTGAACTCCCGACGGCTCGGGGTCAGGGTTGTTGCGGCGGGCGTGTGCATGTGCAGCCTCGTTTGGTCGGAATCATCCAAACCCGTGTGCCGCGGCACGGGCCGCAGCGTGTCATCCGGCGTGCTCGATCGCTGCCTCCAGCGCCTCGCAACTCTGTCTGATGCCCAGTGTACCAGCATTGCCGCGATAGTCGAGAGCTAATGTGCCGTCGTACCCGACCGAGGCGATCGCCGCGACCATCGCCTCGATATCGTAAGGCACGTGCTTGGGTGGGTCGACGAGCTGTTCGAGCAGCGCGTCGAGTTCCTCATCGCCGGTGGATTCGACCGGAGCGGGCTCTTCGGACTTGTTTGCGGGCTCGACAAAGTCGAGCGTTGAGGCCGAGACCGCCCAGGCGTAGGGGGCAAGCCGTCGCAGATAGGCGATGGGATCGGCGGCTTTGGAGGCAGTCTCGAAGTCGGGATAGGTGCCGATGCGGAACCCGCCGACCTTCTTGATAAGCTCGCTCACGCGGTCAGGGTCGGCGGTGATCCCGTCGGTGGGGCTGATGAGGATGTTCAACTCGCGTCGTTCGGCTTTTTCTGCCGCGACACAGAGGCGGTCCACCACCACGTCGAACACCTCCTCGGTGTCCTTGCCGATGATCCCCAAAGCCAGCGAGTTGCACCCGAGCAGCGACGCGGCCTCGATCAGCCGCATAACCCGCTCCTCGGCCTGGTCGCCTTTTTTGGGAGTGGTCGCGCCCAGCGCGATCGGGGGCTCGACCAGCACCAGGCACGCGCAGCCCGCGCGGTCGGCAGCATCACGAAAGTTGGAGAGGCTGGTCCGATCTGCGCCCTTGAGCAGCGAGGTCGAGACGTTGAGCCCGCTGAGGCCGAACTGTTCGCGCACGACCTTGGGCACCTCGGCGAGCCCCCGCGTGGAGAGGCTCCGGGCGACAGCCGGCGACGAGAGTGTGAGCGTGAGCAACATGAGACGCGAGGACCTCCAACGAACCAGAGCAGGAAGCAGAGCGGCAGGACTGTACCCGGCAGCGTCGGCAGCGGCGCTTATGAAGGCGGTGATGTCTGATGCGCACCACCCGCCTGCGCGAGATGGGTATCAAAAAAGACGATCGGCGCAAAGCGCCGATCGTCGGGAGGGGAGAAAGCCGGGTTACCCCGACGCCCGCAGGATAACAGGAAAGACTCCTCGGTGTCAAGCGTCGAGAACAGCACGGGCAGGCGGGAGGTGTCCGGGGGGAAGCAACGGCCCGGCTGACCCCCGCGCAGGCGGGCGGGTTCGGCCCTAATATGGGACCAACCGCGGCCGTTCGCCGCTGTCCACGAAACCCAGGAACGAGGATCACCCGCATGTCCACCCCCGACGATCGCGTGTACGCCCAGACCCACGAATGGCACAAAACCGATGGCGACGTGGTGACGATCGGCCTGTCGAAGTTTGCCGCTGACCAGCTCACCGATGTGACCTACGTCGAGATACAGGCACCGGGGTATTCGTTTGCAGCTGGGGATCCGATCGGGGAAATCGAGAGTGTGAAAACGACGAGCGACGTGTACTCCGCGGTCGCCGGGGAGATCATCGAAGTCAATCAAGCAGCGGTCGACGACCCGAGCCTGGTCAACAGCGATTCCTACGGCAAGGGATGGCTGGTCAAGATCAGGGTCTCGGATGCGGCGGGTCTTGCAAACTGTGTTGATGCCTCGACATACGACGCGAACAACGCGGGATGATTACTTTATCTTTGAGGCTCGGGCTCGGCATCAACGATGTCGGCGTTGATGGCCGTGTGGGTTGTCTGGGCCTTGCGGGCTTTCCTGATCCGGCGGGCTTGGACCAAGCCCAGCAACAGGAAGCCGACTCCCATTGCGATCGCGGGCGCGACGAGGCCGATCATCGCGGCCTGGGAGTTAAAAAAGGTTCCTGCCCAGGTTCCGACCGCAGCCATCAACAGGCCGCCGGCGCGTGGCTTCCACCGGGCAACCGCCACAAGGGTCCAGACCCCCAACGCGAGGACCGCTCCGATGACCCAGCCGCGCCAGGGTTCTCCCCATACGGCGGCGGCCAGAGCGCCTGTCCACAGCAACGCCCAGATCACGGCCACAGCTCGCAGGAGGACCAGCGAGGTCATCCGAGGGCGGGCTGCTCGGGGCCGAGAGAGCCGGGGGCGGGGCGAGGAGGAGTGGTCGGGTGTCATGGCTAGCATTCACTAACATTGGGCTTCACAGCCCGTGGATTTCAAGGATACCGATGTGCAGCGGCCGGGCGGGAGATGTTGTCTAGACTTTCGGCACGATGGCCCGCACACCGCAACCCCGGCTTGGCAGACCCAGGAGCTCGACGAGCCGACGGTTTGCGATGTACTTTCTGGGCGTGGCGATGGGGTTGATTCTGGTGGGGTTGTTATCGCAGATGCGGCAGATCATGGTCCCGCCGCCACCGACCCCGGCCGGTGGCGAGTCCACGACCGGGCCGAACCCCTGATCCGGACCCGGACAGACCCCCAAACTCGCTGTGCTGCTCCCTAGCATCCGCTCTTCACGGAGGAGCGCATGCCACCACGTACCCCTGCCGCTGCCCGGGCGATGAGCCCGGCGCGATCAACCCGAGCCAGGCCCGCCACGATGACCGAACCCAAACCCACCCCCAAACCGAAGGGCGCGAACAAGCCCGGGCCGAAGGCGGCTGGGAAGGGTGCGGCGAAGCGCAAGGCAGCGCCAAAGAAAGCAACGAAGAAGAAGACGAAGAAGACATCGAAGAAGGCAACGAAAAAGATTGCAAAGAAAGCGGTGTTCAAGCCCGCGAGCAAGGCTGCCGGGAAGCGCACGCCGGCCGCGAGGGAGCAGACGCCGAGCCGGTCCTTTGCGAGAGCGATCCGGGTGCGCGGCGCGCGCGAGCACAACCTCAAAGACATCGACGTGGATATCCCGCGCGATCAGCTGGTGGTGGTCACGGGGCTGTCGGGCTCGGGCAAGAGCTCGCTGGCGTTTGACACGATCTTTGCGGAGGGGCAGCGGAAGTACATGGAGTCGTTGTCGGCGTACGCGCGGCAGTTTCTCGATCAGCTCAAAAAGCCGGACGTGGATGAGATCGAGGGCATCCCGCCGACCATCGCGATCGAGCAACGCTCGGCGAGCAGCAACCCGCGCTCGACGGTCGCGACGACGACCGAGATCTACGACTATCTGCGGCTTCTCTACGCGCGGTGCGGGACGCCCTATTCGTGGGCGCCGAAAAAAGTGAAGAAGGACGGCACGGTCGTGACGCGCTCGGGGGTGCCCATCACCGCGACCGCGTCGAGCCAGATCGTGGACCGGGTGATGCAGATGGGCGGGGGAGAGGGACTCGGAGGGATCGGAGTTCCGAGCCCCGGACTTCAGTCCGGGGGGGCGCGGGAAGAGCGTGCAAAGGGACGCGCGAAGAACGCCCCGACTGAAATCGGGGGCTCGGAGACGGGAACCCGCGCCCCAAGGATGATGGTGCTCGCGCCGATCGTGCGGGGGATGAAGGGGTTTCATAAGGATGTCGCGGAGAAGCTGCACCGTGACGGATGGGTGCGGGCCCGCGTCAACGGCTCGATTGTTGATCTCCGCGACGCGCTCACTGCTGGCGGTGAGAACCCGCTCGATCTTGGTCGCTACGAAAAACACACGATCGAGGCGGTCGTCGATCGGCTCGTGCTCGATCCCGAATCAAGGCAACGGCTCGCCGAGTCGATCGAACAGGGGCTGCGGCTGGGCGATGGGTCGGTCATCGTGAGCATCGAGGCCGTTCCCCCGACACAGAGCCCCTCGCGCGAGCGAGGGAACACGCCCGCCTGGACCGACCATGCCTTCAGCGAAAAGTTT
The DNA here is from genome assembly GCA_030950285.1 of Planctomycetota bacterium. Classification (GTDB taxonomy): domain Bacteria; phylum Planctomycetota; class Phycisphaerae; order Phycisphaerales; family UBA1924; genus PNC22. The sequence continues at coordinate 10,249 of JAUZRR010000009.1, read as the reverse complement.
GCCGACCCCGAACACCCCGAGTATGCGCTCGAGGAACTCTCGCCAAGATTGTTCAGTTTCAACTCGCCCTTCGGGGCGTGCCGGACCTGCCACGGCCTGGGCAACCTGCTCGAGTTTGACGAGGACCTGGTGATCCCCGACGACTCGAAGAGCCTGGCCGAGGGCGCGGTCGCGGCGTGGGCCAAGAACGGGCCGGTGCGGGCGTGGTTCAACCGCAAGCTGCGGCGGTTCTGCAAGGCGCAGGGTGTGTCGTTCAGCCTGCCCGTGTGCGACTTTACCGAATCGCAGCGGCAGGTGCTGCTCTACGGCGAAGCGGGCGCCAAGCCCGGCAGCTCGAGCCGATCGCGGCGGCGGTCGAGCGCGTCCAAGTTGTTCGAGGGCGTGATCCCCAGCATCATGCAGTGGTGGGGCAGCACCGAGAGCCCGGGGATCAAGGAATGGCTCAACGGGTTCATGTCGCAGCGACCCTGCCCGGAGTGCCACGGCGATCGGCTGCGGATCGAAGCGCTGCACGTGCAGATGTCGAGCTCGCACACGGCGGATGTCGGGAAGGCGGCGTCGGAGACCATCATCGGGCGGCCGCGCAGTGACGGGACGATGCTCAATGTCGCGGAACTTTCGCGGCTGACGATCACCGATGCGTTGGCGTTTATCGAGGGGCTTACGCTCAGCACCGAGCAGGAGCGGATCGCTGAGCCCATCATGCGCGAGGTGGGGAATCGGCTGCGGTTTCTGACCAGTGTCGGGCTCGAGTATCTCTCGCTCGACCGCAGGACCGCGACGCTCTCGGGCGGTGAGGCGCAGCGGATTCGCCTGGCGACGCAGGTGGGCTCGGGGCTGGTCGGGGCGTGCTATGTGCTCGATGAGCCGACGATCGGGCTGCACCAGCGCGACAACGATCGGCTGATCCGCACGCTGCGGCACCTGACCGATATCGGGAACACGGTGATCGTGGTCGAGCACGACGAGGACATGATCCGCGCAGCCGACCACGTGCTCGACATCGGGCCGGGGCCGGGCGTGCACGGCGGGCGGGTGGTGGCGCAGGGCACGGTCGACGAACTCTGCGCGGTGCCCGAGTCGATCACGGGGGACTATCTGAGCGGGCGGCGTGCGATCGAGCTGCCCGAGTCGCGGCGCAAGCTGAGTGAGAAGAAAGCGATCGTCGTCAAGGGCGCGCGCGCAAATAACCTCAAAGACGTGGACGTCGCGTTCCCCATCGGCGGGATGGTCTGCGTGACCGGGGTCTCGGGCTCGGGCAAGAGCACGCTGGTGAATGACATTTTGTTGCAGGCGCTGCGCAGGCACTTGAATGGGGCGAAGGTCATCCCCGGCGCGCACACCAAGGTCAACGGGCTGCACCATGTCGATCGGGTGATCGAGGTGGACCAGAGCCCGATCGGGCGCACGCCACGGTCGAACCCGGCGACGTACACGGGGTTCTTCGACGACGTGCGCAAGATCTTTACGCAGACCAAAGAATCGAAAATCCGTGGCTACAAGCCCGGGCGGTTCAGCTTCAACGTCCAGGCGCAGAAGGGCGGCGGGCGGTGCGAGGCGTGCCAGGGGCAGGGGCTCAAGAAGATCGAGATGCACTTCCTGCCCGATGTCTTTGTCGAGTGCGAAATCTGTAAGGGCAAGCGGTACAACCGCGAGACGCTCGAAGTGACGTATCGGAGCAAGAACATCGCGGACGTGCTGGCGATGACGGTCGAGGAGGCGGTCGACTTCTTCGAGAATCATCAGAAAATCGTGCGGTTTGTGCGGTGTCTGCACGCGGTGGGGCTGGGGTATATCACGCTGGGGCAGCCGAGCACGCAGCTGTCGGGGGGCGAGGCGCAGCGGATCAAACTCGCGACCGAGCTTGGCAAGGGTGTGCGCGCAGATGGGACGGGGACCGGCGAGCGGACGCTGTATGTTTTGGATGAGCCGACAACGGGGCTGCACTTTGAGGACATCCGCAAGCTCCTCGGCGTGCTCGATCAACTCGCGGACGCGGGCAACACGCTGGTGGTGATCGAGCACAACCTCGACGTGATCAAGTGTGCCGATTGGATCATCGACCTGGGCCCCGAGGGCGGCGACCGCGGCGGCCGTATCGTGGCGACGGGCACGCCCGAGCAAGTAGCGAAGGTGACAGGCAGCTCGACGGGGGCGTATCTGAAGAGGATGTTGGGATAACGGTCAGGCACGCGGTATTGTGCTGGCGGCACGAGCCCGGTGGACCAAAGAGCGCATCAGCGGCTCAGGCCGGTGCTTTCTCTCCGGTCAGCTTTTCGTAGAGTTCATCGTCGATGCCGAGGTATTCGCGCATGTGGCGGTCGTAGGCGGCTTCGTCCTCATCTTTCGAGAGGTCGAGGCGGAGTTCGTTGATGACCTTGGTGCCCTGGCGGATCCACGCCTGGAAGGTTTCGTTCGAGACGTTGTCGTAGATCCACTGGCCGATCGGGCCTTTGAACGGCGGCCTTGCCATCTGGTGCCCGGCTTTGCTGGTGACCTGGCAGACGAACGATCCTTCGGGCAGGTCGGGCTCGGGGGCGGTCTCGACCTCGGGGATGGGTTCGCCGAGCGATTCGAGCAGTTCGGCGATGGCGTTCTTGGGCATGAGGTCGCCCTTGGTGGTGGCGACGTGGTAGCCGTCGAGGAGGAGGCGCTTGGCTTGCTCGGTGTCGCCGGCCGAGACGAGTGCTGCGCCGGCGAGCTGGTAGGCCTTGCTGAACCCGGGGTTGAGCTCGAAGCACTTGCGGTAGGCGTCGGCAGCATCGGCGAAGCGTTCGGCCTGGGTGTAGGCCCCGCCGAGCGAGAAGTGGGCCATGTCGTTGTCGGGATCCTCGCGGGCCATTTTCTCGAACTGGGCGATGCGGTCGTCAAGGCTGGGCACGGTGAACTCCTGTCTTTGGAAGCGCCCGCGCGAGCGGTGGGGGCGCTGGGGGCGCTGGGGGCGGTGGGGGCGCTGGTGTGTGTTGGTGTTGTGTCCAAGGGTAGGGAGTCGGCGGGCGGTGCGCGGGCGTGCAGGACCGCCCGCCGGGGAGACAGCCGGCGGGCGGGGAGAGAGGCGTTGCGTGGTCAGGGCATCGGCCCGGTGTCGAGCGTCAGGCCCGGCGGCGACGGCGGCGGATTGCGGTCAGGCCGGCGAGCGCGAGGAGGCCGGCGGTCCCCGGGGTGGGGACGCCCGCGACGCGGAAGATGAGGAACTCGTCGTGGTTGTAGCCGCCAAAGAGGGGGTTGCCGGTGCCTCGGGCGTTGTTCCAGATCCATTCGGCGCTGTTGTCGATGCCCGGGCGGGTGCCCCAGATGGTGGCGTTGCCCGTGGCGCGGTTGTCCCAGTCGGTGAACTCGGCGGGGGCGATCCAGACCGAGGGGTTGCTGACCGCCCAGGCGAGGGCTTGGTCAACCTCGCCCTGGGTGGGCATGACCGAGGCGGGCCACGTTGCGGGCCAGCTGGCGTCGATGAGCTGGAGGTATTTGCCGACGGGGAAGACCTCCCACGCGCTGGTTCCGGTGTTGAACTGGAGGCTCTGGGTGACGTTGTTGAACTCGCCGAGGAAGCCTTGTGCGGTTGCGCGGTCAGAGGCGGTCGCGACGTAGAAGTAGTCGCTGGCGGTCATGCCGCTGACGGAGAAGTTGTAGGTGGTGGTCCAGTCGTTGCCCGAGCCGACAGCGGCGCCGGTGGTGGCGCCGACGGTGCCTTTGTAGGCGTCGAACTCGTTGTCGACGGTCATATTGACCGACCAGATATCGGCGGCTGCTGTCGAGGCAGCGAGCGCGACGAGGCAGGCGGTGAGTGTTGCGGTGCGGGTGGTTCTGTGGGTCTTGGTGTGCATCGGGATGCTCCTTGGTGTGTGGTTCCCGGGTTGGGTTGATCGGCCGCCGCCCGGCGACACACCGGATGGGAACGAACGGGGTTGCCGGGTTGTTGCGGATGGTGTTGTCTGCTCCGGTTGAGAGCGAGCGCGCGGGCAATCACTCACGGGGTTGCGGGAGTTTTTTTCCGGAAAGGTTCTTCTTTTTGGGTGTGAGACGCGACCCGAGGAGATCCGTACCATCTGCTTCCAATGCGGCGTGTACTGACCCCAGAACTCATGGACGACCCGGAACTTGATCCGGCTGCGCACGCCCTGGCGCTCCGCGGGTTGGCGAGGCTCAATGCGCTCTCGCGGAGCGATCGGATTCTCTGGCCGGCTGTCCGGGAGGTTGCGCAGCGGGTCGGTGGTCGGCTTCGAGTGCTTGACCTTGCGACGGGGTCCGGGGACGTTCCGCTGGCGCTGGCCGGTCGCGCCATGCGCGAGGGTGTGGAGCTGGACCTTCATGCCTGCGATATCAGCGAGACCGCGCTGACTCACGCCGGGGACCGTGCGGACCGCCTGGGCATCCACATCAACCTCTGGCGGCATGACGCGGTGACCGAGCCCTTCGGCCGACGGTTCGATGTTGTGACATGCAGCTTGTTCCTCCACCACCTGGACACCGCGCACGCAGCGAGATTTCTCAAGAACGCCGCGAGTGCCGCGGACCACACGTTGCTGGTCAGCGATCTCCGCCGTGATCCCGCGGGCTTGGCTGTTGCGTGGGGCGCATCGCGGCTTGCGACTCGATCCCGCATCGTCCATGTTGACGCGGTCAAGTCGGTCCGGGCGGCCTACACGCCGCAGGAGATGGGCGAGTTGGCAGGGTGTGCTGGTCTCGGCGGCGGCGAGGTCTGCACGCGCTGGCCGTGGCGTATGCTGCTGCGGTGGTGCCGCGATTGAACCAGGCTTGTGCAACGCGATTCGACGCGGTGGTGGTCGGGGCGGGACCTGCCGGCGGGGTGTGTGCGACCGCCCTCGCTTCGCGCGGCATGCGCACACTTCTGGTCGATCGAGACCGGTTCCCCCGTCGGAAGGTCTGCGGCGGATGCGTCGCGCCCGCGGGCGTGCGGGTGCTCGAGCGGCTGGGTATGACGAGGTGGCTGCCGCCGCTTGGCAACACGCTTGAGTCGCTTCGGGTGATCGCGCGTGGGGTCGCCCATGATCTGCCGATTGAGCCGTATGCCACAGTCGAGCGTGCCGCGTTTGATCAGGGCATCTGCGAGGCGGCGATCGCCAACGGGGCAGCGTTCCGCGACGGCGTCACGGCCAGGGTGTTGCCGGACGACTCGGTCTGTCTTGGGCGCAGCGGGGAGGAGGAGGTCCTCCGGCCGGGTGTGATCGTCGTTGCGGACGGGTTGGGTGGGTCGGCTCTTGCTGCACGGGCCGAGTTTGCGCCGAGTGTCCGGAAGCAGAGCGTGATCGGTGTCGGCACGTTGCTGGGGTCGTGCCCTGTCTATGCCGAACGCGGGGCGATCACGATGGTGTGCGCGCGCGGCGGGTATGTCGGGACCGCGCCGTCGGGTGACGGCCGCTGGTCTCTTGCTGCGGCGCTTGATCCGGCGGGCGTCCGCGGCTGCGGCCCGATCGAGGCGTTGCGGCGGGTGCTCGGTGAGTCCGACCTGGAGCTGCCCGAGATCGCAAAGGGTCAGCTCCGCGGCGTGGGCAACATGACCAGACGCAGGAGGGTGGCATCCGGGCGCGTGCTGGTCGTTGGTGATGCGGCTTCGTATCTTCAGCCGCTCACGGGAGAGGGGATGAGCTGGGCGATGGCGTGCGCCGCGGAGATCGGGCCGCACGCAGAGGCCGCGGCCCGGGGCGAAGATGTTGCGCGACGATGGGAAGCCGCGTGCACCCGGCTGCTGCGTGCCCGGCGTGTGGTGTGCCGGGCGGCGTGCACTCTTGCTGCGCACCCCCGGGCCGTGCGCTGGGTGCTGGGTGCCGGTCGTGGGACTCCGGCGCTGGGCTGGCTGAGCCGTCGGCTTTGCTGGAGTCCGGCATGACCTCGAGCGCCCAACTGCTGGGGATCGGCACCGCGTCGCCCGGCACCGAGCTGACGGCCGAGGCGTCGCTTGGTCTTGCCCGGAAGCTGTCCCCGGGTGAAGATGCCGGGCGTCTTGGCGCGCTGCACGCCCATTCGGGTGTGTCTCGCCGTGGGAGCGTGCTGACCGACAGTGGCGACCGTGAGGACCTCTTCGTCTCTGGAGATGGCAAGGGGCCGACCACGGCGACCCGCCTGGCGAGATACCGCGAGGCTGCCGGGGTTCTTGCGAGCGCCGCTTCGCGGGACGCGCTTGCGGCGTCGGAGGTCCTTGCCGAGCGTGTGACCCATCTCATTACTGTTTCGTGCACCGGGGCGGACTCGCCGGGTCTGACCCACGATCTCATCGACCAACTCGGCTTGTCAGCGCAGGTCTCGCGCACGCACGTCGGGTTTATGGGCTGCCACGGCGCGATCAACGGCTTGGCCGTCGGGAGCGCGTTTGTGGCTGCGGACCCAGAGGCGATCGCGATGGTCGTCTGTGCGGAGGTGTGCAGCCTGCACTACCACATCGGGGGCCGGTGGGATCAGCAGGTCGCGAATGCGATATTCGCTGACGGTGCTGCTTGCGCCATCGTTGGTCGGCGGCCGGGCAAGCCCGTCGTGCGGGCGTTCGGGAGCCGGGTGTTTCCGAAGACCCGTGATCTCATGTCCTGGACGATCGGGGACCACGGGTTTGCGATGCGGCTCTCGCCCAGAGTGCCCGTGGTGCTGCGCCGGCATGTGCGCGAGTGGCTCGAGCCCTGGCTCGCGGGCGAGGGGCTCGGGCTTGCCGACATCTCGGGCTGGGCGGTGCACCCGGGGGGAAGGGACATCCTCGAGGCGGTCCGGCTCGGGCTCGGGCTGCCGGGCGATGCTCTTGCCGATTCGCGGGCGGTGCTCGATGGGCACGGCAACATGTCCTCGGCCACGGTGCTGTGGGTGATCGATGCGTTGCTCGGGCGGGTTGGTTCGGGGCCGATCGCGGCGTTGGCGTTCGGCCCGGGGGTGTCGGGCGAGGCGATGCTGCTGCACGTGCCGGAGACGTGAAGCGGTCGGGCGATCCCGGAATCCATGCCGAATCTCGCCTGTGGTGGGCCGATGAAATCGGGCTTGGCAGCGTGCCGGGGCCGCTTGGTGGGTGGCCGCCGGGATTCTTTTTCGCAAATCCGTGAAACGCTTGACCGAACACGGGCCAAACGTATATTGTGTTTATATGTTTGGTATATGCTCGTATTTTGCGTCTGCCTCGGTGTTCTCGAATGACCGCCTTCAGCAGCTTCTTGTTGCTCTGGAAGAGCGCAGCGAGGGGTGCTCGCCTCGGGGCGTTGGGGCGATCGGTCGGGGGCTCGCGCTGCAATCCGGCCTCCATGAGTTGCTGAGCGGGGGGATCGGGGATCGGTGTTGGGTGCCGCCGATGGCGGTGCTGGTGGATCTGGCTCGGGGGGCGATCGCCGGGGGTGCGGGTGGTGGGGGTGCGGGCTCCGGCGGTGCGGGTGCTGGCGGTGCGGTTTTCTGGATCGGGCGTCGGTGCTGGCCTTATCCGCACGCCCTGGGCATTCGGGACAACCCGCCGGGCGGGGCATCGGGCAAATCCGGGGGGGGCGGGTTGTTGGGGGGGTCGGTGTTTGTCGATGCGGGCGGCATCCGCGAGCGGGTCTGGGCTGCCGAGCTGGCGGCCCGGAGCGGGGCGGCTGCGGTCGTCATCGCCGACGGCACCGGGCTGCGTCCATCGCTGATACCAACACGCTGGCGGGTGTTGTGCGGGCGCACGTCGCAGCCAAGAGCGTGGGCATCCCGCTTGCGGTCGGTTGCCGACTGGTGTTGACCGACGTGCCGCCGTTGCTGGTGTATCCGGCCGATCGTGCGGCGTACGCCCGGCTGTGTCGGTTGCTGACGCTGGGGAAGCGCCGTGCGCCCAAGGGTGAGTGTCACCTGTCGCTCGTCGATCTGGTCGAGCACCAGGCGGGGTTGCTGTGCATTGTGGATGATGCGGAACCGACTCCTCACAGCCCGGGGCGCATCGAGATGTTGCGCACGCTCTGCGAGGTGTTCAACGACGATCGGCTCTCGCTGGCGGTGGCGCATACCTGCTCGGGCGACGACCGCGAGCGGATTGATCGAGCGGCGGCTGTCGGGGGGGCGCTTGGCATCCCGCTGGTGGCGACCAACCGTGTGGTGTACCACGAGCCGGGCCGCCGGGCGTTGCAGGATGTGGTGACGTGTATTCGTCACGGGTGCACGCTTGATGCGGCGGGGTTCAGGCTGGACGCCAACGCCGAGCGTCACCTCAAGCCGCCGGGCGAGATGGCGCGGCTGTTTGCCGATCGTCCCGGCGCGATCGCGCGCACTGTCGAGATTGCCGAGCGGGCGACCGCGTTCAGCCTCGACCAGCTCCGCTACCAGTACCCGAGCGAGTCGTGCCCGCGGGGGATGGACCCGACCGCGTACCTCGCGCAGCTCGCGGCTGAGGGGGCTGCGACGCGGTACCCCGAGGGCGTGCCCGACTTGACCCGCAAGGCGCTGGACTATGAGCTTGCCCTTATCGCCGAGTTGGGCTACGAGCCGTACTTTTTGACCTGTTACGACATCGTGCGGTTTGCGTGTTCGCGGGGGATTCTCTGCCAGGGTCGCGGCGGGGTTTACGCCCGATGAGTCTGACGGTCTCCGCCGCGCGATGGCGGCGTGGAAGCGCAAGGGCAACGCGATTCACAGTTACGGCAAGAGGCTGATCGACGGGATGCTCGCCAACGGCTACCCGCGAGAGTTCGCCGAGCGGTGCTTCGAGCAGATCAAGGGGTTCAGCGAGTACGGGTTCCCCGAGTCTCATGCGGCGAGCTTTGCGATTCTGGTGTACGTGTCGTGCTGGCTCAAGCACCACTACCCGGCCGAGTACGCCGCTGCGCTTCTCAACGCTCAGCCGATGGGCTTTTACCGCCCTGCGCAGATTGTCCGCGATGCGCAGGACCACGGGGTCGAGGTCCGGGCGGTCGATGTCCACGACAGCGAGTGGGATTGCACGCTCGAGGGCGACGCGATCCGGCTGGGGATGCGGCTGGTGAAGGGGCTCGGGCGGGGGCAGGCCGACCGGGTTGTTGAGGCGGTGCGCGAGCATGGGGTGTTCGAGTCGGTCGAATCGCTCTGGCGCAGAAGCGGGGTGCGCGTGGCGACACTGCGCGCCCTTGCCCACGCCGATGCGTTTACGTCGCTTGGGCTCGATCGTCAGCGGGCGCTCTGGATGGTCAAGCCTCTTCGTGATGTCGAGATGCCGTTGTTTGCCGATCATGGCGGCCCCGACGACGACACGGCTGCGCTCCCCGAGGCGGCGTCTTCGTTGCGGGTTGTGCACGACTACGAGACCGTGGGGCTGTCGCTCAAGGCGCACCCGGTGTCGTTTCTGCGCGAGGCGTTGGGCCGGCGCGGGGTTGTGCCGGCGTCCGACCTCCGCAGCGAGTTGCGCTGTCCCCCCAAGCGGGTGGTGTGTGTTGCGGGGTTGGTGCTGTGTCGGCAGCGTCCCGCGACGGCCTCGGGCGTGGTGTTCATCACGTTGGAGGACGAGACCGGGATCGTGAACCTGATCCTCTGGAGCGACACGTTCGAGAAGTGCCGCCGGGTTGCGCGGCTGAGCCGGATGCTGCTGGCGCGGGGCGTGGTCGAGCGCGAGGGCGAGGTGGTGCATCTCCACGTCCGCCACCTGGAGAGCCTCGACGCGATGCCCGACGTGCCCGAGGTGCACTCGCGCGACTTTCACTGAACACGCGGCGTTCTCGGTTATATGCCCGGACCAAACAGCGACGGCTCGTCATCGTCGGTGCTGCCCGGCTCGATCGGTTCCACGAGCGATGGGTCGTCGTTGCGTGGGCTGTTGACGCGCGTGCTTACCGGGAAGGCTTCCATCTCTTCGGCTGGGAAGGGATCGAACAGGCTGTCGGGCGGCGCGTCCTCGCCGAGGCAGCGGTCGAAGTCCGACGGGCGCACGATCACGGGCATCCGGTCGTGAATCGTCGCGACAAGATCGTTCGGCTCGGTGGTCAGGATCGTGAACGACTCGGCCGGTTCCCCGTCACCCTGCCACGAGTCCCACAGCCCGGCAAAGCAGAAGATGGGATCGTTGAGCAGGCGGATCAGGTGCGGCTGCTTGGTGCCGCTCGCGCGAGGTCGAGTGGATGAACGAGGGGATCGCGCCGTACCTTGTGTGCAAGTGGTTGGGGCACACGCTGAGCGTGAGCGCACGGCACTACACGATCGCGGTCCCCGATGAGGTGCTGTCGAAGGTGACGGGCCGAAAGGTGACGCAGAATGTGACGCAGCACGTGTCCGCACCGAAGCGCACGGCGCTGCAAATCACGTCATCGCGTGCTTTGAGCATCTCGCGCAACGTCGC
>JAUZRR010000008.1 GCA_030950285.1 Planctomycetota bacterium | reverse complement strand
TGCGATTGCTCGCGCTTCTCGCGGAGGCGGCGCTCGATCGCTCCGCGCCCCGGCCTGGTCGCGATCCGGGGCTTGGGCGGCACCATCGCCCGCACCAGGAGCGCCCGCAGGCGCTCGAGGCACGCCTCGCGGTTCCGGCGTTGCGAGCGGTGCTCGTCGGCCATGATGAGCAGCTCGCTGCCCTCCGCTGCCAGCCACCCGCTGCCCAGCCGACGGACCCGGTCCAGAGCGCGGCCGCGCAGGGGGATGTCCTCGATGGTGATGCGGAGCACCGCTTTGGTTGCGCGTTTGTTGACGTTCTGCCCACCCGGGCCCGACGCGGCAGCATAGCTGAACCGCAGGACGGCTTCGGGCACGCGGAGCCCCGGCGCGATCTCGATGCCGCTCTCGACAGGTTCTGTGCGGTCGTGCTCCACAACCGATACCCTATCGCGCCCGCCGGTCCCTTGGACGCGGGAAAGGAGTTCTTGCTGTGCGAACGATTCTCGACGTGCCGTGTTTCAAGACCGTCTGCGCGATCGCCCTCTGGGTGGTGTTGCTCGCGGCGTGCCCGATCGCCCTTTCCCAGGAAGACCCGATCACGATCGAGCCTGTGGAAGAGCCATGGATACTCAAGTTCGAGCCGGCCGGGTGGTACGTCGCGGCCAACGGGAACGTCAAGCTCCCGGGCTCGACCTCGGCCGGGAACGGGCAGTCGTTCATGGTCGACGAGCTCAATCTCGACAGCCCCCGGATCATGCCGATGGGTGAGTTTCAGCTCCGCCGGGGGGACTGGCGGATCCGGGTGATGGGCTCGGGGCTGGATACGGACGCCCGCGGCGAGACCGCGACCGCAGCGGGGCAGATCGGTGCCGCGGCAGTCAGCCCGGGCGACACGATCCGCTCGTCGCTGGAAGTGCTGACCTTTGCTGCCGATGCCCAGTACGCGTTTTACACCTACAACAGCGAGCCGGGCAGTGTGGAGATCACCTCGACTTTGCTGGGGATCGCGGGCATCCGCGCAGTTGACCTGGAGATTACCGCCGAGGTGATCTCCGGCGGCACGCAGACCGGGACAGCCGGGGGCGACGCGCTGCAGGCGCACCCCTACGTCGGTTTCCGGTGGGAGCTCGAGATCGCCAGGGACTTCACGATCGACTTCACCACCACCCTCGGCGGCCTCGCGTTCGGCGACAGCGAGTCCTGGTCCTCGGACATCCTCGTGGGCTTTCAGTGGAACCCCACGCCGCACTTCGGGATGCAGGGGGGGTATCGGCAGCTGCTCCTGGGCATCGAGACCGACGACGCACCCGGTGAGTTCGCGTGGAACGGCGGGTTGGCTGGGGTCTACGCTGGCGCGACACTGCGATTCTGAACGACTGCGTCCCGCAGAGGTGGTTCCCTTTGCACCGCTGGTAGACTGGGCGGGATGCCATCCGAGCTTTCCACGGTTTGCCAACGCCCGGCCTCCCCTGCAATTTTCGCCCTTGACCGCACGGCATAAACCTGCGACACTGAAGCCCTCGTGGTAGTCGGGGAAACGTGGGATGTCCCGCAATGTCGCCGGCTTGAAACTCTGCACGCAGCCCCCCATGCCTTGGGCGGGAGAGAGACAGAGGGGTAAGCGGTATGACCAGACGCGATGTTCGCACCATCACCAAGAAAGAAATCGTCGACCGTGTCGCCGAGCAGAGCGGCCTGAGCCGCACCAAAACGCACACGATCGTGCAGCAACTGTTCGACACGGTCGTGGGCGAACTCAGCAAGGGGCACCGCATCGAACTCCGCGACTTCGGTGTCTTCGAGGTCAAGGTTCTCGCGCCACGCACCGCGCAGAACCCGCGCACCCTCGAACGTGTCACCGTCCCCGAGCGGCGGACGGTCCGGTTCAAAGCAGGCAAAGGCATGCGCGAGAAAATCGGCAAGTCAGACGATGCGAGAATCCCACTGCCCGAGCCCAAGGCGGGGCTCCGAGTGACCAACGCCGGGCTTGTCGAGAAGGCTGTCGGACAGGCTGACGCGGTGTTTTCCCAGAACAACACGATGCCTCGCTGATCGAGATGGAAGGTGGTTCTGCGCTTGGGGTGAGAGGATCTGGAACGTGCGTTTCAGTCCACGTCCGTCGGCGACGGCTGCCGGCTGAGCGAGAGCATCCGGTCGAGGGCTTTGAGCGCGAGGGCGCGGGCCTCGGGGTGGACCGCAACGACATTCACCGCCTGAGGCTCGGCCCGGCTCGGCTTGCCGTCCTTGATGCGGATGCCGCAGAGATTGTCGAGCACCCACAGCAGGTGCGGCTGGTCGATCCGGTACATCGTGGTACACAAACACTGACAGTCGCTGAGCATCCGGACGTGTACGCCCCGCCGGGCTGCCTCGGCCGCGATGCGGTTGACCAGGTGGGTCTCGGTGCCCACCGCCCAGCGCGAGCCTTCGGGGCTCTGGCCGATGGTGCGGAGGATGTATTCGGTCGAGCCCGAATCGTCGGCGAGATCAACCACCTCTTTGGCGCACTCGGGATGGACGATGATCCGCGTCGGTTCCTGATCGGCGTGCGCGCGGTTGGCTTCGCGGATTTCGACGCAGTGCTCGGGGCGAAAGAGCTTGTGCACCGAGCAGTGCCCCGCCCACAGGATGACCTGCGCATCGCGGACCTGCTCGGCGGTCGAGCCGCCGAGGGGATCGCCGCGGCGGGTGCGCTTGGGGTCGTAGAGACACGTCGCCGTCTCGGTGTCGATGCCGTGCTTGGCTGCGGTGTTGCGGCCGAGGTGCTGATCGGGCAGGAAGAGGATTTTGATCTCGTCGCCGGCGTCAGTGTCCTCGCCGCCCTTCATCGCCCAGTCGAAGACCGCGTCGGCGTTGGAGCTGGTGCAACATGCGCCGCCGTGCTCGCCGACGAACGCTTTGATTGCTGCGGTCGAGTTGACGTAGGTGATCGGGATGATCCTGCCGGCCCACCCTTGCTCGCCGAGGCTGGTGTGCAGCAGGTCCCACGCTTCGACCGTGTCGTCGTAGTCGGCCATGTCGGCCATCGAGCACCCGGCCGAGAGATCGGGCAGGATGACCCTGACGTGCCCGGGGGTGAGCATGTCGGCGGTCTCGGCCATGAAGTGGACGCCGCAGAAGACGACGTGCTCGACGGCGCGCTCGCGGGAGACACTCGCAGCGAGCTGGCTGAGCTTGAGACTGTCGCCGGTGAAGTCGGCGTGCTGGATGACCTCGTCGGTCTGGTAGTGGTGGCCGAGGATGACGAGCGATTCGCCGAGTTGGGCTCTGCGCGCGCGGATGAGGCGGGCCGCTTCGTCCGCGGGCATGCGCGTGTAATAGTCGTCGAGTGATGGTTGCCAGAGCATTCGCGCCTCCGGGCAACTATAGGTGCGAGAGCCGAGCGACCCAGAGCCGGGCTTTATGCGGCGAGAGGGAGTGCCTGTTCGGTCAGGAACGAGACCCCGACGCGCTGGCGGAGCCCTTCGGGGGTGCCCAGCCGCACGATGGTTGCCTCGACGGTGGTGTCGCGGGCGACGACGCCGCGCTGGTCCCAGTCGATGAGCACGTCCACGCGGTCGCCGGTGGTGAGCGGGCGGTGGTGGGAGAGCTCGAGCAGGGCTCCGGTGGCGGAGAGGTCGAGCGTGCGGGCGGCCATGTAGCGCATCGAGGCGGGGTGGAGCACCTTGCAGGGGCGCTTGCATTCCACACGCTCGCTGTGACGGCGTTCGGTGCAGACGGTCGTGTCGGTGGTCGTGTCCATGCCAAGCTCCTTGCGGCTGTGGGTCCGGTGCCGGATCCGGCCTGTGTGTCCCCGAGAGATCGGCCGCCGAAGCGGGTGACTTTCTTCGCAGATGGCAGAATCGGCACAATCGGCACGATTTGTCGGTCGGTGCGCTGCCCGGGGGTTGCCGACATACGCTGTTTCATGGACCTGTCGGTGCTCATTCCGACCTTCGGCCGCCCGGACAAGGTGGCCGCGTGTGCGCAGCGTCTTGCCGATCAGACCCTTGACATCGGACGCTACGAAGTCCTTATCGGGATCGACGGCGGCAGCGACGACCCGACCGCGGCACGCAAGGTCGAGAAGACGGTCCGCGCGCGGTGGCCCGCTGCGCATGCTACGAACCTGACCATCGTGCCCTGCCCCAAGGTCGGGCAGGCCGCGGTGCGCAACGTGCTGCTCGACCGCGCCGGCGGCTCGACGCTCGTCTTCCTCAACGACGACATGCTCCCGACACCCGCGCTGCTCGAGCACCATCTTCAGCATCAACAAGACGCTGCGGCACAGGGCGCCCCGGCGCTGATTGTCGGTGCGTCGCCCTGGGTTGTTCCCGAGCACGACACGCTCTTTGATCGGTTGGTACGCGAGACGTCCATGGTCTTTTTCTACGACCAGATGGACGAGGCGTTGGGCGAGAGTCGCGTCGATCGTGACCACGACTGGGGCTTCCGCCACGCGTGGCTCTTGAACCTCTCGGCCCCGGCGGCGCTGGTGCGCGATGTTGGGGCGTTCAGCGTGTTTCCCTCGACCTATGGCTACGAGGACGACGAGTTCGCATTCCGCTGCCGGGAACGCTTCGGCACCCGGGTGCTCTACCGCGCCGACACGGTGGCGCATCACGACCATCGGCTGACGCCGCGGGGTTATCTCGACCGCGAGCGCCGCCTCGGGTTCGCGGCGTGGGGCTTTGCGGGGATGGCCCCTGCGTGTGCGCGCGAGATGTTCGGCCGAGATATCCGCCGCGACGACGAAATCACCTATTCCGGCGAGTTTGTCGAGCGCGAGCGGCACAACGCCGAGCGGCTGCGTGTGACCTTTGAGGACTTTGCCAATCTGCCCGGCGACGGGGTGCCCAGCCGCGATCACCCGGCGGGGTTGCCGGTGGCGCGCGCACTTGCCCAGCAGCACCTGCTGCTCAAACGTTGGGAATGGCGGCGGGGTTTGCTCGAAGCGGCGCGCGCAGAAGCTCTGCACCCCGCAGAAGCGTGACCCCTCGCTTGCGCGAGGGGCTCTGTATTCTTGTTGACCCCTCGCTTGCGCGAGGGGCTCGGCAAGGGAGAGCGTAAAGCTCCCGGGAAGTAGAGCCCCTCGCGCAAGCGAGGGGACAGGGTCGCACGCAACGCTCCATCGCCGCCGGGCCACCCTACGCTTGTGTGTGAACGAATCGATACTGACTCTGGCGATCGAGGCGAGCAACCCATCGGCTGCGGGCAGCACGCCGGGTGTTGCGATCGGGCGGGTTGTGCCGAGCGCGGGTTTACAAAGCGATTTGCGCGCTTACGACACGGGCGTCGAGTTGCTCGGTGTCGAGTTGTTCCGCTCCACCGCGCGGCATGATGACGACCTGCTCCCCGCGATCGACCGCCTTTGGAGGCGGCTGGTAGAGGACAACGTGGTTGCCGATCGCCGTGAGATCGGGCGTGTTGCGGTTTCGGTTGGTCCGGGCGGGTTTACCGGCCTTCGGGTCTCGGTCGCGGCGGGCAAGATGATCGCCGAGGCCCTCGGTGCGCGGTGCGTCGCGGTGCCGAGTGCGAGTGTGGTTGCCCGACGGGTCAAGGCCGAGTTGCCACGTCCATTCGCGGTGTTGTTGGCGAGCAAGCGTGAGACGACGGTCGCGACGGTCTTTGCCGAGAGCGATTCTGCGCCGAGCCGGCCGCGAGAGATCAGCGCAGCCGACCTTGCCTGGCTCGGCGTTGTGGGGATCGTCGCGGACGGGTTCCTCCCCGAGTCGATCCGTGCAGAAGCGGACCGGCTGGGAGCAGATATTGTCGAACCGGAGTTTGATCCGGCGGCGTGCCTGGAGGCGGCGGCGGGTTTGGAACCACTCGACGCGGCACACCTGTCGCCGATCTACGGCCGCGAGCCCGAGGCGGTCCGCAAGTGGCGCGAGCTTCACGGTTTGGGTTGAATGAATGAGGCTGCGCGGTGAGGGCAGAGCGGGGGGATGCGCAGTCGGCGTTGAGCCGATAACCGCGCCCGGACGCGGAGCCGGGCGAACCCTGCCGAACATGCCGGTTCGGAACTCTGGTGAAGTTGGGCATCCATCCCGCCGATGTCGCGTAGTGAGTCATGGGGTTGTGCTGTGGTCGATGGTCGATCACGAGCCGAGCCCGGTTCGCTCGTGCGGGGTGGTGATATGGCAGGCCAGGCGAAGTGGTTGGACAAGAAGATCTTTACCACCGGCGAAGCCGCCGAGGTGTGCAAGGTCAGCCAGCAGACCATTATCCGGTGTTTCGACGCCGGTCGGCTCGGGGGCTTCCGGGTGCCGGGGTCCAAGTTCCGGCGTATCCCGCGTGAAGAGTTGCTGAAGTTCATGCGGGCCAACAGCATCCCGACCGATGCGCTCGAAGGCTCGATCCGCCGCGTGCTGGTGGTGGACGACGACCCGGATATTGTCGATCTGTTCGAGGACATCCTCGGGCGGGACGGGCGGTTTGAGGTGCGGAGCGCGGGCACGGGCTACGACGCCGGGCTGCTCACCGAGAGCTTTCAGCCGCACCTGATCGTGCTCGATTACATGCTCCCCGATATCAACGGCAACGTCGTGTGCGAGCGCGTGCGGTCGATGCCTCACACCAGGCACACCAAGATTATCTGTGTCAGCGGCGTGGTGAATAAGGACGAGATCGACCAGCTCAAGGGGGCTGGCGCGGACGACTTTGTTAAGAAACCGTTTGATATCCGCCACATTATTGCGCGCATGGTTGAGCTTCTGGACCTTCCCGCAAGCATGGACGGCGGGAACTCTGCGCGGTCGGCGTGATGGTTGTCTGACCGCTGCGTGTGTGGTTCGGGCGGAGGCTGATGAGTGGAAAGCACAGCCGAGACCAATCCGTTGCACCATCAGGTGGAGGTGATTCTTCAGTCGGTGGATTGCCTGCCGACACTGTCTCCGGTCGCCAACCGGGTGCTGAGTATCGGGTCGAGCGATCGCGCCGACTTTGGTGAGCTGACACGATTGATCGAGGCCGACCCGGCGCTGACCAGCAAGATGATCGGCCTGTGCCGGCGCGCGGCGCTGGGGCTGGGTGACCGCATTACCACTGTCAAGCGGGCGTTGGTCATGCTCGGGTTTGACGCCGTGCGGGCGGCGGTGCTGAGCGTCAGCGTCTATGAGTTGATCAGCAACGAGGCCCGCGAGCGCGACAGCCAACCCGGCGAGACCGAGGACAACACAGAAAGCACACGGGCGTTCGACCGGATCGGGTTCTGGATGTACTCGGTCGGGGTCGCGTCGGCGGCTGAGCTGCTCGCCCAGGAGAACCGCAAGCTCCGGGTCAAAGCTGATGAGGCGTTTGTCGCGGGGCTGCTGCACGGGCTGGGCAAGCCGATCCTCGACTTGCTGTTGCCGCGCGCGTACGGGCGGGTGGTCGAGCTGACCGAACAGCGGCGGACCGACGCGGCACCGGTCGAGCGCGAGGTGCTGGGCATCGACCACCACGGTGCTGCACGGCGGATCGCCGAGCGGTGGAGCTTGCCCGCGACGCTCCGCGACGTGGTCTGGCTGTACGACCACCCGCTGGAGAGTCTGCCCGAAGGTGTGGACCGCGACGCGATCAAGATCGTCGCGGTCGCGCGTGCGCTGGTGCGCGAGATGCATCTGGGCGAGTCGGGGGACCACGGCCCGTTTGCGCCGGCCGCCGAGATGTGCGATGCGGCGGGGATTTCTCGCTCGACGCTCGACAAGGTGGCCCGAAGGCTGCACGAAGCGGTCGCCGGGCGGTGCAAGGTGCTTGGGCTCAACGAGCAGGCCCCGCCGGAGATGTTGCTCAAGTCGATCACCGCGGCCAACCGCAGGCTGTCGCAGCTCACCGCCGATCTCGATCTGAAAGCCAAGGAGGGCGAGCGGGTGGTGCAGGTGCTCGATGCGGTTGCCGAGTTCTGGAAGGTCGGCGGCGCCAGCGGCGACGTGTTGCGGACACTCGGCGCGATGACGCAGTCGGCGTCGAGGCTGCTCGGCGAGGGGCAGTGGATCACCCTGCTCGACGGGGGTGGGCCGCGGGGGTGGATGCTGTGTTCGTTCAAGCCCGGCGGCTCGGTCGCGCACTCGGTCTACGCCGAGCCGCCGCCGAGCCTTGCGGAGTTTGATCTCTCAAACGCCTCGGCATGGGCCGACCGGTCCGGCGTGCGTTCGACGCTCGCTGAGTGGGCGTGGGCGAAGCTCGGGATGGGTGCAAGTCAGACCCCGCTGCGGGTTGTGGTCGCGTGCGCGGGCGATGGTGTGCGCGGGTGTGTGATGGTCACCGATGCGCCGATGCCGAGCCAGACCCAGGACGCCATACACCTGCTCCCGCTGCGGGCGGGCTGGTCGGCTGCGTTGAGTGCGGCGATCCACAAGGGCGCGACCGAACGGCTCGCCGAGAGCCTCGCCGATTCCAACCGCACCCTTGCCGCGACCCAGGCCAAGCTGACCGAGGTCCAGGCGCTCGCGCGGCTCGGGGAGATGACCGCCGGGGCTGCCCACGAGCTGAACAACCCGCTGACGGTGATCCGGGGGCGGGCCCAGATGCTCGCCGATCGGCTCGAGGACGACCGCGACCGGACCACCGCCCGGCTGATCGCCAAAGCCTCGGGAGACCTCTCGGACCTGGTGACGGCGATGCACGAGATCGCCAGACCCGGGCGTGCGGATCGGGCCGAGATTCTGCTCTCTGACCTCTTGAAGGACGTGATCGAGAGCGTCAAAGGGGCCGAGGGACACGTCGAGATCGTGATGCCGACGGGGTATGGAGGCGGGCTCGACGTGTTTGTGGACGGTCCGAGGATGTCCCGGGCCCTGGCTGAGTTGCTCCGAAACGCAAGAGAATGGGCCGAGGACGGGAATGTGACGCTTCGGGTTCAAATCGAGCCTCCGGATGACCGACTTGTGATTCGGGTGGAGGATGACGGGCCGGGCCTGTCATCCAAAGCGATGCGTCACGCCTTCGACCCGTTCTTTAGTGAACGGCCGGCCGGGCGAGGACGCGGACTCGGGCTCCCCCTGGCAAAGTGCCTGGTGGAGCTGCACGCGGGCACCGTCAGGCTCGAGCCTGGCGGGCACGGAGGCACGACCGCGGTCGTCACTCTGCATGAGTGGCGGGCCGTCACGGAGCGAGAGGCGGGACGAGCGGCATGAGAGACGGACACCACAACAAGTCCGACAAGCCAACCCCTGATCAGGCGCCACGCCGCGCCGATCATGCACCGGCACTCCCCGACCTGCGCGACCACGCCGGGGGCAGTCCTGCGCACGATGCTGTGGACATGCCCCGCGTGCTCATCGCGGTTGCGTCCCGGGTTGAACGAGAATCACTGACCGCCAAGCTCACCAGGCGGGGGATGGTTGTCGAGCCGGTCTCGACCCCGGCCGAGGCAATCGCCGCGATCGCGACCGAACGGTTTGACCTGGCGATGGTGCAGCAGGCGATGGGCCGCGGACGTGGGCTCGAGCTGGTCCGTAGCCTGCACGAGCTCGATGGCGGGCTCGGGGTGGTCATGCTCGCGCGGAAAGCGAGCCTCGACGACGCGGTCTGCGCGATGCGGGAGGGTGTGCTCGACTTTGTTGTGGGCACGATTGACACAGCTGCGCTTACCGCGAGAGTCGAGAGAGCGATCGATCGCGCACGCTTTGATCGGCGCCAGCACGAGCGCGCCACGACACCCACCACCGGCTCGGCCGCACTCACGACCCCCCTCCCGCCGCATGCCGACAGCGACGCGGACCTGCTCACCGCGTATCACGACCTGGCCGAGCAGATGGCGAGTGTCGGCCTGACCGCCGAGTTCAACAGCCTTATCCGGCAGGAGCTTGACCTCGAGAGCCTGCTCCGCACTGTGCTCGAGTTCGTGCTCGCCAAGCTTGGGCCGACCAACGCCGCGATCTTTCTGCCCAGCACCACGGGCGACTATTCGCTCGGGGCGTATGTGAACTACGACTGTCCGCGCGATACCGCCGAGGTGTTGCTCGATCATCTGGCGTCGGTGGTGCCCGAGCGCTTTGAGGACGAGCCGCACGCGGTGCTGATGCGCAGCGAGCAGGCGCTGTTCGAGCGTTTCGACAACCACGCCGACTGGCTCGACGGCCACGCGGTCGCGTGCCTGTCATGTCGGCACGACGACGAGTGCCTCGCGGTGCTGACCTTCTTCCGCGACCGCCGCACCGGGTTCAGCGACGAGCACGTCACGATGCTCGACGCGATCTCGAGCCTCTTTGCCGAGCAGTTGGCCCGGGTGATCCATATCCACCACCGCCACCTGCCCAAGGACCAGTGGGCGTTCGACGCCCACGACGCCCACGACGCCCACGACCCCCACGACGCCGACGGCGCCGACGACTACGAGAGCAATGACAGCGACACGCCCGACCAGGACGCGTGGGACGACGGTGCCGACGATTTCGGTCTCGCGGCCTGAGCGCCCTTGGGCGCACCACCAGCACTGCAAGAAACCACCCAAAAACCCCGAGAATATGCCGGAGCGGCGGATGCTGTAGAGTGATGCTGCGCAAGCTGCCGCATGTCCGTGGCGGCACGGGATCATCCTCGGGCAGCTCCGTCTGGTGATCGCGACCCCGGCGATCGAAGAGATCAACAAGGACCGCGAAAAGTTCATGAGCCTCATCAACGAGAACGTCGGGCAGGAGGTCAACAAGATCGGGCTCGAGCTGATCAACGTCAACGTCCGTGACACCACCGCCGACTTTCTCAGCAGCCTGATCGGCGCGCTGCCGCCGGTCCGCGAACTCGCCAGACAGGCGGGGATCGAGCTGCCCGGCGTGCTCGGCAAGGTCAGCGATGAGCGCGCCGCAAGCCCGGTCGAGCCGGCCGAACCGGTCGCGCCTTCTGAAGAGGTGTAACGCGAAACGGTGCAGCACCGCACCACAAACCGAGTGTTCCCCACACCGCCCGCCGCGCCCGGCGGGCGGCGTTCTTGCCAGAGCGCATCGAGTGTTGCGGGATTCGATACCGCCAGCAGCTTTACCGGCGATCGCGACCTGCCAGTCCGTCCCGCGTCGAGACAACCGGCCCGACCAGCGAAGTGAACGGGGCGGAGACGTAGAGCTTGTCGTCTGCGTCTGTGTCGGTGAGGACACCCGCCGAACCGTCAACGAATGCTGCGAACATGAGCGGCCGCGCACCGGAGGTCCATCGCATAGAGAAGGAGCCCTCGCGGTCCCAGATCAACCCTTTGGAGGAAGGGAAGGTTGTGTCGCTCCATCGAGTGCCGCGGATGTGCCGCAGGTCCGTGTGCGGCACGTCGCCGTCCCAGTAGCCCTTGGCTGCAAATACAGAATACGAAAGAAAGTAAGAAGAGCGAATGAGATGACCGGGTTCTTCGCCGGTCGTGCGTACGCGTGGTTGGGTGCCTGGATCAGCCCATAGTGAATCCTCATCCAGAGGGTTCAGGAACTCGGGAGTGAGGACGCTGAGCCAAAGCCCGGCCTGATCGTCGAACGCGCCGGACATGCTTCGGTAGACGTGATCATGAATATAAAGATTACCGTAGGGCTTTCCGGGTGTCGCAAAGAAAGGAAATGCATCACGTTGATCAGCGGCATACCCGGCAAGGCCAACATGCAGCTGGCGGAGCGTTGAGAGTGCGGAAGCATCACGGCCGGCGAGGCGGGCCGAGCGCAGCGCGGGCAACAGCACACTGATAAGTATCGTGAGGATAACAATGGAGACAAGCATCTCAATCAAGGTATAGCCGCTCGAGTTCGGTGGTGCTGGGAGAGGCCGGCGACGAATGGGCGTCGGTTGCCTCGCAGGGACTGACGCCCACATATACCAGACGAGACCCAACATCGCGGCATTCCGTATCATGCCGACGGCGTGTTCGGTGTGTGGAGGCAGTTGCCCAGCTCCAAAGCATCCACAGCCCGGGGAGCCTGTAGTCAGCACGAGCCTGAGCAGGAATGCCGTGAATACAAGGAGCAGCGCAGAAATACCCACCAGCGTTGGTCGTGATACCGGGAACAGCAATAAGCAAAGAGCCAGCCATGTTTCTGTAAGAACCACACCCGCGAGAACGAATGCCGCAGCGTGTCCATCAAGCCACGGCAGTCCGAACACCAGCGCGTCTTGGGCCGGGCCCGGAGAAACCGCTTTGGCGATCGCGCTGACGAAGAACAGCCCGCCGACCAGTACGCGACTCACTCGCTGCGCCGTCATTCCGGGTCCGGGCATTGGTGATCCCCTCGATCAGAAAGCCAGAGGGCAGAGTTGTTCCAGTGCGTAGTTATATGCCATCAGGTATTCAAGACGCCAGCGGCCCGAGGATGGCTCGCGAATAAAGGTACAGACGACCGGCCGCCGCACGCCGTCCTGAAACTCCATGATCATGCCAATGTCTGCGTACAGCAGTGATTCGTGCGTTTGAAGGAGTTCGATAGCGCTCGGTCCTCTCGCAAACCAGCTCGGGACTCCACCCCACACGCGACCCCGCCAGAGATCCGCAGACAACGTGCCTTCGAGAGGAGCCCGACTCATATCTTGAAGCGACATCTCCCCAACAGCAGCGCACAACCCATCCCCGGTTGAGGCAACTGCCGTCAAGGACCAAGGCGAGCCCGTTCCCGCGTGTGCCACGGAGAATACCCGTGTGAACATTTCTGACATGGTGAGGTCGGCTGCTGGTTCCTCGCCGAGCGCTTGGCGGTAGACCTGTTCGATACCGGCTACCGTTCGAAGGTCTTCTTCACTCCGGAAGGTATAACCGTGCTGTTCTCTCCATTCCAGGTAGGTCTCCGGATCTGATTGGATGAACCGCGCATACACAAAGCCGGACAACGCATCGAGCAACTCGTCGCGCGATTGCGCATCAAGCCTCTTGTCGCTCGAAAAATCCACCCGGGCAAGTAGCGCACGCACCGCTTCGGGCGAATCAAGCGAAGAGCCGGGCTGGACGTCGAGCCGGGCATAGGCCGCCTGCCCCTCGCCCAGCAACCGCTCGCGTACAGCATCGACATCTTCGGCCGGCGACTGCCCTAAGACACCAGTTGTAAACAACACCGCAACACCCAGACCGAGTGAGAGCACGACGATTGCAAGGAACACTGCCTTCTTGTGCTGGGACATGGTGGACGAGCCTACGGGTTCTGGTGGCAGTCGGACTCTGTTTCACAATCGGTGTTTGTCTTGCAAAGGCAAGTCCACGCACCGCCGACCAGGCAGCAGCAGCAGACCTCATCGTCTCGGGGCTTGCACGGTGCCGGCGGGGTCGTGGCACCCGCATTGACGCACTGGTTGGCGGTGCAGGCAGTACACGCCGCCGGGGCGCTGCCGATCCCCCCAAAGGTGAGCGCTGTGCCGGCACAGACGACAATGGCGCAACCAAACGCGAGGTAGTCCTTCATGTGCATCGTTGAATCTCTTGTGTCAACCTGTGGCGAGGTTCTTTCAAAACCACATGGAGACTACCCCCCCCCCCCCCCCCCGAGTGCAAGAGGAAAGTGGGAAATCCTGGAGAATTATTCGTCGAAATACGCCTCGGCCTCATCCGGCAGCGACGCCAGTTCGGCGTCGGTCCAGCCCACCGCCTCGGCGTGCTCGACCGCGTGGTCGTCGTCGATCTTGTGGAGGTCTTCGACGCGACGCTTGCCGCGGATGATCAGCCGGATCGGGACCTCGGGGTAGGGCAGCGCCTCGCGGAACCGGTTCATCATGTACCGCTCGTAGTTGGACGTGAACAGGTCCGGGTGGTTGACCACGACGGCGATCGTCGGCGGGTTGGTCCGCACCTGGGCAGCATAATAAATCTTCGCCCGCGTGCCGGTCTTGCTGGGTGGAGGCTGCCGCTCGACGATCTCCCGCACCAGCCGGTTGAGCTTGCCCGTGGTCTCGCGGCGTGACGCCTGCTCGAACATCTCGATCGACAGCTCGAGCAGCGCGCGGAGGTTCAGCCCGGTCTCGGCCGAGATAATCGCGATCGGGGCAAAGCTCAGCCCCTTGAGCTCGCGGCGGATGTATTCCTCATAATCGTCCGGCCCGACCTGCTTGCCCTTCGAGTTCTTCCTGCCCTTGATCAGGTCCCACTTGTTGACCGCGATGACCACCGGCTTGAACGCTTTCTGGGCCAGCATCGCCAGTTGTTCATCGACCTGGCTGATGTCCGAGACCGCGTCGATCATCAGCAGGATCGCGTCGGCCCGCCCGATCGCCCGCTTGGCCCGGTCGTAGGCGTACCACTCGACCGCGCCGTGGAAGCTTTTCTTCTTGCGAAGGCCGGCGGTGTCGATCAGCATCACGCTCTTGCCGTCAAACTCGATCCGCACGTCCACCGCGTCGCGGGTGGTCCCGGCGATCTCCGAGACGATGACCCGGGGCTCGCCGGCGATCGCGTTGACCAGCGAGCTCTTGCCCGCGTTGCGTTTGCCGATGACCGCGAGGTTGAGGTCGGCGCGGGGCAGCTCGGTGCCGTTGTGGGGGTCGTGGGGGTCGTGGGGGTCGGGCAGCATCTCGTAGATCGTGTCGAGAAAGTCCCGCCGGAAGTAGTTGTTCTTGGCGCCCACCAGCATCGGCTCGCCAAAGCCCAGCGCCGAGAACTCGTAGGCGTGCGGCTCCCACTTGGGGCCATCGACCTTGGTCGCGACCACGCGGATCGTCTGGTTCGCCGGCGCGTCCTCGTCGCGGAGGACCGCCTTGCCTCTGCCCCCACGCCCCCCTCTCCCCAGCTTGCCGCTCCGCAGCATCTGGGCGATGTTCTCGTCGTCGCGGGTCAGCCCGGCCTGGGTGTCGAGCACGAAGAGGATGATGTCAGCGGTCGCGACCGCGTTGGAGATCTGCTGTTCGATATCGTCGCGCAGTGTCGAGAGGTCAGCCCCGACATCGTCGTACCGCTCGCCCTCGGCGGTGTAGATGCCGTAGCCCCCGGTGTCGGTGACCTCGACAGCCCGGGTCGGCCCGGAGTTGTCGGGCGAGTCCAGATCGACGACGACGGCGACGCGGTCACGGGTGACGCCCGGCATGTCGTCAACGATGGCGATCTTCTGCCTGGCCATGAGGTTGAGCAGCGAGCTTTTGCCGACGTTGGGTCGGCCGACGATAGCGATACGGGGAACGGGCATGGGCAATGGTAGGAGGCGGGAACACAGGGGCGGCCCCACTCCCCCAAGCCCCCCCGAGCAAAGAGGCTCAACGCGCCAGCGTGAGCTTCTCCCCTCAATGCACAAGCACGAGCGTTCGCCACCCCCACCCCCACCCCCACCCCCACCCCATCAGGTGCCGGGCCGAGCCCTTCCCGTCCCGCCGCTCACGGGCAGCCGATCGCCCAGTCGTTGAGATAGGCGACAAAGTCGCGGGTGTCGATGACGCCGTTGTCGTCCCAGTCGGCGAGCGGGTCGCTGCCGGCCCAGGCGTTGAGGAAGGCGACAAAGTCGCGGCTGTCAACCACGCCGTCGCCGGTGAGGTCGGCGGGGCAGGTGGTGCAGTTGAGGTCATAGACATACACCGAGCCGGAGGCGGCCCCATTGTCTTTGTCCCCGTATGCCCCGATGATGGCCGTGTTGCCTCCCAGAGAGACGGATGAGCCGAACAAGTCCCACTGGTTTCCGTCGTTGAGCAGGAGTTGGGCTTGCTGGGTCCACTCTCCTTCGCGACGAACAAAGACATACGCCGAGCCGGCGTTGGGGCCGTTGCTGCCGTTGTATTTCCACGCTCCGATGAGGGCAGTGTCGCTTTCGATGGAGACGGATGAGCCGAAATTGGCACCCCGTTCCGCGTTGTTGGGCACGAGCTTGGCCTGTTGCGACCACGCGCCTCCGTTGCGCGTGAAGACATACGCCGAGCCGGAGGTGGAACCGAAGTCGTCGTCCCAGCGTGCTCCGATGAGGGCGGTGTCGTCATCGATGGAGACGGCGTCGCCGAACAGTTTGCCTGGTCCCGCATCGTCGGGCAGGAGCTTGGCCTGCTGGGTCCACAGGCTTTCGTTGCGGATAAAGACATACGCGGAGCCAGCACTTGTACCGTATTCGCCGTCTTGGTGCGCTCCGATGAGGGCAGTGTCGCCATCGATGGAGACGGAGGAGCCGAAGTAGTAATACGCTGTTCCGTCGCCGGGCAGGAGCTTGGCCTGTTGGGTCCACACACCCCCGCTGCGGGTGAAGACGTACGCCGAGCCGGAGTTGGGGCCGTTGGCGTCGTCCGAATATGCCCCGATGACAGCTGTGTCGCCACTGATGGAAACGGAGTTGCCGAACTGGCTTTTCCACGCCCCGTCGTCAGGCAGGAGCTTGGCCTGTTGCGTCCAAACGCCCTCATTGCGCGTGAAGACATACGCCGAGCCAGAGGCGTTGTCGTTGTCGTCGTCCAACCGCGCCCCGATGACTACCGTGTCTCCGCTGAGGGAGACGGACGCGCCGAACTCGTCCAGCCTCTCCCCGTCGTCGGGCAGGAGCTTGGCTTGTTGCGTCCACACGCCGTCATTGCGTATGAAGACATACGCCGAGCCAGAGTCGTCGCCGT
This sequence comes from Planctomycetota bacterium, assembly GCA_030950285.1. Classification (GTDB taxonomy): domain Bacteria; phylum Planctomycetota; class Phycisphaerae; order Phycisphaerales; family UBA1924; genus PNC22. The sequence goes on along the minus strand of JAUZRR010000008.1, from coordinate 67,018 downwards.
TGTCGTCGTCCCAATATGCCCCGATGACAACTGTGTCATCGCTGGTAGAAACGGATATGCCGAGCCGATCCTGTTCGGCCCCGTCGCTGGCGAGCAGCGTGGCCACCTCGACCGGGTCGCACGATTGGGCGCAGGCGGTGCCCGCGCCGAGACCCGGGACGCCCGGGGCCGCAGCCAACAACGCCACCAGCATCCAGCCGCCCGCCGTGCCCCGGTGCTGCGAACGCACCCTCTCGCCCCCCACGTCCCCCACGCCCCCCACGCCTCTCGTCCCGAATACCAATGACCGCAATGACATCGTGTCGCCCCTTGTCTGAAGCTGGTGTGCGTGCACGCCGCCGGGGGACCATCCCCGCTCACCCGGCGGCCGCGCCCAGCGTACCACACCATCGGCCCGGGTCCAAGGGGGTATTGCGGGCTCCGCGGCGGGCCCGGGCGGCGGGCCGGGTGGGGGGTCGGGTGGGGGGCCGGCCGCGTCGGCGTACGGGTCGTTCCGCCCTCGGGCAACTCCCGCCGGGGCTCGGGGAACGATGCTTCGGGCCCGGTGTGCTCCTCTCCAGGCCCAAAGAACTGTTCCCGAGGCCTGGTTTGCTCCTCTCCAGGCCTGAAGAACTGTTCCAGAGGCCTGAAGAACTCTTCCCCGGGCCTGGGGAACTGTTCAAGAGGCCTGAAAAACTCTTCCCCAGGCCTGGGGAACTGTTTTCCAGGCCTGGTTTGTTGTTCTTTCTTGCGCTTCGGCCGCTGTTCGGGGCGGAGCAACAGTCTCCCGCGCCGCACGATCGGCCCCCGATCGCCGCAGATCGCCGCGCGATCAACGCAGAACATGGTTCGGACCAGAACAGGGAACAAATGGCAAATGGGCAAAGAGCAAAGCAGGAGTGTTGTCGTCTTACTTTGCCATTTGCCATTTGCTCTTTGCCCTTTGCCGTCCCCTCCGCTTTGTCCCGTAAAGTCCCCCCATGCCTCCCGCGCCCCGCATCCCCGTTATCGTCGGCCCCACCGCCGGGGGCAAGACCGGGCTGGCCGTCGAGGTGGCGATGGAGTTTGCGCGGCGGGGGCTCAGTGAGGGGGGCGGCGAGGGATCGGGTCCGGGGGGTGGGCGCGGCGAGATCATCTCGGCCGACGCTTTCCAGGTCTACCGAGGCATGGACATCGGCACCGGCAAAGCCACCGCCGACGAGCAGCGGGGGGTCGCCCACCATTTGCTCGACATCCTCGAGCCCGATGCCTCCGAACCCTTCACCGTGGTCCGGTGGCTTGAACTCGCCGAGCGCGCGATCGGGGACATCCGCGCGCGGAGCAACCTGCCCATCGTCGTGGGGGGGACGCACCTCTATATAAAGAGCTTTATGGAGGGGATGTTCGAGGGGCCGGGGGCGGACGAGGGGTTGCGGGCAGAACTCCGAGGACTGAAGTCCTCGGCTCTGAGGGCGGAGCTCGAACGGATCGACCCAGAAGCCGCGGGCCGCATCCACCCCAACGACCAGCGGCGGACCATCCGCGCCATCGAGGTCTTTCGTTTGACCGGCAGGCCGATCAGCGACCACCAGGCCCAGTGGGACCGGGCCAGCAGCGTCCGCCCCGATGCGTTCCTGGTCGGGCTGGACTGGCCGAGCGAGCAGATCAACCGCCGCATCAACGCCCGGGTGAAGCAGATGGTCGAAGCCGGGTTTGTCGAGGAGGTGCGCGGGCTGGTCGAGACCGGAAGGCTCGAGGCCCAGGCCCGCGAGGCGCTCGGCTACAAGCAGCTGGCCGCGTGGCTCGAGGCCGGGGCCGACCCCGACCAACTCGCCGAGACGATCGAGCGGATCAAGATCGAGACAAGGCGGTTTGCCAAGAGCCAGCGGACCTGGCTGCGAAGGCTGCGGCTGTTGGACGGGTCGGTCTGGCTCAATCCCGCCGAGACCGATCAGACGGACATGGCCCGGGTGGTCGTGGACCGTGCCATGGGATGATGTGGGGGTGGGGGGCGTTCCTGCCCGCGCCTCACTCGCACCCGGGCTTGGCGACCCATTCGTTGAGGAAGCCGAGGAGGTCGCGGGTGTTGATGGAGCCGTCGTAGTTCCAGTCGGCGAAGATGTTGGATTCGAGCCACGCGGCGAGATAGGCGGCGACATCCTCGACATCGACCTCGCCGTCGTCGTCAAAGTCGGCCCGGCAGGCGGGGCCGAGATAGGCGACCCAGCCCTCGCCGTCGCCGTCGGGGTTGATGCCCCAGCCGACGATGGTGCGGCCGTCGGCCGAGACAGCGGAGGCCTTGTAGAGGTACCAGCCGTGATGGGTTTCGATGCCGTGTTCGTCGAGGACATCGGCCAGCCAGCGGGTGTTTCCTTCGGGTGTCCAGTAGAACGGCCCGAACCCCACCTCGCCCACGCCCACTTCGCCGACGATGACATCGCCGTCCCATGAGACGCCGCCGACGCGTTGGAAGATCTGGTCGGGGTGAATCTTCTCCAGCGCGACCATGCCGGCCTGCTCGGTCCAGCGGAAGGCCCGTTGGTGGGTGGCGTCGTAGCCGTTACCAACCACGACCGAGCCATCGGCCGAAACTGCCAGTGCTGTGCTCTCGGGGTATCCGCCCGGAATATATCCCAAGCCGACCATGCCGGTTTCTTCTACCCAGCGGTAGGCCTCGAGGCCTTGCTCGGACCGCCCACCCCCCACGATCACCAGTTCGTCGGCAGAGATCGCGCTCGCGCCGCTCCTGAACAGCCCGCCGGGGAGGTCGCCGAGCGCCACCATCCCGGTCTCGGCGGTCCAGCGGTAGGTCTCCCCTGAGCCCTCGCTGCTCCGCTCCGAGTTGCTCGACCCCACCAGAATATCGCCCCGCGGGCTCACACCCTGCACGGTGCTCCGGAACTCCCCACCCGGGAGGTCGCCAACGCTGATCGCCCCGGTTTCTTCTGTCCAGCGGAACCCGTGCCTGGTGCCGTTTCCGGGAAATCCGCCGGCAACGACCCGCCCGAGATGACTTATGCCGCCGGTGGTATCGGCGATCTGATTTGGCATGATCGACCGCAGCCCATCAGCCAGCGTCCAGAGCGCGACCTTCTTGTCGAAGATCCCGGTATCGCCAAGCACAACCCGCCCGTCGGGTGATATGTCTTGGGCAATGACCGACCTGCCTCCGCTGAGCGTACCGGTACCAGTGAAGTATGGTTGTGCACAAAGCGGGCGGGCCGCTGCGGTCAGCAGCAGCCCGCCCAACACGATGGTGCATGTTCGAGAAGACAGAGTTCGAGAAGACACCGCCGTCTCCTTCCAGAGGTTCTCAATCACGGGCCGCTGCCCGTGACCTCAAGGCTGTTGATGAAAATGCTGATGGTGTCCCGCTTGAGAACGCCGTCGTGCCAGTGATTCGCTGCGACGATATCGTCGAACCCGTCGGCGTCGAGGTCGACGAGCATGACGTTGATCGTGTGCCTCTCTTCTGTGTTGAAGAGGTACGCCTGCTCGTCCGACGCCGCTTGCAGAGTGCCGTTGCCCCTGCCAAGCAGCACCGCGACATGCGAGTCGCTGGCGAGATTGAGCGGGAACCGCCAAGTCGCCACGACCACATCGGGATAGGGGCCGTTGTCGATGAAGCCCGAGTCGATCCCGTGGGCGCGGAGTGCGGGGTTCTCACCCTGGATATCCAACTGGTACCCCGGCGGCGTGTCGCACGGCGATTGGAACGAGCCGAGGCCGTCGCCCTGCAAGAGGTCCACATACACGCGCCAATCCGAAGGATCATTCGAGGACTCGTCGGCGGTATGCACGGCCGCGATATCCCAGTGCGGGTCTGCGCCGAACCTCGCGCCAACCGCAGAGACATACCGCCACTCGCACCCTGTCGGCGGGGAAACCGTAATGGGGACGAAGTTCATCATGCCAAGGTTGGTGATCGCCGTGATCCCGTCGGCCCCCGGGTTGGGTGTCGCAAGATCGAGCAGCGGCTGCCCGGGCGCGAGAGCTGTGAAGTCGGCCAACGCGAGGTCGCCCGGAGCACGGTCGAAGGGTGTGCCGAGATCAATGGGATCTAGGACATCGAAAGCAAGGCCATTCTGGTCCGTCAAGTTCTGAAACACCACAACAACGTCCTGCTCCGCCGTCGAGCAGTCCCATTCACCGGGCAGATCGGCGGAGGATGCCGCGATATCGATCCGGCCGTCGAGGTCCAGGTCGGCCGTGATGAGCCCGCGGAATGGCACTGTCGTCGACCACACATCAGGGATGCTGTTGAACGAGCCGTTCCCAAGGTTCTTGTAGACCAGCAGGTGCCCGATCGAGATATCCGGGTCGGCCCCGACGAGCACCAGGTCCGGGCCGTTGGCACCCGTCACATCGGCGAACGCCAGCTCCATCGCCCACATCCCGGGAGCGGCGATATGGATAGGCAGAATGTCCACCAGTTCCAGAGCGTCGAGGGGGTCGTCGCCGTTGGTGCCGTCCCAGTTGACCGTCGCTCCCTTGTTGTGGAAGACCATCACATAGTGCTCGCCGGGGGAGTTCCCGCACCACCTTGTTGCGGGGTCGATCATGTTGACACCCGTACCCGCCACGGCGATCTCGGGGTACCCGTCCTGCCCGGGGTTGCCGTCGGCGTCGAGGAAATCCGCCGAGGCGAGCCCGTAGGGATTGACCGCGCCGAAGTCGAAGTCGTCGTGAATGTCGCCAACATTGAACACCAGGACCGGGTCGAAGACCGGTGCCGGCAACTGCCCGCCGCCACCATTCAGCTGCGCGTTTGCCACCCCCGTCCCCGCCCCCAACACCCACAGCACAGCGACCGCCAGCATCGCCCCGCACCACCCGCTCGGCGTCGAGTTCTGCATCGCATTCCGCATCGATTCGTGCTTCATACCTGTCTCCCAATCGCTGGGGACCGGCCACCCGGCGACCGGTCCAGATTGAAGACCGGCCTGTGAAGTGAAGACCGGCCTGTGAAGACCGGCCATGTACCGAGCAAAGTAACATCAACCTACAAGATTTCCGCCCTGCTGTCAAGCCCTTTCTCGGGGCTTCTCCTGTTGCTCCTCCTGTTGTTCTACCCCGATCCCGCCGGCGGGTTGCACCGTTTCCTTGCAAAAACCCTGTGAGCGAGGGGCTCAAGAACGGGGGCCAACGCGTTGTGGATCCCGGGTCATCCAGCACCGTGCGGCGAATGTACGGCGGCCTGGGCAATGTTCCTGTCCATTTTCCCCGGAATAACACGGGCTCTTGTGGTGTTTGCTCTCGTCGCGGCTTGACAGTTGGGTTCTGCGGCCGTTTTCTCTCCCGACTCGCCCGGAGCGTGGCGGGGGAGAGACCATCCAGCCGAAGACCCCCACGAAGACCCCCACGAAGACCCCCGGCTCAACGACCCACAGATGGGAAACGCATGGCGAAGAAGGCAGCAAAGAAGAAGGCGGCCAAGAAGACCGCCAAGAAAGCTTCGAGCAAGGCCCCCAGCAAGGCCGCGGCCCCCGCAGCCAAGAAGCGGGCGGTCCGGGTGACCAAGTCCGGGTACAAGGCCGGGATGGCGGTCGGCAAGCAGCTGGTCATCGTCGAGAGCCCGTCCAAGGCCCGGACTATCAATAAGTATCTGGGCTCGGACTACGTCGTGCTCGCCAGCGTCGGGCACGTCCGCGACCTGCCCAGCAAAGCCCCCAAGGGCGACAAACGCCCTGTGCCCGGGGTCGATCTCGAGCACCGCTTTGCGCCGACCTACGAGGTCGTCGAAGGCAAGGAAGGCCTCATCCGCGACCTCAAGCGGGCCGCGAAGGACGCGATCGGGTCCGGCGGCGAGGTCTGGTTCGCAACGGACCTCGACCGCGAAGGGGAAGCCATCGCGTGGCACCTGGCCCAGGAGCTGGGCATCGCGAGCAATGACGCCAGGCGGGTGATCTTTACCGCGATCACCAAGAAGGAAATCGAGAAGGCGTTCCAGACGCCGCACGTGATCGACGAGGACCGTGTCAACGCCCAGCAGGCCCGCCGCATCCTCGACCGGATCGTCGGCTATCAGGTCTCGCCGTTGCTCTGGAAGAAGGTGGCGCGGGGGCTGAGCGCGGGGCGGGTGCAGAGCGTCGCGGTGCGGCTGGTGGTCGAACGCGAGCGGGAGATCCGCGCGTTTGTGCCCGATGAGTACTGGGAGATCGACGCGATCTTTGCCCTCAGTGAGGCGGACGCTGCCAAGCTGGGGCCGCAGTGGCAGAAGCTGCTCGCCGAGCGCGACGAGAAGAACAACGGCCCGACGATCAAAGCCCAGAACGCCTGGCTCGGGGACCGCGGCGTCTTCCGCGCGTCGCTGGTCGAGGTCGCCGGGGAGAAGTTCGACCTCCGCCAGCTCGCAGCCGACCTTGCCGATGGGAAAGACCCCGCCGACCTGACCCCCCGGGTCCGCGAGATCGCCGAGGCGGCCGGGCTGACCGAGATCGAGATCACGACGACCGAGGACACGTCGGGCAAAGGGCCGGCCGGGTTTGTGCGGACGGTGCGGGGGACGGTCGATCCGAGCACGCCCTACCGCGTCACCGGCATCGAGACCAAGCGGACGTCGAGCCGCCCTGCGCCTCCTTATATCACGTCCACGCTCCAGCAGGCCGCGTCGACGCGGCTGGGCTTTGCCGCCCAGCGGACGATGCGGGCGGCCCAGGCGCTGTATGAGGGTGTCGAGGTGCCCGGCGAGGGGCCGGTCGGGCTCATCACCTACATGCGTACCGACTCGACCCACCTCTCGGGCGAAGCGATCAACTCGGTTCGCGGCTACATCGACCGGACCTTCGGCAAGGACTACCTGCCGGACAAGCCCAACTTCTTTTCGTCGAGCAACAAAGCGGCGCAGGAAGCGCACGAAGCGATCCGCCCGACCTCGCTGGACTACCCGCCCGAGCGGGTCAAGCGTGCGCTCACCGCCGACCAGTTCCGTCTGTATCAGGTCATCTGGGAGCGGTTTGTCTCCTGCCAGATGACGCCGGCGAAATGGGACGCGACGACCGTGACGATCCGCGGCGGCACACCCGGCGCGGCCGAGCTGACGTTCCGGGCTTCGGGTCGCGTCCTGGTCTTTGACGGTTTTTACCGCGTCGCGGGGGTGCCCACCGGCGGCGCCGAGGCGGTGCTGCCGGCGGTCCAGGAGCAGCAGGCGCTCGCGCCGGTGGCGCTCGATCCCAAGCAGAAGTTCACCGGCTCCGCGCCGCGGTACACCGAGGCGTCGCTCATCAAGAAGCTGGAGAGCGAGGGCATCGGGCGGCCGTCGACGTATGCCTCGATCATCAGCGTGATTCAGCAGCGCAAGTACGCCGAGCAGATCGGGCGGGCGTTCTATTCGACCGACCTGGGTGAGGTGGTGACCGACAAGCTGATCGAGGCGTTCCCGCGGATCATGGATGTCGGGTACACCCGCGAGATGGAGGGCGAGCTCGACAAGATCGAGGAGGAGCACCTCGACTGGATCGACATGCTCGAACGGTTCTACCAGCCGTTCAAGGAGAGCCTCGAGCGCGCCCACGACGAGCTCAAGCACGCCAAAGCCGAGATCGTGCCCGCGCCTCCGGAGTACACCTGCGAGAAGTGCGACGCCGGGCTGGTGTATCGCTTCGGGCGCAACGGCCGGTTCCTGAGCTGCTCGCGCTACCCCGACTGCGAATACGCAACGCCCTGCGATCGCGACGGCAAGCCCCGGACGGTGGACGTGATCAACGTGCGCTGCCCGAAGACCGGCCGCCCGATGGCGCGGCGGACGGGGCGGTTCGGGCCGTTCCTGGCGACGATCCTGCCCGAGGGGGCGGCGCAGGATGAGGGGATCATTCTGAATATCGACAAGAAGGGGTTTGTGACCGCGCCGTCGCCGCCGCCCTTGAAGACGGATCTGCCCTGCGAAACATGCGAAAAAGCCGGGCGCGAGGGGACGCTGAATCTGCGCTCGGGCGTGCGCGGGCCGTGGCTTGGGTGCGGGCTCTTTCCCAAGTGCCGGGGTCGTGGCAAGTGGGCGGGGTTGCCCGACGAGATCAAAGCCGGGCTCGAAGCCAAGCTCGAAGCGCACATGAAGCAGCACCCGATCCCGACGATCACCACACTCGACGGCAAGCCATTGACCGACCAGCACGGCAAGCCGCTCAAGGACGCGCCGCTTGTCGATCAGCTCGTGCTCGAGAGCATCGAGGAGGCCGAGCGGTTGGCTGGTGGGGCGGTGGGGGCGGTGGCGTAGGTTCGTTGGTTTGCGCGCAAGCCCGGGCTTTGTGTCTGACCAAACGCCGGCTTCGAGCATTTTGCATCAATGTATTTCGTTGTCGTGGATGCGTGTCGTTGTCCCCTCGCTTGCGCGAGGGGCTCCACAACGCCGTCATGTATTTCTGCAGAAGTGTTGTGTGCGTAGAGAAAAGAGCCCCTCGCGCAAGCGAGGGGACAGGGCAACCACCTCAAGACCGAGATGGACAAGAGCCGACCCTTCAATCAGCGTGAATGACGATTCTGCAAGAAGCTCTATCTGCTGAGCACATCCACCCCCCCGGTCAGCCGTCCCGGCCCGTCGGCCTCGGCGATCGAGACCACCACCCGCTGCCCGCCGAGCGCGGCGGCGGCCTTGGGGAAGGGGAAGTAACGGACCGCCGACTGTCCGGGTTCGAGCAGGCCGATGCTGGCGCGGACGCGGGGCATCCCGGGAGCGAACGCGAAGGCATCAAAGCTGCGGACGGTGTCGCCGGTGTTGGTGACGGTTGCTTCGACGATGAGGTCGGCGTCGGGCATGGCGAGCGGGCGGCGGTAGGCGATGTCGAGTTCCACGCCGTCGAGCACGACCTCGGCGGGGACGCGGGCGCGGACCCAGCCGTAATCACGCTCGGCGGTGAGCTGCACGTCGAACACCATCCCGATCGGCCCGGTCTCGATCGCACGGGAGAAGGAGATGGTGACGGGCAGGCGGACTGTTCCCCCAGATGGAATATCAAACGGCATCGAGCGCGGGGTGATCTCCCACGAGCGGTCGCGGGTGCGGGTCTTTGCGTTGTAGCCCCCGGGCTCGGTGATGATGAGCCTGCCCATCGCAGAAACGGGCCAGGGGTTGGTGATGACCACCTCGTATTCCCTCTCGCCGGCGACGGACTGGAGCTGCGGCGGGCTCAGCGTGAGGGTTGCCAGGAACCGCACGAGTTCGGTGTCGATGCCCTCGATGAAGACCGGCTCGCCCGAGAGCGGGATGGTGTGGACCTGCCGAGCGCTCTCTGAGGCGGCTGCGAGTCCGACCGTGTGCCGGTTGCCGAAGATGTCCGAGACGGTCACCGGCGCATCGCCGAGCACTGCGCGCAGCGAAGAAGCGTTCGATGGCGCGTCCTCGCGCCACGCGACGATCAGGCCGCCGCGGGTGGTGTCGCTGCGAGCGGGCGCAAACACATAGCAGCGCAACCCCTCGCCGATCGGCCACTGGCCGGCAAACTCCCGGCTGCTGAGCTGGTCGGCGAGTATCCGCCACACCGCTGCCGCGACGTCGGGCTGGGCGCGCGAGTACTCGCCGGTGTCGATCGTCCAGGGGTCGGCGATTGCTGCGCCGAATGAATCGGCCCTGGCGTCGCTGGTCCGGGTTGCCCAGAGCCGCACGGTCCGCCGCGCGAGCTCGGCGGCGACGTCACGCTCGGTGAGGCGCGGCGCGCGCAGCGGTTCGAGGACGTACTCGGTGGCGAGCGCCCGGCTCTCGCGCCAGGGCTTGGTCGCCGGCTCCATCGGCGTGGTCGCGGTCCACGCCGGGAGGAGGACGCTCGCCCCGTTGACCCCCGCGGCGGCGGCGGCTTTGGCGGGCGAGTCGAGCTTCCACCCGGCACCGATCTCGACACCGGGAATAAAGCGTGCGAGCTGCGTGCGCACGGTTCGGATGTTCTCGCTTGCGCTCGCCTGTTCGTACACCTCGTTGCTGCCGCTGGCGCCGAGCTGCCAGCGCGACGAGCTGGTGCCCAGGCGGTCCATCGCGTCGCTGAGGTAGGGCTCCCAGACCTCGGGCGGTGCGGCGAAGACGTCGAGCACGTCCTGCGGGCGCAGCCGCAGCCGGCGGGCGAGCTCGTCGGGCACGACGGGCAGCGAGAGCCTCGGCTCGATCCAGTTGGTGCGCAATGCCGCGAGCAGATCGCGCAACCGGTCGACCCGTGCGGGGGCGTCCTGGGCGCGCAGGTCGCGCTCCCAGACCGGCGCCGTGACAACCTGCGCACCCAGGCTGCGCAGCGCAAGGGCGATGTCGTCGGATTCGCCCGGTGGGAGCGCGGAGAGCTGGATCCCGATATTTCGCGCAGTGACCGGCGCGGCGTTGGTTTGGCGGCCGTCAAACCCCGGGCCGGTCTGGTAGGTGGTGCCGGCGGCGGCGGGTGCGGGCACCCACACAAAGTCGCAGGACTTCTTCGCCACCACCTGCTCGGCCGACGCGATCTCGACCACCGCCTGGTACCAGCCGAGTTCGGTCAGCTCGGGCGTCCACTCCCAGCTCTCGCGCCCGGTGCGGATGGCTCGGGTCGATTCGGCGACGAGGTGGCGGCGGGCGTCGTAGATGCGCGTGGTCGCGGTGAGTTGTTCGGCCGCCAGGTCGCGCAGGTCGGCGGTCAGCGTCGGGGAGTCGGGATGGCTTACCACGTTGAGCGGCGAGGTGGTCGCGATGTGCAGCTGGGGCACCTGCATGATGACCAGATCGTCAAACCACGCGGCCCCGTCGAAATCCTGCTCCCACACCTGATGCTCGAGGAGGCTCTCGCGTCGGAACTCGCGGGGCTGAATGACTTCGAGATCGATCTGGAGGTACGCGGCATCGGGGAAGATGCCCGGCAGGGTGACCTCGATCGGTTGCCATGCTTCGTCGAGCGATTCGAGGATGGTCTGCCGTTGGCTGCCGGGGATGGGTGCGCCGGTGCGGTCGAGCGCGCGAACGACCAGCCGCGGCCGCGCGTTGCCGAGGCCCTCGGTGCGCACCACCGCGCGCACCGCGTACTCCCCGAGCGGGAAGATCGGGAGCATCCCGGCCTTGAGGCGGAGGCTCGAGCTGCCGCCCTCGACGTCCAGCCGGGCCGACCCCTCGCCGGTGGCCGCGACTTTGTAATCAAGCTCGGCGAGATTCCAGATCGGGAAACCCGGGCGCTCGCGGGGCACGAGCGGATCGTTCTGGGCGCGGACCCAACCCTCGGGTACGTCGAGGGCGTTGGTAAACCGCTCCTCGAAATCGAAGACCCGGACAGTCCGCCGGGCGGCTTTGGGGCGGCGGTCGGCGGGGTCAGGTTGGGGTGCTGTTTCGCTCTCGGTGGGTGCTTCGGGCTGGGTCTGGATCCGGGTCTGGGCCGACGCCGCTCCACCCGAGCCCGCCAGCAGCACCAACGCCACGAGCGCAGAAGACAGGATGTGGGTTCGGACGATCTCCACGCTCTTGCTATCGGCTTGCTCGGCGTGGGGGCTTGATGCTGGAGTGGGTGTGCGTGGGGGGGGTGTGCGTGGGGGGGTGTCCGGTCAGGGATTGTGAAGCAAGAGGGATTCGGCGAGCAGCGCGTCCCGATCACCAAGGCGGAGCGGACGGGAAACGGCAGAAGCCGGGGAGCGGGGCAGTCCGTCGAACAGCTGTTCGAGTTGGTCCTGAAGGCTCTCGAACGGATGGGCAGACCGGGTGGAGAGCTGGCGGAAGCTCGCGAGCGTGACCGGGCCGGGAGGGGTGCTGCTGGCGGTGCGCAGCCGAGGGGCGGTCTCGGCGGGGTCGCCGGAAGGAAGGCCGATAGGAGCGGTGCCGCGTGATATCGAGCCGCGTGGCGGTAGAACGAGGTATGCCGCGGTGGCCGCGATGGCGATGCCGAGCGTTCCGGTGAGAACCTGTCGAGCGACACGACGCCTCCGCGTGGCTCGTCTCGGTGCAAGACGAGCGAGAAATACCTCGGACGGCGCGGCGGCTTTGTGTGTCTCGCGCAGCTCGGCGAGTTGGGACTCGATGGTGCCGTCGTCAGCGGGGGTGGTCATGGCGTTGTGCTCCGAAGGGTTCGGCGTGGGAGAACATCCGGGCTGGTGGTGGGGGCGTGGGGGTCGTGGGGGTCGTGGGGGGCGTGGGGCGTGGTTGGAGTGGCAGGGGCGGGTCTTGTGGCGTCGCGCTCTGCGAGGTTTGCGTGCTCGGGCGATTCGAGTCTGTCTCGGAGGCTCTGGATCGCGGCACGGGTTCGGCTGGCGACCGTGCCCCGGGGGAGGTCGAGCGCGAGCGCGGTCTGGTCAACAGTGAGCCCGGCAACGTGCCGAAGATAGGCGACCTCGCGCTGCCGGCGGGGCAGGCTCGCCAGCGCAGCGGCCACGTCGCTGTTTGGGTCGGGGGTCGTGTCAACCGGGGTGCTCCGGCGAGCGGCTTGCAGCTCACGCTGCGCTGCGCGCCGGACGGTGCGGAGGTGGTTGAGCGCTTCGTGCCGGATCGCGTGCGCGAGCCACGGGCGGACATCCTGCACGAGCCGTACGGCGCGCCGATCAAGCGAGAGCACGCGGCAGAACACAGACTGCACCACGTCGTCGGCCATGGAGCCGTTGCGGCTTCCCAGGACCAGGCCCGCGTACGCCGCCATCCACCCGGCGTGGCGCGACCACAGCTCCCGGGCGGAGGGCTCGTGCCCCGCGTGGGTGCGGCGCAGCAATCTCTGGTCGTCGGTCGGCATCGTGATGGTTACCGATCGCGGGGGGTGCCGGTTGCGGGGATGGGGATGGGGGCGGGGTTGAGGGCGTCGTCCTCGGATGCCTCTGGTTCGTAGTGCTCCAGCAGTTCGAGCATCTCCTCCAGCCTGGCGCGGGCCAGTATGTCCTGTTCGCGGCTGCGGGAGAGCGCCGAGGCGAACGCCTTGGTCAGCTTGCCGAACCCGCCGATCTCCAGAACGGCTTCCAACTCAAGCAGGCGGTCGGCGGCCTTGGGCGAATCCCAGACCTCGAGCGACTTGCTGTAGTACTCGGGAATCCGCTCGGCCTCGGCGGACAACTCGGGGCCGGACATCGCGTTGAACTGGCGGACGAGCTTCCGGTCGGCCGAGGCGTCAAAGAGCCCGAACTCGGCGAGCTTCGTGCCGGCGCGCCCTTCGGGGAACGCGGTGGCGATCCAGCCCAGACTCATCACGCCTTCCATGACGATGCTCTGGCGGACGGCGAAGGGGTCGTCGGGGTCGTCGCGGCCGAAGCCTTCGAGCGCCGTGATCATCAGGTCGCGGCCGGTCTCGGTGAGGTCATCAGCTTCGATCATCTCGCGGGTGAGCTTGTGGGCGAGGTTTGTCATCGCTGCGCCGACGAGGCTGGAGATGATGATGTGGTCGCCGGTGGTTTGTTTCGCCATGCGGTAGATCGTGGCGAGCCGCTCGGCCGCGATGTCCGGCTCGCCGAGTGCCAGGTGCCGGCGTGCGTCGGCATCGAGCACACGGGCAAAGCCTCGGAGCTTGCCCAGGTGCGGGAGCAGGGCAGTCCACCCTTGCTGATACTGGATGCCGAAGTCGCACTCAGGCAGCGTGGACGCCCACGCGAGGTTGTCGAGCGTGTCCTGCGCGTCCCGGAGCGCCCGCTCGGCCTCCTCGCGGGTCATGCCGAAGGTGCTGTCGTCATCAGGATCGTCGTTGAAGTGCACATAGGCGTTGAGCATCGGCTGCGGCGCGTACATGAAATGAACGTAGTAGACAAGAGCCGCGTTGGTCGGCGCTCTTGCCTCGAGGTAGGCGGCGGCCTCCTCAGCACGAAAGTCAAGGCGGGGCTCCCGCTCGGCCTGGGCAAAGCCGACCGGCGCTCCGGCCAGTATGCTCAGCAGGACAGGAACAGCAGCGATTCGGCGTGGGTTCATCCTGGATACTCCGATGCAGTAAGGTTGCAGGTCTGGCGGGCGGTGGCGATATCCGGTGGCGGGTAGGCCACATACTCTCAAGACACCACCGATGCGAGGCTGTATCGCGCGAAAGCCGCGGAGTTCGTATCTTTCTGATCGAGAGGAGCCCTATGGCTGTGCCGCCCGACCACATCCCGTTCACGCCCTTTGACCCCGGGGTGCCGTCCGAGCGGGCAGCCGAGCGGTTTTACGAGACCATGCGCCGCCGGCGGACGGTGCGGATGTTCAGCGATCGTCCCGTCCCGATCGAGACGATCGAGTGGATCGTCCGGGCAGCGGGGACCGCTCCGAGCGGCGCCAACAAACAGCCGTGGCGGTTTGTCGTCGTGGGTGACCCCGCGATGAAACGCAAGATCCGCCTCGCCGCTGAGGAAGAAGAGCGGGAGTTTTACTCGAGACGAGCAAGCGAGGAATGGCTCGCCGACCTCGCACCCTTCGGCACCGATGAGGAAAAAGATTTTCTTGAGGTAGCCCCATGGCTGGTGATCGTTTTCAAGATGGTCAAAACCGACGAGGGCGGGCAGGTGTATTACGTCAACGAGAGCGTCGGTATCGCAACAGGGATGCTGCTCGCCGCGGCCCACCACGCGGGGCTGGCGACCCTCACGCACACGCCGAGCCCGATGGGCTTTCTTACGAAGGTGTTAGAACGCCCTGCGCACGAGAGGCCGTTCTTGCTTATTCCGATGGGTTATCCGTCGGCGGATTGCGTGGTGCCGGATATCAAGCGCAAACCGTTGGGGGAGATTATGGTGCGGGTGTGATGCGGATCAGGAACGTAAGGTGCGCCCTGTCAGACATGCACCTTGCGGTTATAGATGTACCACTCGAGCATGAGGATTGCCAGCGCCACCAGGATCGCCCAAGGCCAGAGCCGAATCGTCGCTTCGGTCTCGTCGGCGTCCTGCAGCATGACCGTCTCGCCGCTGAGCCGCAGCAGCGGCGCCGCCGCGATATCTGATTCGCGCGGGTCGAGCAGGTTCGCAGCATAGGTCCGGGTGACGCGCCCGCCGTCGGTCGTGTCGCCAGCCCCGGCCGGGCCGACCCAACTCGCTTCGTAAAGCCCGGCCCTGCGGATGGGCCCGTAGGCGATGCGGCCGTCGTTGGCGGGTTCGAGCCCGACGCGGTCGGAGTCGCCCGGCGCTCGCAGCCGCACGGCACTCGCGCCGATGGGCAGGCGGTCGGTCAGCACGCTGCCCGGGCGGAGCGCATCGCCCGACGCGCCGAACACACCGCCCTCCTGGCCGACGTAGTTCACACCCGCACCGACAAAGACAACAAAACTAGTATCGAGCGGCCAGGTGCTCTCGGCGATGTCGAAGGGCACGACGAGCGCCCGGGTCTGGGCGCGGGAAATCTCGAAGATCGCCGGCCCCTTGTCGGTCTCGGCGAGCACCGTCGCGTCCGAGCCGTCGGGGTTCACAATGTCGGGCAGATAGAGAATGCGCAGCTTGTCGAGCAGCAACAGTCGCATGACGGCATGGTCGCGGGGCCAGTCGAGCACCGTCGCTGACTGGGGCTCGGTTCCCGCGGCAATGCCGAGCGGCGCGGGGATCGCGTTCAAAACAAGAAACCGCCCAGGAGGCAGGCCGGGCTGACCGTCGATCGTCGGCAGCCAGCCGTCAAAGATAATAACGTCGAACGCGGCGATCTCGTCGGTGCCCGCGGCAGACTGGTACTGCCCGGGCGTGTACTGCACAAGCCTGGCGAGCGGGAGCCCTTGCAATGCGGTGATGAGAAAGAGGTTGCCGCGAGAGACCAGCGCGACCGAGAGCTGCCGCGCGGGGGGGACGATGATCCACGCCCGGTTGTCCACGGGCAACAGGTCGCTCTCGGGCTCGGTCGGTGTGATCTGCACCGCAAAGACACCGCCGGCGGTCTGCTCGAACTCGAAGGTGCGGCCGGCAACGCCGGGTGTCCATGGCAGCAGGTCGGCGAGCCGCTGCGCGTCCTCGTCCGCATCGGCGTCGTCGATACTGATCGGCGCGATGGCGGGCGGGATTGTGACCTTGGTGACGCGGGTGGTGATGCCGTCGATGAGCAACTCAAGCTCGACCTCCTGCGGCGTGCGTGCGGTGTTCTGCAAGCCGACATAGAGCGAGACCTCGACGGGTGAATCAAACGCCCGGTCGGCCCGCATCGCGGTGATGCCGACGTTGGCCGCGTCGGTGCGCCCGACCTGGATAAATGTCACTTTGTCCTCTTCGCTGGTGATCGCCTCCTCGGCATCGGGAAGGCGGCCGTCGGAGAAAAGGTGTATCGTCGCGCCGCCGATCTTGGCTCCTTCGATCGTAATATTCTCGCGTGAGACCTCGTTCCCGGCGTCGTCTGTCACCACGTCGGTCAGCACCTTGTCGGGCAGGTGGGCGCGGGCGAGGCGGAGGGCCTCGCTCAGGAGTGACGGCGCGTCGGAGGGTTCGATCGACTCGATCGCCGCGCGCAGGCGGGCCTTGTCTGCGGTGAACTGCTGCCGAACCTCGGCGGTGGTGTCGAACGCGATGATCATCGCTTCGTCCGCCGTGCCGCTGCCGAGGAGTGAGGGCTCGCGGAGCGAATCGATGAGTTTCAACGCGGTCTCTTTGGCTTTGTCGAGGCGGGACATCTGCCCGGGGTTGTCGGCGTCGCCGTCGGTTGCCGCCATGCTCGCCGAGCGGTCGATGAGGATGATCCGCTGCGTGCCGCCGGAGATAAGTCCGCGCATTTGAGGCTGGGCAAGCGCAAGAAGCACACCCGCCAGCACGAGCAGTTGTAAGAACAGCAAGATATTCTTCCGCAGCCTCTGAAAAGGAGCGTTGGCCTGCATGTCCTGGATGGTCTTCTTCCAGAGCAGCGTGGTGGATATCTCGACGTCACGGCGGCGGAGCTTGAGAAAGTAAAGAATAATAAGCGAGGGAACCGCGATGGCAGCCGCTATGCCAGCGATGGTGGGGGTGAGCCAGGTCATGGATGAAATTCCGAAGTGACGGAGCGATGAAGCAACGGGGCGAAGAAAGTTGACGACAAGATCATCCGATCACCTCCGGTGCCCTTCCCGCCCACGCGGCACCCGCGAATCGAATATCGATGATCCAATCCCAGTTGCCATCGGAGGGACCGATGATGAAGCCGAGGGGAAGCCCAATCAGCGTCGTCACGCAGGGTGCCAAGTCTGCAACGGTCAGAGTAAGAGTCTCATTGAAGACATGGTCGCCGATGAGCAGTAGGCGTTCATCGGGTAGTAGACCAAGTATGCCAATTGCCGCTCGAACAAACTCCGGCACGGCAGATCTAGAACGCAATGTTGTTTCTACTAGGGCTTCGACCTCGGACCAGTCAATGCCACTGCTGCCGAACGGGTATCGGGACGAGAGTATGGTGTTCAGCTCGTCCCAGTCACGATCGTCAATTGCCAGTGAAGGAGTAACAGCGCGAAGCGAGTGAACCGTCTCATAAGCTTCATCCGATCCGCCGTTCCGTTGCTGAGTTATCCGGCCTCTAGTCATCGCACCACCCCTCTCCGCCGCAGATAGTCGAGCAGCAGCACGTCGATGGGCGTGTCGCTCTGCACGGTCAGCAGTGTCATATCACGCCGGCCGCAGAAGGTGCGGAGCTGATCGCAGTACGCTTCGAGATTGGCTTTGTAACGTTTGAGCAGGGGGGCCGAGACAGTGACCTCGGCGGCATCGCCATCCTCAACATCGCGCAGCCGCAGGTCGCCAGCAATGTCGGGCTCGACCTCTTGCGGGCTGAGCACCTGGATGCAGAAGACGTCGTAGCCGCGCCCGGCGAGCATGCGCAGGCCGTCCTCGTAGCCTTCCTTGATAAAGAAGTCGCTGAGCACGAGCATGACGCCCTTGCCCCGGCGGGAGAGCGCGATACGTTTGCAGGCTTCGGTAAAGTTACTCCCACCCTCGGGGCGGAGCGAGCAGAGCCAGCTTGCGAGTTCCTGCGTGCGACGGCGGCCGCGGAGGTCGCGGACCGAAGAGAGGACACCGGTGGGGGCGGTATCCTGGGATTCGCTGGCGATCATCCCCGGCGTTGTGGGCGGGGTGCCAATCGCGGTCATCGCGACGCGGTTGAGGTTGACCAGGCCGATGTAACCTAAGCTCATCGCGACCTGTTGCATGAAGAGGAACTTGTTTGGAGTGCCGCAGTCGTGGCTCTCAGAGCAGTCGAGCACGACGTGGAGGCAGAGGTCCTCCTCTTCGAGAAAGAGCTTGAGGAAAAGCCGGTCGAGACGGCCGAAGATGTTCCAGTCGATGTGGCGGAGGTCGTCACCCGAGACATAGGGCCGATGGTCGGCAAACTCGACGGACTCCCCGCGTTTCTTACTTCGTCGCTCGCCGCGGAGCTTGCCGGCAAAGATTTTCTTGCTGGTGATGTCGAGCTGCGAAACGCGCGCGATGAGCTGGCTGTTGAGCAGCTCGTCGAGAGAGGCGGGTCGGGTTGGATTCTCGGTTCTTTGCATGGTTCAGGTCGAGTTCTTCGGCTTCTCTACGCCTTTCGCGTTCACACCTTCACCGCCATCGGCACCCCCACCGGCTCGGTCGGAACAAGGTCCATGATCTGCGTGATGATGTCGTCGGGATCGACGCGATCCGCCTCGGCCTCGAAGTTCAGGACCAGGCGATGCCGCAACGACTGGTGCGCGATGGACTTGATGTCGGCATAACTTGCATGGTATCGCCCGTCGGTCACCGCTTTGACCTTGCTGCCCAGCAGCAGCGCCTGGGCGGCGCGGGGGCTCGCGCCGCAGCGGATGTACTGGTTCGTCGGCCCGTTCGCCCCGCCGGCGGCGTGCTTGCCCTCAGGGTGGGTTGCGAGCACGAGCCGTGCGGCGTATTCCTTGACATGCGGCGCGACGATCACGCCCCGCACGAGCTGTTGCCCTTCAAGAATCGCCGGCCCGTCGAGCACCCTCTCCGGCGCGGCAGCTTCCTGCCCCGTCGTCCGGTCGAGGATCGTCATCAGGTCTTCGAGCTTGGAGTAGCCGACGACTAACTTGAAGATGAAGCGGTCGAGCTGCGCTTCAGGAAGCGGGTATGTTCCTTCCTGCTCGATCGGGTTCTGGGTTGCGAGCACGAGGAACGGCTTCTCCAGCACGTGGGTCGTGCTGCCAACGGTCACGCTGCGTTCCTGCATCGCTTCGAGCAACGCCGATTGCGTCTTCGGCGTCGCGCGGTTGATCTCGTCAGCCAGCACGATCTGGGCAAAGATCGGCCCGCGTTGAAACTCGAACTGCCGACGGCCGGTGTCGGGGTTCTCGGTGACGATGTTGGTCCCGATCACATCGGCGGGCATGAGGTCGGGCGTGAACTGGATGCGGCTGAAGGGAAGGTGCAGCGTCTCGGCGAGCGTGCGGACCAGCAGTGTTTTGCCGAGCCCCGGCACGCCCTCGAGCAGCACGTTCCCGCCTGCAAAGAGCGCGATGAGCACGCCCTCGACGACTTCCTTATGCCCGACGACGATCTTGCCTATCTCGGCAGTAAGTTTGGTGTAAGTCTCGCGGAACGCCTCGCACTTGGCTTTGACCTCGGCGGGGGTGTGTTCGTGCTCTGGGTTGATTGCCATGACTGACTCCTGCGTGGTGGCACGGTTCTCCGAACCGTGTGTGTGTCTTCTGTACTGCCGCGTGTTCTTACTCGCGGGGCTGTGGCTCCTCGCTTGCGCGTCGGGCTCTGTTGGTGAAGGGTGTTAGGGCTCGTCGAGTTCGTCTCGTGCGCGTTGCTTGGCTTTGAGCAGGCGCGACATGCCCTGCTCTTGGTCGCCCGTTTGTGGGCGTTGTTCTTTCTTTCGGCGTTTGGCTTGCTCGGGGTTTTCTGCTTCGCCGCCGAGTGCGACTTTGCCTTTGCCCGCGTCGCGGAGCTGCTGCTCGCTTGCTTCAAACTTCCGCTTGGCGACGGTCTGGGTGGCGCGCGGGCTGGCGGGCTTGCTGCTTGTGCTGCGCGACACGTCGCGATCCTGGCTCTCGGCAGCCACGCCCGAGCCGTGGCGTTGCTGCGCCTTTGCCCTGGCAGCTTGCAACCCCTCCATCGACGCCCCGGCCTGCTGCTTGCCCTGCCGCAGCCCGCGCCGCACCGCGTAATACGCCTTGAGCACGTCGAGCCGCACGCGCCGGATCGCAACATCGAGCAGGAATATCCCGATCCCCACGATCGCCACGGGCAGCCAGATCGCGATGGTCGAGACGGGCATCGTCAGCCCGGCTCGGCTCCACAGGTCCGCGGTCCGCGGGTCGGTTGTCAGCACCCGCCCGCCGGTGATCTCGGCGACCTGTTGCAGGAGTGCGGCGTTGTCTTCCAGCGCACGATACTCATCGGCGAACGGCTTGACGATCGCCGCCTGCACGCTGCCCTCGATCGTCGGCCCGCCCTCAACCGCCGGCGGCGCGGTGTACCGCATGCTCGTGACGTACGTCCCCGAGTCGGCGGTATCGACGAGTGCCTCAAAGCGCCCGGGGCCGACCTGGCGCAGCGTGACCGGCGCGCCCATGCCGTCGGGCGTTGCCATGCGACCGCGGAACACCGCCGTCGGCAAGCGGCGGCCGTCGTTGTCCACCGCCTCGACCACGATCAGCGTCTTGTCATCACGCGGCTCGGTCGTCACACGCACATTTGGCGAGCCGCTCGGCCGCATCGCCCAACGCACCGACTGTTCCCAGAACTGGCGGTACTGCCCCCACCTGACCCACGCGCGGCCCCAACGCGTCGTCGCGTCGCCGGTGAACGTCACCGAACGCCCCAGCCCGTACTGCCACTGCGCACCGATCGGGTCGTCCTCTTTGCCACGCAGCGTGACCTGCGCGAGCCCCTCGCGCTCGGCCGCGACGATGTATCCGTACAAGGGAGGCACACCCGCGATGCCTCGAAGCGTCTCGGACCCGCCCACCATCACCGGCTGAATCTCGCCCTCCTGGATGAGCGTCCGCTTGATGGTCTGGGCCTCTTTGATGAAGATCTGAGGCAGCGTGGCGAGCGCGTTGTTCTTCACCTCATGGAACTTGCCATCGGTGAAATCCGCCATGCGTTTCAAGCTGCGCAGGTCGCCCGCCGAGTGCGGATTCACGCCGATCGCCGAGATCGTGATGCCCGCATCCTGAAATTTCCTGAGGACGCCTGTCCCGAGGTTCGGGTCGCCGTCGGAGACAACGATGACGTGCCGCTGCCCGGCGTCGGTCGCGAGCAGCCCCTTGAGCGCCAGCTCGAGCGAGGGGTCAAAGTCGGGCATGTCGCCAAACTGCAGGCGGCTGATCGCGGCGCTGGCGGCGCTGCCGTCGCCCTTGAGCGCCATCGGGAGTGTCCAGTCCACGCCGCCCTGCCAGCTGTATTCGACAATGCCGACATAGTCGAGCCGGGAGAGCGCGCCGACCGCTGCTTCGCAGATCTTTTTGCCCCAGTAGACGCCCTTGGGGATCTCGACCGAGTGGATGACCAGCGCCAGTGCGCCGCGCGGCATCTGCCGTTTCTGCGGCGGGTCGAGGCGGATGGGCAGCGCGTCCTCGAGCGGTGAACCGATCCACCCGCCCGCGCCGAACGACTTGTCGCCGCCGACCATGACCAGCCCGCCCCCGGTGTCGTGGACGTACTGCCGCAGCACCTCCTGGGCCTCAAAGCTGTAGGGGAAGGCGTCCTGGTTGACCATGATGACCGCGTCGTAGGTGTTGAGCGCGGTGAGGGAGAGGTCGATCCGGTCGGCCGACGCGACCTCGCAGCGGATGCCCGCCTCGCGGAGCGCGCGGACAAGGTCGGCCGATTCGTCGTTGCCGCCGGCGCTCGTGTTGCGGAGCACAAGCACCTGTCCTTCTCCCGAAACGAACGTCACGCTCGACCCGGTGTTGTTCTCGACGATCTGGTCGATAAACCCGCCGCCCGCCGCGAGGTCTGCCTCGAACACCGCCTTGAACTCGTGCACACCCCGCCCCCGCACCGGCACCGGAATAGGCAGCACGTTGATCCCCTGGTCGAGGCTGATCGCCACGCCGTTGGACGGGCTGCTCGGGTCCAGGTCGATCGGGATGCCGTTCTCTTCAACGACGAGCCGCCCGGTCGCCGGGCGTGTCGCGGTGATGATCACACGGATGTTGATCGTTTCGCCTTCGCGGGCGGTGCCGGGTGTGACGACCCGATCGACGATGACCTCGTTGTCGTAGCGGTAGGTCAGAGGCATCACGTCGATCGGGACGCCCGCCGCCCGCGCTGCTTCTGCCGCCTGCAAGAGGCTGCCGCTGGTCTCGAGCCCGTCGCTGAAGAGCGTGATGCGCAGCGCCGCGTCCTGCGGCGCCGTCGCCAGCGCCAGCTGCACCCCCGACGCAAGGTCGGTCCCGTCGAGCCGACCCACAAAGCGGCGGTCCACCCCGGTCACCGCACGCGAGGGCAGGCTCTGCACGATCGCGTCCTTGGCAACCGTGATCGTGCCGAGGCGGTCGTTGGTTTCTTTCGCGTCGGCTGCAACGTCAGCGAGGAACCGGTCCACCCGCGTCTGCAACTCGTCGGGCACGCTGCGGCTGGCGTCGATCACCGCGCTGACCGCGACGTCCTTGCTCACCTCGCGCAGCTGCGGCTCGGCCATCGCCCCAGCAAGAACCGAGATCACCACGATCCGGATCACGATCGCCGTCAAACGCGAGGCGTTGCCCAACCCCGCGATGCTCTTGCGAGAGATCCACAGCGTCAGCCCACCCAGCACCGGGATGAGCAGCAGCCACACCGGCGAGAGAAACTCGATCGGTCCCAGGTTGAGCGAACCAAGATTCAGCACGCTAGGACGGTCCCCCTTCTACCCCGGGCAGCATACCGACAACGATCCGCCCGTTGCCCGAATCGAGGATGAGGGTCTCCCGACCCACGACCACCGCTGCCCAGGGCGTCGCCAGCTCGCCCTCGCCCCGCCCGGCAACGCCGAAGCTGCCGAGGCTCACGCTGCGCACCGGATCCACCCGTTGGACCCGGCAGGCTCCGAACTCGGTCACCAGCAGTGTCGAGTCCTCGAGCAGGTACAGGCTGTAGGGAAAGTCCAGGTCCACCGTTGCCGCCGATTGGCTGGCAGGAGCGGGCACCGGCGAACCGGTCCACCCCAGCAGCTCGCCGTCGAGCGTAAAGCGGCCGATCCGGTGGTTGCAGGAATCGGTCACCAGCAGCTCGCGGCGGACCGGGTCAATCACCATCGACTGCGGCCGGCTGAACTCCAGAGCCGCCGGGTCGAGCCCGTCGCCCAGCGTCCCGAACGAAAACAGGAACTCGTGTGAGCTGTCAAAAACGTTGATCCGGTCGTTCCCGCCGTACTCCGAGACGTAGATCCGCTCGACCGCCGAGCCGTCGGCCGTGAGCAGCACCGCGACGTCGGTCGGGTAGATGAACCGCCCGGGCTCGGTGCCCAGACTGCCGAAGCTCGCCAGCAACTCGGGCTCAAACTCCAGCGGTTTTTCGGGTTTTTCATCGGGTAATGCATAGACCAAAACCCGGTGGTAATGCGTGTCGGGGACATAGATCGCACGGACGAGCGAGCCGTCGGGCCGGGTTGCCGGGGCGATCGAGATGCCGGTCGGCATGCCGAGATCGGAATCGGGCATCCGCCACCACAGGCCGCAGAGGCCGGTTTCGGGGTCGATCTGCTGCACCCGGGCGGATTTGTCGACGATCCACAGCCGCTCGCCGTCAAAATCCAGGGCCCGCGGGTAGGTGAACTGGCCAGGGAATGTGCCGGGTTCGCCGAGCACCCGGGCGACGCGGATCTGCTGGTTGGGCTCGGTCCCGGGCTCGCACCCGGTGCCCAGAGCGAGCAGCGCGAGAACTGCGGCGACGCCGAACGCCGGGCACCAGTTTCCTCGCCGCCGCGACGGGCTCTCCGACCGGCGTCTCGTGGCAAGCGGTCTCTCAGCCTCACCCCCCAGACGCGGTTCCTGTGCTCGTCGTGTTGCTGTGAGGCTCGCCATGCAATCCCAGCTTACCGCCAGCGGCCCGTGCGGGTTCGCAATCCGGGCCGCCGGGTGAGCAGTATCGCCAGGACCGAACCGACGACCCCCAACCCGAGCAGCAAGACCCCGGCTGCCGAAAGCTCCGCGGTGCGTTCGTAGTGGAGCCATTGCAGCAGCCTCTGGGCAAGGTGGTCGATGCCCGGCGACTGGACCTGCAGCGATGACTCGATCTCGTGCACGCTCAGGCACAGGCTCGCAAGCCCGACCGCCAGCGAGGGGCCGAGGACACTCCCAAGCGCGGTGCGCCCCCAGGCGATCGGGCCGGTCGCCCCGTCGAGTCGGCGGGATTCGCCGATCGATCGCGCCTCGCTCGAAGCCAGCCACAGCCCGATCAGCACCGGCAGAAAGAGCACCCGCGAGACGTGGGCGACGACCATGGGGATTGCCGACTCGCCGATCGCGTCGGGCACCATCGGCAGCCGCATCATGCTCGCGATCGCCGCCCCGACCAGCACACCCGGCAGGAGCGCCCACGCCAGACACGCCGCCAGGAGCGCGCGCAGCACGAAACCTCTGAGGCCGTTCGACCCCGCGTCAGATGCGGCATGGGCGACCGCGAGGCAAGTCAGGCTGGCGATCGCGCCGACCGCTGCGCCGACCACGAGACTGGTCGCAACACCCTCCCCGGCCCGTTCGAGAAAGACGCCGAGCATCCGCGGGCTGCCCATCGTCGACCAGAACAACCCCAAAGGCACCACCACCGCGAGCACCCAGGGCAGCGCCGCAGCCACCCGCAGCACAACGCCCGGCCTTGAACCGCTGTGCGCTGCTTCCTCGGTTGGTTCGGCCAGAGCAGCCATCCGACGGCCCGCCCGGGCGAATCTCCCCGAGATAACCCAACCCGCGATGGCTGCGATCAACGCCAACGGCCACGCCGCCAGCCACGCCCGCCAAGGCTCGCCCGGGTGCGTGTCGAGCGTTGTCCACACCCGGATCGCAAAGGTCTGCACGCGAGCGACGTGCAGCGGCACCGCCGACCCGAGCATCAGCAGCGTCACCAGCCCCCACGCGGTAAGCACGCTCGGCCACACCGACGCGAGCCTCGCCCGCCAGCGTTGTGACGCGCGCACACAGTCAAGCCTGAGCGCGTCATCGAGCTGCGAGGCGGTCGCACGAAACCCCAGCACGATCACGACGCCCGCCAGCGGCCACGCCCAGAGCGAGAGCCCCCACACCGCCAGCCCGCGCGACACCACCAGAGGCAGCCACTCCAGCCCGCGCTCGGGGGCACCTGCGATCCACCGACCGACGAGCGTCGTCGGCGCTCGCGCGATCGACCAACCCGCGTAGGTCAGAAAGCTCGGCAGCAGCATCGGGGTGGCGAGTGCGACCAGCCACCCCGGCCGAAGCCGGGCGACGAGCGCCGCAGCCGGGAGTGCCAGCAGCGTCGAGAGCAGGCCGATGCCCGAGGCGTACGCGAGCGTTCGCGCGAGAGAACCCCACCGTGACGTGCTGAGCGCCGCGTCGCCCGCCCCGTGTTCTGCCACGCCCGAGACCATCGCGACCGCGACGACACACGTCGGTAGCAGGATGGCGATGCCGAACACGCCCCCAATCCACCCCGGGCTGACGACCACGCCCAGGCGGTCCAACCAGAAGCCGCGCTGGCTGGTGCGCGGTTGCGAGCCCGTCTGGGGTTGGTCTGATGGTGGGTGCATGGAGCGTGAGACTGGGGGAACTTGTGGCGTGTTCGAGACAGCGTCGGGGCGGGTTCGCAGCAATCCCCGGAGTTGCGTATCATTCTCGCTCTCCCAGCCGGCCGCTTTGGTGGGTTGGTGTGAAGCCAGTGGGGTGTGTCGATCGTGATGCGCCCCGAGCAGTTCGGCGGGTCCCGACGACGGGGCATTGTTCCCTTCAAACGGGGAGGCCAGATGATTGATATTCGAAAGCTCAAAGAGTTGGTTCGGTTGATGGTCGAGAACGATCTTTCGGAGCTCGACCTCCACGACCAGCAGGAAAACGTCACCATCAAGCGCGGCGGCGAGGGGCAGCCCGTCATGGTCGCACCGCCGCAGTACGCCCAGGCCGCAACGCCTGCCGCCGCAACGCCCGCCGCCGCCATGACCGGCGGAGCGCCCCCGGCCGAGAGCGCAAACGACGACAGCGGGCTCATCGCGATCGAGTCCCCCATGGTCGGGACGTTCTACGCTGCGGCCAACCCCGACGCCGAGCCGTTCATCACCGTCGGCAAGAGCGTCTCGGCCGATTCGGTCGTCTGCCTGGTCGAAGCGATGAAGGTCTTCAACGAGATCAAGGCCGAATGCACCGGCACCGTCGAACGCGTGCTGGTCAACACCGGCGAGGCGGTCGAGTTCGGGCAGAAGCTCTTCATGGTCAAGCCCGCCTGACGCTCCGGCTTCTTCACCCTTCACTCACACCAGCGCGGCCCGCGCGCTGCTGAGGCAGTCTCCATGTTCAAGCGCGTCCTGATAGCCAACCGTGGCGAGATCGCCCTCCGTATCCTCCGTGCCTGCCACGAGCTGGGGGTTGAGGTCGTCTGTGTCTATTCCAAAGCCGACGCCGACGCCCCCTATCTCCGCCTCGCCGACCGGGCGATCTGCATCGGCGACGCCCCGGCCAAAGACAGCTACCTCAACGTCAGCCGCATCATCTCCGCCGCCGAGATCGCCGATGTCGACGCGATCCACCCGGGCTACGGCTTCCTCGCCGAGCGGGCCGACTTTTCCGCGATCTGTCGCGAGTGCAAGATCGCCTTCATCGGCCCCAGCCCCGAAGCGATGGCAAAGCTCGGCGACAAGGTCGAATGCAAACGCACCGCCAGGGCGGCGAAGGTCCCGGTCTTTCCCGGCTCCGACGGCGAGATCGAGGAAGAGGCCGAAGCAGTCGAGATCGCTGCCGAGATCGGGTACCCCGTCATCATCAAAGCCTCGGCCGGCGGCGGCGGCCGGGGCATGCGCGTCTGCCGAAACGAAGCCTCACTCCGCGCCAACATCAAAGCCGCCCAGCAAGAAGCCCTCGCGGCATTCGGCAACGGCGCGGTCTTCATCGAGAAGTTTCTCGAACACGCACGCCACATCGAGATCCAGGCGCTCGGCGATTCCCACGGCCACGCGGTACACCTCTTCGAACGCGACTGCTCCGTCCAAAGACGACACCAGAAACTCATCGAAGAATCGCCCGCGCCGGGTGTGGACCGAAAAAGAATCGCCACGATCGGCGACGCGGCGTCTCGCCTCGTCAAGGCCGCAAACTACTGCGGCGCCGCGACCGTCGAGTTTCTTATGGACGAGAAGCAGAACTTCTACATGCTCGAAGTCAACACCCGCGTCCAGGTCGAGCACCCCGTGACCGAGATGGTCACCGGTGTGGACATCCTCAAGACCTCGATCAAGCTCGCAGCCGGCGAGCCGCTGGAGTTCAAGCAGAAAGATGTCCAGGTCCGCGGCCACACGATCGAGTGCCGCATCAACGCCGAGGACCCCGACAAAGACTTCAGGCCCTCGGCCGGGATGATCGACACCTGGGAACTCCCCGGCGGCCCGGGCGTGCGGATCGATTCCCACGTCGTGCCCGGCTACCGCGTGCCCCCCAACTACGACTCGATGGTCGGCAAACTCATCTGCCACGCCGAGACCAGAGCCCAGTGCATCGCAAGGACCGCCCGAGCCCTCCGCGAGTTCAAGGTCGGCCCGATCAAGACCACCATCCCGCTCCACCTTCGACTCATGGAACAGACCGACTTCCGGGCCGGGGGGGTGGATATCCACTTCTTGGAGCGGCTGCTCAAGTAGTACAGCTCGCGTCATGGTCTGTGCATCGCGGCCCCCTCGCTTGCGCGATGGGCTCTATCGAAGCAACGATGCGCACAAGAGCAGGACACCATGCGTGGCAGAGCCCCTCGCGCAAGCGAAGGGACACAGGCGTCGTTCACGCCCCCGGCAGGTACTTCTCCATCCAGTCGTCCTGCTTGAGCACCGATTCGCGGCCGCGCCGTGCGAACGCCTCGCTCCGCCGCTGCGCCTCGCGGAACAGCCTCGTCACGATCGGCTTGCCGGTGAGCTCCTCGCCCTTGGTCATGCGGAGCGCCACCGCCCGCAGCTCTTTGGCGTGCTGCCGCACGAGTTCGTCTTCGAGTGAGACGAACGTCTGCGCCGAGCCCGGGTCGCCCTGCCGCCCGGCCCGCCCGATGAACTGGCGGTCGATCCGTTTCGCGCCGTGCATCTCGGTCAGGATCACATGCAGCCCCCCGGCTTTGCGTGCCGCGTCGTCGAGCAGGATGTCCGTGCCGCGACCTGCCATGTTCGTCGCAACAGTGATCGCCGGCTCGCGTCCTTCGCTCCGCCCGTGCCCGGCATGAGCGATCAGGTCGGCCTCTTCCTCGTCGTGCAGCGCGTTGAGCACGGTGTGCGGCAGGCCTCGGTTCGAGAGCCGCTCGGCGAGAAACTCGCTGGCCTCGATCGACCTCGTGCCCACCAGCATCGGTCGCCCTTCTTCGTGCAGTTCGGCGATCGAGTCGATGATCGCGTTCCACTTTGCCTCGGCAGTACGGAACGCCCGCAACGGCATCTCGACACGGATCAACGGGCGGTTGGTCGGGATGACGATCACCGGCCGCGCGTAGACCTTCTCCATCTCGCCCGTCGCGTCGGCGACCGTGCCGGTCATGCCGCAGAGGAACGGATAGCTGCGGAAAAACCGCTGAAAGCTCATGCGGGCGAGTGTTTCGCGGTCGGCGGTGATGGTGACGTCTTCCTTGGCTTCGACCGACTGGTGCAGGCCGTGCTCCCACGAGCGGTCGGGCAGGAAGCGCCCGGTGTATTCGTCGACGATGACCACCTGCCCATCGACGATGTGGTAGTGCTGCCCGTGGCGGTAGCAGTGCCGCGCGGTCAGTGCCTGGCGGACTAACTCTTCACCACGCCGCGCCGCGCGCCAGATCGGCTCGCCGGTCGAGGCTAGCTCGTCGAACATCTGCTCGAGGCGGTGCTCCCCGCGCCGCTTGAGTTCGGCCTTCCGCTTGACATGATCGATCGTGTAGTCGGGCCCCTCGTCGAGCTTCGCCGCCAGCGCGGTTGCGGTGCGGTAGACCTCGGACATCTCGTCCTCTTGCCTCGACCTCGCGATAATCAAAGGCACGACCCCCTCGTCGATCAGCACCGCGTCCGCCTCGTCCACCATGCACGCCTGGAGACCGGGCACAAGCGGGCCGGCCCCGCTCCGCATGAGCTGCTGACGGCCCGCCCAGGCGCTGAGCATCTGGCCCATGCGGATCTGGTCGCGCAGATAGTCAGCGGTCATCTGTTTGGGCGTGCCGTAGATCACCTGCCGCGCGTAGACGTCAAACCGTGCCGCCGAGTCCATCTCCTGCTGGATCGCCCCGACCTGAAGAAGGCAGCGCTCATAGATCGGCTTTCGGCTCTCGGCGTCGCGTGCTGCGAGATAGTCGTTGACCGTGAGCACGTGCAGGTGCTTGTGTTTCCACGCGATCAGGGGCGCCGCGATCGAGCCGGTCAGGGTCTTGCCCTCGCCGGTGAGCATCTCGACGATCCTGCCGTGGTAGAGCGCCAGCGCCGCCTTGAGCTGCACAAGGAACGGCTCTTCACCCGTTGTGCGGCGTGCGACCTCACGGGTCAGCGCCAGCGCCCGGCGGACCAACGCCTCGTCCTCACGCCCGCGGACAAACCGGTCGCGGACCTCGCGGATCTGCTCATCAAGCGCCGCCTCAGCAAGCCCGCGGATCGTCGGCGAGAGCTGATCGCTCAGCTTTGCCTGCGCCATCAACCACGCCGGCCGCGCTCGCAGGTTGCGGGCCTTGACCAGCGCTTTGGTCGCCAGCGCGTCGAGCCCCTTGGGCACCTCGGGCTTGCGGCGTCGGCTGCGGACCGCCTCGTGGAGCGCGTGGTATCTGGTCAGCGCCTGGGTCACGGGGAGCCCCCTAAATGGCAAAGAGCAAATGGCAAAGCGCAAACGAAGGCATTCGGAGCCGAGCCTCTTCTTCCTGCTTTGCTCTTTGCTCTTTGCTCATGTGCCATTTATATGTTCACCTTGCCCTGCACCAGTTTGTGCAAGCGATCGATCCACTGCACAAGCAACGGCTTGTCGGGCAGCGCAAACCGCAGCTTGACCCGCTCGCCGGGCAGGCCGAGCCATTGCCCAAGATCGTCGTCGCCGGTGCTGGCAAGCCGCAGGTACATCTTGAGCTGCGGCTCTTTGGCGAGCATCCCGGACTGTTGCTGCTCCTGGCTGGTCTCGATCTGCCCGCCGCCCTGCGCGCTGAACGAAGCGTGCGGCAACTCCCGCTGCAACGCGACAATGCTCTCGACCTCGGCGGGCAACGCGTCCTGCACCCGCGAGAGCAGCCGCGCCTCGGTCTGGAAGTCTTCGATACCCAGCTCCATCGGCCACGCGGCCTCGTGCTGATCGAGCAGCGCGACGATCCGCAGGTCCGCCGGGTCGATCACCTGGCACGCCGCCGCGCCCTGCTCGACGTATCGGCCCACCAGTTGCTCGGGGTCCTGCCCGACGACCCGGCCGTCGCGCGGGGCCCGAACGACGAGATTGTCGAGTCGCTCTCGCAGGTAGGCCTCCTGCTCGTGGAGGGCGTGGAGCCTCTCGCGAGCAATCTGGGCCTCGGCGTATCGGTCGTTGCCCATGGCGCGTTGTTCCACGGCTTGCGTCTCGGTGATTCTCGCGGCGACCTGCGCGAGTTGCGAGACCATCTGGTCGTTGGTGCAGGTGAGCAGCGGGTCGCCCTCGCGGACGATATCGCCAAGCCGCACGTGCGCGGTCTCCACAAACCCCGCTGTGCTGAAGAACACCCCGGGGTCCTCGACGCTCTCGATCACCCCCGACGCCCGGCGGTGGTCGGGAAAGGGGATCATGCCCAGAGCGCCCAGCCCGATCGCAAAGCTCGCCAGGCTGATCGCAATCACCCGCGGCCGGCAGTCGGCGATGTTGTTCCCAGTCGCGAGCCAATGGACAAACTTGCCCACCGGAAGCACAAACCACATCGCGCCGGTCCATATCGCGAGCACAAGCCCCAGCGCAAACAACCGCCCCATCACCATCAGCGTGATCGAGATAAACAGGAACACGCGATAGATCAGCGCCCCGATGCCGTAGAGGATCAGGATCGCCGCTTCGGACCGCGAACTTGTAGGCGGCGTCTCGTTCTTGAGCCGGTAGACGTGGACTTTCCAGAGGTGCTGGAGCATTTTCATCGACCGCTGCATGAGGTTGGGCACCTCGAGCAGGTCCGAGAGGATGAAGTAGCCGTCGAACCGCATCAGCGGGTTGGCGTTGAAGAGGATCGTGCTCAGGCTCGCGGTAAACATCGCGTTGTACGCGATCTGGCGGATGAGCGACCCGTCGGCCGAACTCTTCCAGACCAGCGCCGCCGCGCCCGCGACCGCCAGCTCAAAGATCATCCCGCCCGCGCCGACCGCGATCCGTTTCCACTTGCTCGGCAGCGCCCACGCTGCCGATGCATCTACATAGGGCGCAGGGAACAGCACCAGCAGCATGATCCCGAACTCGGGCACCTGCCCGCCGAACCGTTTGCAGATCACGCCGTGCCCGGTCTCGTGGATTGCTTTGGTCACGATGAAGACAACGATCAGCCAGCCCCAGTTGGCAGGCGCGATCGCCGAGTCAAACCCGCTCACCAGCGTGCCCCACTCGGGCAGCACCTGCGCCAGGCAGTAGATCACAAACGCAAGCCACGCGATGAACCCCCAGCGATTGAGCACCGGTCGCAGCAGCGGTTCAACCCACGCCAGATACTTGTCCGGATTGAACATCCGAACCTTGAAATACATGATCCCGATCGCCTGCTGCGTGGCTTTTTGTTTGACGCGCTCTCGCCCGCGTCGCAAGAGTTGCTCGGTCTCGGGGGCAACGTCGGCGGCGAGCAGGTTCGCGTTGTAGAGCTGGGTGATGAGCTGGATCGCTTCGCCCTGGGTGGGCGCCGCGTCGCCGTGGCGCTCGAGGACGATCTTCCAGATTTCCTCGATCGTGCGGTGCCCGTCGTAGAGTCCGACAAACTCGTGCGCGATCGGGTTGAGCCGATAGAACTGGTTGCTCGAGGGGTCGCGCACCACGTGCCACCGGCGGCCGCGATAGAACTGCCGCGTGATCTGCACGTGCGGGCGCAGTCGCGGCTTCATCGCGCGGACGCGGTGCCAGAAGGGAGAGAATGTCGGGCGTTCAGCCATAAGAGAGGCACCGTTGCGCTGAGGGTGTCATGTCGTTGCGCCGGGGGCGCGTGATCTCGGTCGCGTGTTCTCGTCGCTTACCACCACAGCCACAGCCGCAGCGTGTCGCGGATCCGCCGCGTCCCGATGTCGAGCAGGCTCCGCTTGCCGGTGTTGAACTTGGCGATCCCTTCCATGCCGGGGCGCATCCACACCGCGCCCTGGTCGAGCGTCGCCCTCACCTCGAACGCGTTCCGCCGCTCGGCGTCGGGAGTTGCAAGCGGAACGATCCGGTCGATCGTGAAGTCGTAAGGCCTGCCCGGGAACGCCTTGGTCGCCATCTGCCCGGTCGTGAGTTCCTCCCCCGAGTCGCGGATCAGCGCGATGTCCTGATCGCTCACCTGCGCCACGATCCGCATCTTGTCGAGGGGCGCGATCGCGTACATCGGCTGCCCGAGCTTGACCGACGCCCCGATCATGTCGCGGAGGTCGCCCTCGATGATCGTGCCCGAGATCGGAGCCCGGATCGTCGCCTTCGCGATCAGCACGTCGTACAACTCGAGCTTGGCCCGGGCCTGGTCGGCCTGCGCGGCCGCCTGCTTGTATTCGTCGAGCTTCCCAGCTGCCAGCGCCGCGTCGGCGCGCTTGGACGCCTCATCAAGCTGGTTGCTCGCGTCGAGCCGCTGGAGCCGAAGCTCGGTGGTGTCGAGCTCGGCGATGACCTGTCCCTGCTCGACCCGCACGCCTGATTCGATCCCCTCAGGCACGCCAGCGATCAGCCCGTCAAAGGGCACGCTGATCGTCCGCATCTCGACCGCCTGCAGCGTCGCGGGCGCTTCGATGCGGTACTCGACCCGCACAAAGATCACCGCGAGCATGAGCGCCGTCGCCGCCACAAGCCCGAGTTTCCACACCGTGTGTTTGGTCCCGACCACCCACGACCCGGCCTTGAGCCCCGCGTCGTAGGTCCGCAGCGCGAGGTTGCGGTCGTTGCTCCGCCGCAGGCTCAGCACCGGGGCGATCAGGTCCATCGTGCTCTGCAAAAGCTCGAGCATCGCCAGGTCGATCCGCCCCTCCCCGGTCGATTCGATCGTCAGCACCCCCGCGACATCCTCGCCCACCCGCATCGGCATCGACGCAACTTTCATGTTCGCGTCGCCCGACGCCAGCTCGCGGTGGGCGTGCGTGATCGCCTGCGCCAGCAGCACGTCGGCGTCCTCGCCCTCGCGTATCGCCCGCTCGGGAGGCTGGGGAAAGAGCACCGGCTGGTCCTGGTCGTAGCACTCGTCCATCGCCGCTTCGAGCTTCTGCACCATCGTCATGCGGCGGTCGATGTTCTCGGTGTCGCTGATCGACACCGTCTTGACCGTCACACCCTCGCCGCGACGCCCCAGCCCCTTGGACCACCCGATCGCGACCCGGTCGGCCCCGAGCTGCCGCGAGAGATCGTTGACAAGCTGCAAACACGCGCCCTTGAAGTTGGGCGCCGTGTTGATCGCCGCGATCAGCCGCGTCGCCAGGTCGAGCGCCGCCCCCGACGCCTGCGTCCGTTTGAGCATCTGCCCCGTCGCGTGCCCGTGGACATACCCGCACATCAGCTCGGCCAGCGCCACCGTCGTCTGCAACGCCTGCTGCGAACGGCTGTCGAGCAAGAGCGTCACCGCGTGCCGCACGTTGACCGGCGAATCGCCCGAAGACAAGAGCGGGATCGCGACCAGATACCCCTTGTGCCCGGTTTCATAAAAAGTCGTGTTCTCTTCGATGCCGAAGATCGCCGGCTTGTTGCCCACCAGCGCTTCCCGCACCGCCGACTTGCACTCGGCCGCGTGCTCGATCTGCGATTCGTTGATCGCCTGCCCCGCGCCCTCACGCTCGTTAAGCAGCGGCCACACCGCCAGCGGCCGGGGCTCGACCTCGCCGCCGCGGTCGTCGTCGGTTGACCCCGCGATAAACAGCACCGTCTGCCGAGACCCGCTCGACTGGGCAAGCACCGCAAGCAAACGCATCAGGAACACCCGGTCGTCCGGCGCAGCCGACGTCAGCTCCGCCACCACCCGTTGCCAGCCCGGTGCCCGCAGTTTCGACAGATCGATCACCGCTGGTTCTCCAAAGGTTCTTCAGTTTGCAGCACCGTCAGAGCATCCAACGACCCGCCGACCGGTGCCGCGGCTTCGAGCGGCCTGCTCGGATCCACGATCGCGTCCCGCCATCGCGCCGGCGGCTCGGTAAACCGCACCCAGCAGTTCACGCCCGGGACAAGCCCGACCGCGTTGCCCATCTCGACACGCACACGCCGCGTCCCGCTCCCGGCGTCCGCCGTCGGCGCGACCTGAATCACCCGAGCCTCGTACACCCGCTCGGCGACGTCCTCCTGAAGCAGCACCCACGCCCGGCTGCCGGGCACGAGCCCCTCGCCGAGCACAAGCGACGTCGGCGCCGGCACGTCGATCCACAGCGGATCAACCGACACCACCCGCACCACCGGCTCGCCCTCACGCACCGACTGCCCCTTGTCCACGTGCACGATGTCCACCACGCCATCAAACGGCGCACGCAGCGAAAACTTCGCCACCCGCGCCTCGGCCCGGCTCGCTTGCAGGTCAGACAGCACCACATTCAGCAGCGCAAGATCAAGGTCGATCTTTGCCGAGTCTCGCGCCGCCCGCGCCCGGTCGAGTTCGAGCACGCTGCCCGCGCCCTGGGCTCTGCTCTGCTCCATCCGTTTGAACTCAAGCTCAGCCAGCGCGGTCTGCACCCGGGCCCGATCCACCGGCAGCTTCGTGTCGGCGCGGGCTCGCTGAAACTTCGCTTCGGCGACGTCCTCGCTGTCGTCGCCACGCACCAGCAGGTCGCCCTCGCGGACCTGCTGACCCGCCGAGACCAGCACCTCACGCACGCTCGTCGAGATCGTAAAGCCCATCAGCGAGTCCTCGCTCGGCTTGACCACCGCACGCTCGCCGAACGCCGCCATCGCCGCCAGCCGAGCCGCCTGCTCGGCCTGCGCCTCCGCCCCGGCCTGGGCGGTTCTGGATTCTGGTTGTCCCGTGGCCCACCCCGCGCCAAGCAGCAAGCCCACGCTCACCACCGCGATCGGCAAAGCCACAACGCACCGCCCCACGTGTTTCACGTCAGGTTCCTTCATGCTTGAGTATAGAAAGCAGTTTGGTCACTCCACGCTCCGGGCGCGATGCCGACCAAACATCCTATTCAGGTACGGGGCTGATTCCCACAAACCCGTCTTGGCCGTCGGTTCGGCCGTCGGTTCGGCCGTCGGTCCGGTGTCTTCCCGGTTTCTTCCGACGATCGGCCCGGCAGCCCTGCCCACAAGCGGGGGTGGGCGCTGCCCCCGAACCGACAACCATACGCACCCCGAGCCCGCCGGTTCCGCTCCTCGCTTTGCCCGCGACCGAACCTATCCTCATCCGGAGATCGAGCAAAGCCAATCCAACCACCGGCCGAACCAGAGAAGGAACTCACCAGCCATGCCCACCGCCGCGACCACCGCAACCCTCGCCATCGACGGCGGCCAGCCCGTCAGCCCAACCATGGTCCCCTTCATGAAGCCCCAGCTCCACCAGCAGGACATCGACGCGGCACACGCCGTCCTCGAATCCGGCATGCTCCGGGCTGCCACCCGATGCGCCGAACTCGAAGAACGCTTCGCCACGATCTCCGACGCCAGGCACAGCCTCACCTGCTCCAACGGCACCGCCGCCCTCCAGCTCGCCTACGCCGCCCTCTTTTCGCCCGGCGACGAAATCCTCGTCCCCGCATGGACCTTCATCGCCACCGCCACGATGATCGTCGCGGCCGGCTGCACGCCCGTCTTCGTCGATTGCCTCGAAGACACCTTCCAGATGGACCCCGAAGACGCTGCCAAAAAGATCACCCCAAAGACCCGGGGCATCGCCGCGACCCACCTCTACGGCTGCCCGGTCGATATCAACGCCTTCCAGGCCCTCGCAACCAAGCACGACCTCAAAGTCGTCTACGATGCCGCCCAGGCCCACCTCGCCCGCTACGACGGCAAAGGGCTCGGCGCGTTCGGCGATGTCGTCACCTACTCCTTCTACGCCACCAAAAACCTCGGCACCGGCGAGGGCGGCCTGGTCACCACCAACGACGACGCCATCGCCCGCGATATCGCCCTCCTCCGCTCCCACGGCGAGACCGAAAAATACCTCCACGAACGCATCGGTTTCAACTACCGCATGAACGACATCACCGGCGCGATCGGGTGCTCACGCCTCGACCGCCTGCCCCAGGAAACCGCCGCCCGCCAAGCCGCGGCCAAACGCTTCGACGCCATCCTCGCCGAGATCGAAGGCCTCGACGCCCCGACCATCACCGCAACCGCCGAGCCCGCCTGGCACCTCTACACCGTCAAGTTCGACCCCACACAGTTCACCTGCACCCGCGACCGGTTCATCGACACGCTCAAAGCAGAAGGCGTGCCCACGGCTGTCCACTACCCCCGCGCCACCAGCGATCAGCCCGCACTCGCGCAGTGGAACAAGAACGACACCCCCGTCTCGAGCGGCCTCACTTCACGGGTCTTCAGCCTCCCCATGCACCACGCCCTGACCGACGAACACTTCGACACCATCGCCAAAGCGATGAGCAAGGTCGCCGGGGCGTATCGCGGCTGATGCGCATCACGCAAACGTTGCACGCGTCTTTACGAGCCCTCTGCGCGAGCACAGGTTTGGCTTCGGCTGCGAAAATCGACACTTCATGCACCCGAGCTTGCGCTCGCGGCTCGTTGTCACGGACGGGATAACTCCAGAGTGCGTATGCGCTGCGAGCGACTTCTACGCCCCGAGCGAGAACACCACCGCGCACCCGCTTGTGGTCACCGCCACGGAAACCGATGCCGGGACAAGTGCGATCCCACCGAGTGAGAGCGTGAGTCCGCCCACGCGTGCCCCGTCCTTTACACACGCCACGACGCAACACCCCAGCGGGCCGGTGTCATACTTTGCACCAGACCCGATCTCATCCACCGCATAGAACGGCGTCGAGACCAGCCGCGTTACGCCGCTGCCCTTGGACACCGTCGCAGCCGCCGCGGGTCCGAAATCAATACACGCCAGCGCCTGCTCCACATGCAGCTCGCGCCCCGCCCGCCCGTACTCCTTCGCCCAGTCGTACACCCGAAACGTCGTGTCGCTCGGCGTCTGCACCTCCGCCACCAGCACCCCCGCCCCCAGCGCGTGCACCGTCCCGCTCGGCAGGTTGTGACACTCGCCAACCACCGCCGGCACCGCTGCCAGCAGTTCGACAACACCCTCCCCCTGCCCGGTTCGCAGCGCCCCTGCAACGTCCTCGCGCGTCACGCCCGGCTTGACGCCCTTGTAAATCACACTCCCAGGCTCGGCATCCACGACATACCAGCACTCGGTCTTGAGGTGCGCCTCGGGGTGGGCGCACGCATACGCCGGCGAAGGGTGGACCTGCACGCTGAGGTGCTCTCGCGCATCGAGAAACTTCACCAGGAGCGGGAACCCGCCCGCGCCGCTCGGCTGGGCAC
Organism: Planctomycetota bacterium; assembly: GCA_030950285.1. GTDB lineage: Bacteria > Planctomycetota > Phycisphaerae > Phycisphaerales > UBA1924 > PNC22. Next base: position 29,579 of record JAUZRR010000008.1, on the reverse strand, counting down.
CGCCCAGCAACCCCTCGCCCCAGAGCGTCATCGCGTCGTGCAGCGAGTTCCCCGCGAGCGGGCCGTTGGCGATGATGGATCGGGCAGCGCCGCCGCCTCCCCCCCCCGAGCTGGTCGAAGCAAGGTCGGCGATCTCCCAGCTCTCGCCCACATCCACACCCCGCGGCAGCACCTTGCCGAGGCGCCCAAGACGCCGCCCGCCCCACACCTTTTCTTTGAGTATGGGCTCGAAGGTCAGGACGTAGGGATCGGTCATGGCGTGTGCTGTGGTGCGCGTTTGTCAGTATTCGAGCAGCGGTTCAAGCGATCATCCCGGCGATGGATACACGCCCGGCGCCGTTACGAAGACCGCCCTTCGAGGGTCATGCCCGAGAGCCGCGCCTGGAACGCGAGCCTGTCGCCGACGATGCCCTGCACGTCAGAGACAAACCGCCGCTTGTTGAACTTTACCTCACGGCAAAGCACATAAAACTCATCGCCCGGGCGGACATGACTCCGGAACGAGCAGTTCTCGATCCGGAGAAACGCGGGCAGCTGCGAGCCGCCCAGGCGCAGATTGAAGAGATACGCCGCGAGCTGAGCCCCGGTCTCGACCATCAGCACTCCCGGGAACGCCGCCCGCTCGGGGAAGTGCCCCTCGACCCAGAACTCGTCGTCGCGGATGGTCCGATGCCCAAGGCCGCACGACTTGTCGTCGTTGAGCCAGATCACCGAATCGAGCAACTGCATCACGCCTCGGTGCGGAATCCAAGCCTGCAACTGCTTACGGTTGAGCAGTCGTTGGCCAAGATCAATACCATCGAGGTCAAACAGCAGCAGGCGTCGATCGACGTTCACCGGGCTTGCCGTTCCACCATCGGGAGTGTTGACGGGGCTCTCTGAGGGGTGTGATTCAGCCGTTGCTTCCGGCATCACGGAGCTCCAGGACTCTCTGGCGGATTTCCTGCGCGATCTTCTTGACGTCCTGCATCGCGCCGCGCACCCGGGTCCCCGCGGCCTTGTTGCCGCCGCTGGCCTTCTGGACGTCTTCCTCGATCTCGGCCACGAGTTGCTTCAGGCGTTCATAGCTTTCCATTGTCAGAGCCACCCATCTGTGCTGCCGCGCCAAGCCGTGTGCGTGCAGCACCGGGGCGCGAGGGTCCAGAGTCCGCCGGGCAATCCACCCGGCCGGGCGCCGAGGACGAGCCCCCGGCAGCCGAAGAGCATACCGCGCCCTTGGCCCCCTCGGCCACACCAAGAGGCCCCGAACCGGTCAGAACTGCGGCATTTGAGAAAATACCCAAGTATTATACGAACAAACCGAGGTGTTTCTCCAGGACCCGGAGCGCCCCGCGGGCGTACGCCGGCGTCCCTTCCGATTCCCACCACGCCGAGGCACACCCCGCCATCATCACCCGCCGCGCCGCAGCAAGCTCGGTGTAGTCGCCGCTGGACTCGAGTCCCAGCGCTCGCCGCTGCCGCCGGAGCTCCTGAATCGGCTTGGTCTTACCCAGCACCTCGGGATGGGCCCAGAACTGCCGCTCGACGTACACCGCGTCCTCCACCCAGTGCCCGGGATGCACAAACGCCAGATCGAACAGCACACACCGCCCGGGCTCGTCGGGCCCGAGCTCCCGCCGCATCGCGTTCCCCGGGTGCAGATCGCCGTGGCACCAGGTCTCCAGCGGTCTGCTTTTCCAGACCTCCAACACCCTGGGCAGCGCGCGCGCAAGCTGTGACAGGCACTTCGCCCACCGCTTGGTCTCGGGCATCGTCGTAAACTCAAGCAACTCGCGCGACCGAGCGATCAGCTCGTGCCAGTCGCGTTGTTCGCCTGCGCCCTCCACTGGCTTGAGCGCCGCCGCAGCCGCGTGAAACTCCGCCGCCGCGTGCAGAATCTCCCGAACCACCGGCTCGCTGATCGCCTGATTCAGCGCCGGCCCCGACAGCCGCTCCACCACAAACCACGCCAGGTCGTACCCCCCGATCATCTCCCCGGCCGCGATCACCCGAGGCACCGGCAGCGAAACCGCCTCGGGCGTGTGCCACAGCCGATTGTCCAGATGCCCGAGCCCGACCGTCCACCCATACTCACGCGGCCCGACCGGCAGCTTCACCAGCACGTCCACCTGCGTCTTGTCAGAAAATGTCCACGTTGAATACCCCGTGGCGGCCCCGCCCCTTTGCCAGGTCGACCGGAACCACTGCACCGGCCCGAGCCGACCCTTGCACATCTCGCGCAGCGGCCCGACGAGACCTTCCACAAGATCATGGGTGCCCCCGGTTGAGGAGGGGGATTCCCTAGCATTGGTGGGTGCGGCCTTGTCTCCGGCCGCGGGCTTTTTGTCGAGTGTCGGCTCGGTCATGGCGACGCTGCCATGATACACGATCCCGCGACCGCGCACCACAGCACAGAGCATGGACGCGGCGTATTTTTTCTTCGCTCACGTCAGGGGAGTGTGTGGTGTTCGATCATGTTGTCCTGACCGCATCCAACGACAGCCAGGCCGACGCCTACCGCACCGAACTCGCCCATCGCGGGCTCGATGCCCGCAGCACCCCCGCCGCGACAGTTGTCCCAGACCCCCGGGGGCACCGGGTCGGCTCGGGCGTATCCACCCTGCTCGCGCTGGCCGACCTCGCGCAACGATGGTCTCGTGATGCGCACCAACCCGGCGAGTCCGCGCCCGCACCGGCATCACGCTTTGCCCGAAAGCGCGTGTGCATCATCCACGCCGGGGGCGATTCACGCCGCCTTCCCGCCTACGCCGCGCAAGGCAAGATCTTCACCCCCCTCCCCATCGCCACGCCCGACCCGCGCCACGCCACGCTCTTCGACGTGCTGCTCGACGACTACTCGCGCATCCCGCTGCCCGACGACGGCCGCGTCGTCATCGCAACCGGCGATGTCTTTCTCGATATCGGCTCCCGCGAGCTCGGCTTTGATCGCCCGGGCGTCGTCGGTGTCGCGTGGGCGAGCTCTCCCGACCGCGGCTCCAGGCACGGCGTCTACAAGCTCGACCCTGCCGGCGAGGTGACGGGCTTTCTTCACAAGCCCGCGCCCACCGAAGCCGCAGCGGGCGGCGCAGTCCGCGACGACGGCACCGTGCTCATCGACACCGGCGTCGTCTGTCTCGACCCGGCGACGGTTGCACACTGGCTCAAGCGCACGGGCGAACTCCGTGATCGCGCGCGCCGCGGCGCTTCGCCCCAGATCGACCTCTACGGCGACATCCTCCCCGCGATCGCCCGCCGCGAGCCATCACACGGCATCAACTGGCACCACCAAACACCCTTCCACGCCGCGGTTGTGCCGACGTCCCCGTTCCTGCACATCGGGTCGTCGCGCGAGCTGCTCGACGTGCTGATCGATACGGATTCGCACATCGCAACGTGGAAGCCGCTCAACAAAACCGGCAGCCGCGCGAGGGTCCTGAACTCCCGCCTCGACGCCGAGCCACGAGCCCTCGGCGATCGCGTGCTCATCGAGTCGTCCGCGATCGTGCGCGCACCATCGCTCCCCGGCAACAACATCCTCGTCGGTGTGCCGCCCGAGCTGGATCGCCCGATCGAGTTGCCCGAAGGGTGGGGGATGGTTTGTCTGCCGATCCACGACCTGCCTGACATGCAAGGCCCCGACGCCGATCTCTGGGTCGCGGTCTGTTTCGGTGTGGAGGACGATTTCAAGACGCCGCTTCACGCGGGCGGCACGCTGGGCAATCGGCCGATGCGGGAGTTCCTGGAACGCGCGGGGCTCGACCCCGCGCAGCTGTGGCGCAGCAGCGATGAAGGTTCCGGGACCGCCGAGAACGACCGCACCCTCTGGGCCGCGAGGCTCTGGACACCCACCGTTGCCGGCGCGATGCTGGACCCGGTGGCGTGGATGTGGAGTGGCACTCTTCCGCCTTTGGGCTGGAGCGAATCGTGCCGACTCACCCTCGCCGAAGTCATGGCGGCGGTCGACCACGCCCGCCTGCTCGACGCCCGCGAGAGAGTGCTCGGCTGTGTGTGATTTCCGGGGAAAGACGCCGAGTCTTCGTGCTCTTTGCCCCATGCGGTTTCTCCAGGCTTCAATAGAGCCCCTCGCGCAAGCGAGGGGACAGGCGAACGCTCGAAAGAACCCGAGAACGATGCCGGCAGCCCCCGGGCATGGAGGATACATGGTTCTGCAAGATGCTCTGGCCGACCGCTGGCTTTCAGCTGCCGAGGTTGTCGCGTCGATCGGCGATGCCGCGGCTGCGCACGACGCGGTGCGGGTTGTTGCAGAAGCCGCCGCCCGGGCTGCGCCGCTCGAACGGGCCAGGCTCGCCCGATGCGCCGAGCTGCTCGTGGCAGAACACGCGGCCGCGCGCGCAGCGTGGGACGCGCACTTTGCAGCCGGGCCGGGTGTTGTCGCAGCCGACGCGGTCGCCGAGATCGTCCATCAACAGGTCGCGCTGCCCACCAACCCGAGCAGGGCAACGACCACGCTCGGCCAAACAGTCGTCGCGACCGCGCCGGTGCGGATTGACCTCGCCGGCGGCTGGTCGGACACGCCGCCGATCTGCCACGAACTCGGGGGCGCGGTGGTCAACGCGGCTGTCTCGCTCGACGGGCAGCACCCGTTGCGGGTGATGGCAACGCTGCGCAAGGAACCGACCGTGCGGATCACCAGCATCGACCTGGACCAATCGGTCGAATATACACGCACCGAAGACTTGCTCAGCTTTCGTGAGGTGCGGGATTGGTCGTCTTTGCCCAAAGCGGCTCTGGTGCTCTCCGGCTTCGTGCCGAGCGACCCCTCGGTGGATCTGGGCGAGTGGCTCGGCGGTGTTGGAGGCGGTGTAGGGGGGGGGGTGCAGCTTACTTTGTCCGCCGCGGTGCCCAAAGGCTCGGGCCTCGGGACCAGCTCGATCCTCGGCGCGACAGCGCTCGCAGCACTCTCGACGCTCGCGGGTTCGGTCGAGTCGCGCGATGGGCTGATTGCGTGCACGAGTGCGCTCGAACAACTCATGCGCACCGGCGGCGGATGGCAGGACCAGCTCGGCGGCATCGTGCCGGGGTGCAAGATCGTGCGCACTGTGCCGGGCGTCGAGCAACGCCCCGTGGTCGAGCCCATCGAGATTCCACGCGCTGCCCGCGAAGAGCTCGGCACGCGCATGATCCTCTATTACACGGGGCTCCAGCGTCTCGCAGCCGACATCGTGCAGAAGGTTGTGGGCCGGTATCTCGCCCGCGAGCCCGAGTGCCTTGCGATCATCCGCGACCTCAAGTCCGATGCCGAACGCATGCGCGACGAGTTGGCGTGCGGCGATATCGACGCCTTTGCGCGCACGCTGGGCGCGTACTGGTTGCTCAAGCAACGCCTCGACCCCGGCTCGACCACGCCCGCGATCGAATCGCTGTTTGCCGAGGTGCGCGATGAGCTGTCGGGCTACGAGCTGCCCGGGGCCGGGGGCGGCGGGTTTCTGTTGCTGATCGCAACCGACGCAGCGGCGGCCGAGCGGGTGCGGGCGAAACTCGGTGCGCTCAGGCCCAACCCCACCGCGCGGCTGTACGACGCGGCGATTGATGATCGGGGGCTGGTCGTGACGGTTGAGCCGTGAGGGCGTGCGACCTTTGTCCCCTCGCTCGCGCGAGGGGCTCTACAACGTACGAGTTATGCTTGCGATGTGTCTCAATCGTGAGAGAGCGCTGTGTTCTCGATGGTTTTGAGTTCGCCGCCGACCGGTCCCATCATCAGCGAGAGCCCGGCCCCGCCGGTTTTGTTGAACCACTCGATGGTGATCGGGTGCCAGCCGGCGTCGAGGGCCACGACCCCGGTGACGGTTTCGCTGCCATGCAGCCCGTCGTTGTCGAGCAGGAGTTCGTCGTTGATCCGGAGTATTGAGCCGTCGTCGGAGGTGAGGGCGAAGGTGTACGCGCCGGCCTTCTCGATGCGCAGCTGCCCGGTGTACCGATGGGCGACGTACTCCTTTCCATACTCTTCGGGCAGGGCAACCGTATCGCTCTGCTGGGTTGCGACCGGCGTGAGGTTCGCAAAGTCGGGCAGCGCGTCCCACTTGCCCTCGAAGACCTCGCGGCGGAGGCCGGGGTGCGCGCCCTGCGCGCCCGTCGCGGGTTGTGGCAAGACCCTCTCGAAGTTCACGCGGGTCGTGCCGCTGACTGCGTTGCCGTGGTGGAAGGTGCGGGCGGTGAGCACGCAGGTCTCGCCGATCGTGATCGGCCCGTCGGCGAGCGTCGAGGAGGCGTCGGGCTCGCTGCCGTCGAGTGTGTAGCGGGCTTCGAGCTCGGGCGAGCTTGTGCTCAGCGTGATCTCGATGGGATCAACCAGGATCGTGCTCTGGGTGTGGACGACTGGTGCGCGGTAGACGATCGGCCGGCCGACGATCTCGACCTTGATGATCGAGGAGTGCGGGTCGGGCGCGCCGGTGCCGACCTGGAAGTAGGCCTTGCCGTCGTGTTGTTCGACGCCGACAGCACGGCCGGGGTCAGCCAGCAGGGTTGCGCTGAGGGTCTCACTGCCCAGCCCGTCGAGCCGCAGCACGCCCGAGGTCGGCCAGTCGAAGACGTGCAGATAAAGCGTCGAGGTTTCGTCGCCGATCTTGGCGGTGCAGCGTCCCCAGGGGAGCGTGTCGAAGGGGCTGGCGGTGGTGCCATAGATCGCTTCGCCGTTGACGTCCATCCAGTCGCCGATCTCGCGGAGTCGGTCGATGGATTCCTGCGGGAAGGAGCCGTCGGCTTTGGGCCCGATGTTGAGGAGGAAGTTGCCCCCTTTGCTGGCGATATCGCCGAGTTTCCAGAGGAGGTCGGTGGTGGACTTGAAGTCTTTGTCAGCCGCGTTGTACCCCCAGTGGCCGTTCATGGTCATGCAGGTTTCCCAGTCCACGCCGGGGATGCCGGTGGCGGGGATGGTCTGCTCGGGGGTGCCGAAGTCGCCGAAGTATCCTTCGTCGCTGATGCCCGCCATGCCGCCGCGTCCTTTGTCCACGCGGTTGTTGACGATCACGTCGGGCTGGAGTGCGCGGCAGAGTTTGTAGAGGGCTTCGCCGTAACTGGAGTTCCAGGTGGCTTCCCACTCGCCGTCAAACCACATGACGCCGATATCGCCGTATTTGGTGAGCAGTTCGGTGACCTGGGCAAAGAGGTGCATGACGTAGCGGTCCATATCGGCGTCGCCCTCGGGCCGATCGGCAGCCTCCCACCCGCGGCGGGGCAGGTAGTCGGGGTGGTGCCAGTCCATGATCGAGTAGTACCAGCACATTTCGAGGCCGTGGGCGCGGGTCGCTTCGGCAAGCTCGGCCATGATGTCGCGCTTGAAGGGCGTCGCCATGATGTCAAAGTCGCTGAACGCCGAGTCGTAGAGGGCAAACCCGTCGTGGTGTTTGGTGGTGATGACGATGTATTTCATCCCCGCGTCGGCCGCCATCGCGGCCCAGGCGTCGGCGTCGAAGTTGACCGGGTTGAACTGTTCGACAAAGCCGTCGTAGGTCTCGAGCGGGATCTGCGCGGTGGTGCGGATCCACTCGGCGTGGGTGGTGGTGCCGTCCCACTCGCCAGCGGGGACCGCGTAGAGCCCCCAGTGGATGAACATCCCGAAGCGGGCGTCGCGCCACCAGTCCATGCGGGGGTCGTCAGAGAGCTGGGCCCCGGATCGGGATTCGGGCTGGGCGCTGGAGACTTGTGCGCCGGCCGGGGCGGCTGTGAGCGGCATCGCGGCAAGCGCCCCGGCAGCAAGAAGGCACGAGATCGTCGTGGACAGAGGCATCGGCGGTCCTTTCATCTGGCGGGCATTGGATGCAGCGTATCGCAAACCAGACGGCGTGCGGTAGACTGCAAGAACACACCGAACACCGAACACCGAACACCGAATCAGAGCCCCGGGCTTCAGCCCGGACCACAAGGAGCACCCGATGGACATGGACCGCAGAAAAGCGCTGGGCACGATGGGTGTGGGGGTTGGTGTGGGTATGGGGGCGATTGTGGGCAGTAGCGCTGCAGCTGCGTCGGCCGCAGGTTGGTCCCAACCCGAACACCAGCCGGGCAAGATCCACGCCCACCGCGGCCCGCTGCGCCAGTCGATCTGCCGGTGGTGCTATGGAGGCATCGAGCTGCCCACGCTCTGCCGTCATGCCGACGAGCTGGGGTACCGCTCGGTCGAGTTGCTGGGTGAGGCCGACTGGCCGGTGGTGCGGGAGTTCGGGCTTGATTGTGCCGTCGCCAACGGCCCGGTCTCGATCGGCGGCGGGATCAACCGCCGCGAGACGCACGACAAGTTTGTCGCCGATTGCGAGGCGCTCTTGCCCAAGGTCCGCGACGCGGGCATCCCGACGATGATCGTCTTCAGCGGCAACCGCCGGGTGGAGTTCGACGATGCCGCCGGGCTCGAACACTGCGCCGAGGCGCTGCGGCGGGTCATGCCGCTGGCCGAGCGGGCGGGCGTGACAGTCATCATGGAGCTGCTCAACAGCAAGGTGGACCACAAGGGGTACCAGTGCGACCGCACGCCGTGGGGGGTGGAGCTGTGCAAAGAGGTTGAGTCCGAGCGGTTCAGGCTGCTCTACGACATCTACCACATGCAGATCATGGAAGGCGACGTGATCCGCACCATCCGCGACTACCACGAGTTCATCGCGCACTACCACACGGGGGGCGTGCCGGGCCGGCGGGAGATCGACGAGAGTCAGGAGCTGTATTACCCCGCGATCTGCAACGCGATCGTCGCCACCGGCTACACCGGCTTTCTGGGTCAGGAGTTCATCCCGGCGCGCGACCCGGTCGAGAGCCTGAGGCAGGCGTACGCGATCTGCAACGTGTGAGTGAGTGGCCCGTGCCGCCGGGATCGGCTCGGCGATCTCGGTGTTCTGACTCTCACCCGGGAGACCGGAAGCACCGAGGAGCGTCTCCGAGCCGCCGCACCTCGGTGGCACGGGTGGGGGGGCAGTGGGGCGTGAAGCTCTGTGTGGCATGTCCGTGCTCTTGCTCTGCGTTGCCTCTGTGGGCTCTGTGCCTCTGTGGTGAAACCGCCTTGTGCCTTGCCTCCGCGCTCTCCGCGTGCTCCGTGGTGAAGCTGCTTCCCCGCCTTTCTTCGAGACCTCCGCGGCCTTCGCGTTCAAGAAGGCTCCTCGCTTGCGCTTCGGGCTCTGTTGTTTGGGCGAACGGGCTGGCTTGGTGGGCGAGTGCTTTCCCCGGCTCGAGGGGCGTTCTTCACCCTCATCGGAAAATCGGCTTCGGCCCGCCGCACCTTCCCGGTATGCTCAGGCAGACCAACCCCCAACCCCAAACCCCCAAGTTCCACATGACCAAGTCCCCCAAGGAGGCGAGATGAATCTGAAGACCAACGCTGTGTTCCTCACCGCGATCTGTGGCACGCTCTCCGGGCAGGCTGTCGCCCAGACCGACCTGCTCCCCGATATCTACGTCGAGCCCAGCTATCTCTACGACAACCAGATCACCTTCGAGGGCGGCACCAAGTACCTCCGGCTCTCCAACGGCACCGCCAACATCGGCCTGGGCAAGCTCTACCTCCGCGGCGGCGAGATCAACGGCGAGACCCGCACCGTCTACCAGCGCATCTACCGCGACGACGGCACCTCCTGGGAACGGGAGGCCGGGCAGTTCACCCACCACGACAGCCACGGGCACATGCACTTCGACGACTGGTCGGCCTACCGCCTCCGCGAGGTCGTCGGCCTCAACGGCGTCGGCGAGATCGTCGCCGAGGGGTTCAAGACCAGCTTCTGCATCATCGATCTCGCGGTGTACGACTCGGGGCTGCCCAACTACAACCCCGGCGGCGAGTTCCACTCCTGCAACAGCACCATCCAGGGGCTCAGCGTCGGCTGGGTCGATATCTACAGCAAGGGGCTGTCCGGACAGGTCATCCCCATCGACGGCGTGCCCGACGGCGAGTACTGGCTCGAGTCCGAAGTCGATCCCGACAACCACGTCCTCGAATCCAACGAAGACAACAACATCTCCCGCGTCCGCATCACCCTCGGCGGCAACGGCGGGCTCGAGCCCGACAGCTTCGAGCCCAACGACTCCCAAGCCGAGACCGCCGGCCGCACCGAGGGCGGCCCGAGCAGCCCCAACTTCGGGCCGTGCAACCCCCAGCGCGTCGAGGGCGGGCTGACCATCCACGACGGATCCGACGACGACTACTTCCGCTTCTACGTCAACTCGACCGGCACCAGCCAGGACTTCGTCCGCATCAACTTCCTGCACAACCAGGGCGACCTGGACATGGAACTCTACAACCAGAACGGCCAGCGGATTGATATCGCCAACGGGGTCTCCAACTCCGAGACCATCTCGCTCAACGGCGTCCCGCGCGGGTACTACTCGGTCCGCGTCTACGGCTACAACGGCGCGACCTCGCCCGGGTACACCCTCACCATCGACCCGCCCGCCAACCAGGCGCCGACCGTCGTGGTCACCACGCCCCCCGCCGGGGACACGGTCATCGAACAGGGCGAGGATTCCTACCGCGTCGAGTGGAACGCGTCCGACCCCGAGAACAACGACACCTGGGTCACGATCTACGCCAATACTCACCCCGATCTCGACGGCCACGAGGTGCTCATGCCCACCTCGGTTAACACGCCGGGCGATCAGGGCTTCTACATCATCAACTCGGCGTACCTCGACGAAGGGACGTACTACATCATCGCCACCATCACCGACGGCGGCACGACCACGACCGCCGCTTCGCCCGGCACGCTCACGGTCGTCAACTTCTGCGACGGCGACTTCAACCGCGACGGCAACGTGGACACCCAGGACGTGCTCGACTTCCTCAACGCCTGGGCCGCCGGCGACCCCGAAGCCGACACCAACGGCGACGGCGAAGTGGACACCCTCGACGTGCTGGTCTTCCTGAACACCTGGACCGCGGGCTGCTGAGCGGCAGCCGCCGGCGCGACAGCCGTCGCGCTCTTCGGTCCCCGGCAAGAGTCGAAACCAGCGGCCGCATCGGCAGTCTCGCTGCCCTTGCGGTCGCTGGTCCTTTCTACACAATCTCGACGCGGCGGCGCGGAATCTGACGTGCGCACGGACTGTTTGTTCGTGCTTCGGTACAGAACGGGCGGTGATAAGTCAGGCAAAATCTTGCAGTCCGCCCTCTTGGTTGATACTCTCGCTGGCCGCCACAGGCCACCCACTCGTTGAGCACTCGCTCGCTGAATGCTGGGTTGTGGTGCAGGAGAGAAAGGAACAGCACGTTGCGTATAAAACAGTTTTCCGCTGCGGCCATGATTGTGGCCGCGGCGATGTGTGGTCCGTTCACCGCCACAACGACCGCGCAAGAAATCCGTATGGCTCCGCTCATCACCGAACAAATGCCGGTGACGGTCGATTCGGGTATCGTCGAAAACGACGGCGACGCCGAACGGGTCGTCTTCAGCCACACGATCTTTATCCCGGGTGCCGCGGCCCTTCGGCTCGAGTTCGACCAGGTGCTGCTCGCCGGGCTCATCAGCGACGACTCGGGGAGCTACCTCCGCATCCGCTCGCTCTTTGACGGCGCAGAGCAACGGCTCGACGCCCGCGAGGTCGAGCAGTGGCAGAACACCTCGGCCTACTTCAACGGCGACGAGGTCGTCATCGAGATCGTCGCCAAGCCCGGCACCGGCGCAAACACGCTCCGCATGAGTGTGGTCCGGGCCCAGTTCGAGCCCTTCGTCGATCGCTCGATCTGCGGCCCGACCGACGACCGGTTGCCCTCAACCGATAACCGGGTTGCCCGCCTGCTCCCCATCGGCTGCACGGGTTGGCTCATCAACGACTGCAACAGTTGCTTCCTCACCGCCGGGCACTGCTCGACGTCCGACGGCAGCTTTACCGTCGTCCAGTTCAACGTCCCCTTCTCGGACGCCAACGGTGGCCTCAACCACCCGCCCCCCGAAGACCAGTACGCCGTCGATGTCGCAAGTCGCCAGAGCAACGAAGGCCAAGGCATCGGCAACGACTACGCCTACTTCGGCGTCTTCCCCAACTCCAACACCGGGCTCACCCCCGCCGAGGCCTACGGCGATGTCTTCCGCATCGCCATGCCGCCCCCGGTCGACGACCAGGACATCCGTATCACCGGCTACGGCGTCACCGGCAGCGGTGTCCCCCGCGAGTGGAACCAGATCCAGAAAACCCACACCGGGCCCTACTTCAGTTTCAACGGCACGGCCCTTTCCTACCAGGTTGACACCACCGGCGGCAACTCCGGCTCGCCCATCATCAACGAAGAAACCGGCGAAGCCATCGGCATCCACACCCACGCCGGGTGCGGGAGCAACAGCGGCAACAACGGCACCGGCGCCAACCACCCCGGACTCCAGATGTTCCTCGCAAACCCCAAGGGTGTCTGCGATTGTCCCCAGATCGACTTCTTCTTCCCCGAAGGTCTGCCCATGTTCGTCGACCCCGCGGGCGGGTCGCAGATCCTGGTCGAGGTGCTGCCCAACGGCGACAGCGAACCCGAATCCGGCACCGGCATGTTCTACGTCGACAGCGGCGACGGGTATGTCGAGATCGAGATGGACGAACTCAAAGATAACGTCTATCTCGCGACCTTCCCCGAGATCGACTGCGGCACCACCGCGCAGTACTACTTCAGCGCCGAAACCGACGAGGGCGACGTGGTCTTCGAGCCCCTGACCGCGCCAAACGTAACCTTCGACACCATCGCGGCCCTCGGTATCGACGTTGTGCTTGCTGACAACTTCGAGACCGATACCGGCTGGACCGTCCGTGACGAGATGCTCCAGGAAGGTTCGTGGGACCGCGACATCCCCGCCAACGGCGGCTCGCGCGGCGACCCCGAAAATGACTTCGACGGCTCGGGGACCTGCTGGATCACCGGCAACGATACCGACGAGGATGTTGACGGCGGGCCAACCCGCCTCATCAGCCCCGCGTTCGATCTCTCTGAGATGCCCGGCGCGGTGGTGAGCTACGCACGCTGGTTCACCAACGACGACAAGGACGGCGACCGACTCACCGTCGAGGTCTCCAACAACGACGGCGCGACATGGACAGTCGTCGAGCGTGTTTCCAATACCGTCGGCTGGGTCAAAGCCAAGTTCACCGTCGCCGACTTTGTGACGCCCACCGCCGCGGTCCGCGTGCGGTTCAGCGCAGCCGACAATCCTAACGACTCGGTCACCGAAGCCGCGATCGACGCATTCCGGATCTATACCTATGTATGCTCAGCATGTGACGCCGACTTCAACGGCGACGGCGAGGTCAACTCCATGGACGTCTTCGAGTTCCTCAACGCATGGAACAGCGGCGACAGCACCGCCGACTTTGACCACAACGGCGAGGTTGATACAAAGGACATGATCGCGTTCTTGAACGCCTGGAATATCGGGTGTTAGTTCGGTTCTGTTTGCAAGAGCAGTGGCGTGGGAGTCTCGCCCGCGCGAGGGGCGAGGCATGACACCTTCGGCTGGGCGAGACGCCCGTCCCGCCGCGGACGGACAAGCCGTCAAACAGAACCCAGCGAGCTTTGCGGATGCCGCGCGGGGTGTCGCTGGCCGCGTTGACCCGGTCTACAGCCCCCGCACCGGCTGGCGACCTGATCTGCCCTGTCTGATACGAAGTAACCCGGCGCTCCCCTTGAAGCGTGTCCTGCCGATGTGATTGGCGACGCCATAGGCAACACCCTCGATGTCTTCGTTTTTCTCAACTCCCCGACCCCCGGTTGCTGAAAAATCCGCTAGGCTGTCGCCACCATGATGCGGTACCCAGCCGAGCTTGTTGATCCCCTCCGCCGGTCCTACGACGGCCAGCCTGTCTGCGTGACCGGCGGCGCCGGATTCATCGGCGGACACCTCGTCGACGGCCTGCTCGCCCTGGGCGCCTCGGTCACCGTCATCGACGACCTCTCCAACTCCACCCTTGCCCATCTTGCCGAGCGAATCGAGGACGAGCCCGACCGCCTCCGGTTTGTCCACGGCTCGATCCTCGAAGACGAAGCCCTCGCCGAAGCAGTCGACGGGTGCATGACCGTCTTCCACCTCGCAGCACTGGGGTCGGTCCCGCGCTCGGTCGATGACCCACGCCGAACCTGGGCGGTCAACGCCACCGGCACCATGCGCGTCCTCGAAGCCGCCCGCGCAGCCGGGGCAAAGCGGGTCGTCTTCGCGTCCTCAAGCTCCGCCTACGGCGAGACCGAACGGCTGCCCAAAGTCGAGACCATGCCCCCCATGCCCCTCTCGCCCTACGCCGCGTCAAAGGTCGCTGGCGAACAACTCATGCGCGCCTGGGCCAACAGCTACGCCATGCGCACCGCCAGCCTTCGCTACTTCAACGTCTTCGGCCCGCGCCAGCCCGCCGGCAGCGCCTACGCCGCGGTCGTCCCAAACTTCTCCAGCGCGGTCTACGCGGGCAAACGCCCCATCATCTACGGCGACGGCCAGCAGACCCGCGACCTGACCTACGTGGCCTGCGCCGTGCTCGCCACCATGCAGGCCGGAGGGGTGGACACCCCCCTCCGCGGCGACATCATGAACGTCGGCACCGGCGAGCGCACCAGCATGGTCGAACTCGCCAGCCTCATCGCAGACGCCCACGGCCGCAGCGATCTCGTCCCAGAGCACCAGCCTCCCCGGGCCGGCGACGTCCGCCACTCGCTCGCCGACATCTCCAGAGCCCGCGAGCTGCTCGGCTACCGCCCGATCGTCAGCCTCGCCGAGGGGCTCGAGCAGACCGTCACCTGGTTCCGCCAGCAGCAGGAACAATCCAACAAAGCCGACCGGGAGTAGATCACGCCGCATCCATGCGATCCGGCATGTGCGCCTGTTGTCCCTTCGCGCAAGCATGAGGAAAGGTAGAGCCCCTCGCGCAAGCGAGGGGACCACCGCCCGAGCCGCAGCACACCCACCACTCCCGAGTGCTTCCCTGCACCCCGACTATCCTCCCCCCATGCGGCTCTTCCTCGACATCCTCCTCGGCGTCCCCGAACTCATCAGGCTCGGGCTGGTGACCGGGTTCCGGTTTCGCGGCCCCTACTGGGCATGGCGCTGGCACACCGCCTTCGGCACAGGAAGACCGGAATCCACACGGGATTTGCTTGGGGCGATGGTCAGATATGGCCGATGGATGGGTCGAATGCGGCGGTTGGATTGAACCCCGCCGCTCGGATATCGCAACCAGACGGGCCCGACGCCCGAAGATCCACTGGAGCGCAGGCGTTATGACTGACCAGCAACCATCGGGCGGATTCGCCAAGGCCTTTGTGCCCGGGCTCGTGCTCGGCATCGTGATCGGGGCTTTCGCTGGGGCAATCCTCCCCGCCCTGCTCGCCAAGCAGAAGCTCCCCGAGCACAACGGTGCCGCCGCCTCGGGGATCCACAGCGATCGGGACCGCGAAGCGTTTCCGCCAGACGTGACCGGGCAACTCGATGAGGGCGACGAATCAGCAGCACGCCCCGAAGATTCAGCCGGGGTTGACGATCAGACGCCGCCAACCGACGACACCGAAGCTGACGACACCGGCCCCCACGACAACCCCCACGACAACCCCCACGACAACCCCGACGACAACCCCGCCAACGACGACGGCTGAGCCAACCCCTCGAAATCGATCCGCCATGCGGCGATTGGGTGCCGAGGCAGCGCATAAAGTGGCTCCGTGCATCAAGACCTCACCTATCTCGATAACGCCTCCACCAGCTGGCCCAAAGCCCCAACCGTCGGGCAGGCGATGCTCGACGCGATCAACGCGCCCGTCGGCAACCCCGGCCGCGGGCAGCACCGCATCTCCCGCCATGCCGGCGAAGCGACACAGTGCCTCCGCGAGTCGGTCGCCAACCTCATCAACGCCCCGAGCCCCGACCGGATCTGTCTCTCCAGCGGCTCCACCGCGTCGCTCAACATGGCGATCCTCGGCCTGCTCTGGTTTGACCCACAGCCCGAGGGCAAACGCCCCCGCGTCGTTACCACAGTCCTCGAGCACAACGCGGTTCGCCGCCCGCTCAAACACCTCGAACGCGACGGCGTCTGCGAAATCGTCGAAGTCGGGTGTTCTCCCGACGGGTTCGCCGACCCCGAAGAGATCATCGCCGCCGCGGCCGACGAGCGCTGCGTCGCGGTCGCCATGACCATGTGCAGCAACGTCATCGGCACCGCACAACCGATCGAAGCCATCGGCCGCGGCCTGCGCGAGCGCGCGCCGCACGTCCTCTTCATCACCGACGGCGCCCAGGCGATGAGCGCCCTGCCCATCGACGTGGAGGCGATGGGCATCGACGTCCTCGCTTTCAGCGGCCACAAAGCCATGCTCGGCCCCGGAGGCACCGGGGGCATGTACGTCTCCGAGCGCGCATACTCGAATATCGGCGGCCCCTGCCACTGGGGGCCGATCCGTCCGACCCAGTACGGCGGCACCGGGGGCACGCTCGCCGGCAGCATCGAAGACTTCAACCCCCCCCACATGCCCGGCGTCTTCGAGGTCGGCACCTGCAACGCCGTCGGACGCGCCGGCCTCCAGGCAGCACTCTGTGACCCGGGCGTCCCCTCCCAGCCGGAAGCCCTCGCCCACGAACGCCGCCTCATCGGGATGTTCATCGAACGGTTCGCCGGCGACGCGAGGGTCACGATCTATGGCCCCCGCCAGACCGACCGCCGCCACGGCGTGGTTTCCTTCAACATCGACAGCTACTCGCCCCAGGAGGTCTCGGCGTATCTCGACACCGAATGGGGGATCGCGATCCGCGCCGGCCTCCACTGCGCCCCGGCGGCCCACCGCGCACTGGGCACCCTCGACACCGGCGGCTCGGTCCGCGCCAGCCCCGGGCCGTTCTCCAAAGACGAAGAAATGGGCACGCTCATCGAGGCGATCGAGAAACTGCTCGAGAGCTGATTGCGGCATGGCTGTTCTCATGTCCTCTCCGGCATAGAACACGGGCCTTGTCCCCTCGCTCGCGCGAGGGGCTCTATCAACAGACGCGGTTCTCTCAAGATGTTGTGCCGACCACGATTTGTAGAGCCCCTCGCGCATGCCGATCATGGATTTGTAGAGCCCCTCGCGCAAGCGTGGGGACACCCCCGGCACCCCCGCGCAAAGGAAGATTGACGTTGTCCTCCTGTACACGGCACTTTGGTTGTCGCCGGCACCGGTGTACAGTCCCCGCATGGCAACCCCAACCACAACCGATGAAATCGCCCGCGCCCGCCGCGCCGTCCGCCAACAGGCCGAGACCGCCGCGATGCTCGGCGTGGACTATGTCCCATGCTTCCGCACCGGCGAAGGGATCGCCGAGGTCGAGCCTCCCACCGACCCCGCCGCGGCTGTTTCAACTGCTGCCGACCCGGCCAGAGCCAAGGCCCAGCAACGCATGGACGAGCTGCGCGCCCGCTACGAACGCGACGCCCCACACGAGAAGTTCGCCACGCCCCACCAGTTCACCAACCTGGTCTGGGGCGACGGCGACGTGACCGCGAGGCTCATGTTCATCGGCGAGGCCCCGGGTGCCGATGAGGACCGCACCGGCGTGCCTTTCGTCGGCCGCGCCGGGCAGTTGCTTAACAAGATGATCACCGCGATGGGGCTCCGGCGGGAGGAGGTCTACATCGCCAACGTCCTCAAGACCCGCCCGCCCAACAACGCAACGCCGACACCCGCCGAAGCCGAGCTCTGCGCGCCCTATCTGCACGAGCAGATCGCGATCGTCGCGCCCGAGGTGATCGTAACCGTCGGCCTCCCCGCGACCAGACTCATCCTCAAAAGCAGCGATTCGATGGGGCGGCTCCGAGGCACGTGGGCGGAGTATGTCGGCCCCGGCCCAGACGGCATCCGCGTCGCGGTGATGCCGACCTACCACCCCGCCTATCTGCTGCGGTCCTACACCGCGGAGAACCGCAAAAAAGTCTGGTCCGACCTCAAGCAGGCCATGGCTCGGCTGGGGTAAAAAAGGCGGCACGGGTGTTGGCGAGCGTGTACCAATCCTCTCTGGCAGGCTCTATTTTCGCGGGGGTAAAAAGACCCGCAAAAATCGGGAACTCTGCCGGAACCGGGCGTGGTCGGATTGCGGATCGGTAGTCACGAGAGGGAGAGGAAAACCTCTCAATAACCAGACCCCCACGAGACCCGGTGCTCGGCGTTTTAATGCTGGGCATCGGGGTTTTTTTGGACCCGTTCTTCCGGACCATGGGATTCTGCGCATCGGAAACGATGCACATCGGAGACGGGGTGTTTCCGACGCCTGGGATGAGCTTGCGAATCCCCGGATCAGAACCGTCAACGATTGGTGAAATCCGACGACCTGTCTGCACGCGCATCGCCACGTCCGGATGTCCGACGACGATCGTGGCGCGAGGGTCAGTTCTCGAAGTCGAGCTTGGTGTCGGCAGCGAGCTTGGTGACCTTGGTGACCTTGTATTCCGGATAAGAATCACCCCACACGGTGACAAACGTGAACTCGATGATGTCGCCGACCGCGAGATCGTCGAGCGAGACTGATTCGTCCAGCGGGAAAGGCATGGTCATGGACTTCATGCCGAGCGTGCCGGTGGCCGCGTTCTCGAAGACCACGCCGTCGCGGTTCTTGAAGTCGTGGATCGCTTCGTGGTGGATCATAAAGTCGTCCATCGGCCGCTCCGCGGAGGGGAGGGTCGTGACTTTGCCACGGACGGTGTAGGAGTAGGTGGGATGCTTGGCAGCACTGGTTGTGTCGGTTGTCGTGTCTTGGGGAGTCTCGGGCGCTGCGTCAGAGCAGCCCATCAGCGAGACGAGCGCAACCACAGCCGCGGACGCACAAACGATCTTGGTTGCATGGTTCATCTCAGGCCTTCTCGATCTTGAGGTACGAGCCGACGGACTGGAGATCGCCCTTGATATCGTGGGTGAAAGTCATGTTCCACGCTTCGCCCGAGGCGACGCGGACGACCTTTGCAGGGTGCTCGCGGGCGTACCACCGACGGCCGCCACGGATGTAGGAAATCATCCGCTGGCGACGCATGCGCTGGGCGCGGCGGAGCGCCCGGACCGCGGTGGGGTCGCGGCGCATGAGCCTGGCGATGGTTTCGGTCTCGGCCTTGGCGCGGGGCACCGAGGTGACGGTGCAGCGGATCTGGTCGCCGGCTTGGTAGTTGATCTCGGACATCGGTGTCGCACTCCGTGTAAGCAACTCCCCGAGCAGAGGCTCGGAGCTGCGGAAAGAACGATAGGCCGGTGCGCGGCCGTCGCCAAGTGGCAGCACGATTGCCCGGGCTAGACTTCTCCCATGAGTACAGACCAGACGCCGGACACCCCGCCCAAACCGACCTTTGACACCGCAGCAGCCCACATGCAGCAGCCCAAGCTCAGGCAGGTCAGGGGCTTTCCTGTGCCTGTCAAAGGTCCCGACGGGCAGCAGGCGACGTTGCTGGGGCTCGCCGATGCGAGGCAGATTTCGGATCAGCCGCCGGTGGTGGTTGCCCCGGCCGTCAAGGACATCCTGCCTTTGATGACCGGCGAGCACTCGCTGGATCAGATTATCGAGAAAATCGGCCGTGGGCTGACCCGCGAGATCACCGAGCCTTTGGTTGCCCAGCTTGACGCGGCGGGGCTGTTGGAAGGGCCGACGTTTGACGCGATGCTCCAGCGGATGCGCGAGGAGTTCGACGGCTCGACGATCCTGCCCCCCGGTTCCACCGCCGCGATGGCCGATGCGCTGGTGCAGGGCTCGCTCGGGAAGGACGTCCAGGCGACCGAGGAGCAGAAAACCGAGCTTGGGCCTCAGAAACTGGCGGAAGCCTTCGACAAGTGGATCGACGAGGCGCTCAAGGACGCGAAAGACCCGGCCTTTGACGAGCTGCCCAAGGCCATTGTGGCGCCGCACGTAGACTATCCGCGCGGGTGGATGAACTACGCCGGGGTGTGGGGGCGGATGCGAGTCGTCGATCGGCCCGACCGGGTCATCATCCTCGGCACCAACCACTTCGGGACCGGAACCGGCGTTGTCGGGTGCAACAAGGGCTTTTCGAGCCCCTTCGGCGAGTCGGCAGCCGACGAGGCGGTCGTGGAAGGCTTGCGCGAAAGACTGGGGGATTCCCTCTACGAACACCGCTACGACCACGAGCGGGAGCACTCGATCGAGCTTCAGGTGGCGTGGATTCACCACTGCCTCGGCACCGCGCCGGATGGGACGCAATGCAAGGTCTACGGGGCACTTATCCACGATCCGACCGTCAACAACGGGGAGTCCTACGACGGCAACGGCGTGTCGCTGACCGCGTTTGTCGAGGCGATGCGGGATGTGATCGCAGGTTTGCCTGGGAAAACGCTGGTTGTCAGCTCGGCCGACCTGAGTCATGTCGGGCCGATGTTTGGGGACAAGCAGCCGTTGGTGTCGGAAGATGGGCAGAGTGAGCAGTTCCGGAACACGGTTGCGAAGACGGATCAGGACCTGCTGGCGATGGTCGAGCAGAACAAGCCGGACGAGCTGATCGGGGCGATGGCATGGCAGGGGAACCCGACGCGGTGGTGTTCGGTGGGGAACATGGTGGCTGCGATGCAGATCACCCAGCCGGGCGAGGTCAAGCTGTTGCACTACGCCGGGGCGATGGACCCGCAGGGGATGGGGCTGGTCACCCATGCTGCGATGGTGATGAGGTAAGCCGGTGCCTGGAAGCGGGGCGCTTGGATTGGTGCATTACCTGGGGTTGGTGGCGGCTGTGGCGTTTTTTGTGCTGGGGCTGATGGTGCTCTGGGTAGCGAGGCACCGGAGCGAGGGCGAGCGGTCGGTGTTGCCGATCGTTGGCAAAGTGGGCAATCCTACAACATTGACACTGGGTATTTCCCTGCTGGTGCTGGGGTATCACGCGGTGGCGTACTCGTTGCTTCCGGTGGTGACGCTGGTTTCGGTCCCGATTGATCGGTGGTGGCTGCTGGTGGTGATCTGCGTGGTGGGGCTGGCGGGGTCGGTGCTCGCCGATCGGCTCGAGGGGGAGGGGTCTGAGGGCGAGTTCTGATTCGGGCCGGTCTGTCACAGGGGTGTAACGGGCGGGGGGATTGGGGCTCGGGCTTGGCAACTGTGCCGATATGTTGTTCGTAGATCAGGGGACGGCCCGGGTGTAGATGCCGGGTCGAGCGGTCGGGGCGGTGTGAGTACCATGCCGCTCGTTTGAGCCGGGCTCTTTTGGGGTTTGGCGCGAAATCGACAGAGAAGCGGAACGACGGACCAACGTCAGACAGCGAGGTAGACCATGGCGTCAACGAACGCGTGCTGGGGCATCGAGATCGGGTCGGGAGCGGTCAAGGCGATCAAGGTCGTCTCCGACGGCGGGCGGCTGACGGTCGCGGACTTTGCTTACATCCCGCACCAGCGGGTGCTTTCGACGCCGGATATTAATCCTGACGATGCCAAGCGGGTGGCGCTGGGTCGGCTGGTGAGCGAGCACGACCTGAGCAAGGCGCTGGTCGCGGTGAGCGTGCCGGGGCACTCGGCGTTTGCGCGGTTTGCCAAGCTGCCTCCGGTCGAGCCCAAGAAGGTGCCGGACATCGTGAAGTTTGAGGCGGTGCAGCAGATTCCCTTCCCGCTCGAGGAGGTCGAGTGGGACTACCAGACGTTTGTGAGCCCGGACTCGCCGGATATCGAGGTGGGGATCTTTGCGATCACCAAGCAGCGTGTGGCGGCCGAGCTGACGGTGCTGCACGATGTGAACATCACGCCCGACGTGATCACGCTCTCGCCGGCGGCGGTGTACAACTCGATGGCGTACGACCTCTCGATGACGGAGAGCTCGGCGGGGACGATTCTTCTCGACGTGGGGACGACCTCGACGGACCTGGTGATCGCCCATTCGGGGCGGGTGTGGGTGCGGACGTTCCCGATCGGGGGGCATGAGTTTACCAACGCGTTGGTCGAGCAGTTCAAGCTGAGCTATCCCAAGGCCGAGAAGCTCAAGCGTGAAGCCGAGCAGAGCAAGCACGCGCGGCACGTCTTTCAGGCGTTGCGGCCGGTGTTCAGCGACCTGGTGCAGGACGTGCAGCGGTCGATCGGGTACTACCAGTCGATGCACCCTGACGCGAAGCTTGAGCGGCTGATCGGGATGGGCTCGACGTTCGAGCTTCCGGGGCTTCGCAAGTATCTCAAGCAGCAGTTGGGGATGCACGTGTACCGGCTTGAGAGTTTCAAGAAGCTGACGATCGAGGGGCCTCGGGCGGCTGAGTTTACGGCACGTTCGCTCAACTTTGCGACCGCGTACGGGCTGGCGTTGCAGGGGCTCGGTGAGAGCGCACTGAATGCGAACCTGATGCCGATCTCGGTGACCAAGGAAGCGATGTGGGCGGCCAAGGGCAAGTGGTTTGCTGCGGCTGCGGGGCTTTCGCTGATGGCGACCGGGGCGATGTTTATCCGCCCGTTCATGGATCAGCAGCACACCGCGACCGAGGTGCCCAAGGCGATCGGGGATGCCGAGAGCCGGGCGCGGGTTTTGACGACCGCGGCCCGGGAAGCGGGGGTGACCGAGGACGTTTCGCAGGGCGAGAAGATCGCCGGGCTGATCTCGCTGTATCAGGACCGCGACACGCACCTGCGGCTGCTGGGTGATGTGAACGAGTTGCTGACCTCAGCCGAGCGTGCCGACGACAAGCCGGGGTTCAAGCTGCAGGCGATTCACACAGACTATCTCTATGGCGACGTGCCGATCCCGATCCCCGGGGTGCAGGTGCGCCAGAACCGCGGGAGCCGCGGTGGGGGTGAGTTTGGCGAGTTCGGCGAGATGGGGATTGTGCCTTCACAGAACTTCGATCGGCGTGGCGGCGGCGAGCGTGGCATGGAGGGTGGCGGCAGCAGTGTGAGCGCTGAAGAGATCGCGTCCGGGGACACCGGGCCTCGGGTTGCGGTCACGCTCGAGCTTTCGACCACCCGCCGGGACTACCAGGTGTTTGTGGAAGAGGCGGTCGAGCGTTGGCTGCTCGAGAATCAGGTGCGTGAGGGGGTGCCGTACTACTTTGTGCTGACTAAGGACGACGGGCGGCTCGACTGGGCGAAGGTCGGTGAGGTTGTCCACGAGGCGCCCGAAGCGCAGGACGTTCGGGGAGGGCAGGGCGGCCGCAACGTCGGGGTCGGTGTTCGGGGAAACCGTGACCGCGGGCGTGGCGGCAGCCGGAGAGACTTTGAGGAAGGCTTCAGCGAGGGCGGTGAGGCGGATATCCCCGGGCTGCGTCGCGGGAACGTGCCGCAGTCAGGCGGCGGGGGGGGGCAGCCTCTTGCGGCGAACGCGGCGCAGGCGTTGACCCAGCTCGAGCAGATCGCGCCGCTGGAGGGCGACGAGAGTGAGAAGTATCCGCCCGGTACGGTGGAGACGTTCATCCGTGTGACGTTTGTGGCGGTGCTGGGTGACAAGCCGGCCGACGGGGAGGGAGACGAATAATGAAGGGCATCTTTGGTTGGTTGAAATCGCACCTGGTGATGGTGGTCTCGACAGCGGTGATTGTGATTTCGTTGCCTCTGGGCTATGTGTTTAGTTCCAAGTGGAACGCGGACATTCGTGACACGCAGGAGAGCCGCGTCAGCAAGGCGTACAACAAGATCAAGAGCGCGAAAGTGACGTACGTGATCCCGTCGCTTTTGCCCGACGAGCCGGCGTGGAGCGAGTCGTTGCCTCCGAACCCGAGGCTGACCGAGTTTGTGCAGCAGGAGCGCGAGCGTCGGCTTTCGCAGGCGTCTGAGGTTGTGACGACGGTGCTCGCGTTCAACCAGGACGGGCACGAGTTGCTGATGCCGCAGTTGCTTCCTGAACCGGCCGACCCGAGGCAGGAGACCCGTTTGAAGTACGAGTTTCTCGCGAAGATGGCGGGGGACCGGGCGACGAACGTCCCGACGATCTATGAAGGCATGCTGCGTTCGATCGGCGCGGGGGAGGCGCCCGATCTGGTCAAGCTCGCGGCAACGATCCAGGACGTGCGGGATCGGGAAACCGAGCGGATGCTCGCCGAGTCCGGGACAGGTTCGATCTCGCCGGAACAGCAGGAGCAGCTCCGCAAGCTCCTGGCCGATCGTCGTCTTGCCGAGGCGCAACGGCGGGCCAAAGAGGTCTCGGTCTACATGACGCTGGACGCGTTCGATGCCCAGGCGTTCGGGGAGAAGACGTCGCAGATTCCGCCTCCGGACAAGGGTGACCGTGTTGCGACCGACGTGCCCACGTTGTCTGAGGCGTTCGCGTGGAACTTTGACTACTGGGTCGTGAGCGATCTGTTGCGTGCGATCGACACGGCAAACACCGACGCGGGAGGCACGCGGGCGAACGTGGAGAACGCGCTGGTCAAGCGGGTCGAACAGCTCGGCGTCGAGGCGCTGCCGCTGACGGTCGAGACCGCCAAAGAGGTTGAGCGCAACGGCTTCGGTGAGGTGATCGAGGACAACAGTGCGGTCATTCAGGGCACCGGGATCGATCCCTCCGCGAGCGTGACCAGACGGGTGAGCAGCAGCGACTATGACGTGGTGCGTGCGAGGATGACGCTGGTGGTTGACGCGTCGCGGTTGCCTCGGCTTTTCAAGGCGTTCGCGGAGACCAACCTGATCACGGTGCTCGATATGGACGTGAGCGAGGTTGATCTGTGGGATGATCTGCGGCAGGGGTACTACTACGGCAACGCGCCGGTGTTGCGTGTGTCGTTTGAGCTCGAGACGGTGTGGCTGCGGGACTGGACCGCACCGATGATGCCGCGGAGTGTGCGTGAGGCGTTGGGCGTGATGGACGACGAGTCAGAGAACGGCGACGGTTGACAGCGCTCTCGCGCCGGACGACGGGGCGATTGTGCCCTGTGGTTTGTGTGCGGGCCGTGCTGAAGCACTGGAGTGAACACGATGAAGAAGAGCAAGATCAATCCGCTTGAGGCACACTTCGAGAAGCTGATTCTCGTGGCGGTGTCGGTGGTGCTGCTGGTGGTGGTTGCGATGCAGTTCATCGCCCAGCCCAACGCGGTGGAGGTGGGCAACAGCCCGACACCTCTGGCGCCGGACCGGGTGTTCGACCCGATCGAGACCGAGGCCGAGGCGCTCCTCGCGCGGATGCGTGATGTGAATCCGACGCTGCCTGAGGTGCCCGAGCAGGACGTTGCGGGGCAGTTTGCTGAGGTCTCGAATCTGTCGATCGCGGATTCGATCCGGGTGACGATGCTGGGCGAGGGCGTCGAGATCGAGGAGCACGACATCGGGTCTGCTGGCAGCGACGCGGCGACGACCTACGCGATGCCGGCGTTGCCGGTGCCCGCGCGGTTGGCGGTGGCGACCCACCGCGCGACGATCGATCCTTACGAAGCGATCACCAACAAGGAACTTCGTGCGTACCTGCCTCAGGAGCAGCCGTTTGATACGGTCGCGGTGAGTGTCGAGGGAACGATCAGCGGCGCGTCGCTTTTGGCGAGCCTGGAAGAGGATCCCGACGGCGAGGCGGGCCCGATGCGGCCGTTGCCTCTGTCCTGGTGGCGGGGCAACCTGGAGTTGCTCGGCGTCGAGGTCGAGCGTGAAGAGCTCGGGGCCGACGGCTCGTGGGGCGGGATGACCGTGCTCTCGGGCGTGCCCGGTCGCGACACGCTGCTGCGCGAGGCAAGGCAGGAGGGGATCACCCCGGCCGAACTGGTGCAGGTCGCCCAGTCGGCTGAGGAGTTTATGCGTGACATCGCGCAGCCTTCGTTCCCGCAGACGATCGCCGGCCCCGAGTGGGTCCGCCCGAGCGAGATGTCGTCGGAGATCGGATTGAGCGACGAAGACCGCGAGATCGCGACGCTCGAGCGGCGGTACACGTCGTTCGAGAAGCGCCGGGACGGGCTCTTGTTGCAGTTGGAGAGTGTCGGGTCCGACGGCGGCGGCAACGACGACCGTGGCGGCGGGCGAACCCGTGGCGGCGGCGGTGAGGGCGGACGACCGAGCCCAAGGACAACCCCGACAGTCGATCGCGACCAGCAGAAGCGGGACATTCTCCAGACCCAGATTGATGCGGCCGAGCGGCAGATGGAACGGCTCGCCGATCAGCTCGCTGATCTTGGTGCCCCGGTCGATCAGGACCAGGCGCAGGATTCGCAGTCCAACGAGCCCGAGCCGCCGTTGCCGGCGTTGCTCGAAGCCGAGGACCTCCCGGTCTGGGTGCATGACTTTGGAGCCGAGCCGGGCAAAATGTACCGCTACCGCATGCGGGTGGTGGTGAACAACCCGTTGTTTGCCAAGGAGCAGTACCTCTCGGACGCGCAGCAGGCCAGTGCCGGCTCGCCGACGGTCGAGGGGGCGTGGTCTGGGTGGTCGAGTCCGATTACGGTCGAGCGCGATCGGCACTTTTTTGTGGTGTCGGGGTCGGAGAGCGACGCGATCGGGAACGGGCCTCGGGCGGCGGTCGAGGTGTACCAGTTTTACTACGGCTACTGGCGAAAGGGCTCGACGACGCTTGAGCCGGGGGATTCGATTCACGCCCGCGCCAAGCTGCCGGACAATCTGTTGCTGTGGGACCTGGCAAGGCTCGAAGAAACGGGGCCGCAGTCGGGTATAGGGCGTCCTGCGGGCGGGCGACAGGGCTTTGAGCGCGATCCGGAGGGTGGCGGCAGCAACCGTCGGGACTTCATCGAGAACAACCCTGATCGTCCGATGCGGGACCCCGGGCGGGGTCGAGGCTTGGCGGACGCTGGGGAGGCGGACGCGCCTGAGGGCGCGACCAAGGTGCCCAGCACGCTTGATCTCGAGCTCGCAGCCATGCTGCTGGATGTGATGCCCACGCCGGGTGACAAGGACAGCACACGGGTTGTGCTCCGTGATCCGGACGGAAAGCTCGTGACGAGGATGACGGCTGCCGATCGGGCGAGCCCGCTGTACAAGCGGCTGGCCAGCAACGCTCGCGAGGGTGAAACGCAGGGTCAGCCCAAGGTCGATCCGAACGAGAACCGGCCAAACGTGCCGCTTCCGGGGTCTCGTGACCGGGAGTTTGAGGAAGGCGGCGGCGGCGCGGGTGGTGGCGGCTGAACGAGTTTTGAGGAAAGTGCCAAAGTCTCGCGGAAAGCGTGGCTGAAAGCTTGACGAACGAAGGGATCGCGCTAGTATCCCGCCGCTTCGACACGAGGCGACCGCCGGCAGCAAAACGCCGGTCGGTGGGTCCGAAGTCCGGTTGATCCGGGCAGAGATCCGAGCTCTTTGACAACCGGGCAGTGACAGTAGAGTTCTGGTTTGCCATTGTTCTCGGCAACCAGAACGGTAGACGAACAAGTTGCGTCTGAGTGTTATAAAGAAGAAGGTTGTCGTTTGTGGCAACCCGGGTCGTGGTGCATTCATCTGAACAGTCGGGTGATGTGTTTCGGCGTCGGGTTGGCGTGATCAAGCGACTAAGGGCACATGGCGGATGTCTTGGCGTCGAGAGGCGATGAAGGACGTGGGAACCTGCGAAAAGTCTGAGGGAGCCGGTAACCAGGCTGTGATCTCAGAATGTCCGAATGGGGAAACCCGGCCCGTATGGGTCATCGCATACTGAATGCATAGGTATGCGAAGCGAACGTGGGGAACTGAAACATCTAAGTACCCACAGGAAAGGAAAGCAACAGCGACTCCGTAAGTAGCGGCGAGCGAAAGCGGATGCAGCATCGGATGAGTGAAGCGCTTGAATGGCGCGCCGGAGAAGGTGAAAGCCCTGTAGCCGGAAGATGTTGTAAGCCCTAGAGTAGGTTCGGTCTCGTGAAACCCGGACTGAAATTGGGGGGTCCACCCTCCAAGGCTAAGTACTCCTCGACGACCGATAGTGAATCAGTAAGGTGACTGAATGATGACAAGACCCCCGATGAGGGGTGTGAAAGAGAACCTGAAACCATGTGCCTACAAGCTGTCGGAGCTCTTCGGAGTGACGGCGTGCTTTTTGCATAATGAGCCCGCGAGTTAGTCTCTGTGGCGAGCCTAAGGCCTACCGGGCCGGAGGCGGAGCGAAAGCGAGTCTGAATAGGGCGCGTAGTCGCAGGGGCTAGACGCGAAACCCGTGTGATCTACCCATGGCCAGGTTGAAGGAGGGGTAAGACCCTCTGGAGGACCGAACCCGTTAACGTTGAAAAGTTATGGGATGAGCTGTGGGGAGGAGTTAAAGTCTAATCAAACCGGGAGATAGCTCGTTCTCTCCGAAATAACTTTAGGGTTAGCCTCAAGAAGCAACCGTTGGGGGTAGAGCTACTGGATCGGTGGTGGGCCCTACCCGGGTACCCCTCCGAACCAAACTCCGAATACCAACGGCCAAGTCTTGGGAGATAGACGGCGAGTGACAATATCCGTCGTCAAAAGGAGAATAATCCAGACCACCAGCTAAGGTCCCCAATCTCTGCTTAGTTCATAAGGAAGTCAGATTGCTATGACAGCCAGGATGTTGGCTTAGAAGCAGCCACCATTTAAAGAGTGCGTAATAGCTCACTGGTCGAGGAGTCTGGCGCCGATAATGATCGGGAATAAGCATTGAACCGAAGCTGTGGACTTCGTAAGAAGTGGTAGGAGAGCGTTGCTGTCGGCGGTGAAGCGGTTCGGGAACGATCCGTGGAGCGGCAGCAAGTGCATATGCGGGCTTGAGTAACGATCAAGAGGGTGAGAATCCCTCTCGCCGAATACCCAAGGTTTCCTGGGCAAGGTAAATCCGCCCAGGGTTAGTCGGGACCTAAGGCGAGGCTGAAAAGCGTAGTCGATGGACAGACGGTTAATATTCCGTCACCCTCGTGGCGATCAAAGCACAGTGCGGATTTCTTAGTCTGACGGGGCGATCAGTAGTGCCCAGGCCCTCGTGGCCGATGTCAGCGGCGGAAGTCCCTAGAAAAGCTGTGTGGGCAAAGCGAGGCCCGTACCAAAACTGACACAGGTGGGTGTGGTGAATAACCTCAGGCGCTCGAGAGAACGGTCGTGAAGGAACTAGGCAAATTGACCCCGTACGTTCGCAATAAGGGGGCCCTTCGGGGCGCAGAGAAAAGGCTCTGGGAACTGTTTATCAAAAACACAGCACTGTGCTAACTCGCAAGAGGATGTATACAGTGTGACGCTTGCCCAATGCCGGAATGTCACGGAACCGGGTCAGCTTCGGCGAAGCTCGGAACCCAAGCACCGGTCAATGGCGGCCGTAACTATGACGGTCCTAAGGTAGCGAAATTCCTTGTCGGGTAAGTTCCGACGCGCATGAATAGCGTAATCACTGGAGCGCTGTCTCCACGACCGACTCGGTGAAATAGTAGTGGCGGTGAAGATGCCGCCTCCCCGCAGCAAGACGGAAAGACCCCGTGAACCTTCACTATAGGCTTTCATTGGTCACGAGCATGTTCTGCGTAGGATAGGTGGGAGGCTTTGAAGCCCGGGTTTAGGCCCGAGTGGAGCCATTGGTGAAATACCACCCTGATCACGTTTGTGTCCTAACCCCGACTCCCGTGAAACCGGGCGGGGGACAGTGAGTGCTGGTTAGTTTGACTGGGGCGGTCTCCTCCTAAAGAGTAACGGAGGAGTACAAAGGTCGGCTCAGCGCGGATGGAAACCGCGTGTTAGAGTGTAAGAGCACAAGCCGGCTTTACTGCGAGTCTGACAGGACGAGCAGTTACGAAAGTAGGTTCTAGTGATCCTGCGATCCCGTGTGGAAGGGTCGTAGCTCAACGGATAAAAGGTACTCCGGGGATAACAGGCTTATCGCACCCGAGCGTCCATAGC
>JAUZRR010000007.1 GCA_030950285.1 Planctomycetota bacterium | reverse complement strand
GGCCTGGGAAATGGTGGAGACATTCATCAGCAACTCGACGTGTTCGATTCGCATGTTTGCAACGGGCGACACAGGGATCTCTTCTTCGTTGCCCGGCCCGATGACAGCGCCGTTTGTGGGCACCGGCACCACGATCATCCGCTCGCCGAGCAGGGGTGTCCATGGGGGGTCGTTCGGATCATCGGGATCATCCCAGACGAAGTGGACAGCTTCAAAGGCGTCGATGAGCCCGTGGCCGTACTCGTAAGAATGGTCGTTGCCGGCCTGATTCGTGTGCCAGCCGGGGCCGGGGTCGATGGTGGCAGCGGTCTGGACGATGGCTTCATATGTATCACGCCATGAAAGGTCGGGGTTGGCGTCGAGCATGAGGGCGATGACGCCAGCGACGCAAGGGCCTGCCAAACTGGTGCCCCCTATGCACTTATACGCCGGGTCAAAACTTCCGGGCGAGAGGCGACTCGTCGTGAACATAAACTCGCCAGGGGCAGCGCAAAACAGACTGGAACCAAGCTCAGAGCCACTGCTACTACCAACCCGCCGCACGAGGCTCGGGGTAACCGCGCCCACAGCAATCGAATCGGCTTGATACGAACTCGTCGTAGTCGCACCTCGCCTGTCCGGGGGCTCCATCATTCCCCGCAGCAAGAACCTGAAGCGTACCAAGCCCGCCGCGCGCATCCGCAGAAGTCGCGGAGTCGAACAGCGCTGACGCCAAGACATCCTCCATGTATTTGTAGGTTGCTGTGGTTGTGATGTCCCACGATGTCGCCTTCACGTGAATGCCACAGTCATTGTTGTCTGTAACCGCATCCGCCAAAATCGCCTGGGACACACCGTTGTCAAAGATGAATATCTCCGCAAGCGTTGCTCCGAATGCAATCCCGGCAATATTTCCACACATCTTGGTATCTTTGTAAGCTTCGGCAGCGATAATCCCTGCCATCCATGTCCCGTGAATATCCTCCTGCGTAGAGGGTGGTGCCGGATTAGGCCGCTCCTCGGAACAGCCGTTCGGTGCTGTCGGCTCGATCTGATTCTCCAGGTCGGGGTGTGTTTCCAGAATGCCAAAGTCGCATACTCCAACGATGATGCCCTTACCAGTAAAGCCATCACCCAAGGGCCAGACTTCACAGGCGCGGGTGGCATCCAAGTACCACTGATCCATCCAACTGAAGTCTTCGTTCTCGAATGGTGGCGTACACAGTATGTCGTAATCGTACTCATCACAATCCGAGCATTCCGGTATGGCTTGCCCCGATGACGCCTTGCACAGCATCAGGACAACCGCAATCACAACGACTAGCCAGCTACGAATCATGAGTCAGTCCTCCCTGAGTTTTCATTCCGTTCTCTGCGGCGCATATGCAACAATGAGGCAACGAGGAGCACGCCCAGCCCTCCCGGTGTCGGCACGAATCGCACGACTTCGTCAATGTTCATGTAGTCGTTGGCTTCGCCCCAATCGGTTATATAAACCTTGCTGATACGATCGCCGCTCAATGTGGAAGTGGGCCGGAGCGGAATCACACGGTCGAGTTCCGATTGGACAGACCAGCCGATCCGATAGACCATTAGCGGATTGCGCCCGTCGAAATCACTACCGAAGCCCCGCGGGAGTTGGAACCCCTCGATGTTGTCGATGAAGTCGGGCGCGGGTCCGCCCTTTGAATCCACGAACTCACCGGACCAGCCCAACTGCCGAAGAACCCGGTTGAGGCCATAGCCATCTTGTGTGCTGATGTTGACTTCACCGCCCTCAAAAAACTCGTCGACCGTCTCCAAGCCAAAGACCGCCCAAGCGAACCCGCTCCCGTATGGGTCATACTCCGCCATCAACTCGATGTCGACGTTGTCACCGGGATTGACGCCGATGGGTCGGTTAGTCTCCACCGCCTGGCCGTTGATCTCGACCTGCCAGTACCAGTGCATGATGTCGGCATGGGCTGGCAACGCGAGGGCCGCGGCCGCGATGATCCATGCCCCGAGAAATCGTCTGTTCATGGCAAAGGCTCCCTGATCGTGCCCGTCCCTCATCCAGCATACCACACCGTCCGAGAAACGCAAGATCAAACCGGAGGTTCTTCCGAAGACCAAGACACGGCGGGTGGCCCGAATGTGGGTGTCACGACTCGTCGCAACTCCATCTTCTCCATATCCTACTCCATCACCCTCTGCGGCGCAGTCGTGCCTCTTCAGCCTCCCGGCTCGCATCACTGCGCGGGGAGGGGGCGGAGGGAGTGGAGGAGGGGTGAGTGGGGGTGAGTGGGGGGGAGTGGGGGGGAGGCCGCGAGTGATGGCATCTGTTTGGTCGAGTCTTTGGCATGGTGCTGGCGGCTTTTGTGGTCCGGGTGTGGTTCTGCGTTGATCGTGGGGCGATTGTGGGGGGATATGTTGGGATCGTGGGGGGTTCGTGGGGGCGGGGGCCCGCGGGCGCGGGCCAACGAGGGGCCGGAGTGCCAAAATAGGGAATCTACCGCCGTCGATGGAGAGCTAAAGGGCGTCGGTGAGGAGCTAAAGGACGTCCTTGAAGAGCTAAAGGACGGCCGTGAAGAGCTAAAGGACGTCCTTGAAGAGCTGACGGACGGCCATGAGGAGCTCAAGGACGTCCTTGAAGAGCTCAAGGACGGCCGCGAGGAGTTCACGGACGGCCCGGCATGGCCCATGGACAGCCATGAAGAGCGCCGGGTGGCCCGAAAATAGACGCCGCGACTCGTCGCAGCTCCGCCTTCTCTCTCTCTTGCTCCATCCTCGGCGGCGCAGTCGTGCCTTGTCAGCCTCCCGACCGGCATCACTGCGCGGGGAAGGGAGAGAGAAGGAATCGAGAAGAAAGAGGCCGCGAGTGATGGCACCCGGGGGAGGGTGTCATTCGGGCCTCGCGCCGTCCTCTTGCGACCCGCCGATCTTCTCCAAAGGCACCGCCGCTGCGCGCAGCAGTTTCGCGTCGGTGTCGCGCCACACGACCACCGCGTTGCCATCGAGCAGTTCCATCTCGGCAAAGCCGCTCAGCCGCCCGCTGTCTATGGGGGAGACCGTGACCGCCGCGCCGACCAGCCCCTTCGCGGAGATGCGTTGCAGCTTGAGCGAGCCGGCGAGCCCTTGTTTGGCAAGCCACGAGACGACGGCTTCGTCACCATCGAGCACGACATCCACCCGACCCTGCGGCACCGACGCGCCGTGCTGCTCATCAATGACCACCGGCGGCGTGAAGGTCCTGCCGTTGTCGGTCGAAAACGCCGCGAGCACCAGCGCCTTCTGGTCGGCCGCGGTGTACCACGCGACGACGACGGTGCTGCCGCTTGCGTCGATCACCGGCCCGTTGACCGGACAGCCGGCGATCTCCCAGCCGTCCGCGTGCAGCAGCCGCGGTCCTTCGCCGCCACCCCCACCTGCGATCCAGATGTCGCGCACCTCGTCCTCGGTGCGGCCGCGGTACACAACCACCGGCCCCGCGTCGGTCATCGCCGCATCGGTCGAGCAACAGTCGCACACACGGAGGTCGATCGGTGCCGAGGGTTCGATCGACTGCCCGATGCGTGCGGTCCGCACGCTCATCGGGCCGTGGACGCCCGGCGCGACTTCCTCGCGGGTCGCCCGGCCGTCGAGCCAGTACGCCCGGACGCCCGTGCCGATCGGGATATAACTTACAAACCCGTGCTCGGCCTCGATGCCGTCGTCGTTGAGGACGCCGAGCTCGGCCCAGGTTGTGCCGTCGTCGGTCGAGCGCAGCACATGGATGTCGTACCACCCGGACGATTCGGTGCTCGGCAACAGCCAGTGGGCATAGAGCGCGCCGTCGCCGCCCTGGACAACCGCGGGCACGTCGGCCCAGTTGGCCATCATCCGCTCCTGCACGGTGACGACACCCGGCTCGCCCCAGCCGTCCGTACCGAGGCGGGCAAAGCGAAGCTCGAAACCGTCAGCCCCCCGTTCGAGCCAACTGAGGATCAGGCCGCCCGCGCCCCGGGACAGCCGGTGCGCGATCGCTCCT
This sequence comes from Planctomycetota bacterium, assembly GCA_030950285.1. Classification (GTDB taxonomy): domain Bacteria; phylum Planctomycetota; class Phycisphaerae; order Phycisphaerales; family UBA1924; genus PNC22. The sequence continues at coordinate 130,857 of JAUZRR010000007.1, read as the reverse complement.
TCCGAAGCCGGCGGATCGGCAAGCCCGAATCGCGGGGCGGGAACACCCGCCGGGGCCTGCGCAACCGCGTACACTACGAGCAGACACAGAATAATAAGGACTCTGTTCATGAGCAAACCCTCCAAGCACACCTTATCATAACCGATTCCCGCTGTGCCGACACTCAGCATCGCCAACAAACACAGAGCCCGAAGCGCCAGCGAAGAACCCCCCTCGGAGAGACTCTCTCTCGCCACCCGCAAGCCGCGGGGATCCACACCACGTCGCAACGAACCGCCGACAAGCGGGCCGAGGCCGATGGTGCAGCGCGAAATGCCAGGACGGGGCTCTTGAGGTATGCTGTCACCATGATGCACATGAAGACACACGACAACCCACCTCGCAACGCCTGGGCATTCACGCTCATCGAGCTGCTGGTCGTGATCGCGATCATCGCGCTCTTGATCGGGATTCTCCTCCCCGCCCTCGGGTCGGCGCGGAGTACCGCCCGGTCTCTCAAGTGCGCATCAAACATGCGGCAGCTCGCGGTCGGGCACGCGCTCTACGCCAACACCTACGACGGCATCAGCATCCCGGGCCGGATGGCGAAAGTCAACCCGTCGGATGACCCCGCCAACCACTACGACGTCGGCAACGGGCTGCACTACCGTCCGAGGTGGATGGTCTCGATGGGGGCCGGGGCGGGGTTCTATGCCTACGGCGAGCCCTCCACCGATCCGAGCAAAGAGAACGACAACAACCGCCTGCTCGAGCACGAGATCTTTGCCGATCCGGTGGTGCCCGAATATATCAATAACAGAAACTACAGCCTCGGATATAACTTCCAGTTCTTAGGCAACAGCCGACGGCGGAGTGACGGGCGGTTTGTGCGTTTCCCGGCGCGGCTGCACCAGTTCAGCGGGCAGACCGTGCTCTTTGCCGACACACTCGGCACCGCCGCGACCTTCGCCGAGCAGGAGCGGCTGCCTTACAACCCGACCCCCTACCCCAACAAAGACACGCGGGAGATGGCCAACCACGGCTGGTCGCTCGACCCGCCCAGACTTACTTCCCAGAGCGACAACTGCGACGGCAGCCGCGACGGCACAACACGCTCGGCACCCGACCAACGACACCAGGGCAAAGCAAACGTCGCGTGGCTCGACGGGCACGTCCGCGCGATGACATCAACCGACTTGGGATATGTGCGCGAAAGAGACGGGTCATACCAGTACACACATCCGCAAGCGACCAATCGGTACTTTGCTGGCAGCGATCGGGATTACGACCCGCCACGCACGAACTGATACACCAAACCAGCCCTCGCCACAGAGCACCATGCACTTCACAAATGTCACGATTTGCGTGTCTTCCGCTTCTTCGTCGGCCGCACGCCTGGCATCCCCGCCTTCTTCTGCCGCCCGCCGCCCCTGCCTTTAAACGCATTCTCGATCTCGGTCCGGGTCAGGAGAAGAGGAGGATAGTGGTCGGCCAGCTTGGGCGTGACCGGGCCGCGCGGGTCGGCAACAGATCCCCCGGCAGCATTCGCGGCCTCGGCGTGCTGGCTCAGGTGCTCGTCGAGCAACTTCCGAACAATCACAGCCTGATCACGCAGCTCCGCAGCCTTCTCGAACGCCATCTCCTCCGAAGCCGCGAGCATCTCTTCTTCCAGCATCCGCAACAACGCCGAGGCATCCACACGCTCACCCGCCGTCGCGACCGTCTCGCGCGCACTCCGCCGGGCTCTCAGCTCCGACTCAATCCCGCGACGGATTTCCTTGCGGATCGTCGTCGGCGTGATGCCGTGCGCAGTGTTGTACGCGACCTGCTTTGCACGACGGCGCTCGGTCTCACCCATCGCGCTCTGCATCGAAGGCGTGATCCTGTCGGCGTACATCACAACCTTAGAGCTCGCGTTCCGCGCCGCACGGCCGATCTGCTGAATCAGGCTCGTCGCCGATCGCAAGAACCCCTCCTTATCCGCATCAAGAATACCAACAAACGACACCTCCGGCAGGTCGAGGCCCTCACGCAACAGGTTGACCCCGACAAGAATGTCAAACTCTCCGCTGCGCAGGTCTGTAAGAATCGTGATACGCTCAAGCGTCTCGATCTCCGAGTGCAAATACCGCACTCTGAACCCCTGCTGATCCAGATAACTCGCGAGGTCCTCGCACAGCCGCTTCGTCAACGCCGTCACCAGCGCCCGCCCGCCGGCGTCGATATGCTCGCGGCAGCGTTCCAGCAGGTCCTGCACCTGCCCCGACGCCGGCCTCACCTCGACCTCCGGGTCGAGCAGGCCCGTCGGGCGGATGACCTGTTCGTGAACAACGCCGCCCACGCGTTCAAGTTCATAGGGAGCTGGCGTCGCGGATACATATAAGGTCTGCGGCACGATTGCTTCAAACTCCTCAAACCGCAGCGGACGGTTATCTAATGCAGCGGGCAGGCGGAACCCGTGCTCGACAAGCACCTCCTTGCGGGCCCGGTCGCCGTTGAACATCGCCCGGATCTGAGGCACCGTGACGTGCGACTCATCAACAATCAGCAACCAGTCCCGAAAGTTCGGGCGTGCCTTGTTGTCGTTCCTGCCGGTGTCTGCCGCCGCGGACGCCGCGACCGGACCGGCGGCCGCGTCCGCCGGTGGCGCGAAATCGAAGTAGTCGAGCAGCGTGTAGGGTCGCTCCCCCACCGCCCGGCCGTCAAAGTATCGTGAATAGTTCTCGACGCCGGAGCAATACCCGACCTCTTCGATCATCTCGATGTCGTACTTGGTGCGTGCGAGCAACCGCTGCCCTTCGAGCAGCTTTCCCTGCGAACGAAGCTCCAGCACTCTTGCATCAAGATCGGTACGGATCTGCGCAATGATCGGCTCGAGCTCTTCTTCCGGCATCACGTGATGAACCGCCGGGAACAGAAAGAACTGCCGCTCCTCAGCGAGCAGCTCGCCGCTGGTCGGGTTAATAAGGTCAACCCGGTCGACCTCGTCTCCGAACAACTCCACCCGCACCGCAAACCGCTCGTATGCGGGCCATACCTCGATTGCGTCACCACGAACGCGGAACTGGCCGCGCCTGAACTCGATGTCGGTCCGCTGGTACTGCATCGCGCTGAGCGCCAAGAAGAAGTCGCGGCGGTTGATTGTGCTGCCCTTGGTGATCGTCAGCAACCGCTGCGAGTAGGCGATCGGCGAGCCAAGGCCAAAGATGCACGAGACACTCGCAACGACCACGGTGTCCCGCCGACCCAGGATATTGCTCGTCGCCGCCAACCGGAGCATGTCCAGATCGTCGTTGCGGCTGGCGTCCTTCTCGATATATATATCGCGAGACGGAATGTACGCCTCGGGCTGATAATAATCGTAATAACTTACAAAGTAGTTGACGCTGTTGTTGGGGAAGAACTCGCGGAGCTCCTCGTAAAGCTGCGCCGCGAGAGTCTTGTTGTGGCTGATAATGAGCGTCGGCTTGTTCAGCTGCGCGATGACGTTGGCCATCGTAAAGGTCTTGCCGGTCCCGGTCGCCCCCAGCAGACACGCCAGCGGCGCTCCGGCCTTGAGGTCTCGGGTGATCCCCGCGATCGCGCCGGGTTGATCCCCGGTCGGCTTGAAAGGGGCGCGGACATCGAACCGTTGCTGACTTGGCGTTGGCACACTCATGCAGCATGATAGAGCGCCGCTGGCCTTACTCGTACCGGACCCCCTCGTGCTCGATCCATCCACCCTCCCGACGGTTGCCGGGGTCGTGGTGCGTCCAGTGGAGAACGCCGCCCTTCTCGCTCCATTCGTACTGCCCATGCAGCAGGATCGTGTCGCCCTTGTCCAAAGGCACGCGCTCGGCGAGGTCGATATTGTGCGCCACCAGCAGCGTCCGCTCCGGCGACAGTTCAATCAGGAATCGCTGATGCCGGCTGCCGTCATTGTCATCAGGCAGAACGTGCACAACTTCGGCCTCGACCGTGACCATGACGCCCGAACGCTCCTCGGCGAAGAGCCTCTCGACCATCTTCGCGCCGTCGGCTTCCGCACCCGCCGAAGTGTTGTTCCGCGCAGTCCGCGACCTTGTTTCCGAAGGGCTCGATTGCCGCTCGCCCGACGCCGCCTCTCGCGTGGCGTCACCATCTGAAGATATCAGATCGATGCAGAACGCTCTTGCCAGAAGCACGATCGCAACGAGCATAACAAGCCCGCCGATACCCACGCCCGCTTTCTTGGATTTCGCCATGATTACTTCCCGGCACTCTAAAGAGCATACTCACAATCCCGCCCCCAGAACACCTAATAGTCGCGGGCGCTGCCCTCGCTACCGCCGCGAGCTCAGCAACTCCCGAGGCCGCTGCCGATTCAGCCGCACCACCGCCGGCACACTCGCGAGCAGGCAGATGACCAGCACAATCCCACACCCCGCGAGAATGGGCAAGAGCGGCGGGCGGAGGTCCCACACCACCCCGAGCAACGCTCGGTGCAGGTATTGCGCCGCAAGCGAGAGTTGCAAACCCATAAGCGTCCCGAGAATGCCCGCCGCGATCGCGATCAGCACCGCCTCGGCCGCGATCATGCGGGCGAGCATGCCGCGGTGTGCCCCCACTGCGCGGAGCACGCCAAACTCATACCGCCGTTGCTCGACGCTGTTGATAATAACATTTGCCACACCCAGGCTCGCGATCAACATATTGATAACCGCAACAACCGAAACCGCATAGAGCATCGCCCGCATGAACTCGATAATCCCTGCAAGGATCTGCCGCCCGCTCCCCGCGTCAAGAATGCCATAGGGCGCCATCGCTCGCCATATCTCATCGACTGCCTCGTCGTCCGGCGTGTCCGGATCGAGACCGATCTGGATAAGGTTGATCGAGTCGGTCCCGAACCGCTCGCGGAGGTCGTCTCGCGAGCCAAAGACCGCGTGCAACGCCTGCTGGGTGTATTCCGATCCGATATCAAAAAACTTACTTACAATCTCTAACCCCGGGCTGGTGACAACGCCGACAATCTCGAACCCGTGCTCGGCCCCGTTGTCCCGGCAGGTGAACGTGTCACCGACGCTCAACCCCTGGGCAACCTGAAACTCACGGGCAATAATAACCGCCCCGCCCTCTCTGAGCCGTCGCTTTGCAACCTCGGGATCTCCCGCGACCCACGTCAGATTCGTCATTTCAAAGAACGGCTCTGTCTCAAAGGCAACAAAGGTTGTGTAATACTGCTGGAGCGCACGCACACCAAAGGCGTCGGTCTCGACCGGGTGCAGTGTAATCGCGCACGTCCCCGTGACGAAGGGCAACCCGTTGAGTGTCGCCTGCGCCTCCGCCGGGATGTTCAGTCCGCTGACAAAGGCATCGGGAAACTGCAATTTTTCCAACCAATCACGCAGCAGCGCCCCGCCCTGGGTCCAGAGCCCGACCATGAGCGCAAGCCCCGCCATCATCGCTCCGGCGGTGAACCCGTAGCGGAATGGGGTTGCCGCGACGAGCCGCTCGACCAGCCCTCGCGGCACACGCAACACCCGCACAACGATCGGCCCGAATACCCGCGTGACCAACCCCATCACCGGCACCGAAAAGAAGAAATACCCGAAGAATACCGCGGGCAGCCCAACAGTTGCGTATGCCCAGAACATCACCTGTCCATCACGCGGCACCATGAAAGTAAGAAGCTGAATCCCCATGCCCAGCACCGCGACCAGCGTCGCTCCCACGATGGCCCGACGGCTCGGCGACGTTGCCCGGGACGCCATCGCCCTGAGCGGGGTCGTCCGCGACGCTCGCCACGCAGGCCACGCCGCTCCGAGCAATCCGGCAAAGAGACTCCCCGCCGGCGCAAGCACCAATCCCAGCGGGTTGATGATCGTGCCATCTGGAATGTACTCACGAAAGACAGTGACAATCGCCGCCGCGATGCCCAGGCCCAGAGGCACTCCCAACGCCGCGCCGGCCAGCCCGATGAACCCGCCAACGAGAAGCTGGAACGCCGCCAGTTGCGACCGACTCGCGCCGATACACCGCAGCATCGCCAACTCACGCTGCTGCTCGGCGGCGTCCACGGTGAGCCCCGTAAAGATAATAAACGACGCAGTGAGGAACGCCAACACCGTCGCGAGGACAAGCCCGAGCTGACTCGACGCGAGATTCTTCTCGACGTTGGCTGTCACCCGCGCCGTCGTCGTGAGAACAAATCCCTCGGGCACCTCCGGGCTGTGCGTCTGGGCAAACGCGCCCGGCTCAAACCCCGCCGCGAGCCTCAGCTCGATCTCGGTCAGTTTCCCCCCGCCACCGACCGCCGCCGCGAGTGATTCCAGTGACGTGTACGCCTGCGGGCGTCCCCCCAGCGGGGCTTGCCGCGCGATCCCCACCACGACAAACTCCCCCGGCGAACGCAGCAACCGCCGCACCCGCAGCGTGTCACCGAGCCGAAGCCCGACGCCCGCATTGATCTCCGCAGCCTCGGCCTCGCGTGCAACGCTCGTCGGAATCTCGACCGCGTCGCGTTCATAGACCGCGGTCCCGACCGCGATGCCGTAGCGCCCCGCGCCGCGTTCCTCAGCCTGATAGCGGAACGTAAGCCGCTCGGCCACGAGCCCGTCGACGACGATCTCCCCCGGCGACTCCGGCATTCTTCCCGCAACCAGTTCAACCGGCCGGAGCTGCTGCCAGTTCATAAAGTCCACGCCGTAGACAACGGTGGACAGGTCGAGCGTGCGCGCCCCGCGCGTCCACGCACCGTCTGTTCCCTCGGCCGGCGCCACGAGCACTTCGGTCGAGAGCTCGAGCCGGAGTGACTCCTGCCGCGAGGGAGAAGCAACCTCGACCCCCGGCCACGCCTCGACCCTTGCCACCCAGTCGGCCGGTACCGCCCGCACCGAAGTCGCCGGCTTGAACACGACGTCGGCCGCTCCGACCGTGCGGTCGAGTTGCCCGCGGATCGCCGCGTTCAGCGACGCCATCGCGCTCGACACCACCGTGATCAGCGCAGCCGACAACGCGACCGCAAGCACGATGAGAATCGTGCGGCTAGGCCGGACCGAGAGTCTGCTGATAGCGAGCCGCCACACCGACCGCATCGAGCCCCTCCGTTTCTATCTCGCCGCAAACCCGCCCGTCCTGCAGCAGAAACACCCGCCGGCAGTGCGCCGCCGCCGCCGGCTCGTGCGTCACCATCAACACCGTCATCTCGTGCTCAGCCGCGAGCGATTCAAGCAACGACCACAACCGCTCGGCGTTCACAGAATCCAGATTCCCCGTCGGCTCATCGGCGAGCAACACCGGCGGCGAATAGAACAGCGCCCGCGCGATCGCCACCCGCTGCTGTTCGCCGCCCGACATTGCTTCGGGACGATGCGCAGCCCGATCCGCGAGCCCGAGCAGGTCGAGCAACTCGACCGCCCGCTTGCGCAACCCGCGCGGCTCGTCCCCCGCGAGCAACCCAGGCAGCTCGATGTTCTCGGCAGCCGAGAGCGTCGGGATCAGATTGAACTGCTGGAACACAATCCCCAGCCCGCGCCTTCGAAAGTCCGTCGCTTCGCGCTCCGAAAGATCGTGTACGCTCCGCCCGCCGATCTCGATCTCGCCAGAGTCCGGCCGATCGAGCGTCGCCAACAGATGCAACAGCGTGGACTTGCCGGACCCCGACTGCCCCATGATCGCGTAAAAACCCGGCTCGCCGATCTCGAGCGACGCCCCGCGCAGCGCAGGCACCGCCCGGCTGCCGAGGGAATACGACTTGTAAACGTCGGTGCAGCGGATCATGGGCACTCACGCGGAAAATGACAGAAAGCTCGGAAAGACGTGTTGTTGGCCAAGGGAAAGAGTCTATTTCAGCGAGCGTGTCCAAACAGGCCACATGTTCAGAAAAATCTGCACCAACTCTGGCAGCAGGGAATCCACACCACCCCGAAACAGACAGAGGCATTCAAGAATCAACGGCTATGGGTTCTGCGTGACGGATCAATGCGTCGAGTCTCGCCCGCGCGGGAAAGGTCTCTGCGTGGTTTCCGAGACGCTCTCTGAGCGGGGCGAGACGCTCATCCCACTGGATGCTGACGATTCGAAAGCCTCGATTTCAGCAGAACCGAGAGTCAGCGAGATGCTGAAACTACGAGACGAGGTAAGCACCATGGAAGATGACAACGACGCTCACAACCCGGACGAACAGCCCGCAACCCAATCGTTCAGATATGCAAGAAAGTCTCGCGTATCGATCATGCTGTCATTGTTCCAATCGGCCGTCTCATCACCTGCGACCCACAGGTTCAGAAAAAGAACAAAGTCCTGAGTATTCACAACAGGAACCTCTGAACAATCAGGAGGGCGGACTTCCCAGCCCGCATTGGTGCCGTCCCAGACAGAAACAACCAAGTTGGCCGGCTTTGTTCAGAGGTTCCGTCTTGCTCCTCGCCCCACATTGCTGTTCGTCGTCTTGCTGACGCCCAGTATAAAGAATCTCCCGCCAATGACCGCGAGCAGCTCTAAAAAGGGCAACCGTGCTGTGTCAGAACGTCTTTAGAGCCCTTCGGTCTCCCCCTCCGCCGCCACCCGCATGCCCGCACGCCGGATCACCCCCTGCGCCGGGCCGCTCGGATGCAGCGCCGGATTGGTGTGGTTGAGGTGCAAGAACCGCACCTTTGCTCGCTCGGCTTCGGGCAACGCCGCGAACCGCTCCAGGCTGTTTGTGATGAAGGGGTGCGGGAACCCTCGCATATCCCGACCGGGGATCTCACCGTTGGCAAAGAACGTGCCGTCGAGATACGCGATATCCACGCGAGCGATCATGTCTTCGATCCGCGTGCCCATCGCGTCGAACTCTTCCCACGAATCGATGTCGGGGATGTAGAGCACCGAGCGGGTCGGGCCGTCGATCCGGTAGCCGACGACCTCGGAATACTCCTGCCGGTGCGGCACAAGAATCGGCGTCACCGAAAGCCCCTCGCCCAGGTGAACCGCCTCGCCCGCCCCGAGCGTGCGCAGCTCGATGTTCTCAAAGCGCACCAACTGATCCCAAGGCCCGTTGCCCTCCAGAAACCCCCGCATCCGAGGCATCGCGTACACCGGCACGCCGCCGGCCCCCATCGACTCGTGCCCCAGAAACATCAGCCCCGTGTAGTGCCCGATGTGCGCGTGCGTCAAAAAAATACCATCGAGCGCCGCGGGCCTCGGCTCACCCGGGCGGTTACTCGCACGCCACTCCCACGCCGCCCCCTGCGCCTCGGCGTGCAGGTCGTAGAGCTGCCGCCGAAAGTCGGGCGTCGCGTCAAACATCCACACACGATCGGTACGCGGATCGATCAGCCCCAGACACACAACCAGCCGCTGCCCGTTCGCCTCACCCCAGCGCCGGTCACCAAAGCTCCCCGCCTGCGGCACGCCGCCGTCCTGGGCGATGCCGAGGACGACAACTCTGGGCGACATGTCCCGGCGGATTCCGCCACACCCGGACAACAGCACGACCACAAGACAGAGCAAGCAGATTCGGCTCATTGTGAGAGCATACCAGACCACACCTACGCCGGGCGAATCCCCCGATACAACTGCTGCACCCGCTCGGCTTCCTGCTTCCGCACGTGCTCGAGCACAAGCCGAGGCACCCGCCACTGCCCTTGCTCGGCCGTCACGTTCGAGCAGTGCTCGCTCAAACACCGGTAGAGCAACTTGAACGCGTCCCGAGGCTGATGCATCTGGTCGAGCGCATCCACCACGTCCCGCCCCGTCACGTCCTCAGCAAACAAATCAAGCAGGCTCATCGGCTCGGCATCATCCGCGCGGCACGCCCGGAGCCTCGCGTCGCACAGGTCATAGAGCATCGACCCCGTCCAGCTCAAACGCTCGACCAGGTTCTGCTTGTCGAGACGCGCCTCCTGAAAGAACGCGCTCGATTCCTTGAACAGCGCATGCCGCAGCTCGACCGGCAACAGCATCTTCAGCCCGAACGACTCCTGCTGCAAAAACTTGTTGTTGAACATCGGCCACACCACCGAACGCATCCGCTCTGGGTCACCGTTCACAAGCGTCGGCTCGTCCACCCGGTCCACCAGCACGATCACCCCCCGATACCCAAGCGCCCGCAACACTCGCTTGAGCCGATCCAGCATCGCGTACCGCGTCTCGTCGGAATCCGTCAAAGGCAACACCAGCAAAGACTGATCCCCCCCCGCCAGCTTCCCCACCGTCGCCGAAAGAGACCGCTCCGTCCGCCGCAGTGTCCGCAACTGTTTCCGCAGCCGCCGCCCGAGCAACAGCAGCCGCCCGCGCTCAAAGAGAAACTCCTTCGCCGCGAGCACGAGCCACGCCGCGGCAAACACCCCCGCCGCGATCTTGACCGTCAACGCCAGCGTCTCGGCGTCGTCGGCCACCCCAAAGAACGCGTACCACGCCCCCGCCGCCGGCAACACCCAACCCGACCACGCCAGCCCCCGCAGCACCAGCCGCTGCCAGCTGCGCCACACCCGGAACCGCCGCCGAAGGTCCTTGCCCCGCGCGACCGCCTGCTCGGCGTTGTCGTACACCGCCTGCAAGAGCAACAGGTCACGGATCAACTCGCGCCCGCCCTTGCGCAGCCGTCGGGCCGCGTCACTCGGCACTGGGCTCGGCGCATTGGCTGCTGGCCCCTCGATGATCTGCTCAACCACCGACGTCGTCGCGATCGACAACAACGCATCAATATGGTCCACCAGCCTCATGCTTGCCAAAGACTTGCCCGCGTCGCTCTCGCCGGTCCGCTCGTGCAGACAGTCAAGCACCGCGTTGAGATCGTCGTACGGAATCACCCACACACCACGATCGGGATTTGCAAGATTGTGCTGCCGAATCTGCTCAGCAAGCTGCATCCGGATCGCCGTCTTGCCCGAACCCTTCTCCCCAAACACCACCGAAGTCGAAGGCCGTGCCAACGACCCGAGGATCTTCTCAAAGTCCGAATGCGCCGCGATCGGCCCGCCCACACCAACCCCGGCACCGGGCCCCGCACCAGCCCCCGCAGCATCGGGCAACCCGAGCCTGGCAAAGACCCCGTCGTCGCGGGCCTCCTCGCCCTTGAACGGGTTCTCCACGATCGACCAGTGCTCGAAATAGTGTGACAGGTTCATGAGAAATGCACCAACCCGACCCGATCATCTCCGAGGCAGCCTACCAGAACCCCCGCAACACGCACACCAACCTCCACAGGCCCCGCCCATCAGTGCTCCACCGCCGTCCCCAGCTTCGGCGAAAGCTCCGCCAGGATCTCGTCGAGCTTCTCCTGCGTCTTGGCCTCGACATTCAACCTGAGCAGCGGCTCGGTGTTGCTCTTGCGGACGTTGCACCACCATCCCTTCTTCGCAAACGCATCGATCGTCACGCCGTCGAGCTCGTCGATCTCCGCAATGTCCGCGTACTCCTCACGCAGCGCGTCGAGCGCCTCGTCCTGCTCTTCGATCTCGAAGTTGATCTCCCCGGACTGCACATACTTCTGCGCCGGCGCCACCAGCTCGCTCATCGTCTTGCCGCTCTTGGCGAGCACGCTCAGCACCGTCGCCATCGCGATCGCCCCCGAGTCGGCGTTGAAGTTTTTGCGGAAGTAGAAGTGCCCCGAGAGCTCGCCGCCAAACTCGCCCCGGTGCGCAGCCATCTCCTGCTTCATAAAGACATGCCCCACCCGCGACCGGATCGGCTTGCCCCCCAGCTTGCGGATCGTCTCCTCGACCGCCTTGGTCGAACGCAGGTCGTACACGATCGCCGCCCCCGGCCGCCGCTCCAGCGCGTCGGCTGCGAGCACCGCCGTCAGGTGGTCGCAGCCGATGATCGCCCCCTTCTCATCGACGATCACACACCGGTCGGCATCCCCGTCAAAGCAGATGCCAAAGTCGGCCTTCTTGTCCACCACCGCCTTCTGCAGTTGCTCAAGATTCGACGCCACCAGCGGGTTTGGCTCGTGCACAAACTCGCCCTTCGAGTTGTCGAAGTTGATCTCCACAATCTCCAGCCCCTCGATGTCCTTGCCCTTGCTGCCAAAGAGCTTGGGCACCATCGTCCCCGCCATCCCGTTCGAGGCATCGATCGCCACCCTGATCGTCTTCCCGCCTGTGTCAAGAAACCGCATGACGTGCTGCCGGTACGCGTCCCACAGGTCACGCTTTTCCACCCGCCCGTCGCGCGTCGAACGCCCCTTGTCCGCGGTCGCCGCGTACTTCCGCACCAGCGCAAGCCCCGTCGCCTCGCCCACCGGCTTGGCGAGACTCTTGGAAATCTTAAACCCGTTGTACTGCGGCGGATTGTGGCTCGCCGTCACCATCACCCCGCCCGAACACCCGAGATGATTCACCGCAAAGTACACAAACGACGTGTCCACCAGCCCGATGTCGATCACGTCCCCGCCGAACGCCTGGATGCCGTCGATCAGCTGCGCCACAAGCGTCGGGCTCGACTGCCGCATGTCACGACCCACCACAATGTTCCGCATCATCGGCGAGTTCTGCCCCTGCGCCTCGGCCTCGGCAAAAAGAAACCTCGCCGACCCCCAGCCGATCTGCCACGCCATCTGGTCGCTCAGCAAATCCGGATACGTCCCGCGAATGTCATAGGCCTTGAAAACTCGTCCAAGCATCGGTATCTCCCTGTGGTGGAATTGGTCGGGATACTAGCGCTGCCCGTGCTGCGCGAATCACTTGATCGTACTGCGTTAGGCAGTTTGGCCTGTTTTTGCCCCGCCCAGACACACACCTCTGGGCTCAGTCGTCTCCATCACAGAGCCATCACGCCGAATCAGGCCGCCTGCTCGCTTTCCAGCAGTCACTATTCAACCTCCTCGCAGTTGTTTCCCGATGGAATACCGACAAGCCCATTGGAGTCACGCATGAATACCACCCACCCCGAAACCGAAACATTGCACAACGACGCCTTGCCCGACAACTACCGCTGGTGGCAAGAAAACGGCGCAATATGGGTAGAACGCTACGACGCAATCAAGAAGAAAGGCCCCAAGTACCACATCGCCGAGTTCATACTCTGCGAATACATCGCCCAACACGCCCCGGCCAAAGTACTCGAGTTCGGCTGCGGCACCGGACGCCACCTGCGAAACCTGCGTTCGCTCCCCGGCATCCAGCCCTACGGCTACGACCAGAGCCCCACGATGGTCGCCGGCATGCGCCCCTGGGCCGAACCCGAGTGGCTCGAAGAACACGTCCGCCTCGGGCCGCCTCTGGCAAGACTGCCGTACGACGATAACTCCTTCGACGTCGTCTACACCGCGTCGGTGCTCATCCACGTGCGCCCCGAGGACCTTCCCGGCATCCTCGCCGAGATCATGCGTGTCAGCCGCGGCCACGTGCTGCATCACGAAAACCGAGTCGGTTGGACCGCAGACTACGCACCCGATCACGACGGATGCTGGACGCACAACCTGCCCGAAGCCTACCGGGCTCTCGGGTGGCAATGCGAAGACCTCAGCGATTCCCCGGAAACACCCGCGGTCTTCCGTGCGCTCGCGCCGGGAGTCGTGCCGAAATACACGCCCTCTGCCACGTTGCTCAGCCTCTACGAGAAAATGGTCCGAGCGCTGATGGGACCAAGATAAACAAGACACAACGCGCACGCGAGGAGCCTCTCGGTGTGCCCCGGTCCAACGGCTCCCCGCCTGCACTCGGGCTTGCACTCCGGGATCCGTCTCATTCGTTGACGGTATGGATCACTTCCGTCCGCACCCCCTCGGGCAACGCCGCCATGAACTTCCTGCCGTAACCGGTGCTGAGCACGCGGGGGTCGAGAATCACCACCCGACCCGTGTCCGTCGACGACCGAATCAGCCGCCCGAACCCCTGCTTGAACCGGATCACCGCCCGAGGCAGCGAGTCCTCCCGAAAGGGGTCACCCCCGCGGTCCCGGATCCTCTCGATCCGCGCCTCGGTCAACGGCCGGTCCGGAGGCTCAAACGGCAGCCGCGTGATAATCACGTTCCGAAGCGACCGCCCCCGCACATCCACCCCCTGCCAAAAACTCGCCGCCCCAAACAGCACCGCCCGATCGCTCTCCCGGAACCGCCCAAGAATCTCACCCCGCGAGCCGTCCCGACCCTGCACAAGCAACGGCAGGTCCTCCTCCTCCAGCCGCCCCGCCACCATGTCCGCAACCGTGTGCAACGTGCGGAAACTCGTAAACAACACAAACGCCCCCCCACCGGTCTCGCCCGCGTGCTGCACGATCCGCGCAGCCAACGCCTCCTCATAACTCGGCGCCCGATGCCCGAACTCCGCTTCGATCTGCGCACCACCCCCACCACTACCACCACCACCACCACCACCACCGCGCCTCCCCCGCCCGCTCCCGCTCGGCAATGGCATCGTCCGGTCGACAATCACCTCCACCTGCCGCGCATACTCAAACGGACTCCCAAGCTGCAACGTGTGCGCACCCTCGCACCCAAGCCGCCCCATCGCGTACGCAAACGCTGTCTCGGCCCGCTCGGTCGGCTCGTCCTCATGCACCGTCCGCGTCGCCAGCGTCGCGCTGGTCAGCACCGTGCTGTGATCGCCCGAAAACAGGTACTTGTCCAAAAGCGGTGCAACGTCAATCGGCGAAGCCGCGATCTTCACCCGCACCCCGCTATACCCCGCTCCTCCATCACCCCCACTCCCCCCCGGCTGCTTTGCCTCGATCCAGTACACACACTGCTCCGCCGTCTGCTCGACCCACGCCTCGGCAACATCCGCAATCGAAACCGCCCGCTCGATATACGCCGAAAGCTCGAACCGGTCCGGCTCGTTCTTGGTCTCCTCACGCAGCGACCGCAGCCGCAGCACAAGATCGTTCATCGCCGGCGTCAGCGGATTCGCCACCGCCCGCGCCTCGTGCACCCGCCCGTTCCGCGCGCCTGAAGACCGCTCCACCTCGATCAACGACTCGAAAAACTCCCGCGACGCCCGCTCGGCCCTTCCCACCAGCTCAATCCCCCGCGCCACCGCCTCGCCGTCGGTGTGCAGGTTCTGCAGGTTCGCCAGATACCCCCGCCGCGTCCGAGGCTGATACAGCGTGCTCAGCAGGTGCATCACCCGCCCCTCGCTCAACGAAAGCCCGAAATGCTCGGCCGCGACATCCTCGACACCGTGCGCCTCATCAAGAATCACATGGTCGTACTTCGGCAAAAACCCCACGCCCTTTGCCCGCAACGCCAGATCAGAAAAGAACAACGCATGGTTGCAGATCAAGAGCTGCGACCGCTCCATCACACGCCGCGACGACTGATAAAAACACTCGTCAAAGTGCGAACACTTCCGCCCCATACAGTTCGACGAATCGCTCTGCACCTTGTCCCACACCCCCATCCGCTCGACCGCCGGCAGCGTGCTGAGCGAGCCGTCGGTCGTCTCGTACGCCCAATCCTCGATGACGTGCAACGACCGCCGCGCCGCCGGGTCAGACAACAGCTTCGCCTGCCGAGCACTCGCGAGTTTCAGCCGACGGATCGAGACGTAGTTGCCCCGCCCCTTCACCAGACAGGCGCGCAGCTCACCCGTCCACGTACCCGGCGTCATCCCACCCGCCGAGTCCGCCTGGTCCGCAGCGACGTACGCCTCGGACTCCTCGTCGGCCACCTCGATCGTCCCCCGCAACAACGGGATATCCCGCTCCATCAACTGCTCCTGCAGCGCGATCGTGTTGGTCGCAACCACCACCGTCTCGCCCCGCCCCAGACACCGCTGAATCGCAGGCACCAGATACGCAAACGACTTGCCCACGCCCGTCCCCGCCTCGACCAGCAGCGTCTCCTTGCCCTCCATCGCCGCCTCGACCCGGCTGGCCATCCGCAGCTGCTGCTCGCGCGGTTCGTAGTCCGGACCCAGCGCCCGCGCGATCGGGCCGTCGTGGTCAAGGATGGCAGCGGCAGCGGAGGTCATTGTTTGGAGTTTATCCGGAAGAAGGCATCAAGGCATCAAGGCATCAGGGCATCAAGGCATCAAGGCATCAAGGCATCAAGGCATCAAGGCAATCTCAATAGAGCCCCTCGCGCAAGCGAGGGGATTCAGTGGCGTGTCAGAAAAAGTCCCCCCGCTTGCGCAGGGGGCTCTACAAGAGAACATCAAGGCATCAAGGCAAAGGCAACAAATGCTCCTGAAGCAAAGGCTCAGCCAGATCATCAAGCCCCACCGCCCGCTCGATCGTGAACCCACCCACCGCCGTCCGCCGCAACCCCGCGAGCATGCCCCCGCCCCCGATCGCGCCGCCGATATCCCGGGCCAGCGAACGGATATACGTCCCCTTCCCGCACCGCACATCAAGCACCAGCCGCGGGAACTCGTACTCGACAACCTCGATCGAATGCACCTCCACCGGCCGCGCTTTCATCTCCGGCGCGTCCCCCGCCCGCGCCAGTTTGTACGCCCGCTGCCCGTCGATCCAGATCGCCGAGTGCGCCGGCGGTTTCTGCTCGATCACGCCGACAAACCGCGCGCACACCGCCTCGACCTCCTCCCGCGAAGGCGCCCGCAGCAGACTGATCGCCGTCAACTCCCCCTCCGCATCGTCCGTCGTCGAACGGTGCCCCAGATCAACCTCCGCCACATACCGCTTCTCTCCCGCCATCACCTCATCGCAAAGCCGCGTCGCCGCCCGACCGATCAGCACCACCACGACACCCGTCGCCAAAGGGTCCAGCGTCCCGCCGTGCCCGACCTTCACCCGCTTGGCCGCACCACCCCGGCGCAACTTCGCCTTCACGATTCGGCAGACGTGCATCGACGTCGGGCCACGGGGCTTGTCCACAATAAGAAGGCCGACGGGATTGGTGGGGATGTCGATCACTCGGGGCACCTCTCCACAAGCGAAAAATACTCAAGCCGACCTTTCGCATAATGGATACCAAAAACCTGCCCGGTTGCTTGTAGATAGAAGGGATGCTCCCGAAAACTATCCTCAGCGCAAACAGAAACGATCGCCACGCCGTCAGGATGAGTGTCGAACCACGCCATCAACTCATCCGGCGGCGTAAACGACGGCCTCCCCCGCGCAAACCACGTCACGCTGTCCTCGCTAAACCCCACCCACGTCACCGGCCCATCGCCCGCTCGCGCCGACGCCGCCCGCCACGCAGCACGCGAAAGCCCGAACACCCCCGGCGCCACCGCGCCCAGAAACGCTACAAGCAAAGGCAACGCCGCCAGAAACGACCACGCCTGCGTCTCACGAAAGTCGAGCACACGGATCGCCCCGAACGCCCTGTAGAGCGCATACGCCGCGCACGCCACACCAACCAACGCCAACCACGACAGCACCCCACCAGGAGTCAGCAACCACCCAAACCAGAACCCCACAAGCAGCACCCCCCCCACCCCGAGCCAGACATACCCCCCAAGCCGCGCTCGCCCCGGGTTGGGTGCAGGCGAAGGCACCCACGCAAACAACCCCCGCGCGGTGATCAACGCCACCGCCGGGTACAGCGGCATCGTGTAGTGCGGCAGCTTCGTCCCCACCAACTCAAACACCACCCACGTCGGCACAAGCCACGCCAGCAAAAACGCCTCCGCCGGCTGCGCAGTGCGCAAAGACCGAAGAGACGCCCAAACCCCAAAGAGCCGCAAGCGTAAGCGCCCGGCCAAACCACCCGACCCTTCACCACGCTCGACCGACCCCCCACCACCCCCACCACCCCCACCACCCCCCCGCAACCCCGCACGCCACGCCCGACCAACCGCCCACCCCGTCAACAGCGACCCCGGCCAGAACAGCACCACCAGCAACACAACGTGATACCCCGGCGGCCCCCAGTGCCCCTCCTTGGCGCTCCCCGCGCGCGCAAACACCTCGTCTTGCACAATCGACCAGTAATGCCCAAACCCCACCTGCTCCGCCACCGCATACACCCAAGGCCCCACACCCGCGACCACAACCACCACCCCAAGCAAAGGCCACGTGCTCCACAACCACCGAAAGTTCCGCCCAAAGACCGAGAGAACGACGGCTGTCAGCACAACAACCATCGGCGTGATCGGCCCCTTGGTCAGCACACCAAACGCGACAAACAACCAAAGCAACGTCGCTTGCACAACCCGCACCGACCAGAATCCCGTGCCGCCGTGGGACCGGCTTCCAGCCGGTGCGGGTTGTGACCCCCGCCACAACCGCCACAACGCCCCCATCGCCAAAGTCGTCAACGCCACCATCACCATGTCCGCCCGTGCCTGGTGCGCCTCCCACACAAACACAGGCGCAACCGCCAAGAGCGCCCCCGCCAGCCACCCCGTCCGAGGGTCAAACATCGAACACCCAAGCCGCCACGTCGCCAAAACCGTCACCAGCCCCGCCAGAAACGAAGGCACCCGGTACATCCAGATCGCGTCCGCCAGCGGATCACCCCACGTGAACACCGCTGCACTCCCCACCTGCAACCAATAAATCAGCGGCGGCTTGTTCAGCCGGGGCTCGCCCCCCACCATCGGCACCGCCAACCCCCCCAAGTGCAGCTCGGCGTCCCGCTCGCTCTCGGGCAACGCCACGCTCTCGAACATCTGCCGACTCGCCTGGGCAAACCGCGACTCGTCCCGATCCACCGGCGGGATCGCAAAGAACCCGGGCAGATACACTGTGCAGCACAACACCACCAGCACCAGCCCGCCCAGCGCCCCCCGGGTGCCGCGATCAAACAGCCGTCTGCGAGCCTCAATGTCCGTCAACAAACTTCGCATCTCGTGGGAGCATAATCACACCCTCCCCCTCCCGATCCGTTTACTCCACCTGATCTGGGCGATCTGGTCCCCCGTCCACCGCTGGGCCGCTGCCGATTCAAGACGCCCCTGGGCCCCCGCAGCCCTCTATGGCCTGCTCGCCACCGCAATCCTCTGGCAGTTCGACCCCTGGGCGATGTCCCTCATCACCGCCAACGGCACCCGAGGCTCCCTCCCCATCGGAGGCGATATCCGCCGCGAGCTCGAAGTCCTCCAGCAGTTCGGCCAGGGAGGCATGACACTCGTCGTCGTCCTCGCGGTCTGGCTGCTCGACCCCCAGAACCGCCGCCAGCTCCTCGATTGGCTGGTCGCGATCGGCATCGCGGCCCTCCTGGCGTTCGGCCTGAAAATGCTCATCGGCCGCCCCAGACCCCAACTCGGCGAACCCGACATGATCCTCGGCCCCTTCGGCATGTACCCCATCCCCACGGGCGAAAGCTACGTCGTCACCCACCCCTGGGCGTTCTGGCAGGAGGGGATCGCCAAACTCTGGTCCATGCCGTCCAGCCACACCGTCTTTGCCGTCGTCGCAGCCGCGATGCTCGCCACCTGGTACCCCCGCCTCCGCTGGCTCATGGTCGCGATGGCCGGGCTCGTTGCAGTCGCAAGGGTCGTCTTCGGTGCCCACTACCCCAGCGACGTCGCCGCCGGCATCGCCGTAGGACTCATCGCCGTCGGCCTCGCCAACCACCTCAACCTCTCCAACCGAAAGATTGCCCCCCACGCCCCGAATGCGTGAGTCCTCCCGTACTTGGGAGAGGTGGGTTCCCCCACGCCTGGGATGAGTGAGCGTGCGAGCGAATCCCAGGATTCCGTCCAATCCCTGAAATCCACCCCCAGCCCGCTTACACTTGCCTCCCCAGCCGGAGAGGTGTCCGAGCGGCTGAAGGAGCACGGCTGGAATCCGTGTAGTCGGGGTAACCCGGCTCGGGGGTTCGAATCCCCCCCTCTCCGCTTTCTTTTTCGCGTGCCTGCCCCTGCCCATCGCAGGCCGGCAGACGCAGAGCCGGACATTTCAGAGCTTTCTGTCCACTGACCAGAGGCCGATCTCCCCCGGGGTTGTCATTCGATACAACCGATTCCCAAACAACTGACAAGCCGAGTTCCCCCCCAAACAATGGCTCGACCTCGGCATGTATAAACTTCAGTCCGCGACCGAATCCAGCCTCCCGCCGCACACACCAAAGACCGACGCGGCAAGAACGCTCCCGAACGGAGACCGCCTTGTACGAGATGACGACAAACACCCGACGCAACACGTGCCTTGTTGCCACAACGCCCGGCGCCCCGCTCGGGGTCAACGTCGTCGGCTACAGCTACTACCTCCCAGACGAGGTCATCACCAACGCCGACCTTGCCCGCACCGTCGACACCTCCGATGAGTGGATTCTCGCTCGCACCGGCATCCGCTCACGACACCGTGCTGCCAAAGAACAGGCAACCAGCGACCTCGCGATCGCCGCGGCCCGACCCGCCCTCGAGCGCGCAAACATCACCCCCGCCCAGCTCGACACCATCCTCATCGCCACCGCGACCCCCGACTCCCCCGTCCCGGCTGTCTCCTGCGTTGTCCAGGCAGGGCTCGGCGCGGCCGGCGCCGCAGCGATGGATGTCGGTGCAGGCTGCTCGGGCTTCCTCTTTGCGCTCCACACCGCCGCGTGCTTTGTGCGCGCAGGCGCTGCCCACCGCGTGCTGGTCATCGGTGCCGAGACGCTCACCCGCGTCACCGACTACGGCGACCGCCGCTCCTGCATCCTCTTCGGCGACGGCGCAGGCGCCGCGGTCGTCACCTCACCCGAAGCCGGCGCCGAGTGCACCATCCCCCGCTCAAGCGACGGGCTCGAACTGATCTACTCGGCCCTCGGGACCGACGGCCTCATGGCAGACCTCATCAAAATCCCCGCCGGAGGGAGCCGAAACCCCGCCAGCGAAGCAACTATTCGCGACCGCCAGCACTACCTCCGCCTCGACGGCCAGGCCGTCTTCCGCCAGGCCGTCCGCCGCATGGCAGAAGCCGCTGGCGAAGCCCTCGAAGCCACCGGACTCACCCCGAGCGATATCGACTGGATCCTCCCCCACCAGGCCAACGCCCGCATCGTCGTCGCGGTCGCCGAGCAGACGGGCATCCCCCCCGAGCGCGCCATGCTCGACATGGCCGAGACCGGCAACACCTCGGCCGCGTCGATCCCCATCACCCTCGGCCGCGCCCGCGAGAGCGGCCAACTCGCCGCCGGGCAGCTCATCCTCATGCTTGCCTTCGGCGCCGGCCTGACCTGGGCGTGCCAGATCTGGCGCGTCCGCGAATAGATCATCATCTTGCATCAATGTACGTTGTTGTTCCGGATGCGTGTTGGTGTCCCCTCGCTTGCGCGAGGGGCTCTCTAGGGATTGCTCTGTTCACCAGAAAAACAGAGCCCCTCGCGCAAGCGAGGGGACATACAAACACCCTCAAAAAACCGAGATGTCCCACTGCTCAACCCGTCACGCCACCACGCGGAGGAGACATCATTCCGAAAAACGCCCTATTGCCCGACAATCCCAGAGGCCCCCGCAGGCTCGGGCGGGGCTTGCGGAATCGCAATCCCCTCGCTCTCGGCAACCTCCCGAGGCAGCACCTCAAACTCAATATCAAAGTGGAACGGCTCAAAGAACGTCCCCGGCACCTCAAGCGCCCACGGGTCCCCCTTGTGCCGAAACAGCCCGTAAGGAAGCACCGCGTCCATCGAAACGCTCCCGTTCTCCTCGAGCCACACCGCCGCCCGCGCGCCCCCGGTGCCTGCCCCGTTCCCGGTGCTGTCCAGGCTCTCATACCGCACCTGTTCGGGCAGGATGCTCCCCCCCATGTCGTCGGTGCGGCTGACCACGTTGAACATCTCCGTCTGGTTGATCGTCAGCCCGCACGCCAGCACATCGTCCACCTTGTACCGAAGCCGTTGCAGCAGCGTCGCAGACTCCGGCGTCACCGTCTGGTTGAAAACCACGTTCCGCAGCTCGATCTCCACCGAGCTCCCGTACGCGATGTCCTCAAAGAACAGCAGCTCCCGGTCGGTCTTGAACAGCCCCACACGCACAATCGCCCCATCCGGGTGTCCCGCCCCGCGCTCCAGTCTCGCCCCGCCCAGCGCTACAAACACCTCGAGATTCCGCCCGAGCACCGTCCGGTCTGCCTGGCTTGTCCACTCCAGATCGAGTTCGTACTCGACCCGCGTCCCGTCCCCCTGCATCCACGAAAGCCGCACATGAGGCACCGCCGTGTCGTCGGCGAGCAGGATCGGCCCGGACTCCAAAACCATCGGCCCAGCGCGCACCACGTCCGAGAGCGAGCCCAACGCCATCCCAATCCACACCCCCATCCAGACCATCACCACACCACGAGAGCCGAACATATGACTACCCTTTCTCCGGACGTTCACGGGAACCTGACATTCATATTGTACGAACGGGACAAGGTCTGGTTGCTCTGCGAGCACCGCCGCTGTAGATTGAACCCGGCTTGATACCGACCCGGCCCCGGAGAGCGTCTCCGCAGCCAGGTGCCCGCGCCCCCACACGCCACATCGTCCGAGAGGGAGTATGTTCATGGCTCGCATCCGTTCTGTCGCTGTCCTCACCCCCGCGCTGCTCCTGGCAACTGCAACCTCGGCCCTCGCCGACCCACCCCGAACCGTCGGCGAGGAGGACGTCCTCAAACTCCTCGAACGCCCCGCGGCCGCGATTGATCTCACCGGACCCGACGACGGCAACGGCCAGCGAGCCGCGTTCGCAAGCCAGAATATCACCCTCCTCGCACACCTCACCCTCGGCGACTTCCCCGGCAACTCCTCCAGCGGCAACGACTGCTGGGGGTACGTCTCCCCCGCAAACCGCGAATACGCCATCATGGGACTCGAACGCGGCTACGGCTTTGTCGAGGTCACCGACCCCTCCAACCCCGTCATCGTCGGATACATCTCCGGACCGGCGAGCCTCTGGCACGATATCAAAGTCATCGGCCAGTACGCCTACGGCGTCAGCGAAGGTGGCTCGGGAATCCAGGTCATCGACCTCTCCGATATCGACAACGGCAACGTCACACTCGTCCGAAACAAAACCCAACAAGGGCACTCCTCAACACACAACATCGTCGCAAACCCCGACTCCGGATTCCTCTACCTCGTCGGTGCCAATATCCAAAACGGCGGCCTCGTCGCCGTCAACACCACCGACCCAGAAGACCCCATCATCGTCGGTGCATGGAACAACATGTACGTCCACGACGCACAGGTCGTCAGCTACGACTCAGGGCCCTACGCCGGACGAGAGATCGCGTTCTGCCTCTCGGGGTTCAGCGGCGGGTGGAGTCAGACCGGCCTCCGAATCGTTGACGTCACCGACAAAAACAACATGTTCACCATCGCCACCGTCTCATGGTCCGGCGCTCGCTACGCCCACCAGGGGTGGCTCAGCGAAGACCGTCAGCACTTCTACATCAACGACGAACTCGACGAAGGAGATTCCGTCAGCGTCACCACCACACGAGTCTTCGACGTCTCCGACCTCACGAACCCCACCTTCGCGGGCATATTCACCACCGGGCTCCCCTCCGTCGACCACAACCTCTACACACACAACGGGCTCATCTTCCAGTCAAACTACCGCTCCGGGCTCCGCGTCTTTGACGCCACCACCGATCCCGTCAACCCCACCGAAATCGCGTGGTTCGACACCTACCCCTCAAGCGACGGCATCGGGTACAACGGCACATGGTCCAACTACCCTTACCTCCCCAGCGGCACCATCCTCATCTCCGATATCGAGAGCGGCCTCTTCATCGTCAAGCTCGAAGGGGTCAACCTCGACATCGTCAACCCCCAAACCAAGCTCGACCCAAACACCCCGACACCCGTCACCGTCGAGATCAACGAGACCTTCTCCACCTACGACGACCAGACCGTCACACTCAACTACACCATCAACGACGGGCCCGCACAAACCGAACCCATGGCCCCCCTCGGCAACGACTTCTTTCGCGCCGACCTCCCCGCGGCCAGCTGCTTTGACGCCTTCGAGTACTACGTCTCCGTAACAACAGACTCCGGCTCCGAAGCCGCATCCGAGTCCATCAGCGCCCTGGTCTTCGAGGACCAGACCATCGTCGTCGATTACGACGGCGAAACAACCGGCGGCTGGACCGTCGGCGACACCGGAGACAACGCCACCACCGGCGTCTGGAACCGACAAAACCCACAGCCCACCGAAGCCCAGCCCGGGGACGATGTCTCAAACAACGGCACCCGGTGCTGGGTCACCGACGGCCGCGGCGGCGGGCTCGGCGACTACGACGTCGACAACGGTAAAACCACACTCAAAAGCCCCGTCTACGACCTCGACAGCCTCACCGACCCCATCCTCGGCGTCTGGGTCTGGTACTCAAACAACACCGGTGCCGACCCCAACAACGACACCTTTCGCATCGACTTCTCCGCAAACTCCGGCAACACCTGGACCAACGCCAGAACCCTCGGCCCCACCGGTGAGTTCTCCAACGGCGGCTGGTACTACCACGAGATCCGCATCGCCGACGTTGTCACCGTCAACGCCACCTTTCGCGCCCGCTTCGTTGCCGAGGACGCCCAGAGCGGCTCCATCGTCGAAGCCGCCATCGACGAGCTGAGCATCTTCGACTACGTCTGCAACGGGTGTGCCGCCGACTTCGACGGCGACGGCACCGTCAACACCCAGGACGTCCTCGCGTTCCTCAACGCATGGACCGCCGGCGACAGCTCCGCCGACTTCAATAACGACGGCACTGTCAACACCCAGGACGTCCTCGCGTTCCTTAACGCATGGACCGCCGGCTGCTAAAGCCTGTTCTGTACGTCCAATTCACCCATAAACACCACACGCCCGCAGACCTCGGTCTGCGGGCGTGTGTGGTTTTTTTGCACGCCCCCCACCACCCAACCCGCTCAGGTGATCTCGACGATCAAGAACTTCTTCACCCCTCGTGGCGCCCGTACGCTGATGGTCTCCCCCACGCTCGCTTTCATCAGCGCCTCGCCCATCGGGCTGGTGACTGTCACCTCGACATAATCCAGCGAGTCGTCGTCGCTGGCCTCCCCGACGAGCCGGAACAGGTCCTCCTCCCCGTTGCTTTCATCGCGGAGCTTGACCGTCGAACCCAGGAACACCACCCCTTCAGCCATCTGCGTGCTGCCATCCACCACCTGGCTCTGCTCGAGCCGAAAGGTCAGCCGTTTGATCTCGGCCTCCTCATACCCCTGCTGCTCACGGGCGGCGTGGTACTCGGCGTTCTCCTTGAGGTCCCCCAGCTCGCGCGCCTCGGCGATCCTCGCGGTGATCTTCGGCCGGTTCGCGATCAGCTCGGCAAGCTTGGCCGACAGCCGTTCCTTCTCATCGATCGTCATGATTTCCATCGTCACCTGCCTCCACAAAAGAACCAACCGCCGTGGCATGCAGTGCCCGGCGGCCTAGGGGTATTCAAGCGCTCTCGGTCCGCCGAAACAACCCCACAACGCCGAACGTTGCCCACACCACCGTCCCCACCACCACGACCCCCCCGATCGCCCGCCAGTGCCCGCTATTGACCGCCGCCGACGCCCCCGTCCACAGCCGATCACGCGAAATCTCAAACCCCGACGTCACCGGGCTGGTCATCCACCACCAGTCAAACGCCCCGTCCCCCCGGGCAGCATTCCCCAACGGCCCAAGCGCCACCAGCGGCCCGGCCCCCGCGACCACCACGAACACCAACATCCACCAACCCCGCCCGCCACCAGTCCGCGAGAATAGCAACGCCAACGCCAGCACGCCCCCCACCACCACCGTCCACGCCGCGATCGATGCCGCCAACGCCGCGACCACAGAAACCGGCCACGCCGTCATCGCGATCTGGGGCCAGATTACCGCCTGCGCCGGAACCAACAGCACCATCATGTCCTGCAAGACCGCTCGTGCGACCCGGCTCGGCCGCTCACTCGGCGTGGTCTGGCTCAGCCGCGTCATCGGCCAGAGCAACGCCACCCCCACCGTGATCGCCGCCAGCAGAGACCGAGCCGCCGGCCGCATCGCCAACGCATCGTGCGCCCCCGGCGCACCCACCGCCCAGAACGCGCCAACCGTCGCAAACAACAAATACAGCGTCCAGAAAAACGCGAAAATCCGAGGCTCGCCCCGCCGGTGCGCCCAGTCCCGACCCGCAGGCGCAGGCCGACCGAACACGTCCAGATCAACCGCCCCCGCACCGACAGTCTCGGCGGCGTGTTCGCCTTCACCCTCGGGCACCGAGCCCGCACCGGATTGGAACCCGAGCGAATCCATCGCTTTGGTTGTACGGCTCTCGGGCTCGCCAGTTTCGTCGGGTGCCCCGGTCACGGCGTCTCCGTGCGGTCCAGGATCAGGTGCTCGCCGGAAATATCCAGCCGCTCGGCGCCCGAATCGATCCGACGCTCATACATCGGATTCGCCGCCGCAGCACGCAGCCGGGCGAGCTTCTGCGCCGTCGTCGCTTCACCGGGCACGAACGCCCCGAACCGTCCGCCCCAGACCACCCGCGTGTCCCGATCGGTCACGATCGACAGCTGCCCGTGCGAAAAATACCGCGAAACATCCACCCCCGCGACCTGCCCCGCAAAGGGCTCACCAAGCAACGGCCCCAGCAACCCCAGCCCCGCCTCGACATCCTCGCCCGGCCATACGTCGAGCACGTTCAGCGTCCCGACCGCATCCAGAGGCACCCCCGCCCCCACACCCACCAGCACCCGCAGCCCCGACTCCCCCTCGGCATACTCGATCGGGAAAGGACGCCCCTTCCAATCCAGCGGATAGTCCCGCCCGCCTGCGCGCACCGCACACGCCGGCTCGCGCCAACGCCCGTCCACCCGGATCGCAGAATCGCCCGAACGCGACACCTCGGGCGCTGCATCAAACCAACCGCTCGCCGCCAGCATCTCGCCGACTGCCGCCAACGCCGCCGCGTCGAGCGATCGCCCGACCAGCTGCGCATCCACCCGCGCCACGATCTGCTCGCGGATTCCTTCGCCGAGCCACGTCTGTTCCGCGCCATCAAGCGTCGGCCACACCACGTCCACCGTGATCGGCTCGGCCGAGAGAATCTCCCCCGCGCGCGCGTGCACCGTCGCCGCACCCCACCCGGCTGCCCCCAGGCCGACCGCCGCCCCGGCAAGCATCACCGAAACCCGAAACCCCGCCGACCGCGCCCATGCGAACCGCTCGCGCTGCGCACCACGCCGGGCCTTCGATCTGCTCTTCTTCTTCGCCATTTTCAGACTCCGTTCTCTCTCGTCATTCGTCCATACACCGTGCGCTCGCCCGCTCCGCATTCTGCATCGCTGCGCGCACCAGCCGCGCACACAGCCCCGGCATCTCCATCCCTGCCGCCCGCGCCGCCATCGGCAAAAGCGAATGCCCCGTAAACCCCGGCATCGTGTTCACCTCGAGCAACCACGCTGCCCCCTCACCATCCAACAAAAAATCCACCCGCCCCAAATGCCGAATCCCCATCGCCCGCACCAGCGTCACCGCCGCGTCCCGACACCTCGCCGCGATTCCCCCGGGCAGCTCGGGCTCGACAACGTACCGCGTGTCGTCGCGGTCGTACTTTGCGGCATAGTCGTACACCCCCCCCGCTGCTGCGATCTCGACAATCGGCAGCACCGAAACATCCCCCCCGCACTCGAGCACCCCCACCGTCAACTCGCGCCCCCGCACCATCGGCTCGACCATATACACCCGCCCGGGCCTCGCCTTGATATCGCGCGACGCCGCCCCGTGGGCGCGCGCCCACGCCGCCGCGTCCTCGCACAGGTGCAGCCCCACGCTCGAGCCCTCATGCACCGGCTTGACCACCACCGGCAGCTCCATCGAGAGCACCGCATCCTGCGCGCTCAACACGCACGCCGGCAACGTCGGGATACCGAGACTCGCCGACACCAGCTTGGTCGCCAGCTTGTCCATCGCCAGCCGCGCCGCCGTCGGACCGCTCCCCACAAACGGCCGCCCCTGCTCCACCAGCAAGTCCTGCAACGGGCCACCCTCGCCGAAAACACCGTGCAACACGGGAAAAACAACCTCGCCCGGCATCGCGGCCAGCTCGTCGAGCGTCGGGCGGTCGATCGTCACCTCGTGCACCACCGCCCCGGCTTCGCGCAGTGCTGCGGCCACGCCCGCGGCGCTCTCCAGGCTTACCGCCCGCTCCTCGTCCGGCCCGCCGGCAAGCACCAGCACCGCCGGCAGCGGCGACACCGAGGAGCCCGAAGTCTCGGCGCGCGCACTCATGCCCCCTCCCGCTGCCACACAACCACCTCGCGCTCAAGCCGCACACCAAACGCCTCGAACACCCTTCGTTCGACCTCCTCCATCAGCCCGATCACGTCCGCCGCCCGAGCGCCCTGCGCCACCGGGAAGAAGTTGGCGTGCTGCGCGCTCACATGCGCCCCCCCCACCGCGAGCCCCTTGCACCCGGCCCGATCAATCAACAGCCCCGCGCCGACCCGCTCGCCCGCGTCGCCGATGTTCTCGATCGTGCGCCCAAGCGTCGGGTTCTTGAAACAGCACCCCGCCGAGTCGGCCGCCATCGGCTGCGTGACTTTCTTGTGCGCCATCACTTCCTTGAGCCGCTCGCGGAGTTTCGCCGGATCGCCCTGCTGCAACCCGATCTCGCAGCCGGTGACGATGTACTCGCCCAGCCCGCTCTTGCGATACCCGAACCCGATCGCGTCGCGTTCGAGTGTGAGCCGCGCACCACGACGCGAAACCACAAACACCCGCCGCACGACGTCGGCGATCTGTCCGAACGAGCCCCCCGCGTTCATCACCAGCGCCCCGCCGATCGACGCGGGGATGCCGCCGAGCCCTTCGAGCCCGCCGAGCCCTTGCCGTACCGAGTCGGTAATCAGCCGCCGCAGATCAACCCCCGCCCCGACACGCCAGACCACCGTCTCGCTGTCGGGCTCGCCGTCGCGGCCCGGCAGCTGCTCGACCATCCGAAACTCCCCCTGCGCCAGCCGAACGACCACACCGCCCACTCCCGCGTCGTGGACCAGCAGGTTCGCCCCCTCGCCGAGCACCCGGCACCCCGGGTCCATATCCAGACACGCCAGCAACTCGTCGGTCGATCGAGGCGACGCCAGCGCGTCGGCACCGCCACCAATCCCGAACCACGTCGGGATCGGCACGTCGGTCTGGAGAGGAATGGAATGCACGGTGGTTGCCATCGGTTCCGGTCGCCTGTTCGCTGCGTCAGCCCTCGGACAAGCCCATGTAGCTGTGCGCCACCTGCCACACCGGACCGGCCCCCATCACCACCAGCAGATCGTTGGGCTGGCACAGGTTCTCGAGCTGTTCGACGATCGCCTCGAACGGGTACAGGTGCATCGCCCGCACGCCCCGCCCGCGGAGCCGATCCACGAGATCGGCTGCCGAGACCTTGGCCTTTTCGATTTCCGTATCACGCACAAAGTAAATGTGAGGCACGATCACAATGTCGGCCTGCCCGAACGCCTGGGCAAACTCGTCGAGCAGGAACCGCGTCCGCGAGTGCTGGTGCGGCTGAAATACGCAGATCAGTCGGCCGCCCTTGTCCTGCGGCCGTTCAAAGTCGCGCAGCGCCCGCAGCGTCGCGTCCACCTCCGTCGGGTGGTGGCCGTAGTCGTCGTAGACCCGCACCGAGCCGCCCGGCACCCCCACCCCCACCCCCACCCCCACCGGACGGTCGCCCAGCAGTTGCAACCGCCGATCCACGCCCCGGAACGCCCCGAGGCTGCGCGCCACCCGCGCCGGGTCGGCCCCCAGGCGCACCGCCAGCGCGCAGGCTGTCGCCGCGTTCATCGCGTTGTGGACGCCGGGCACCCGCATCCGCCAGCTCGCGACCAGCTCGCGGCGGTGGGTCAACGCCACGTCGCAGGAGCGCGGGTCCACCCACACCACCCAGTCGGCTGCCGGGCTGAACCCGATCGTCTCGACCCGGCATGAAAGCCCCGCCGCGACCTGCCGCCGGTGCGCGCCCTCGTCAGCGATCAGCAGATACCCCCCCTGATCGGCCGCCGGCAACAAGCGGGCAAACTCGGCAAAGCTCTCGACCACCGCGTCAAGCGAGCCATAGATATCGAGGTGGTCGGCCTCGACCGAAGTAATCGCCCCGACCGTCGGCCGATGGTGGTGAAACGAACGGTTGAACTCGCACGACTCAGCCAGCAGCAGCCCCGGCCGCCCCGCGAGCTCGCCCTTGGGGATCGCGTCCGAACCAAGCCGGAACCCCGTCCGTGGGCTCTCGGCTCCCTCCGCGTCAGTCTGCGACTCGTGCGCGTCGCTGGAAAGGCACCCCGTCGCCAGCTGTCCGCACAGCGCCCCGACAATCACCGTCGGATCGAGCCCGGCGTCGGTCAGCGCCGCGCCGAGCATCGCCGTGATCGAGCTCTTGCCGTGGGTCCCGGCGATACACACCCCGGTCCGCCCGAGCATGCACCGCCCCAGCGCCTCGGCATAGGTCAGTGTCGGCACCCCCCGCTCGGTCGCGGCGAGCAGCTCGGGGTGGTCGGCCCGGATTGCTGCCGACGCGATGACCAGATCGCACGCCTCGGGCAGCTCGCCCCGGTCCTGCTCGAACCCGATCGCGATCCCCGTCGATTCGAGGCTGTCGGTGACCTGTGTCCGTGTCTGGTCACTGCCTGAGACGTGCGCCCCCCGCCCGAGCACCATCCGCGCCAGCCCCGACATGCCGCAGCCGCCGATCCCGAGCATGTAGACGTGCTTGCCCAAAAGCTCGAACGGCTCGGCGGCGGACGAGGAGGTGCCGGCGGAGTGCTCGGAGTGTGCGCGCGGATCGACCATACCACAGGATATCGGCGAGCCGGCACCCCCCGCGTGAAATGCCGGGAGGGTGTCCGGAGAACCCGGAGCCATGTCCCCTCGCTCGCGCGAGGGGCTCTACCGGTGCCCCCTCGCTTGCGCGAGGGGCTCTAAAAAAGCACGCCATGTCTGGTAGAGCCCCTCGCGCAAGCGAGGGGACATCGAGGTGGGACCCGGAGTGTCCCGCCCCGGTGAGGGCACCGAGACTTTCTCACGCAAATACACCACGCCCACAAAACACTCGCACACTCCTATGCTCCGCCTCCATGACCACTCCCCCCCTCCCTTACCGCATCGCCTGCCTGTGTGATCTCCGCGACGCCGAGGGTCGGGTTCTTCTGCTGCACCGCATCAAGCCGCCGAACAAAGACCTCTACTCGCCCATCGGTGGCAAGCTCGAGATGCCACTGGGCGAATCCCCCACCCGCTGCGCCCAACGCGAGATTCAAGAAGAAGCCGGCATCGACGTCCCCATCGACCGCCTCCACCTCAGCGGCATGATCTCCGAAGCCGGCTACGAGGGGGCAGGGCACTGGCTGCTTTTTTACTTCCGGGTGCTCGGGCCCGTTGAGGTCAAAGCCGGCCCGATGAACGAGGGCAACCTCGAATGGCATCACCCCGAAGCCGTCGCCGATCTCCACCTCCCCGAGACCGACCGCAAGGTGATCTGGCCGCTGGTTCGCCAGCACCGGCCCCGCCGCGAGGGTGAGCTGCCCGGCTTTTTCGCGGTCCACGTCGACTGCACCGGGCCGGAAATGACCTGGCGCGTCGAGCAGAGCCTGCCTCCGCATATGCCTTGAGAAGCCCCCGGCATCTGCATGGAACAGGCTGCGCTTCCGTATACTCTCTTATGATGCCCTTCCGAACACCTCCAGGTGCCGATACCGTATCGGTCTTCGCCCCGTCACGAGCGCTCCGCCTGCTCGCAGCCGTGCTCTCGCTGGTTGCCGGTGTGCTGGCGGTCGCCCAGGAAGCAAGCCCGCCCGCGAGCCCCCAAGCCATCCAGACCGCGATCCCCGCCCATCGGCAGGCCGACAACGTCGCGATCATCACCATCGAAGGGCCGATCGACAAAATCACCTCCTACAGCTTTCAACGCCGCCTGGCAATCGCCGAGCGCAACGGCGCCGACGCCATCGTCATCGACCTCAACACCCCCGGCGGCGAGGTCGGCGCGGTCCTCGAAATCACCGACGCCATCCGAAACTCGACCATCACCAACAGCGTCGCGTGGATCAACCCCAAGGCCTATTCCGGCGGCGCGATCATCGCCCTGGCGTGCAAAGAAATCATCACCGCCAAGTCGGTCGCGATGGGCGACGCCCTCCCCATCGGCATCGGACCAATCGGCCAGCTCCTCGAGATGCCCGAAGCCGAGCGCCAGAAAATCACCGCCCCTTTGCTCGCCGAGGTCGTCAGCTCCGCCCGCATGAGAGGCTGGGACGAGTTCGTCGTCCAGGGGTTTGTCGCACTGGGGGTCGAGCTCTGGTGGGTCCGCGACACCACCACCGGCGAGACCTTCGCGATCAACGAAGCCGAGTACCGCATGCTCTTTGATGGAGCCCCGCCCAAGACCCGCCCGATCGTCTCGTCGGCCCCCACACTCAGCGACGCCCCGCCCCCCGCAACCGACCAGAGCGACCCCGCACAAGCCCAAAGCAGCGAGCGGTTTCTCCCCGCCGGGCCGGACGTCGCGGCGTTTGCGGTCGGGAAAGACACCATCGGCACGCCCAGCGAACGCCGCTCGATCTCCGAAAGCGACAAAGGAAACTACGAACTCGTCGGCTACCTCTTCTCCGGCGACGGCCCGCTCACCCTCGACGCCGAGCAACTCGCGATCCTCAACTTTGCCTCCAACATCGACCAGAACGGCAACCTTAAGCCCATCCTCACCGACGCCGACCTCCAGCAATACTTCGGCGCAAAGAACCTCCGCCGCGTCGAGCCGAGCTGGTCGGAGATGCTCGTCACCTTCGCGACCAAGCTCCCCGTCCGCGGCGTCCTCATGGTCGTCTTTCTCCTCGCGCTCTTTCTCGAAATGTCACACCCCGGCATCGGCCTCCCCGGCGCGATCGCCGTCGCGGCGCTCATCGGGCTCCTCGCCCCGCCCGCGCTCATCGGCATGGCCAACTGGTGGGAGATCGGCGCCATCCTCGCCGGCATCCTCCTCATCTTCTTCGAGATATTCGTCCTCCCCGGGTTCGGAATCCCCGGCATCGCCGGCCTCCTCCTCCTCTTCGGCGGCCTGCTCGGCACCTTCGTCGGCGGCCCCGGCGGCCTCTTCCCCAACAGCCAGCAAGAACAAACCAACCTCCTCTACGGCCTGCTCACCATGATCCTCAGTGCCGTCAGCACCGGTGCTGGCATCTACTTCCTCACCAAACACCTCGGCGCCATCCCATTCCTCGGCCGGCTCGTCCTCTCCGACGAAAACGACCACGAAGACCTCCTGCTCTCACAAATCCCCGTGGGCGGCGAAGTCATCCCCCAAGTCGGCGCGGTCGGCAAATCGATCACCCCGCTCCGCCCCTCGGGCCGAGCCCAGATCGGCGAACAAATCATCGACGTCGTCAGCGGCCTGGGCTACGTCGAGCCCGGTCAGCCCGTCCGCGTCGTCTCGGCCGACGAATACCGTGTCGTGGTCGAACACCTCACCACAGACAACGACGCCCCAACGCCGGACAACACCCCCGGCGAGAGCACCACGTAACTTTGGGTGCGAATCTCTCGCACGCTCTTCTGGAAGGAACTCGGTTTGGATGACAGTGCTGTCTTGCTCTTGGGTCTTGGGCTGCTCGCCGCGGCCCTGCTGCTGGTTGTCGCCGAGCTCTTCATCCCCTCCGGCGGCCTGATCGCACTCGGCGCCGGGGCCGCCGCCATCGCCGGGATCGTCGTCCTCTTCCGTCACGACGTCGTCTGGGGGTTTATCGGCATCGGGCTGGTCATGGTCGGCACCCCGATCACCCTCAGCTTTGCCCTCAAAGTCTGGCCGACCACCCCGATCGGGAGACGGATGCTGATGGGCGAGATGACCGAGGAACGGGTCGAAGCCAAGCAGGCCGCCGAACGCCGGGCCCGCGAGCTCCGCCGCGCTCTGGTCGGGGCCGAGGGAGAGGTCCTCTCCACCCTGCGCCCGGTCGGGATTGTCCAGATCGGTGACCAGCGCCACGACGCCCTCGCCGAGACAGGGATCATCGAGCCCGGGCAGCGGATCAAGGTCACCGCCGTCACCGACAATCAGCTCAAAGTCCGGGCGATCTGACCGCCCAGCCAGCCCGACCGCCAGAGCACCGCCCGGCTTCGTATACTCACGCAACCAGATCCCGCTTCCACGCTCTCCCCAAGGCAGGAGTCCACATGTTCGCCAACCGCCCCGCTTCAATGCTGATTGCCCTGTTCGCCGTCCTCACCCTCCCGGCAGCGGCCCTCGCCCAATCCACCCCCAGCACTCTCGGCCAAGCCGCCCCCCCAAACACGGTCATCATCGTCGTCCTCGTCGTGGTCGGGCTCGCCCTCCTCATCGGCCTCTTCCTCATCGGCCAGTTCATCAACCTCTACATCCAGGCGTTGCTCTCAAAGGCCCCCGTCGGCATCCTCGAACTCGTCGGGATGCGACTCCGCAAGGTGGATATCAAGACCATCGTCTTCAGCCGTATCCGCGCGGTGAAGTCCGGCCTGAATATCTCAACCAACGAACTCGAAACCCACTACCTCGCCGGCGGGCGCGTCCCCAACGTCGTCAGCGCACTCATCGCCGCCCGAAAGGCCCGGATCGACCTCGAGTTCGACACCGCCTGCGCCATCGACCTCGCCGGGCGAGACATCCTCGACGCGGTCAACACCAGCGTCAACCCCCGCGTCATCGACTGCCCCAACCCCTCCGGCGGCCGCAACACCATCGACGCGGTCGCCAAGGACGGCATCCAGCTCAAAGCCCGCGCCCGGGTCACCGTCCGCACCAACCTTGCACGCCTGGTCGGTGGCGCGACAGAAGAAACCGTCGTCGCCCGTGTCGGTGAGGGCATCGTCTCGGCGATCGGCTCAGCCGACTCCCACAAGCGCGTGCTCGAAAACCCCGACCGCATCTCCAAAGCCGTCATGGACCGAGGGCTCGACGCCGGGACCGCGTTCGAGATCCTCTCGATCGACATCGCCGATATCGACGTGGGTGAAAACATCGGCGCCAAGCTCCAGGCAGACCAGGCCGAAGCCGACAAACGCCGCTTCCAGGCCGAAGCCGAGCAACGCCGCGCGATGGCCGTCGCCCAGGAACAAGAGTTCAAGAGCGAAGAGCAGAAAAACCAGGCGCTGGTCGTGCTTGCCCAGGCCGACGTCCCCAAAGCCATCGCCGAAGCCTTCCGCTCCGGCAACCTCGGCGTGATGGACCACTACCGGCTGCAGAACATCCAGTCCGACACCAGCATGCGCAGCGCCATCGCCGGCAACGACGCCGACCGCCCGGATGCCAAGCCGTCGTAATACACATCCCGTAAGTATCTGGTGCGCTGGCGCTCTCTGGTACGCTGGCTCCATGCCTCGGTCTCTGCTTTCGCCGGCTCCCCCGCCCGCGCCCCGCGGGAGGGGGCTGGGGGGAGGGTGCCTTTCTCTCCGCTCGGCCGAAACGATCGATCGATCGCAAGATTCTGCCCCAAGCCGTCGAAGACTGACACCACACCCTTCAACGCCCTTCCGCCGCCTCGCTCGCGCGCCACCGCCACGCCGCCCCGCGGATCAACTCTCCCACGCGCCGCTGCCGGTGTTCCTCGCTGCTCCATATAGAGCGACCCGTCTGCCGAACGGGCGGGACACCCCTCGCCGCTTCGCGCCCCACCCGCAG
This sequence comes from Planctomycetota bacterium, assembly GCA_030950285.1. GTDB lineage: Bacteria > Planctomycetota > Phycisphaerae > Phycisphaerales > UBA1924 > PNC22. Next base: position 95,493 of record JAUZRR010000007.1, on the reverse strand, counting down.
GTCAACCCGGCCCGGCACCGCCCCCGTCTCCGCCCGCCGGTCCGCAACCTCCGAAGGCACCCGAAACATCGAAGGCACCGACACCCGCGCGCCCTCACCCCGAGTCGCCGGCGCAAACAACCCCGGCCGGGCAAGATCAACCGGCAGGTCACCGATGTAGTACACCGTCCCCGGCGGCACCATCGCCGTCGAGCCCCAGGCGTACACACTCCGGTCAAACACCGCTGTCACCGCGCCCGACCGACGCGCAAACAGCCCCCCCGAACCAACAATCTCGTACAGCCGGTCAAAGCCCACCGGCGCGCGAAAGTCCACCGGCCGAAACAACCCGTCCACCATCTGCGGGCTCACGTCCCCAAACCCCGGCGAGATCTCCCGGAACCGATCCTCGTCCTGCCCAAACGCCGGCACCGCCAGCACACCAGCACACAACAACCCCAGAATGGCTGTACAGCTTCGCATCTTTCCTCTCATCGGTCACTCCGGCTCCGGCGCATCGTTCCCGACCCCGGAATCAGGATGATCCGCATCGTGATCGACACAACATCATCAGGATCATCCGCAGCCAGCGCCTCGAGAGCCTCGCCCTTTGCTGTCCAGGCATAAATCGCGTCCAGCAGCGGCCCGTCCACGTTGGGATACCCCGAGCCCTGCTTCTCCAGATACGCCGCCCGAACAACCTTGCCGTCTTTGCCGAACTCCATACGTACCACAGGGTTACGAGGCACAGCCGTGATTTTGGTCGTCACCGTCCAGCGTGGCCGAACCGTCGTGATGTCCAGCCCCTCGACCGCCGGCGGCCGGCCCGGCTCCCACTCGACGATCCGCTCCCGCGAGGTCGCGTCAGATTCTTTCTCCGAAGCGATCGCGTCCCGAGGCTCGCCCGGCAATGGCGGCGCCCCCGACGCCGCGGCCGCCGATTCGGCACTTTCACGCGCCTCTTCACGCACCCGCGCGATCTCCATCGCCCGGGCCTGGGCAAACGCCTGCTGCGCCCGCGAGGCCGCCCGACTCAGCCGCCGAAACACACGTGACGCCGCCTCGGGGACCTCCCGCTCCACCGCGAGGACCGCAGCCGCAGCCGTTTCGGCCTCCACACCGGCATCGTCCAAAGCTCCCACCTCCGTCGCCGCCGCCGGGATCTCCTCACTCGGGCTCGTCACCTCTCCCGCCGAGGCCTGCGTTTGCCTTTCTTGAGGCTCAACGACAGGTGTTTTTGCCGGGCTTTCCGCAACAATCTCAGCGGACGTCTCAGCCGCATCGGCCGCGTGGGCAACCTCAAACACCGGCTCAACCGCCTCCGGATCACCCAAAGCCGCCGGCGACAGGGCTGCCTGCTCGGTCTCGGCCGGCGTGGCGCTGTGGGGGGTCGGGTCCTCAAACCCCAGCCAGTTGATCGTGACCTGCCGAGACTGCTCGATGCCCGGCCGAATCTCGTTCGTCTCGGTCTCAGCCGAAGGCAGCGTCACCGGCAACGGCGCCAACCCGCCCAGCCCGCTGGTACCGACCATCAGCAACACAAACCCGCCCGCGTGGATCGCCAGGCTGCACACCACCCCCACCGCCAATCGGCGGCGTCCATCGTCTTCATTTCGCAGGGCGGTGGTCGGCATGACCGATCCTGTTTTGCGTCCCGCCTTGGTCTGGGCAGCAAGACTCGGTACCTTCATGGGGAGGATACGCCGCAAGAGGCCGTCAGGGTCCGGCCGGTCCGCAACGCCCGGGGAGGTTCACCATGCACAACACGCACAGCACACCGCAGAAAACACGCCCCACCACCGCACCGACCAACCGCACAATCGGGATGATGCTCGGGCTGGCGTTTCTGGCCGCACTCCCGGCTTCGAGTTCTGCCCAACCCGGCAGCCCCGAAACCAACGGCATCGTCGAGGTTGATCGCCTCAAGCTGGGCGTGGGCGACCCCGCCCCCGAGCTGGCGATCGGCCGCTGGATCAAAGGCGAGCCCATCGAGTCGTTCGTCGAGGGTCGCGTCTACGCGATCGAGTTCTGGGCGACCTGGTGCGGGCCGTGCATCGCCGGCATTCCCCATCTGACGGAAATCCAGCAACGCTACAAAGCCTCGCTCGACCTCGTGAGTGTGACCACCGGCGACCCCAACAACACGCTGGAAAAGGTCACCGAGTTTGTCGCCGAGCGTGACGCCGAGATGGGGTACCGCGTCGCGTTCGATGATATGGACACGACGTGGAACGCCTACATGGAAGCCGCCGGGCAGAACGGCATCCCCTGCGCCTTCGTCATCGACAAACAATCACGCATCGCCTGGATCGGCCACCCCGCCGACCCGGCGTTTGAGCGCACGATCGAGGCGATCATCCGCGACGAGTTCGACCCGGCCGCTGCGCTCGAGGAGCGCAGGCTCGCCGACCAACGCCGCGCCCAGCTCGAACGCCTCCAGCACGAGCTGCACACCGCGTGGAACGCGGGAGAAACCGAAGCCGCGTTTGTCCTCGCCGACGAGATCATCGAGACCGACCCGCAAGCCATGTCGAGTTGGGCGTGGTGGAAGTTCCAGGCACTCATGGTCGGCGTCAACGACCCAGAGCGCGGCCAGGCGTACGCCAAAGCGCTGATGCGCACCCACTACCGCGAGGACGCCGCGATGCTCAATCGGCTCGCCTATGGCATCGCCGACTCGATCGGGATCGAAGGCACGGACCTGGACCTCGCCCTCGAGCTCGCCGAGCGGGCGGTGACACTCCGCCTCGGGCAGGACTCTGAAACCCTCGCCGGGCTGGCGATGGTTCGCCTGGCGCGTGAAGAGTTTGACGAAGCAATCGCGACGCTGCAACGCGCGATCGACGTCGCACAAATGCCAGCCATGCGCGCCCACCTCAAGAACGAACTCGAGTTCTACAAGTTCGACAAAGAGACCGCCGAGCGAAAGAAGACGCGAAAAAACTAGTGCGCTTTGCGTCATGATCATTTCTGTATTGCTGGTTGCGGCTTTCCCCTCGCTTGCGCGAGGGGCTCCATCGGCGCACATGGTCCACAGAACAAAAGAGCCCCTCGCGCAAGCGAGGGGACAACCGCAGCAGTACACCCTGAAGAAACACAAAAACACAAACCGCCCGAATACCCTCTCCCAACACTGACACCCGCCCGCTACTCGCCCGCCTCGGGCGTGCCGAACAACTGAAACGCCCCGAACCCGCCCTCGCTGAGCAGGTCGATCACGCCCAGCAGGTCGCCCGAAGGGCACGCGGTGTCGGCCGCGATGTTGATCTTCGCGTCGGGTTGCGCAGCAAGGGTCACACGGAGCGCATCAATCAACGCCGAACTCTCGATCGGCTCGGCATCGAGATAGATCCGCCCCTGGGCGTCGAGCGTGATCGTCACCGCCGCGACGGGCTCAGCTGACTCGCCCGCCCCGAGCGTGGGCAGCGTCACATCGAGCACCTCGGCCCGCACCATCAGCACCATCGCAAACACAAAGAACGTCAGGAGCAAAAACACCACGTCCACAAGCGGAGCCATCTCGATCCGGACCTCGGGGCTGGAGCTTCGTACGCGACGCATGAGAGCAGGATACGCGGGTGTCGGGTTGTCCGGAAGCCGACCCCTTCGAGAAGAGGTCGCCCTGTCCCCTCGCTTGCGCGAGGGGCTCTACAAGGCACATCATCCACAGGGTAAAAGAGCCCCTCGCGCGAGCGAGGGGACACGCCCCACCTACCGAGACACCCGGCTGTACGCTCGCCCGCCCCATTCTGTCGGCCGATCGTGCACCAGGTCCATTGCTGCCTCACGGAGAATCCCCGAGACCCGCCACGCCGCGAGGGGCGACAACACCACCGCCCACAGCGGCGCACGACTCAACCGGTAAATCGCCGCCAGCGCAACACACCACACCGCCAACCCTCCCAAACACACCACCGCAGCCACGGTGCGCAACCACACCGGCTCGACCGAAGTCAGCAACGCCGCCAACGCCCCGCCGACTGCAAGCACCGGCAGCACCGTGTCAATCGCGCGCACCCGCCGCGTCGCCCGTTTGAGCCGCCCGGGTTTGCGGTTGGCGCACTCGGTGTAGATCCGCTTCCACCCTTTGCGAAACTCCGTCCACGTGTGATACATTCGGCAGATCAGCACCCCGTCGGCATTCAGCAGCGCCGCCGCGAGGCCTTCCTCCGCTGCCACGCGCGAGATGCCCAGGTCCTCGAGCAGGTGGTCCTTCACCCGTTCGTGGCCACCGAACGCCCAGTAGGGTTTGGCGCGGAACAGGATGAACTGCCCGTTGGCAAACGACCGCCGGTTCTCCGCCCGGCTGGCCCGCAACGGCGGGTACTGCCGCATGAGCTCGAGCGCCGCGATCGGCTGCACCACACGCTCGAACCACGTGTCCGCCGTCAGCGTGCTCATCAGGCTCAACAGATCGACCCGTCGGTGCTCGGCCAGTGCCGCGGTCGCACGCACACACCCGGGGTGCAGCGTCGTGTCCGCGTCCACAAACAGCAAGAAATCCGCGTCCCGCGCGTGCGCCGACCGGTGCAACGCTGTCCACATCGCGTTGACCTTCCCCGCCCAGTCGTCCGGGCAGGACTCGATCTCGAAAATCTCGAACCGCTCGTCGGGCCCGGCTGCTGCCCGGGCGATCTCGGCGGTGTCGTCCGTACACCGGTCCAGCGCCAGCACAAACCGCACCCGCACATGGTCCTGCTGGCGCAGCGAGTGCACCACGTTCCCGATCACCTTCGCCTCGTTGTGTGCCGGCACCACAACGCACACCGAAACATCCGGCACCGGCAACGCCAACCCGTCACGCGCGGTCGGCAAAAGTACCATCGTCCGGATCACCTGATACAACGCGACCGACCAATAGACAGCCAGCACCGCCGAAGCAGCAGAACCGGCAACCAGCACAATGAGAACGATCACATCCATCGCAACCCCGAGGGAGCAAGAGAATAGCGGCTAGACTGCCCCGATGTCAGCCCCACACCGCCACCATCCCGGAGACGACCGCCCCGACGACAAACACCCCGAAGGCTCCCCCCCGACGACGACGCAGACGCCCGGCTGCTGGGTCCTCTCGCGCGAAGCGGTCCGCAAGGTCGATGCGCTGGCCGTCGAACGCTTCGGCATCCCCTCGATCGTCCTCATGGAAAACGCCGCGATCGGCCTGCGTGACCGCGCGATGGCGATGATGCTCGAACTCGGGACCGACCAAGTGGTGATCCTCGTCGGCCCGGGCAACAACGGCGGCGACGGCCTGGCCCTGGCCCGCCACCTCCACAACGCCGGCGCAATGCCACGCATCCTCCTCACCACCGACCCCGACCGCATGGCACAACGGCCCGGCGACGCGGCGGTCAACCTGGCGATTGTGCGAAAGATGCGCCTCCCGCTCGAACGCCTCGACAGCGCGACCGGCGCCGAAGTGCTCGAACAGGCTGCAGACACCCGGGTGCTCATCGTCGATGCGTTGCTGGGCACCGGACTCCGCGACCCCGCCCGAGGCGTCATCCGCGACACGATCCTCCACGTCAACCGCCTCCGCGCGCCGGGCGTCGGCGTGCTCGCGGTGGACCTCCCCAGCGGGCTCGACTGCGACACCGGCACACCGGCCGGCAACGGCCCGGCGATCGAGGCCGACCAGACCGTCACCTTCGTCGCCCTCAAGCCCGGAATGCTCCACCTCGAAGCCCTGCGCTGGACCGGGGAAGTCACGATCGCCGGGATCGGCGCCCCCCGGGAGCTGATCGAAGAACTCGGCGAGCTGGTTCCCGACACCCGCCGCGGGCCGCGATGCCAAACACCAACCCCCACAACCCCCAGCCGGACCCTCCCCCCGCCAAGCTCGCACGGGCGGGCGACAGATCGGGGGGAATAGGATGCCATGCCAGCGTGCCCGGTGCGGCATGTTCGGCAACAGGCCGGCTCGGCGGGCGTGCCGCGGCCGAACAGATTCGAGGAGTCGGCGATGCTGGTGCGAATGGAACTCTCGCGCATTCTGATCCGTGAACTCAACGACTTTCAGGTCATCGAGCTCCGCGAGGTCCCCGAGGATGGCGAGCCCCTCACCGACCCGAGATCATTCCCCATCGTTATCGGGCTGCCCGAAGCCCAGGCGATCGAACGCCGCCTCAAGGGCGTCGCGATCCAACGCCCCCAGACCCACGACCTGCTCGCAAACATCATCGAAGCCCTCGGCGCCTCGCTCGAATCCATCGCCATCACCGAGCTCCGCGACCACACCTACTTTGCCATGCTCGATGTCCGCAACGCCGAGGGAGAGGCGGTCCAGATCGACGCCCGCCCCAGCGACGCGATCGCGCTGGGTATCGCCGGCGAAGTCCCGATCTATGTGGACGACGCGGTGATCGCCGCAGCCCAGGAGTCGGAATGACCACCGCGACAACGTTCGAGCCCGGGTGGGAATCGCCGCACGCGAACGAAAGCCCCGGCATCGGAGGCCGTCTCCGCGAACGGCCCGAAGATTTTCTCGTCGAAGAAATCCCCCTCTACCAGCCCAGCGGCACCGGCGAACACCTCTACCTCTTCGTACAGAAAAAATCCATGTCCACACTCGACATGGTCCACGTCCTTGCCAGGCACTTCGCCGTCCCCAAACGCGACATCGGGTACGCCGGGCTCAAGGACAAACGCGCCATCACCCGCCAGGTCGTCTCGGTCCGCCTCCCCGGCCGCGACACCACCGAGATCCCCATGCTCCGCGACGACCGCCTCGCTGTCCTCTGGGTCGACAGGCACGAAAACAAGCTCCGCCGGGGGCACCTCAAAGGCAACCGCTTCAGCATCCGCGTCCGCGACGTCCCCTTTCAAGCCGCCCTTGCCGCCCAAAAAGCCCTCGACCGCTTTGCCCGCGAAGGGCTCCCCAACCGCATCGGCCCACAACGCTTCGGGCTGCTCGGCACCAACCACCTCATCGGCCGTGCGATCGTGCTCGGCCGCTGGGACGAGGCTGTCGCCCACCTCCTCGGCCCGAGCGTCACCAACCCCGACGCCCAGCCCGAATCCCGCGCCAGCTTCGCGGCCGGGCGGTATCAGGACGCCTTTGCCGAGATGCCCGGCTCCCTCCGCGTCGAGCGACTCGTCCTCCGCGCCCTCGCCGACGGCGCGACGCCCGAGCAGGCGCTCCGCCGCATCGACCGCACCGCACGCTCCTTCTTCGTCACCAGCTTCCAGTCGGCCGTCTTCAATGCTGTCCTCACCGCCCGCGAAACAGCCGGCACCCTCGGCACCCTGACCGAGGGCGACATCGCCTCCATGCACTCGAGCCAGCGCACCTTCGCCGTCGGCCGCGCAGAGCTCGACGACCCAGACATGCCCGCGCGCCTCGCCAAAATCGAGGTCAGCCCGTCGGGCCCGATGTGGGGCACCCGCATGCGCAACGCCGAAAGCGAGCAAGCGCAGCTCGAACTCGACGCCCTGCTCGCCACCGGCGTCGACCAGGCCGCGATCGAACGCTTCGCCCAGTCCGGCGGCGAGATCGAGGGCGCACGCAAGCCCCTCCGCGTCCCCGTGACCGACCCCGAAGTCGAGGGCGGCGCCGACGAGCACGGCCCCTTCGTCCGCTGCGCCTTCGACCTGCCCCGCGGCGCCTTTGCCACCAGCGTGATGGCCGCGATCATGGGCGACACCTCCAAGCACGAAACCGAGACCGCCTGACATGCCCGATGCCCCACCACGCATGGTCTGCTTCGATGCCGGGGGGGTGCTCGTGCGCATCTGCCGAACCTGGCAGGAGCGCTGCCAACGCGCCAACGTCGAGTACCGCTGGAACGACGAGGCCGAGCGGGGCAAGACCGCCCGCCACGAGATCTACACCGCCCACGAGTCCGGCCGCATGGACCACGACACTTACTGTGCCCGGATCGCCTCCACCACCGCCGGCCTCTACTCGCCCGAGCAGGTCCGCGCCATCCATCTCGCGTGGATCATCGACGAATACCCCGGCGTGCGCAGCCTGGTGCACACCCTCCAACAACTGCCCACCATCACCACCGCCCTCCTCAGCAACACCAACGCCGTCCACTGGCAAACCCCCCACATGATGGGCCGCAACGGCTCGGCCGTCCGCGCCATCGAGACCCCGCACGCCAGCCACCTGCTCGGGCACACCAAGCCCGGCACCGAGATCTACCGCGCCTTCGAGCGCGAAACCGGGTTCGCCGCCGACGACATCCTCTTCTTTGACGACACCGCTGAGAACATCCACACCGCCCGCGCCCTCGGCTGGCGGGCCGAGCACATCGACCACACCAAAGACACCGCCGCCCAGCTCGCCCGCCACCTCGCCGCCCACGGCATCGACCTCCCCCACCCCCAACCACCCAAGCCGTACACTCCCCCCGCATGACCCTCACCCTCGCCGACGCCTGGCTGCACGACCTCAGCCCCTTTGCGGTCCGGTTCACCGAGACGCTCGGGCTCCGTTGGTACGGGCTCGCCTACGCGATGGGCTTCCTCCTCGGCTACCTCCAACTCCGCTGGCTCGCCAAGCGCAACCTCATCGCCATCCCCACCCACCGCTGCGGCGACGCCATCCTCACCGTCGTCGTCGGTGTCGTCGTCGGCGGCCGCCTCGGGTACGTTCTCCTCTACGAGCCCTCACTCCTCTGGAGTTTCTCGAGCGGCCCGCCCTGGTGGGGCGTCCTGGCGATCAACCGCGGCGGCATGGCAAGCCACGGCGGCATGGTCGGTGTCCTCCTCGCCGCCTGGCGCATCAGCCGAGGCTGGAAACAACCCGACGGCTCCATCGAAGGCCGCGCACCACTCCTCCACATCGCCGACGCCTTTGCGTTCATCGCACCCGCCGGCCTCTTCTTCGGCCGGGTCGCAAACTTCATCAACGGCGAGCTGCTCGGCCGCATCGCTGCCAAGCCCGGCGAGCCCGCACCGTGGTGGAGCGTCCGCTTCCCCCAGGAGGTCCTCACCGACCACGACAGCTTCCGCTCCGCCGTGCAGGAACAAGCCCTCGACCAGCTCGTCTTCCGAGAGGCCCGACTCCCCGGCGAAGCGTGGGAAACCGTCTACCGCCGCATCGTCGAACAGATCCAATCCGGCAGCCCCGAAGGCAACAGACTCGCCGCCGAACTCGCGCCCCTCCTCTCGGCGAGGCACCCCTCCCAACTCATGCAGGCCGGTGCCGAGGGGATCGTGCTCGCGGCTGTGCTGTGGGCAGTGTGGGCCAAGCCCCGCAAGCCCGGCGTCATCGGGGCGTGGTTCCTGATCTCCTACGGCCTCATGCGCGTGCTGACCGAACTGGTCCGCCTCCCCGACGCCCAGCTCGCGATGCAGCGGGTCCTCGGGCTCAGCCGCGGGCAGTGGTTCAGCGTCCTCATGGCGGTCATCGGCGTGCTGCTCCTGGCCCGCCTCCGCCGGTCCAACGCCGAGCCCCGAGGCGGATGGATGGCACCAAACCCCACACCAAACCCCACACCAAAGCCCACCAAGCCCTCAGCCCCGACCGCCGATTGACCGATACAGTCGGCACCACCATGCCCACCCCAGACCAACATCCAGACACACTCCCGGACGCCCAGGCCCCAACGACGGCACGCCCGGACGAAACCGGCCCGCCCGCCGAGACCGGGGCCGAGACCGCAGCCGCGGTTCCCAACCCCTCGGCAGCCGCCGCAACCGCCCGTGCGCCCTGGTGGCAACCCCACCGTCGGCTCTACGACTGGGTCCTTTCACTGGCCCACCACAAGCACGCGACCACTTCACTCTTCGCCCTGAGCTTTGCCGAGTCGAGCTTTTTCCCGATACCCCCCGACGTGCTCCAGATTGCACTCACCCTCGAACGCCGAGACAAGGCGTGGTGGTTTGCCGGCGTGAGCACCGCCGGGTCGGTACTCGGCGGCATCGTCGGCTATCTCATCGGCATGTGGGCGTGGGGCGCGATCGGGCCCTTCTTCTTCGACCACGTCCCGGGATTCACCCCCGAGCACTTCACCCTCGTGCAGGACAAATACGCCGCCCACGCGATGCTCGCGATCGTCACCGCCGCGTTCACACCCATCCCCTACAAGGTCTTCACCGTCACCGCCGGCGTCTTCGGCGTCGCGCTCCCGATTCTCATCGTCGGCTCGCTCATCGGCCGCGCTGCCCGCTTCTACCTCGTCGCCCTCATCATCTGGAAGTTCGGCCCGCCCGCAAAGCACTTCGTCGAGAAATACTTCAACTGGCTGACACTCGCCTTCATGGTCCTGCTCATCGTCGGCGTGCTCGCGATCAAAGCAATGGGCACCGACGCACACGCCGACGAATCCGCCAGCGAGTCGCCCAGCGCAGTGACAGAGTAAGAAAAACCGGGCTCGTGCCCCGGGCTTGTCGTGGTACTTGCCGACAAAGCCGTGGTACTCGCCGACAAAGATGTCTTTCGATCAGTCCATCCGCCGCGGCGAAATCGTCGTCACCATCCGCATGCTCGCCGACTCAAGATCCGCAGCGATCGCCGCGTCGTCGAGGTCGTCAGGCCGGATCGTCAGATCAATCGTCGCGTGCTCGAGCCGAGGCCCCACGTCATAATACAACGTGAACGTCACGTTCTGCACATTGGTCAACAACGGGTACTCCTGCGCCTCGCCGTCCTGCACGCCGCCGAAAAAGTCGGTCTGCACATACCACAGCGCGTAGATGTTCTCCTCGGCGGTGTCGCGGCGCTCGATGCGGATCACCCGCTCGAACCCCGTGCTCTCGTTTTTCTCCACGACGAACTCGATCTCCGGCGGGTCAGGAACCAGGACCGGGTCCAGGATCGGGTTAATCGGGTACGGGCCGAAGTCCTCGCCCGTCCGGATCATCGTCGTCAGCCGCTGCATCACCATCCGTGCTACCACGTGCGACGAGGCGCTCTCGGTGGTCGCTTTGTACGCCTTGAAACTGCCCTGCAGCGCGCCCAGCGTCGCGGTCAGCAGCATCGAGCTGATCATCAACGCAACCAACATCTCCGCCACACTGAACCCGCGCCGGGCAGCACCCCGCCCACGACGTGATCGGCCTTGATTCCTCGGGTCGTTCACAGCTTGCCCTCCTTGTACGTCGCGTGCAGAGGCAACGCCTTGACCGGCAGCATGATCCCGTTGGGAAGCTCGCTGTCGGGGTTGAACTGGAGACGAATCCGCCCGAACCCGTTGAACGGCACAAGCACACCCCCGGGCGGTTCGTCCTCGAACGGTCCGACATCCGCAATCCCGTCGCCGTCGGTGTCCCATCCGACCACCCGCACCCCGTCCACGATCGGCAGATCGAACGGGTCGTACGATTCCTCGTCGCCGTCCTCGGGTCCAAAGTACCCAAGACTCGCGTTGAAGTCGGCCGGGTTCCCGATGGGGTTCCCGTTGATGTCCTTGAGAGGGCCCTCCCCAAACACCGGCGCAAAGGTCAACAGCAAAGACCCGTTGATCTCGGCATTGCCACGCACGTCCAACACCCCCGCAACGATCGTGCCGTGCAGCTTGACCTCCTGCTCGGGCGGGCTGTTAAACGTCCCGACATCCACCGAAAAGTTCGGCAGCATCATCGAGCTCTTCACCAGTTCCGCGAGGTCGCCCTCCTCAGGATTCAGCGTCTCGTCGGTCGGGTGCTCTTCGAGGAACCGGGTCTTGCCGGTAAACTGCATCTTGTTCCGCACGTGCGTAAACTCCTGAGGCACGTCACTTACAATCGACCCTACAAACAGGCTGTCGTGGAATCGGAGATTGTTGGAATAAGAACGAGTGTCGGTGACACGGGTCGGCACGATCTCCGGCCCGCTGCCGATATCACGGACCGTTTCAATAATAAGAGGGTCGGGAAGCGCGTTGTAGTCGTCGATGTTATAACTTGCGACCTGGCTCGCCGGGATGTCGCCCTTGTCCATCGGACTCGTCGCCATCAACATCAGCTGGTACGGCGGCTGCGCCTCGGCCGGCAGCACCGTCTCGCCCAGAGGGGGGGCATCGCTGAACCCGGTGGCCGAGTTGTACTCGCTGAGATCATCCCCGAACACCCACCGCGAACGCAGCGGCACAGGGCGCCCGGACGTCGAGTCAAGACCCATCTTCCCGTACTCATTCCACGGAATCTGAGGCTTGTTCGCGTCGAGCACGTTGAAGTTGTTCACGTGCGCACGCACATACGTCGCCCCCACAAACGTGCAATCCACAAACAACCCGTTGAGCCCCTCGGGGATCTGCACATCGCGGAACACCATGTGCTCGAACACCGGCCGGTAGTACCAATCCACCGCCGCCGGCGCGCTGAAAGGCATCGATTCAAAGTACGCCGAGTCCCAGTTGTCGGGAAGTCCGTCGAGGTCCAGATCAGGATCAACCCGCAGGTAACGCGGGTAATAGACCGGGTTGCCGTTCCCGTCGGTGTATGAATCGCCCGGCGGGCGGGTCTCGATGTACCCGGCGATCTCGTTGATCGAGATCCCCAGGTTGTCAGCGACCTGCTGCCAGAACTCGATCCCGTCGGCCGCCATCTGCAGCGCGTTCTCTGAGTCGGTAAAGCTGTCCGCAGTAATCAACGGCAGGTCCTGCTCGGTCGCCTCGAACGTGCGGGGTGCGCCGCCGTTGTCCGGACGGATCGCCCCCATCAGCTGCGCGTTGTAATCCGGATTCGCGTTCGCCCACGCCGACTCGCTGGTCTTGAAGAGCAGCTTCCCCTTGAGCTTCACGTACCGGTCCATCTTGTCGATGTACCCGTCGAGATATCCAAGCTCGTTGTCCGGGTAGTGCTTGTAGGCGTCTTCAAGACCCGGGTTGAACCAGTACCAGTCGAGAAACTCGTCGCCGTCGGCTTCGTCATACCGCCCGTCCCCGTTCACATCCTCGAAACCCCACACCCCGTTACGGTTCCGATCCGGAGTCCCCGAATCGATCAGGTGCGCGAGGTCGGCATCGAGCACCGCGCCGAAGCTGTCAATAAACTCCGTCTCGATCTCGACCCGCCCGTCGCCGTCGGTGTCAAAGTGGTTGATAAAGAGATCGAACTCGTCCACATACCCGTCCCCGGTCGCGTCGTTGAACGCCGACTCAGGATCGGGGTCGCCCTCATCCCCCGAGTAGCCACTCGGAATCGCGGGCCCCTCGACCGGGTGGTCCGGGCGCAGACGGTTGTCGCCGTCCACATCGACCGCCGGATCGCCCGCCACCGCGTACAACGCCTCGAGCTTGGAATCGAGCGTCGGGTCGATGCGGAAGAAGTCCGATCGGGTCACCAAAGGGTCCGCGTGCTCAAAGTCGACCTGATCGAAGCTCGCCCCCAGGTCGCCGACAACCTGCACGTTCTTGCCGATCAAGATACGGCTCGGGCTCACCACCGCCTGGTCGATCCGCTTGGCGATACGGAAGTCCTGCATGATCATCCGGGTCATCGGCGGCCGGTTCACCTGAAAATCGTACCCGATCACGATCACCCGCACGTCCGTGCCGTTCGCGAGCGGCGCATAGATGATCTGGTACCCAGCCGGGGGCGGCCCGGTCTGGTTGGGCGCGTCCACCGCCACGATCGGGGTGATGATCCAGCCGGTGCTCTTGTAGATATCCAGGTCGGCCTCGGGCCACGCCGGCGACATGATCGGCGCGTCGATATCCGCCTCAGACTCCACGATGATGTTCGTGTCGAGCGTGTGCAAGAAGAGCAACGCCTCGGCAACCCCCGCGGGAACATCCGAGTATCCCAGCGGGTTATCAAGCACCGTATGCTCGCCCCAGCTGTTGAGCGTCCCAAGCCAGAGGTCCTCGACAAATTCGGGCAACATCTCGCTCTGCTCGACCACAAACCGACCGGTCGCGCTGGAGAGCCGGTTCTGCCCGACGATCAGCCCCGTCTCGGCTGCGCTGAGCGCCGCGGTCACCTGCAGGTGTGTGTCCGCGGTGCGGATGTTGCCGCGGCTGGTGATCGCCATCGCCGCCACAAGAGAGCCGAACAGAACAAGAAACATCATCGCGAGCACGGACACCACGCCCCGACGGTCGAATCGACCCGGACGCCGACGAACCCGCCGGCACAGGGCCGGCTGCGACTCGGCGGTGGTCAACATGCGAGCTGGTTTGCGGGCTGTCACGACTGCTCCTCCTCCTCACCCAACCACCCACCGATCCTCAGCAATCGCCGGGACCGGAACAAAACAACACCAACACAATCAGGGAGCGATCCAACTCACCCTTGCCATCTCGAGTTCCTCCCCGTTGCTCGGCGTATACGTCACCACCACCGTCACCCGCAACGGGAACGACTCCAACCCCAGCGGCGGCAGCCCGTCCTCCTCAAACTCACGCCCGTACTCGTCATTGCGCACCCACGAACTGTCGAACGGTTCGATCTTCTCAACAATCACCGTCTGCGCCCAACCCTTCATCGGCTCCGGATCACCGTTGCTGTCGTAGCTGATCGTCCCGTCGATGCTGATCTCGGGTATCACCTCACCAAGCGCGTTGATCGGCCCGGGCATGTCTCCCCCAAACCCAAACCGCATGCCGTCCAGATCGTCCAGGTCATCAAAATCGTCAATCGTCACCTCCCCGGGTTCGGGCCCGAAGACGAAGGAAACGTCCTCGCTGAGCCCACGCACCGGGTCGTGCCGCGGCAGGTTCCGGGTGTACTCGCGCAACTCCTGGGCAAGAAAGTTCCCGCTCGCCGCGTGCGACGACCACAGATTGCTCTGGATGAACGACGCCTGCGCCTCGACCATCGCGAGCACACCGACCCCGAGGATGACCATTGCCAACGCCGTCTCGAGCAGCGTAAAGCCCGCACCCCGTCGCGGCATCGCCCGAGTTCGCCTGGTGATGGTTGATTGCCTGCCGATCATCGTGCTCCCTTCGTGATCGCACCGCGATCGCTGGGCGAGAGCGCGGCCCGACCCCAACACAGAGTGTCGGTTACCCGACGAGCTGGCTCATCTTGAAGATCGGGAGAATCACTGCCATCGCGATGAATCCAACGACTGAACCCATTACAACGATCATGATGGGCTCGATCATGCTCGTGAGCGCCTTGATCTGGTCCTTTAACTGCTGCGCGTAGTACCCGCTGATCTCGTCGAGAACCTCGCCAAGCTTCCCGGACTCCTCACCCGCCGCGATCATCTGCACCACGCTCCGAGGCATCAGCCCGTCCTTCAGCAACGGCCCCGTGATCTTCCGCCCCTGCTTCACGCTCGAATGCACGTGCTGCCACATCCCCTTATAAAGCTGGTTGCCCGAGATCTCCCCCGTAATGCTCAGCGTGTCAAGCATCGGCACACCCGCGTTGATCAACTGCCCCATCGTCTGCAGCGAGCGGTTGATATACAGCGACCCAAACATGTGCTTGAACATCGGCAACGTCAGCTTCATCTTGTCGATCCAGAATGAACCAACGTCCGTCTTCGCCGCGACAATCAACACCCCCGAAATCACCACAAACCCGCCAACAATGTACGGCCATTCAGACGTCATGAACTGGCTGAGGGTCATCAGAGACCTCGTCGACCACGGCAACACGTCCTCCTTGCCCTCAAAGATCGTGTAGAACCTCGGCAGCACAAACGTCAGCAAAAACACCGTCACGCCAATCGCCATCGAAGCGATAATCCCCGGATAAATCGACGCACCCACCACCATCTTCCGGGTCTCGATCTGCTGACCGATATACCCCGCGATCCGATTCAGCATCTCCGAGAACGACCCCGACATCTCCGAAGCACGCACCATCGAAACATACAAAGGTCCGAAAAGCTTCGGGTACTTCGCGATCGCGTCGGAGAACTGCTTGCCGCTCTCCACGTCGTCCTTCAGGCTCATCACCACCTTCTTGAACTGCGCGTGCGTCGTCTGCTCGGCCACGCCCTCAAGCGCCGACCGCAGGTTGATCCCCGCACGGATCATCACCGAAAGCTGCGTCGTAAAGTCCAGCACGTGCTTGGTCGTCGGCTTGCTCGAGTTCAGCCGCTTGAGAAACTCCACAAACCCCGACGCGGTCTCCGCAGCACCAGTCGGCGAGATCGACATGACGTGCATGCCCTGCGTCCGAAGCGAGGTCGCAGCGATCCCGACGTTCTCCGCGGTGATCGTCCCGGAAGTCGTCTTTCCCGCGGCGTCCCGCGCCTGATAGCGATAATGGGGCATCGATTACCTCCCTCAGGCTGCGAGTTGACGGGCGAGCTTGTCCGGATACACCGCCTGCGCGATCGCGTCCTCTTTACTCACCATCCCGTTGAAATACAGCTCACCAATCGCCGTGTCCAGGCTGCACATCCCGATCGCACGATTCGTCTCGATCACGTTCGGAATCTCAAATGTCCGGCTCTCACGGATCAGGTTCCGCACCGCCGGCGTGCACAGCAGCACCTCCACCGCCGGGCACATCCCGCCCGAGTCCTGCCGCGTAAACAGCGTCTGCGAAACCACCGCCTGAAGCGTCCCCGCCAGCATCGCGCGAATCTGGTTCTGCTGCCCCGCCGGATACATATCGATAATCCGCTCGACCGTCTGCGAAGCGTTCACCGTGTGCAACGTCGAGAGCACCAGGTGCCCCGTCTCGGCCGCCGAGATCGCAAGCGCCGTCGTCTCCAGGTCCCGCATCTCACCAACCAGAATAATGTCCGGGTCCTGCCGAAGCGCGTGCTTGAGCCCCGACGAAAAGGTCGGCATGTCCTGCCCGAGCTCACGCTGCTCGATCAGGCACTTGTCGCTCTCCAGCGCGTACTCGATCGGGTCCTCCAACGTAATAATGTGCTTGGCGTACCGCTCGTTCATCGCCTGGATCATCGCCGCCAGCGTCGTCGATTTGCCCGAGCCAGTATCCCCGGTCACCAGCACAAGCCCGCGAGGCAGGTACGTCAGCCTCGCGATAATCTCCGGCAGACTCAGTTTCTCCAGCGGCGGCACCTTGGTCTTGATCGTCCGCAAAGACATCGCCACCGTCCCACGCTGCATGTGCGCGTTCACGCGATACCGACCAAACTTCTCCTTCGCAAACGAGAAGTCCGAGTCCTTCTGCCGCTCAAAGATCGACTGCGCCTCGTCCGACGCGATCTCCTTGAAGTACCGCATCGCGTCATCGGGAGAGACCTCGGGAATATCCATCCGCTGCACAATCTGATGGACGCGCATCGTCGGCTGGTGCCCCGACACAATGTGAATGTCCGAAGCGTCCGCGTCGTGCGCGAGCTGCAAAATCTGATCTAAGTCCACAGCAGTTCCTCCCGATCGCCGCACATCGACCGGGCGAAAACGCCCCGACCGTCGGCGACTCATTCATCGGCACAAGCCCCGCCCGCGTTCACGCCCGATCACAACCGGCCCGGTCACCCACACTTGCCGCAACGGCGCAGACCACACAGCCGGTTCCGCCCGCGACCCTCCCCCAGACCCACCCCCCCCGGTGCGCATCCCCCCACCGACACAACCGGCACAGACAGCGCCGGCGAGCCGAAAACGCCCGACCGCCCGAACAACAGCAAACCCGACGCTACTTCCCCGCCGCCGCGTCCCGAGCCTGAACCGCAAGCCGATCGCAACGCTCGTTCTCAGGATGCTCGTTGTGCCCCCGCACCCAGTGAAACCGGATCTCGTGCTCACCCTTCAGCTCGTCGAGCCGCTCCCACAAGTCCTGGTTCTTCACCGGCTTCTTGCCCGCGGTCTTCCACCCACGCCGCTTCCACCCCTCCATCCACTCCCCAAGACCCTTCAGCACATACTGCGAATCGCTGTAAAGCTCGACCACGCTCGGCCGCGTCAACGCCTCGAGCCCACGGATCACCGCCGTCAGCTCCATCCGGTTATTGGTCGTCGCCTTCTCCCCGCCCGAAGCCTCGCGCTCGTTCTGCGAAACCCGATGACGAAGAATGTACCCCCAACCACCCGGCCCGGGATTCCCCGAACACGCTCCATCCGTATACAGCTCAACCCGCGGCAACGGCTCGGAGACAGGCGTTGCTGCGGACTCGGGAGCAGCGGGCTTGGGAGAGGCTTTAGCCATGGCACAGACTGTACCCGCGCGTGCTGCCATCTTCTGACCCGATCTTCCAGACACTTGCCCATCCCTCGCCAAAATCCCCCGTCCCGCCGCAGTATGATCGGACCATGCCCACCGCACCACCAACGCCGCCGACCTCCTCCCAAGCCATGCCGACCGACGCCGCGAGGCTCCGCGTCCACCGCTTCGAAGTCGCCCGCGCCCCAGGTCATGCCGACCCCCGCGCCGACCGACTCCTCGCCGAAGCACGCGCACTCGGATACCAACTCGACACCGCCCGATCCATCCGTATCTACCTCATCCAAGCCCCGATCGACAAAACCGCCGCCGCCACCCTCGGCTCTGCACTCCTCGCAGACCCCGTCGTCAACGCCCACACCCAAGGCGTCGAACCCGCCCAACCCAAAGCCGTCACCGTCGAGGTCCACCCACTCCCCGGCGTTATGGACCCGACCGCCCACTCCGTCCGCGATGCCGCCGCCGAGCTCCTCAGCCTCGACCGCGACACCATCGGCGTCTCCACCGGATGGCGCTACGACCTGATCGGCCAGGACGCTCCCAAAGCCGCCGAGATCGCAACCCGCCTCCTCGCCAACCCCGTCGTCAACGCCATCCACACCACACCCTTCGTCCCCACAACCCTCCCCGTCGGCCACCCCGCCGAGTTCCGCCTCACCCACATCACCATCCGCAACCTCGACGACGACGCCCTGACCACACTCTCCCGCGACGCCCACCTCTTCCTCAGCCTCGAAGAAATGCGCACCATCCGCGACCACTACCAAGCCCTCAACCGCGAACCAACCGATATCGAACTCGAAACCCTCGCCCAGACATGGAGCGAGCACTGCGTTCACAAAACACTCAAAAGCACCATCCGCTACCGCCGCGAACCCGGAAGTCCGGGCACGCCCATCCCCGGCCTCGACACCCCCCACGACTCCCCCCACACCACCCCCCGCCCCGGGCACACCTTCCACGACGACGGCTCGGTCACCATCGACAGCCTCCTCAAACGCACCGTCGCCGCTGCAACATTCGAACTCATCGACGAAGGCATCGACTGGACACTCAGCGTCTTCAAAGACAACGCCGGCATCATCGCCTTCGACGACAAAACCGCCGTCTGCGTCAAAGTCGAAACCCACAACCACCCCTCCGCCATCGAGCCCTACGGCGGCGCCGCAACCGGCATCGGTGGCTGCATCCGCGACATCATCGGCACCGGACTCGCCGCCAAACCAATCGCCAGCACCGACGTCTTCTGTGTCGCCTACCCGGACACCAAAGACATCCCCCCCGGCTGCCTCCATCCAAAGCGCATCCTCTCCGAAGTCGTCGCCGGCGTCCGCGACTACGGCAACCGCATGGGCATCCCCACACTCAACGGCAGCGTCTCCTTCGACAACCGATACATCGGCAACCCGCTCGTCTACTGCGGCTGCGTCGGCGTCATGCCCATCGACCTCATCGACGGCGACGCACAACACGGCGACCTCATCGTCGCACTCGGCGGACGCACCGGACGCGACGGCATCCACGGCGCAACCTTCAGCAGCGCAGAGCTCACCGATACCCACGCAGACGAGTTCAGCCACGCCGTGCAAATCGGCAACGCCATCGAAGAAAAACGAGTCCTCGACGCCATCCTCCGCGCCCGCGACGCAAGCAACGGCCCGCTCTTCTCCGCAATCACCGACTGCGGCGCAGGCGGGTTCAGCTCCGCCGTCGGCGAGATGGGCGCAGCAATCGGCGCAGACGTCAACCTCGACGCCGCCCCGCTCAAATACGACGGCCTCACCTACACCGAGATCTGGATCAGCGAAGCACAGGAACGCATGGTCCTCGCTGTCGCCCCCGACCGCCTCGCCGAACTCCAACAAATCTGCGACGAAGAACACGTCGAACTCGCCGTCCTCGGCTCCTTCGGCACCCCAAACGCCGAACTCATCCTCAACTACCAAAGCAACGAAGTCGGCCGCATCTCCATGCACCTCCTCCACGAAGGCATCCCCCAACCAACCCGCCAGGCAACATGGTCAACGTGGGACCGCCTTCCAGGCGATGCCAACGCCGCGCCCGAGAGAGCGCCTCGCGCAAGCGAGGGGACACCCGCGCATCAAGACACATCCACTCCCGCCACGTGTCCCCCCGCTCGCGCGGAGGGCTCTACACCAAACCCAACCCGCGCCCTCCTCACCCTCCTCGCCCATCCAAACATCGCAAGCAAGCACTGGATCATCCGCCAGTACGACCACGAGGTCCAAGGCAACACCATCCTCCGCCCACTCGTCGGCCCCGGACGCAAAGGACCGGGCGACGCCGCAGTCATCGAACCGGTCCCCGGCACCGGACGCGGCCTGGCCATCGGCTGCGGCCTGGCCACCGCCATGGGAGACCCAACCACCGGCGGCGATCCCTACCTCGCCGCCATCGCCGCCATCGACGAGTGCGTCCGCAACCTCGTCTGTGTCGGCGCCGACCCCGAACGCATTGCCATCCTCGACAACTTCTGCTGGCCAAGCTGCACCAAACCCCAAAACCTCGCCTCACTCGTCCGCGCCGCAGCAGGCTGCTACGACGGTGCAAAGGCCTACCGCACCCCCTTCGTCAGCGGCAAAGATTCACTCAACAACCAGTTCACCATCCCCGGCCAAAACGGCAAACCAGACACCACCATCGAGATCCCGCCCACACTCCTCATCACCGGCATCGGCATCGTCAACACACTCGACAACTGCATCACCATGGACGCCAAACGTGCCGGCAACCTCCTCGTCCTCGTCGGCGAAACCACCGCCACCATGGGCGGCTCCCACTACGCCCAGCTCTTCGACCTCCCCCCCGCCAAAGCACAAAGCCTCACCCACGACATGCCCAGCTTCGACCCCACCACCGGCGCACAAACCGCCCGCGCCGTCGCCGCCTGCATCGCCGAGGGGCTTGTCGCCAGCGCCCACGACTGCTCCGAAGGCGGCCTCGCCGTCGCCCTCGCCGAGATGCTCATCGGCAGCAGCACCAACAAGACCACCCTCGGCGCAATCCTCGCCGACCACCCCACCACCGACCACCCCACCACCGACCACCCCGCAACCATCCACCCCACCGCATGGCTCTTTGCCGAAAACCCCGGCCGCTACGTCCTCGAAGTCCCCCCCGCACAACTCGAACAACTCCGCAAAACCCTCGCCGCCCACGCCAAAGACATCCCGGTCGAACAGCTCGGCGTCCTCGACACCTCAGGACACCTGCGCTCCAAATCGCTCGGTATCGACACCACCGTCGCCGACCTCACCACCGCCTGGCGAGGCACGCTCGACTGGTAGCCCCACCCTTCACCCCTCAGAAAACGCCGCACGCCGCGCCGCACACAACGCGATCGCCAAGGCATCGGCAATATCCGGCGGACTCGGCGGCTCGGCAAGCCCGAACACCCCCTGCACCGCACCCTGCATCTGCGCCTTGGTCGCGTGCCCGTGCCCGGTGATCGACTTCTTCACCTCGTTGGGCTTCAACTCCACCAGCCGACACCCCGCCTGCCGGATCGCCAAAAGCAACACCCCCCGCGCGTGCCCCATCACGATCGCCGTCGCCGGGTGCTTGTAATGCGCAAACAACGACTCGACCGCCACCAACTCAGGCTCGAGCCGCACAAGCGCATCACGAAAGTCACGATCAAGCTCCACAAGCCGCGCCGAAACCGACGCAACCGAGGACCCCTTCTCCCCCTCGTCCTCCACCGCGCGCGCCCGCTGCTCCAGCCGGAACACCCCCGCCTCAACAATCCTCGGCTCATCCGGCCGCGCCTCGGGCACGTCCAGACACCCATAGCCCGTCAGCCGCAACCCAGGATCAACACCAAGCACTCGCACGCCAGCAGTCTACTCCCCACAAGACCAACCGTGTCACCCCTCACCAGACTCATCCCCAGAGAGTCCCTCGCGCAAGCGAGAGGATCCTGCATTCTCTCCTTTGAGCCCCTCGCGCAAGCGAGGGGACCCCTCCCGCTCCAGCCGCGTCCGCTCGAGCAACAAAATATGCTTCATGAGCGTCGTCGCCGCCGTGCTCCCCGCAGCCGCCCACCCGCGCCACCCGTCCCGCCACGCGCTCTTCATGATCATCTGCTTGCACATCGCCCCCACCGGGCTCGACACCATCTTCCAGTAGCTCCCCGTCGCCCCAAGCTCGGCAAGACTCCGCGCCGAGACCTCCGCGTGCCGAAGGTTGTTTGCCAGGTGCTGCCGCATGTCCACAAACGAATCGTGCCGCAACGTCCCCGGCAGATCGACAAATGCCGCCGCCCGCCCCGCCCGCGCCGCGTCCGTCGGCTGCCGTTCGCCGCCGTACCGCACCTGCAACTGGTCGTGCGGATTCACCCCGCCCCAACCCGCCAGCCCCGCGACCACGTCCGCCCGCCGCACCAGCCGCACCCGCCACTCAGGCTGCCAGCAATAGTCCAACGCTCGCCCCGCAAACCACGTCTTCCGGTTCACCCGCGCCCCCGCCACCGTCGGATCATCCCGCGCAAGAAACTCCCGGATCGAATCCGCCAGCCCCGGCTCCACACTCTCGTCGCTATCGAGTGACAACACCCACTCGCACCCCGCCGCCTCCAGCGCCATCTGCTTGGTCGCGATGTGCCCCTGCCACTGGACCCGCTCCACCCGCGCCCCCTCGCGCTCCAGCTGCGGGATCGTGCTGTCGGTCGAGCCCGAATCCAGCGCCACGATCTCCGTCGCAAGACCGGCCACGCTCTCGAGCGTCCGCCCGATCGTCTCGCCGTTGTTCTTGCACACGATCACCACAGAGAGGGACATACACCATGATCGTCCGGCCAACAGCCCCCCATGTCAAACCGGCCGCCCGTGTACGATCACGCCGTGTTCCGCCCCCCCGACCACAACACCCGCCTCATCGCCCGCGCCGCACCCGGCAACTGGGCCGCCGCCCTCGGCGATCTCCACAACCCCCAGTGTCTCAAAGACCACCCAAAGGGCACCGTCTACCGCGCCACACTCCTCGGCCGCGACTGCATCATCAAGTGCTCCCCCATCGCCAGCCCCAAGCGACGCCTCCAGACACTCCTCCGACAAACCCCAGCCCAAAAACACTGGAAAAACGCCCTCTGGCTCCGGGCCCACAACATCCCCACCGCCCCGCCACTGGCCATCCTCCGAGGCACCCACGACACCACCCCCGTCGAGTGCCTCGTCCTGGCCTTCCTCCCCGGCAGCACCGTCCTCGACCACCTCGCCGCCGACGACCTCTCGACCGCCGAGCAACACCGCGTCGCCGAAACACTCGCCACCATCGCGTGCCGACTCGCAACCCTCGGCGTCCGCAACCGCGACCCAAAGCCCAGCAACCTCATCGTCACCAACGTCACCCCCGAACGCGCCGAACTCGCCGTCATCGACTGCGCCGACCTGCGCCACACCCGAAAGACGATCGAACACGCCGTCGCCCGGATGCTCGCCGCAGCCTACATCGAGCCCCTCGGCTGCGGCATCCCCCCCCGTCGCGCCCTCTGCGCTCGCGCCATCCGCACTGCCGCAGCAGCACTCCACCCCCACCACCCCCACCACCCCCACCACCCCGACCACCCCGACCACCCCCATCACCCTACCGCCGCCGCGCAGCAACTCTGGAAACACACCGCCGCAATCGTCTCGACCCACCGCAACCCCACCCCCGCACACAACCCCCTGACGCCCGCGAGCCCAACCCGATCGTCCTGACAACACACCACCACCCACGCCGTGCGCCACCCTCCGAACCCGCACTACGATCGCACCGATGCCTCCCCCGCCCGAGACCAACCCGCCGCCCCCCGCCGAGACCCTCGCCCACTTCCCCACGCTCAAAGGCGACGAGTTTCACCCGAAGGGCTGGGACTTCCCAACCTCCCTCAACACCGCCGGCTGCACCTGGCTCGCTGCACTCCGAGACCTCTACAACCAGCCCGTCACCTTCCCCGCCTCCCTCAGCCCACAAGCCGGCATGCTCCTCCACGCCCTCGTCCGAAACACCAGACCGCGCGTCCTCATCGAGGTCGGCATGTTCTGCTCCATCAGCACCCACTGGATGGCAGCCGCCCTCCTCGAAAACGGCTGCACCCCCGGCGAGGACGCCGTCATCCACTGCTTCGACAACTTCGCACCCATCGAAAGAGACCACTGGCGCAGTGCCGAGATGCTCCAAGGCAGACTCGACTTCGTCAAAGACCGACTCAAAGCCGCCGGCCTCCTCGACTTCGTCCGCATCCACCCAGGCGACAGCCCCGTCGAGATCCCCAACACCTGGGACCAACTCCAAGCAGCCGGCGGCATCGACTTTGCCTTCCTCGACGGCGACCACACCATCCAGGGCACTCTCGCCGACTTTGCCGCAACCGAACCGGTCCTCAACACCGGCGGCTACGTCATCCTCCACGACACCTTCCCCACCGAGTGCGGCGGACACCAGGGACCACGACACGTCCTCGACCACATCCGCACCGCACAACCTCAACCCAAGCCCAAAGCACGCAAACGCCCTCGAACTCCGGACACAAAAAAAGACACCCCCGCGCCACACAACAACCAACCTGTCGGCGAAGGAACCTACGACCGCACCGATATCTACCTCGACCCAACAAACTACGGCCTCGGGCTGCTGCGGAGACTGACCTGACCGGCCCGCCTACCCCTTCTTCTGAAATCCCCGCTCCCACACCGGCATGTCCGCAGCCAGAATCTTTGCCGCATCATCAGGGCTCATCGAACCCTCCGCGACATACGCCGCGATCTCTCGCCGCGATTCCTCCCGCGCCAGCGACTGCTGCGTCTTCGCCCGGGTCTTGGTCCGCGCCGTCAGATACTCACCAAAGATCGCCGCGACGATCACCACACCCGCCACGCCGCCCAGCACGATCCAGAACACCTGTTCTCCGTCCAGCCCGATATCCATGGTGTGCTCCCGTGCAGCAGGTGATCCCCCGACGCGACACTACTCTTTCCCGCGTTCCCAATGAGGCTGGTCCGCCCGAATCAGCTTCTCCGCGTCCGCCGGAGAGATCGAACCCTCCGCCACATACGCTGCAACCTCGCGCTTCGTCGCCTCGCGCGCCCGCGTCCGCGTCACCTTTGTGATTCCCCCGGTCAGGATCGCAACAATCGCCACCAGCAGCCCGCCGCCGATCGCGATCAACGGCACAATGTCATTCTCAATACCCGACAGTGTCAGCATGACCGACCGCCCTTCCACGACTCTCTTAGTGTTCTACAACCCGCAAACCTCACATCGTCCCGCAACGCTTCCCCGCCTTCATCAGCTTCTCGCCCTGCTCAGGGGACATCGAGCCCTCCGCGATATACGCCGCGATCTCTCGCCGCGTCCGCTCCCGAGCCACCGACTTCACCATCCCCGTCACCGTCCCAAGCACAATCCACACCAGCCCCACCCCCGCCATCAGCAACGGTACGAACAGGTCCTCGTTCTGCAGGATCGCCATCAGCGGATTGCTATTCATCGGTCTTTCCTTCTCTCAGTCTCGGCCGTCACGACCACAGGCCGCAAACATCATCCGCCAGTGCAAACAGTCTTTCGGGAACCGCCCATTACAGTTTCGCACACACGGGTCCCCCCACCAAGCCGCAACAACACACCGCACCCCAAAAAAGAGCATAACACACCCCCCCCCACAAACCCCCCACCAATCCCAAAACCCGGGTGCCACTGGGCGCAAGCCCAGTGCCTAACGACCCCACCTCTCTCCACCACCCTCCTCTCTTCCTTCCCCTCCCCCTCCCCCTCCCCTCGGGAGGGGGCCGGGGGGAGGGTGCCTTTCTCCTCCTCCGCCCGCCACAACAACCCCATCGAGTCCCAAGCGTACGAAAACAACCCGGACCCGCATAAAGTCCGACAACATGCCCGCCCCCGCACCACACGCCGATCTCCCCCCACCCCTCCAAGCCGTCCTGGATGGCTACCGCCAGGGCGCGTTCCTCATGGCCGCCCCAACACCCGGCCCCACCCCCACCCCCGCCCCAACCCCCACCTGGTACGAAACCGACCCCCGAGGCATCATCCGCATCGACCCCCCCGCCTACCACATCCCCCGCCGCCTCATGCGCACCATCCGCTCCCTCCGCTTCGAGGTCACCACCGACGCCGCGTTCTCACGAGTCATCCGCGCCTGCGCCGACCCCCGCCGCCCGGGCAGCTGGATCGACCCACACATCATCGCCATCTTCGAAGCACTCCACACCGCCGGCCTCGCACACTCGGTCGAAGCATGGCTGCCAAACACGCAGACGCCCGCATCCGCCACCCGCGCCCCGGACGCCGCCGCTGAGCCTTGCGAAGCGTCGGCTTCGGCCTCCCCCAACCCCGACGCGATCCTCTTCGACCACACCAACCGCCGCACCCTCGTCGGCGGGCTCTACGGCCTGTGCATCGGCTCCATCTTCTGCGGCGAAGCCATGTTCAGCCGCCCCGACCTCGGCGGCCGCGACGCAAGCAAAGTCTGCCTCGCACGCACCATCCTCCACCTCCGCGACCAAGGCTTCACCATCCTCGACACCCAGATGCACAGCCAACACCTCGCCCAGTTCGGCTGCGAAGAAATCGACCGCGATACCTACAACCAAATCCTTCTCGCCTCACGAGACCAACCCCGCCCCTGGGGCACACGCACACCAAACCAACCGCCCAACTCATGAGCCCTAAGCGTCAGCGCCGGGCCAAACCCGGCGCTCACGCTTAGGGCTCTTTGTCACCCCCACCCCCCCACCTCACGCGATCGTCACCTCCGGCGGCTCCAACGGCAAGCTCCGCGCCAGCTTCAAAAACGTGTCGTAGTTCATCCCCATCTCCGTCACCGAATCCCCGCCAAACTTCTCGCAATACCCCCTTGCGATCTCGAACGCCACCACGTTCTCCATCACCACGCTTGCTGCGCTCACCGCGCACACATCGCTCCGTTCGTACTGGCTCTCGTCCGCCTCCTTCGTGTTCAGGTCAACACTCGGCAACCCACGCAAAAGCGTCGAGATCGGCTTCATCGTCCCACGCACCACCACCGGCTGCCCGTTGGTCATCCCCCCCTCCGTCCCGCCTGCATTGTTACTCGTCCGCACAAACCCGAGCGTCGCCGTCCCCCGCTGCGCCGCGTCAAAGAAGATCGGATCGTGCACTTCAGACCCCCGCCGCGAAGCGCACCCCACACCAAGCCCGATCTCCACAGCCTTGAACGCCTGAATCCCCATCACCGCATACGCCAGCCGCGCGTCCAGCTTGGTCCGCCAGTCCATGCTCGACCCCACCCCGGGCACGCACCCAAACACATGCGCCTCGACCAGCCCGCCCACCGTGTCCTTGTCGATCTTCGCCTGCCGGATTGCGGCGCACTGCTTCTCGGTCGCCGCCGCGTCCGGGCAGTACGTCTCGCTCGCGTCGCGGGCCGCGAGCATTGCCCCCCGGTTGTCAGCCGTCACTTCCGCGCCGGTCGCGTGTTCCCCGATCTGCCGCACAAACCCGAAAACTTCGACCGCAAACTCCCGCAACAGACACCGCGCCACCGCCCCCGCAGCCGTCCGCGCCGCAGTCTCCCGCGCGCTGGCCCGCTCCAACGTCTCCCGGCAATCCGTCGTCAGCCACTTGATGCTCCCGGCCAGGTCCGCGTGCCCCGGCCGCGGCCGATACACCGGCGGCGTCCGCTCCAGATCATCCAGCCGCGAGTCCTTGTTCCTGACCAGCATCGTCAACGGCGACCCGATGCTCCGCCCCCGCCGCACCCCGGTGAGAAACTCGACTCGGTCGGTCTCGATCCGCTGCCGCCCCCCGCGCCCATACCCCCCCTGCCGTCGGCTCATCTCCCGGTTGATGAGCTCCTCATCCAACACCACCCCCGCCGGCAACCCCGTGACAATGGTCACAAGCCCCGGCCCGTGCGATTCCCCCGCCGTCTGATACGAAAGTTGTGCCATGTCGGAAGGATATCAGAGCCCGAAGCGCAAGCGAGGAGCGCTCCAAAAGAGGCCCAACGCGCAAACGTGGGCTTTCCCCCAACCGGCAACACCACCCCAACGCACAAGCCCCTGCCTCCGCCGGAACCAAGCAAGCACGTTACCCTCACACCATGCTCCGCGGTTTTCAGATCCATCTTCAACCCTTCACCGACGATCGCGGCCGCCCATTTCGGTTCCGCGATGTGTTCGGGCTTGGTGACGATGAGGACGAAACCGACGACCCCGCGAGAGAAAAGGACGACCCCTGGGACCGACTCCTCGACGGGCACCACGAGATCATGAACAGCGTGTGGGGGATACTTGCCCTGGGCATCATCACCTTCGTGGCCCTTGCGTTACGCCTTTCTTTCTGGTTTGTGGTTCCGCTCGTCCTGTTTGTGATCGCGGGGGTGTCCTTTGTGACGACCGAGTCTCTCTTGACGCCGTTCTTCGCCAGCCGGGGGTACGAGTGCATCCATCAGGCCGTTCGCAACGGGCGCTGTCCAGCGTGCCGATACAAGCTGGTCGATATTGAAGAAGATGCCCAGGGGTTCATCACCTGCCCGGAGTGCGGTGCAGCGTGGCGGGCTGACAGGCTGCGAGCAGCCGAAGCTCCCGGCAACCCCCAGGCACGACAGGCAACTCGCAGCAAGCTCGTCCAGGTGCTCCAGTTTCCCAAAACATCACTCACCCTGGACCACCGGGGTCGTCCCGCAAGCCTTGTTCTGTATCGTCCTTCCAAGAAGAAACCGGGCGATGCCTATGAAACCCGATGCCAACGGGCCTCCAAGGCAGTTTACAGCCGTGTTTCGGGCAGGGGGGCGTTGCTGTCAATCGGCCTGATTGTCCTCGGCGCGGGAGCCTTTGTGTGCACGCTCGCCTACGGCCTGCTCAACCCAGCCGGGACACCATGGTGGGTCTATGCAATCATCCCTTTGATGGCAGCATTGCTCTTCGCCGGCCTCTTGTTTCGCCGTGGCGAACTGTGGGTCAGCCTCACGACCATCGAGCACGAAACACTGGCTCAAAGCCTCTGTCCATCCTGCTGGGAACTCCTCGAATGTATCCCCCCCAACACCGAAGGCTGCACCATGTGTCCCGAATGCGGCTCCTCGTGGCGCCTGCCGCGATCAGGTCTTCCCTCTTAGCAAAAGACAATCCCACCACTCAAAAAGAGGCCCAACGCGCAAGCGTGGGCTTCCCCCTCCATCACCCTCACCCCACCAACGTCTGCTCACGCCCAGGCCCGACACTCACAATCGTCACCGGCACCCCCAAAAACGCCTCCACAAACTCCACATACCCCCGCGCCTTCGTCGGCAAATCCGCCCACTTCTTCGCCCCGGTGATCTCCTCCCCAAACCCCGCCAGCGTCTCATACACCGGCGTCACCCGTTCAAGCTCCACGGCGTCAGGCAAAAACCGCGCCGTCCGTTCCCCCGCCGCGCCGTCCGCACCCCCCACGCCCGCGACCTCATACGCCGTACAAATCTTCAGCTCCTCAAACCCCGCCAGCACATCAAACAACATCAGCGCGACCTCCGTCACGCCGTTGATCATCACCGAATACCGTGCCGCCACCAGGTCGAGCCACCCGCACCGCCGGGGACGCCCCGTCGTCGTCCCATACTCGTTCCCCCGCGCGCGCAACAGCTCCCCCGTCGCGTCCTCCAGCTCCGTCGGCATCGGGCCCGCACCCACCCGCGTCGAATACGCCTTCATGATCCCCACCACCCGGTCCAGCCGACGCCCCGGCACCCCCGTCCCCGTCGAGATGCCGAGTGCTGTGCAGTTCGAGCTGGTCACAAACGGGTACGTCCCGTGGTCCACATCCAGCAGCGTCGCGTTGCCGCCCTCAAAGAGAATCCGCTTGCCCTCACCCAGCAAGTCGTGCAACAGATACGTCGTGTCCGTCACCCGAGGCCGCAACCGCTCCCCCACCGCCGCAAGCCGTTCGGTCAAAATCGCCGGGTCCAGATCGTCCCCGAGTTCGATATCCACAAGCCGCGTCCGCTTGAACCGGCACGCCGTCTCGAGCTTCTCCCGCAATACGTCCGGCCGCAGCAAGTCCCCGACCCGGATCGCGCTCGACCGCTGCGCCTTGTCCGCATAGCAAGGCCCGATCCCCCGCTTGGTCGTCCCGATCGCGACCCCACCCCCACCACCCCCACCACCCCCACCACCCCCACCGCCCCCACGACTCAGCAGCCGCTCCCGCACCTCGTCCTCGAGCTTGTGGTACGGCGCCACCACATGCGCCCGGCTCGACACCACCAGCGACTTCGTACACACCCCCCGCGCCTCGAGCCCGTCGATCTCTTCGAGCAGCTTCTCGGGATCGACCACCACCCCGTTGCCCACCACCGCCAGCACGCCGGGGTACAAAATCCCCGAAGGCACCAGGTGCAGCGCATACTTCTCACTGCCCACAACCACCGTGTGCCCGGCGTTCGCCCCGCCGTTGTACCGCACCACCGCGTCGTGATCGGCCGCCAGCAGGTCGACGATCTTCCCCTTGCCCTCGTCCCCCCACTGCAACCCGACCACCGCGGTACACGTGCCAGCCTCGGTCGATCTGTCTGTTTCGCTCATCGCTGCCGATCCCTTTCGCGCGACCCCCGCACACCACACCCCCGGGCACCCACACCCGGTGGAAAGCCCGCAACCAGCCCCGCAACAGCCAAGGATAGCGGCGTCCGATAGCACCGGAACTGCCGCACAAACCGCACGATCCGCCATCCACGCCTACCGCTTGGTCCCGCTGCGCAGGTCAGGCTCACGCCACAACACCCCAGGGCCGATCTCATGGAGGCACCGGGAGTGTGAACCGATGGAAGAAACGATCCGAATCATGTGTCCCAACCTGCTCTGCCGAAAGGTGCTCGGTGTCCCCACCAGCGCCCGAGGCAAAACCGTCCGCTGCAAGGGATGCTCCACCACCATCCGCATCCCCGACAAACCCGGCACCGGCAAAGACGCGAGCACCAGCAACGCACCCGCTGCCAACAAGCCCGCCTAGAGCGTCCCGACTCGCGGCCATCTCCCCATAGAGCCCCTCGCGCAAGCGAGGGGACACCGCACCACCCGCAAAGTGCCGCGGTCCGAATCTTCGACGACTCCGCACCAAAGCACGGCCCCCGCCGAAGACCCCTCAGACACCTTGTGAAAATATCTCGGGCCTCTCGACGAGCCCCAAGCGCAAGCTCGAGGCCGCAAACAGCCAGTTTCCTGCGGCTCAAATCAAACTCACGCCCGCGCCCTACAGCGCCGGCTGATCGTCGTCGTCATCCGACAAATCAAAGTCAAAATCAAAATCAACGCTCGAGTCGTCGTTCCCCAGCGGCCGCTTCGCCGTCACCGCGTCCGCCACAGCAGAACCCGCCGACTTCACATGCTGGCTCAACGCCTCGGGATCGATCACCGCCGGGTTGCCGTCGATCCGCACCACAAACAGCAACGTCCCGATCTCGATCACGTCCCCCGGCGACAGCTCCACATCATCGACCTTGTGCCCGTTGACATACGTCCCGTTGCTCGAGCCCAGGTCACGGATCCGCACCCCAGAGCCCCCGCTCACCACCTCGCAGTGGTGTCGCGAAACATTTGCCGCGGGGATCCGGATCTGGCAGTCGTCATGACGACCAATCAGAATCTTCCCGGGCTTGAGAGGCACAGCCTGCTGCTTGCCGTCCGAACGCACATGAACAAGGGCCGAATCCACTCGAGCACACTATCCTTTCCTGCCCGGCTTAAGAACCGGTCGTCGGGTCCACTCTGCCAGCGACGCATCCTCTGCGTCACCGACTCCATCCAGACCGCCCGGAAAGCCCGGCCGCGCCACAGGATAGCCTAGTGTGACCACACCCCTCCAGCAACTCAAAAGCACCTCCACCGCACCCATCGTCCGACAACTCCTCGACGACCCCGAACTCTCCCCAGTACGCTGCCTCTATATCCACATCCCCTTCTGCTTCCACAAGTGCCACTACTGCGATTTCTACAGCCTCGTCGATACCCGGGACCGCCAGCAACCATTCACCGACCGACTCGGCCAGGAACTCGCCGCACTCGCCCCTCTCACCCAGAACCAACCCCTCCGCACCATTTTCATCGGCGGCGGCACCCCCACCCTCCTGCAACCCGCCCTCTGGACACAACTCCTCCGCACCCTCGACGACCACTTCAACCTCGCAGCCATCCACGCCAACGACGCCGAGTTCAGCGTCGAGTGCAACCCCGAAACCGCCTCACCCGAGCTCTTCGACATCCTCCGCGCAGGAGGCGTCAACCGCCTCAGCATGGGCGCGCAGTCCTTCAACCCACGCCACCTCAAAACCCTCGAACGCTGGCACGACCCCAAGAGCGTCCCGCGCGCAGTCGCCCTCGCAAAAACCGCCGGCATCGAGCGCACCAGCGTCGATCTCATCTTCGCGATCCCCGGCCAGACCCTCCCGGAGTGGGACGCCGACCTCGCCACCGCCCTCACCCTCGGCACCACCCACCTCTCCTGCTACGCGCTCACCTACGAGCCCAACACCGCGATGACCGCCCGCCTCAAGCGCGGCGACTTCACCCCCACCGACGACGACCTCGAAGCCGACATGTACGAACACACCGTCAAACGCTGCGCCGACGCAGGGCTCGACCGCTACGAAGTCTCCAACTTCGCCGCGCCAGGACACGAGTGCGCCCACAACCTCGCCTACTGGAGTCAATCGTCCTGGCTCGCCGCCGGGCCGAGTGCCAGCAGCCACCTCCTCGACCCCCAAGGCGGCGGCTGGCGCTGGAAAAACCAGCCCCGACTCGACGACTACCTCCACCAGAACGACAACGGCCACCCCCGCGCCATCGACCTGGAACCCCCAGACCCAAGCCGCCTCCTCAGCGAACAACTCATGACCGCCGTCCGACTCCGCGAAGGAATCGACCTCGACCAGCTCCTCGAAAATACAAACGAACCCACCGCCAACGCCGTCCGCCGCGTCGCAGCCGACCAGCTCGCCCGAGGCTGTCTCCAAGAAAGCGACAGCCGCCTCCGCCCCACCGATTCAGGCTTCCTCGTCGCCGACGGCCTCGCCCGCGAGTTTCTCAGCGTCCTCTGACACCCCACCCGATACCCCACCTGACACCGCTCCCACAGCCCCCGGCAGGTGCAGGTGCATCCGATTCAAGAGCGACCGCAGATCCTTCGGGAACGCCGAGCGGGTATCGATCGTCTCGCCGGTCAACGGGTGGTTGAACACCAGCCGATGCGCGTGCAGCGCAAGCCGCGACGAAGCCCGCCGCGCAATATCAGGCCCGTAAAACTCATCGCCCAAAACCGTCGCCGAGATCGAATCCAGATGCGCCCGCACCTGGTGCAGCCGCCCCGTCACCGGCCTTGCCTCGACCAGGCACCCCGAGACCGACTCCTCGAGCACCCGGTACGCCGTCAACGCCGGCTTGCCCGATCGCCCGATCCGAGCCGTCTTCGTCGACGTGTACTTGTCCACCCGCTTGACCTCTTCGATGATCGGCCGCTTGATCACCCCCGCCGGCTTGTTGGGCGCACGCCGACACACCGCCCAATAAAACTTCCGCACCGAACGGGTCTCGAACGCCTCCCGCAGCCCGTCGTAGGCGTCCTTGGACAGCCCCACCACCAAAAGCCCGCTCGTCCCCCGATCAAGCCGGTGCAAAAGCCCCCAGTCCCGCTTGCCACCAAGAGCCGTCAGCTGCGCCCCATACCGCGCCATCAGCCCGTTCAACAGCGTGTCGTCGGTGTGCCCCACCCCCGGCGCCGTCACCAGCTTTGCGCGCTTCTCCACCACAACCACGTCGTCGTCGGCATACGCGACACCAAAGGTCACCCGATCGTTGGAAAAAGGAGCTGCCACCCCCAACAGTAGCTCGCCCCACTGGCACACAGCACCGAACCCCGATACCATCCCGACTATGACCTACCGCTCACCCGTCCCATACCACGTCGAACGCATGCACGCCGCAGCCGTCTACTGCTCCGATGGCCGCGTCGGCGAGCACTTCGACGACTTCCTCAAGCACGGGCTCAAACTCCCCCGCTACGACCGCGTCGCACTCCCCGGCGGGCCCGGATGCCTCGCCGGACACACCGAAGCACGACTCGAACAGGAAGGCGTCATCGGCGAGCTCAAGTTCCTCACCGACGCCCACCGCATCGACCGCGTCATCCTCATCCAGCACGAGGGCTGCGCCTTCTACGGCCACCGACTCGGCGTCGACGACGCCCGCATGAGCACACTCCAAAGAGCCGACCTCGTCCGCGCTGCGTTCCAGATCAGGCGAGTCTCAAGCGACATCAACGTCGAGGCCTACTTCGCCTCGCGCGACGACTCGGGCATGCTCTTTGAACAAGTCCAGGTCGACTAAACACACCCTACTCCCCCGCCGGAATCTCCCAAGCCGTCCCCGGCTCATACCCCACAAGCCCGTACAACTCTTCCCGAGTCTGCATCTCACCAAGCAACGGCTCGACCGTCCCCTCACGCTTGAGCGTCTCGAGCGCCCGCGTCACCGCCCCCATCGCCACCCGCAACATCGACACCGGGTAGATCACAAGGTCGTATCCCATCTCGCCAAACCGCGACAACGGGATCAATGGCGTCTTCCCAAACTCCGTCATGTTCGCCAACAAGTACGGCCCGCCTTCTCGTGTAGAGCCCCCCGCGCAAGCGGGGGGACATCCCCGCATCGCCTCGGCAAACGCCCCAAACTCCGCCTCGCTCTTGAGCCCCTCGGGAAAGATCATGTCCGCCCCCGCCGCGACATACGCCCGCGCCCGCTCGACCGCCGCCTCCATGCCGTCCACGCCCCGGGCGTCGGTGCGTGCACACACCACAAACGCCCCGTCCGAGCAGTCCTGCGAAGCCTTCGCCGCCCACGCGACCTTCTCGCACATGTGCTCGACAGGCACCAGCGCCTTGCCGTCCAGGTGCCCGCACCGTTTCGGGAACACCTGATCCTCAAGGTGCAGCCCCGCCGCCCCCGCCCGGTGATACTCGACCACCGTCCGCCGCACCATCTCCGCCTCACCAAAGCCCGTATCCGCATCCGCCAGCACCGGCAGCCCCGACCCATCCACAACCTCGCGGATCACCCGACAAAAATGCTCGAGCGTCAACAGCCCCACATCAGGCACCCCCGCCGCCACGCTCGTCGCCCCCCCCGAGACATACGCCGCCTCAAACCCCGCCCGCGCCACCGCCCGCGCCACAAGCGCATTGAACGCCCCCGGCGCAGCAACAACCCCAGAATCCATGCGCAAACGAAGTCGGCTCCCAGCGTGCTGTGTCATAGAAGATCATAACGCACCCAAACCCACGCACCATCAACGCTCCAACCCTCCGAGCCCCGGACTTCAGTCCGGACGGGTGCCCCTAGACCCGGGTGCCACTGGGCGCGAGCCCAGTGTCCTTCCCTCTCAACCACCAACCCCCGCCAAAATCTCCCGACATACCTCGCCCGGCTCCACCGCCCCACACACCACCGAGCTCACCGCCACCCCCCGGCACCCCGCCTCAACCAGCCCCCCCACGTTCCCCGGCGTGATCCCCCCGATCGCCAGATGAGGCACCCGCGCACACGCCCCATCCCCAAGATACCCACGCAGATACTCCACCCCCGCAACCCTCGGCTTCCGCTTGGTCGTACTCACAAACATCGGCCCCACCCCGCAATAGTCCGCCCCCGCCGCCGCAGCCGCCCGAGCCTCCTCGACACTCCCCGTGCTCACCCCCACCAGCAGCGAGTTTCCCGCCAGCCGACGGACATCCCGCACGCCCATATCCCCCTGCCCCACATGCACCCCGTCGGCCCCTGCCGCGAGCGCAACATCCACCCGGTCGTTGACCACCACGCGCACCCCGCGAGGCCGCGCCAGCGCAACCAACGCCCGCGCCCGCTCTACAAGCTCGCCGGTCTCGAGCGTCTTCTCCCGAAGCTGCACACAGTCGGCCCCCCCATCCATCGCCAGCTCCGCCACCCGCAACCACGGCTGATGCACACACAACGCCTCGGTCAAAAGCACGCACAACCGCCACTGCTCTGCCCGCCCCGTCCCAAGCGCCCGCTCCACCGCCCCGCAGCCGTCGTACGCCCGATACCGAAGCCGCTCGACCCCAACCGCGTCCCCGCCGAGCACCTTGGCCGCCTCCTCGATCGCCCGCAGCGCCTCGGTCACCCGCCCGCCCGCAGCCGCCACGATCGCCGACAGATCCGCCCGCGACCGTTCCCCAGCCGTACTGCTCGCAGCCCCCACATCCCCCGCCGCATCCCGCCACGCCAGCAACACCCCGCGATCAATCGGCAGCCCTCCGACCGCCTCCTGCAACCCGTGCCGGATCGACTTGAACTCGCCCGCCAACGCCCCATCGCACAGCACAAACCTCGCCACATCCTCCACCACCCGCAACCCCTCCCGGGCGCGGCCGGCATTCGCATCAACAAGACGAGCAACCTGCGACATCAACGGACGATAGAACAACCACCGCCATCCCGCCTCCTGCTCCCCCTCCCTCTCCCCTTGGGAGGGGGCCGGGGTGAGGGTGCCTTTCTCCTCCTGCACAAAACCCCACCAACCCGATACCATCCTCCCATGCCAAAGACCGAACCCTGCCTCGTCGTCATCTTCGGAGCCTCGGGCGACCTCACCTCCCGCAAGCTCATCCCCGCCCTCTTCGAGCTCGACCGCCTCGGCCAGCTCCCAGAGGGGCTCGCCGTCATGGGCGTTTCCCGCACCCCTCTCTCCGACGACGAGTTCCGCACTCGCATGCGCAACGCCGCCCGGGACCAGTCCGACACCTTCGACGAAGCCGCTTTCGACACCTTCGCCCGCCGCCTCCACTACCACGCCGCCGACGCCACCAGCCCCGAAGCCTTCCCCTCCATCCAGGGCGCCATCAAAGAACTCGCCCACGACCACAACATCCTCCGCCAGGGAGGCTCCCCAAACATCCTCTTCTACCTCTCGGTCTCACCAAATCTCTACGAACCCATCATCGACAACATCGGCGCCGCAGGCCTCGTCAGCGAAGGCAAACGATGGTGCGCCCTCGACACCACCGCCATGCCCTGGCAGCGCATCATCGTCGAAAAACCCTTCGGCACCGACCTCCGCACCGCCCAGTCCCTCAACATGGCGCTCGGCCGCGTCTTCGAGGAAGAAGCAACCTTCCGCATCGACCACTACCTCGGCAAAGAACTCGTCCAGAATATCCTCGCCCTCCGACTCGCCAACACCATCTTCGAGCCGCTCTGGAACCGCACCCACGTCCACCACGTCCAGGTGACCGCCGCCGAGACACTCGGCGTCGGCTCCCGCGCCGGCTCCTTCTACGACGCCGCCGGCGCCATCCGCGACATGATCCAGAGCCACCTCCTCCAGGTCCTCGCCCTCGTCGCGATGGAGCCCCCATCACGCTACGAAGGCAACGCCATCGCACGCGAGAAAATCAAAATCCTCTCCAGCGCACAGATCGCTGCGACAGAAGACGAGATCCGGCAACGCGGCGCACTCGGCCGCTACGCCAAAGGCGCAGACTCCCCCGCATACACCGAAGAAAACGGCGTCGACCCCGACCGCCGCACCGAGACCTTTGCCGCCATCCGTGTCGGGTTCGACAACTGGCGCTGGGCCGGCGTCCCCTTCTTCCTCCGCTCCGGCAAACGCATGGCACGCAAGCTCACCGAGGTCGTCATCCAGTTCCGCTCGCCCCCCCTCGATATCTTCGAGCAGTTTGGCGCCCCCCCGCCCGCCACCACCGCCAACCGACTCATCATCAGCATCGCCCCCACCGAAGGCGTCACCCTCCAGGTCGCCGGCAAGGTCCCCGGCTCGGGCTTCAATCTCGACACCGCCGAGCTCAACTTCGACTACGCCCAACAGTTCGGCAGCGAATCCATCGACGCCTACGCCCCCCTCATCCTCGACGCGATCAAAGGCGACCAGACCCTCTTCAAGCACCGCGACGAAGTCGAGAGCGGCTGGCGAATCGTCCAGCCATTCCTCGACTCGCCCCGACTCCGCGAAAGCATCGAGCAATACCAACCCAACACCTGGGGCCCGCCCCGAGCCGACGAGATCATGGCCGCCGAGGGCGCGCAATGGCATAATCCTTAGAACATCTTGCTCCATTGTGTTTCTTTACCGCGGGGTTGTTGTCCCCTCGCTCGCGCGAGGGGCTCAATAGAAGACAT
Source organism: Planctomycetota bacterium (assembly GCA_030950285.1). Taxonomy (GTDB): domain Bacteria; phylum Planctomycetota; class Phycisphaerae; order Phycisphaerales; family UBA1924; genus PNC22. Next base: position 57,355 of record JAUZRR010000007.1, on the reverse strand, counting down.
GCACAGGAATCGGAAACATCCAAAGGATACGCTTACGCTGCTGCTGTAGAGCCCCTCGCGCAAGCGAGGGGACAAAGGAATGCCGCAAAGCCAAAGAGGCAAAGATCAACCTTTCGGTTCTTCACGAAACATAATGCTGTAAGATGCTCTCGCAACCAAAGAACACCCGCGACCCTTTCAGCGGATTGAAACGGATCAATCGACGCAAGAACCAACATCATGCCAGACCCCTACGACATCGCTCCCCCTCTCCCCAAACCCGCCCTCCCCGGCGAAGTGATCGTCCGCGAGAGCCTCGAAGACCTCCTCGACGCACTCGCCTCGGACCTCCTCTTCCAGGCCAAAGCCTGCGTCCGGTCCTTCGGCGATTTCCACCTCGCCCTCTCGGGAGGCTCAACCCCCGAACCCCTCTACAAACGCCTCATGTACGACCAGCGCGTCCGCGACTTCCCCTGGAAAAAAACCCACCTCTGGCAGGTCGACGAACGCTGCGTCCCCCACGACCACGACCAGCGCAACTGGAAAATGATCGGCGGCATCCTCCTCGACCACTCCGACATCCCCCAAGCACAAACACACCCCATGCCCGTCCTCGATCCCGAGGGCGACCTCGCCTACGAACGCCAACTCCGCGACGCCCTGGAATGGCGTGAGAAAGGCCACGACCGGCTCGACTACGTCCTCCTGGGCATGGGCAACGACCTCCACACCGCGAGCCTCTTCCCGGGTTCGATCGCCCTCGACGCCCCCACCGGCCGCCTCGCCGTCTTCAACGACGGCCCGGGCGTCGTGCCTCCAAAGCGCATGACACTCACCTACGAAATGCTCAACGCCTCACGCTTCCTTGCCATCATGGTCACCGGCTCCAACAAACGCGACGCCATCGCACGTCTCGTCGCCAACACCCTCGACCCCGACACCCCCCTCGGCCCCCACCAAGCCCCCGTCCTCGGCATCCAACCCCTCGGCGGCGTGGTGCGCTGGTACCTCGACCGCGCAGCCTGCCCCGAATCCTGACCCGCACCCCATCCGGCGCCCCCCTCCGGGTGCCTCTGGGCGCGAACCCAGTGCCGAGCCAACCGCTTCCTCCTGCTCCCCCTCCCGCGCCCCGCGGGAGAGGGCTGGGGGGAGGGTGCCTTTCTCGACACCGCAAACGCGCACCGCTGCGAACACGGCGGTACGTTGGCACGATCGTGTGTTCACCGCACACCCGACCCATCACCGCAAGTGATATTCCTTCAGCTTCCGATACAACGTCCGCTCCCCGATCCCAAGCAATCCCGCCGCCTGCTCGCGGTTGCCCCCGGTCAGCCGCAGCGTCTCCCGGATCGCCCGCTTCTCGAGTTGCTCGAGGCTCGTCCCCGCGAGCGACCCGAGCACCCCCGAATCGCCCCCGTCTCCGCCCCCCCCCCCGGCCCCGGCTGCCCCGGCTGCCCCCTCTTCGCTGCGGATGTCCTCGGGGATGTGCCGCGTATCCAGCGTGACCATCCCGCTCCCTCCCGAGTCTCCGATCGCCGTCACCGTCATGTTCTGCACCACGTTGAGCAACTGCCGCACGTTGCCAGGCCACCCGAACGCCGTCAGCCGCATCAGCGCCGCGTCCGTGATCCCCGGCACCGGCAGCTCCGGCGAGAGCTCGGTTGCAAACTTCACGATCGCGTGCCGCACGATCCGCGGGATGTCCTCCCGCCGGTCCCGCAGCGGCGGCAGATGAATGTTCGACCCGTTGATCCGGAAGTACAGGTCCTCGCGGAACGTGCCATCCCGCACCGCCGCCTTGAGGTCCTTGTTGGTCGCGCTGACAAACCGCACGTCCGTCGTCCGCGGCGTGTTCGACCCCAGCCGCACCAGTTCCCCGGTCTCCAGCACCCGCAGCAACTTGGCCTGCATCGACAGCGGCATGTCCCCGATCTCGTCGAGAAACAGCGTCCCTTTGTCGGCGTACTCGAACACGCCCTCGCGGTCCTTATCCGCCCCCGTAAACGCGCCCCGCACGTGCCCGAACAGCTCGTCCTCGAGCAAACTCTCCGCCTGCCCCGCACAGTTGAACGCCACAAACCGCCGCTGCGCCCGTTTCGAGTGCTCGTGCAGCGCCCGCGCGATCAGTTCCTTCCCCGTCCCGCTTTCGCCGGTGATCAGCACCGCGATGTTCGACGGCGCCACCGTCGTCACCGTGTGCAGGATCCGCCGCATCGGTTCGGACCCTGCGATGATCCCCTCGAACCCATCGTGCTGGACGAGGTCTCCGGCTTCGGGCGCATCATGCCGCAGCAGCACCGCCTCGGCCGCACGGTTGACCACGCTCCGGAACACCTCAAGATCGAGCGGCTTCTCGACAAAGTCGAACGCCCCCTCCTTGAACGCCGTGCGAGCCGTCGGCACGTCCCCGTGCGCCGTCACCATCACCACCTCGGCCTGCGGCTGCAACCGCTTGGCCTCGCGGAGCACCACCATTCCCGCGTCGCCCCCGTCGGCCGCGACCGTCCCGCCCCCCGCCACGGCAAAGCCCCCCGAAACCGGCATCCGCAGGTCGGTCACCACCACGTCAAACGCCCCTCCGGCCAGTTCCTCCACCGCCTCGGCAACCCCGCCCACGATCGTGCACACGTGCCCGGGCTTCCGCAACGCCGCCGCCATCACCTCGGCGTGGTCGGCCTCGTCTTCGACGATGAGGACCTGGGCGGCGGGTGGGGGTGCGGGTGGGGGTGGGGGCGGCGGGGGTGGTGTTGATGCAGGAACGGCGGCCATGGGGAGGAGTGTACGGTCCACCAACGCCCGCCGATGCTCCATCCACGGCCATCATCGCCCCTTCGACGCGCGCCGTCGGCCCTTCGACAAAGACCGTAGAATGCCCCATAACCCAAAAATCCGGCAAAAACAGCCGAATCCGCCCCATAAAATCCCAACATAGCCCCACCGCCCCCACACGGGTGCCACTCGCCGCCAGCCCAGTGCCAAACCCCCTACTTCTTCCACCGCCCCGAAGCCACAACCCCCCGAAGCCGCTCGGCAATCTCACCCGCCCCAGGCACCCCACCCGGATACATCCGGCACCCCATCGCCGGCCCCTCAGGCACCGGCAACCCAAAGAGGTCCCGCCCGTTCACCAGCACCGTCGGCGTCGGATACCCACGCCGAATATCCCCCGCCGGCAACGCTTCCTGATCAATATCCGCAAACGTCCAGCCACCACCCGTGGCACCGGCTTCCAGCCGGCGTACCCCACCACCCCCACCACTCCCCCCATCCAGCAGTTCCAACGCCGCCACCAGCTCCGCCCGCATCTTCGGCGTGTTCGGACACCCGTCAAACCCCAGCAACTCGATCACCGGCCGCACCTCGTCCATCTTGCCTCCTTGGCCCCCAGCGCCCGAGCCCCCCGGCCCCGACGCACACGCCGCCAAAAAGACCGGCAACACCACACACCACCGCCGCAACATCGCAAACGCCATCGCCTACACCTCCGCAAACTTCGCGGTAAAGTGGCGCAACGCCGCCGGCGCCTCCACGATCCGCATCCCCCGGATCGAATCACGATGCTTCAAGACCTCCTCGAACACTTCGAGCACATAGTCAATATGGCTCTGCGTATACACCCGCCGCGGGATCGCCAGCCGCACCAGCTCCATCGCCGGCCCGGCGTCCGCGCCGCCCGCGCCGCCCGCCGCGTCGCCCGCCGCGTGCGTCCCGAACATCACCGAGCCGATCTCGCACGCCCGCACGCCGCCCTCACGATACAGCGCACACACCACCGCCTGCCCGGGAAACTGCTCCGCCGGGATATGCGGACAAAGCGCCCCGGCATCCACGTAAATCGCGTGCCCCCCCGGCGGCTCGATGATCTGCACACCCATCTGCAAAAGCCGCTCCCCCAGATACGCCGTCGAACGGATCCGGTACCGCAGATAGTCCTCCCGCAGCACCTCCTTGAACCCCTGCGCCATCGCCTCCAGATCACGCCCAGACAACCCGCCGTACGTCACATACCCCTCGGTCAGGATCAACAGGTTCGTCGCCTTCTCAAACAGCGCCGGGTCCCGCATGAGCAGCACGCCCCCCATGTTCACCATCCCGTCCTTCTTCGCGCTGATCGTCGCCCCGTCGCACAGGTCAAACATCTCCCGCACGATCTCCGCAACCGACCGGTCCTGCTGCCCCTCCTCGCGCTGCTTGATAAACCACGCGTTCTCCGCAAATCGGCACGCATCAAGAAACAACGGCAGCCCGTGCCGATCGCACACCTCACGCACCGCGCGAATGTTCCCAAGGCTCACCGGCTGCCCGCCCCCCGAGTTGTTCGTCACCGTCAGCATCACCAGCGGGATGTGCTCCGCACCCGTCTCGGTAATCAGCGTCTCCAGCGCCACCACGTCCATGTTCCCCTTGAACGGGTGCCGACTCCTGGGGTCCCGCCCCTCCTCGATCGGCAGGTTCACCGCCCGCGCCCCCGAATGCTCGACATTTGCCAGCGTCGTGTCAAAGTGCGTGTTGTTGGGAACAACCTTGCCCTCCCCTCCCATGATCTCAAACAGGATCCGCTCACTGGCCCGCCCCTGGTGCGTCGGCAGGATGTGGTCAAACCCCGTGATCTCGTGCAGCCGATCGTGAAACCTGTAAAACGAATCCGCCCCCGCGTACGACTCATCGCCGCGCATGATCCCCGCCCACTGCGCAGCCGACATCGCCCCCGTCCCGGAATCCGTCAGCAGATCAATCAGCACGTCCCGCGCCCGGATCAGGAACAGATTGAAATGCGCCGCCCGCAGATACCCCTCCCGCTCCTGGCGGGTGGTCATCGTGATCGGCTCGACAGACTTGATACGGAACGGCTCGATAATGGTCGGCATAGTGGTCTCCGCCCCGATGGTAACCAGCCCGCACCGCCCAAAGCACCGCCAAGACCCCGCTCCCACCCCGATCCCCCATAGAGCCCCTCGCGCAAGCGAGGGGACAAACGATCCCCCATCCACGCCCATCCACGCCCATCCACCCCCATCCACGCCGCGATAGGATGCAGCCAGAAAGGGGCGTCGCATGACTGTCCACCAGCCAGAACACCAGCCGACCTCTCCCGCCACACCCCAGCCCGAACACACCAACCGCCTGGCCCGGGAAACCAGCCCCTACCTCCTTCAGCACGCCCACAACCCCGTCGACTGGTGGCCGTGGGGGCACGAAGCCTTCGAGGAAGCCCGCCGCCGCGACGTCCCCATCTTCCTCAGCATCGGCTACAGCACCTGCTACTGGTGCCACGTCATGGAACGCGAGAGCTTCGAGAGCGAAGAGATCGCCGCGACCATGAACCGCGGCTTCGTCTGCATCAAAGTCGACCGCGAAGAACGACCCGACGTCGACAACCTCTACATGACCGCCACCCAGATCTTCACCGGCCGCGGCGGGTGGCCGATGAGCGTCTTCCTCGAACCAGAACACCTCCGCCCCTTCTGGTGCGGCACCTACTTCCCCGCCGAACCCCGACAAGGGATGCACAGCCCCACCTTCCCGCAGGTCCTCATCGCGATGGCAAACGCCTGGAAAGACCAGCGCGAAGGAGTCCTCCAGCAGGCCGAGGGGCTCGCCCAGTCCGTCCGCGAAAGCCTCACCAACGCCGACGCCCCCGTCCCCGTCGGCCAGCGCGAAGTCGAGCGCGTCGTTGACCAGCTCACCCGCGCCTACGACCAGACCAACGGCGGCTTCGGCGCCGCGCCCAAGTTCCCGCAAACCGTCTACGCCGACTTCCTCCTCGACGCACGCCAACAAACAGCAGAACAACTCACCCGCGACGCCATCGACCGCGCCATCCGAGGCTCCCTCGACGCCATGGCGATCGGAGGCATCCGCGACCACGTCGGCGGCGGCTTCCACCGCTACGCCGTCGACGCCACATGGACCGTCCCCCATTTCGAGAAAATGCTCTACGACCAGGCCCTCCTCACCCAGCTCTACACCCGTGCCGCGAGCGTCTACGACGACCCCGAATACAAACGTGTCGTCCGCGAAACACTCGAATACGTCCTCCGCGAAATGACCGATCAAGCCGGGGGGTTCCACTCCGCCCAGGACGCCGAGGTCGACGGCAAAGAAGGACAGAACTACCTCTGGACCCCCACACAACTCGCCGAAGTCCTCGACCCCGGCCAAGCCGAGTTTGCCGCAGAGGTCTACGGCCTCACCGCCGGCCCGAACTTCCAGGACCCCCACCACCCCGAAGAATCGCCTTCGAACGTCCTCCGACTCGCCGCCCGACCCGCCGCGCTTGCCGCACGGTTCGGCCAGACCCGTGACGAGTTCCTCATGCGGCTCGCCAAGATCAACCGCGAGCTCTACGCCGCACGCCAAGAGCGCAAACAACCCCGCGAGGACGACAAGGCAATCGCCGAATGGAACGGGCTGATGATCGCCGCCTTCGCCGGGGCTGCCGAGCTGTTCGAGGACCAGCGCTACCTCGAAGCCGCCGAGCGCGCCGCCACCTTTGTCATGGAACACATGACCGACGAAACCGGCCGCCTCATGCGCAGCTGGCGCGACGGCAGCACCACCGTCCCGGGAGTCCTCGAAGACTCCGCCGCCATGATCGGTGGCCTCCTCGCGGTCCACCGCGCGGTGCTCGCCCGCGACGGCAAACCACTCGGCGCAGCGCGAACCCCCCACCTCGAACACGCCGTCGGGGTGTACGAACTGGCGGTCACCGACTTCGGCAACGCCGAAGACGGCGGGTTCCACGACACCCGCGCCGACCGCGAAGACCTCTTCGTCCGCAGCCGAACCACCTACGACGGCGCCACCCCCTGTGGCTCGAGCCTCATGCTCCACGCCCTGCTCGACCTTGCCGAAGCAACCGGCGAGTCGGCCTACCTCGACGACGCCGTCGGGCTGCTCAAATCGCTGAGCAGCGCGATCAGCGCTCGCCCGCTCGCGACGGTGAACTCGGTCCGCGGCCTGCTGCGGCTGCTCGGCACCGACCGCTCGAAGCAGGACGATGAGACATTCACCACGCCCGAAATCGAAGCCCAGCACGAGGAGCCCTGCCCCGAGTCGCCCGACGCCTCGCCGGTCGAGATTTATGCTGCTGAGGAATCGCTCGAAGTCGGCCCCGACAAGCCCGCCGAGGTGATGCTGCTGGTGCGGATCGCCGAGGGCTACCACGTCACCGCGGCCGACCCCAGGCTCAGCGACGAGACGCTGGCGCTCACCCCGTTCCGCGTCGAGATCATCGGCGGCGAAGGGCTGGTCGCGTACGCGGACTATCCCGAAGGGACCCAGCGCGGGCTCGCGGACGCGACGTTTATGGCGTACACCGAACAGTTCGAGCTGCGGGTCGCGGTCGAACAGGTCGGCCCGGTGTCGGGGCGGCCTCGGCTCGGGATTACGTATCAGGCGTGTACCGAGACGGAGTGTCTGTTGCCCAGGACGGTCGAGCTGGACCTGGAGATCAAGGCCGAGTGAGGGTCGCGGCACACACCCCTTTCCCCTCGCTTGCGCGAGGGGCTCTACGGTGTTGCTGCCGTTGACTGTGTTACCGATCGAGCGCGTTGATCGGCTCTACCCGCTCGAGGATTACCGGCTCGACCGGGATGTTCTTGAGCACGTCGTCGCCCTCGCCGGGCTGGTCGTAGGTCTGGACCGCAGCGATCGCGTCGACGACGTCCATGCCCTCGATCACGCGGCCGAAGACGGCGTAGCCGGCGTTGCCCGAGACCTCTCGCGCGATATCAAGTCGGTCGTTGTCGGCAAGGTTGATGTACCACTGCCGGGTGGCGCTGTCGGGGTCGGCGTCGCGGGCCATGCCGATGGTGCCTCTCGCGTTGGTCAGGCTGTTGCCCCACTCGTTGATGATGGGGTCATCGCCGGGCAGCTCGGTGAGGTCTGGCGAGTGCCCGCCGCTCTGGATGACGAACCCGGGAACGACGCGGTGGAAGATGTTGCCGTCGTAGTCGCCGCGCTGGGCGTAGCGGAGGAAGTTGGCAACGCTGACGGGCGCGTGCTCGGGGTCAAGCTCGAGGACGAACTCGCCCTTGTTGGTCACCATGGAGACGAGGACCCTTCCCGGGGCAGCGGCATGATGCCCTGTCCCGGGTGTCGCGCAGCCCTGCATGAAGAAGAATGTCGGCGTGAGAAGGGCGGTCGCGAAGACCCACAGGCTTGCGCATCTGGCTGGGGCGGTCATGGCTGCCTCCGCGTGGACGGGGTGGTGCGGGCGATCAGTGGGCGGCGAGTGCCGAGTCGACGATGATGCCTTCGGCGACGGCTTTCTGGACGGGGCATTTTTCGGCGATCTCGAAAATGCGTTGGCGTTGCTCGGGGGTGAGGTTGCCGACGACGGTGAGGTCGACTTCGATTCGGGTGATGAGGTGGCCGGTGGTGTCGGCGGCGCGGGCGGTGGCGTCGATGCGTTCGACGGGCCAGCCTTTGCGCGTGGCGTACATCTTGGCGGTGATGACCTTGCAGGTGGCGATGGACGCGAGGAGGAGGGAGGTCGGCGTCGGCCCCTGGTCTTTGCCTCCCAACTCGGTGGGCTCGTCGGCGAGCAGCTGGTGGTGGTCGATGGTGACGGTGGTGGTGAAGGGTTGGTCGGCGATTGTGGCTTTGGCTTGGTGTGGCATGTTGGGATTGTAGATGGGCGGGGGGCGGTGGGTGCTGTTTGGCGGTGGGTGTGGGGCGCACACCCGGGGCGGCGCCCCGGGCTGTGGCTGTGGCACGCCGTTGGCGTTGCGGCGGAAGAAGAGCCATCCCTCCAGCTCCCTCCCGCGGGGCGCTTGAGGGAGAGCAGGAAAGGGCGAAGGCCCGACTGAAGTCGGGGGCTCGGAGCTTGCTCGGAGATTCGGGTGGGCGGGGCGGTATCAGGTTTCGGAGAGGACGCCGCGTTTGGCTTGGAGCGCTTTGGCGGTCTCTGGATCAACGTAGTCGGAGTGACATGAGGGTTGTGCTTCGGCGTCGTCTTTTGTGGTGCTGGTGCTGAGCATGACCTTTTTGGTTTTGCTGGCGAGTTTGTGGATTTCTTCGGGGTTGAGGTAGCCGCGGCGTTCGAGGATTTCTTTTTGTTCGAGGGTGAGTGCGGCACTCTGGATGACACCTCCGGCTTTGCCGTCTTTGCCGATGCGGGCGAAGCCGTCGGCTTTGCCTGAGGCGAACTCCTGAATTTCTTTGCTGATTCGGACGGAGCACCAGTCGTGGCCGCACATGGCGCAGAAGTCGGTGTCGACGTCGAGGTCTTCGTCGTGGTAGGCGCGGGCGGTGTCGGTGTCGAAGGCGAGGTCGAAGTGTTTGTCCCAGTTGAGGGCGGCGCGGGCGCGGGTGAGGTCGTCGTCCCAGTCTCGGGTGTTGGGGATGCCCAGGGCGATGTCGGCGGCGTGTGCGGCGATTTTGTAGGCGATGCAGCCTTCTTTGACGTCGCCGCGTTTGGGGAGTCCGAGGTGCTCCTTCGGAGTGACGTAGCAGAGCATGGATGCGCCGTGGTAGGCGATCTGGGTTGCGCCGATGCAGCTGGTGATGTGGTCGTAGCCTGGGAAGACGTCGGTGACGAGCGGGCCGAGGACGTAGAAGGGGGCGCCGTGGCAGAGTCGGCGTTGGAGTTTGGCGTTGTATTCGATCTGGTCGAGTGGGACGTGTCCTGGGCCTTCGATCATGACCTGAACGCCGCGTGCCCATGCGCGTTCGGTGAGTTCGCCGAGGGTTTCGAGTTCGGCGAGCTGGGCGTCGTCGGTGGCGTCGGCGAGTCCGCCGGGGCGGAGGCCGTCCCCGATGGAGAAGGTGACGTCGTGCTCGCGGAGGATGTCGCACATGTCTTCCCAGAGGGTGTACATGGGGTTTTCGGCGATGTGGTCTTCGGTGGAGTGGACGAGCATCCACTTGGCGAGCATGCTGCCGCCGCGGGAGACGATGCCGATGAGCCGGTCTTTGACGTACTGGAGGTGGTGGTGCCGGACGCCGGCGTGGATGGTCATGTAGTCGACGCCCTGCTCGGCCTGGTGTCTGATGGAGGCGAGGATGAGGTCGGGGGTGAGGTCTTCGATGGAGCGGCCGATGATCATGGAGTAGATGGGGACGACGCCGATGGGCGCGGTGGAGTGTTTGCAGAAGGCGGCGCGGCAGGCGTCGATATCGCCGCCGGTGGAGAGGTCCATGATGGTGTCTGCGCCCCACTGGAGAGCCCATTGGAGTTTTTCGAGCTCTTCGTGTGTGCCGCTGGAGACTGGGGACGCGCCCATGTTGGCGTTGATCTTTGTCTTTGTGGCGCGGCCGATTGCCATGGGGTCGAGGGCGCCGGCGAGGTGGTTCCGGTTTGCGGGGATGACGAGTCGGCCGGCGGCGAGTTCGTCGCGGACCTGCTCGGGGGTGAGGTGAGGCTCGCGCTCTGCGACGCGGCGCATCTCGGGGGTGATTGTGCCGAGGCGGGCGTGTTCGAGCTGGGTGATCGGGGTGAAGCCGGGTGGGGGGACTGCGCGGATGTAGGGGGCGGTGTGTGTGTGGTTGTGACCGGCGCAGCCTGTGGCGTGGTCGGGGGCGGGCTCGATGGTCCAGTTGTCTGGGAGGAAATCCCACGCGGTGTAGGGGGAGGGCTGGGGCATGCCGGGCGTGTCGGGCGAGCTGAAGGTGAGGGGGCCGCCGATGTCTGGGGCGTTGGCGAATGAGCCGGGTGTGGTTGCGGGGGTGTTGCCGGGGTTTTGTGCGCCCTGGAGCGGGACGGCGTAGCGCTGGGTTGGTCGCTCGGCGTCGGGGTTTGCGGCCAGTGAGTAGACCTTGTGTGTGGAACGGGTGTTGGTGTTGGTGTTGGTGCGTGTCATCGCAATCCCTCCGCCGGTACGAGCCGGATCAGGTTCTACGGGTGCTTCTCAGTCGGCCCCACACAGGTGGGGGCGGACGCCCCGAGCGAATGGGTGAGTGTATGCGGGTGGGATGGGCTTACGGTTTTGCCGGATTCTCCATCATCATCCATTCCATGACACTGCTGGGGGGGAGTGGGTCGACGCCGAGGTGTCGGAGCATGTTGAGGCATTGGGCGCGGTGGTGCATGGCGTGGGTGGCGACGTGGACGAGGACGCCGCCGCGTTGGAAGGCGTAGGAGTTGCCGCCGCGCTCGGCGGTCGCGATGCCGTCGAAGGGGTGGGCGGCGGTTGCTTTGGCAAACTCGTCGGTGACGTCGGCGAGGAGGGCGCGGAGTTGCTGAACTGTGTAGGGGCCTCCCTCTTCGATGCGGCTGCGGGGCTGGCGGGCTTGAGCGCGCGGGTTGGGATCGGTGTGGTCCCGGGGTTGTTTGTTGATCTGTGTGGCGGGGGAGCCCCGACTGAAGTCGGGGGCTCGGATGACCCGGGAGGGGGCGGTGGTTCGGCACTGGGCTCGCGCCCGGTGGCACCCGGGGGGGGAGGGGGGGGCGGGAAAAGTCGGGGCGCGATTCGCGGGTGGGGAGCGGCGTCACTACGCTGGGGCTGCATGACGGCGAACGATCCAGTCTCGGCCCCCTTGAATGCCCCTCGCAGTGCGGGGCCGTTGATCTTTTTGATTGTGTTTCTTGATCTGCTGGGTGTGGGGTTGATTGTGCCCTTGGGGCCGTACATTGTCGAAAAGTTCAGCACGACGGCGACGGCGCTTGCGGTTTTGACTTTGAGCTATTCGGCGGCGCAGTTTTTGTCGACGCCTTGCCTGGGAGCGATCTCGGACCGGATCGGTCGTCGGCCGGTGCTCCTGGTGAGTCTGTTGGGATCGACAGCGGGGTATGTGGTGTTTGCGTTGGCGGGATCGTTGCCGGTGCTGTATTTGAGCCGGATTGTGGCGGGGGCGACGGGTGGAAACATCTCGACGGCGCAGGCGTATCTGGCGGACATCACACCGCCGAAGGATCGGGCGAAGGCGTACGGGCTTATCGGCGCGGCGTTCGGGCTTGGGTTTACGCTCGGGCCGGCGATGAGCTCGATGCTGGTGGGGTATGGGCTGATGACGCCGGTGTGGGCGGCTGCGGGGCTCTCGCTTGTGACGGCGGGGCTGGTGGCGTGGTTGTTGCCCGAGACGTTGCCGAGGGAGGCGCGGACGGCGGGTCGTTTGCGTGCTCGGCAGTTCAATCCGTTTGCGGTTTTGCTTGACACGCTGAAGATGCCGCTCGTGCCGGTGCTTTTGGTTGCGATCTTTGCGTTGGCGTTTGCCCACGCGGAGTTGCGGGTTGGGCTCGGGATGCTGATGCGGGACAAGTTCGAGTACACGGCGATGGAGAACGCGCGGATCTTTGCGTACATCGGGTTGGTTGCGGTGTTGGTGCAGGGGGGGCTTGTGCGGAAGCTGTCGCCGATGCTCGGGGATCGTCGTGTGGTGTTGATCGGGCTTCCGACCGCGGCGGTCGGATATGCGTTGTTGCCGGTGGTGCCGGCGCCGCACTGGGGAGGGTTGCTGATTGCGCTTGGGCTGCTGGGGCTCGGCGGCGGCATCGCGGGACCGTCGCTGACGAGTTTGATCTCGCGGGTTGCGCCCCGGAGCGAAGAGGGGAAGGTGATGGGGGCGTCGCAGTCGGTGAGTGCGTTGGCGTTGGTGTTTGGGCCGTTGGCTGCGGGGCCGTTGTATGACGGGATGGGTTGGGGTTGGCCGTTCTGGACGGCGGCTGGGTTTGTGGTGTTTGCGTTGGTGGTGGTTGCGGTGCGGGGGGTTGGTCGGGGTATCGGGCGGGGGGAGTGAGAGGGCGGGTTTGGTGGTGTCGAGAAAGGCACCCTCCCCCCAGCCCCCTCCCGCGGGGCGCGGGAGGGGGAGCAGGAAAATGCGGTGGGGTTTGGCACCCGCTAGCGCCCAGTGGCACCCGGGGGAGTCTATCGGGTGGGAGCTTGGGGGCGCTGCGTGTCCCCTCGCTTGCGCGAGGGGCTCTGTTTCGGGAAGTATGTCCCCTCGCTTGCGAGAGGGGCTCTGTTTCGGGAAGTATGTCCCCTCGCTTGCGCGAGGGGCTCTGCTTGTGTAGGGGGGGGGAAGAAGTCGGTCTAGCTGCCGGGGCGGATCGCGTTGATCTTTGCGGCGAAGTTGTCCCGGACTTTCTGGTTCATCATGCCGACGTGTCGCATGACTTCGCGGCCTTGGGTATCGAGGAGGACGAAGGTGGGGAGTGCGTTGACGTCGAAGGCGTTGGCGACGGCTTGGCCTTTTTCGACGAGGGCGTAGGTGTAGTCGTGTTCTTTGAGGTATGCGCCGGGATCATCGACGCCGTCGTCTGCGTGGACGCCGACGATGAGGACGTTGTCGTCTGCGGCGAACTGGTCGTGGAGGATCTGGACGTTTGGCGAGCTGGCGCGGCAGGGGCCGCACCAGGTGGCCCAGAAGTCGGCGAGGACGACTTTGCCCTGCCATTGGTCGCGGACGGCGGCTGGGAGCACCACCGGGTCTGCGGCGATGGCGGGCGTGGTGGTGGTGCCTGCGGTGCAGCCGACGAGTGCGGTGAGGGCGGCGATGAGGGTGAGTCCTGAAACAAACGTGATTCGGGTGCGTTGCAGAGTCATGGTGTGCTGTACGCTGTGTGGGACGGGATTATGCCGGTTCGGGTCAGAATCGTTGATTGGGGTTTGTGCGGAAATGGCGGTTCGGTCGAACTGGGCGGGGGTATCGGGACGAATCTGTTGTAGAAGAACGTGAGAAGAACGTGAATGGGGTCCGACGGGGCTGATTGCAAAGGAGGGCGGAGGCGCGGTGGTACAGACGGCGGACAACTCGGGGGGCGGCCGATCGGGTGAGGGCGCGGCGGCGCGGCTTGTGGCGCGGGTGGGGCGTCGGGCGCGGGCGGTGCTGCTGGCTGAGGCGTGGCTTTGGGCGTTGGCGGCTGTGGTTGGGGCGGTGTTTGTGCTCGTGGTGGTTGACTATGTGTTCCGGTTGCCGCGCGGGGTGCGGGTGTTGCATCTTGTGGCGCTTGGGTATGGGGTGTTTGTGCTGTGGCGTCGGGTTGTGCGGCCGGCGGTTCGGTTTCGACCCGAGGGGACGGAGATTGCGTTGCGGATCGAGCGCGCGGCGGAGGCTGCGCGGGCGCGGGATCGGTTGGCTTCGGGGTTGGAGTTGGCAGACGGCGCGGCTGAGGGCGAGTCGGCCGACGGGGCTTTGGGCGCGTCGGGGCTTTCGTCTTCGATGGCGCAGCGAGCGGCGGCTGATGCGGACGTGATCGCGGCGGGGATGGGCGAGCGGCGGTTCGTGCAGACCGGTGCGTTGCGGCGTGCGGGGGTGGTGTTTGTGGCGGTGGTGGTTGTGGTGTCGGGGATGGGTGTGGTGCGGCCGACGCTTGCGGGGATCGGGATCGCGCGGACGGTGTGGCCGTTTGCGGGGACGGCGTGGCCGAAGCGGACGGCGGTGGTGGACGCGACGGGGGTCGAGGTGCAACCGATCGGCGAGGCGCTGGCGATGCGGGCGCTCTTGACCAAGACGAACCAGGCGGTGGGGAAGACGGAGGTGACGGCGTATTTCAGGGTGATTTCGGATGGGCGGGCCGGGGCGAGGCAGCGGGTGGTGTTGACGTCGCAGCAACGGGTGGAGGGTGTGGCGGGTGCGGAGGGTGTGGACGGTGCGGAGGGCGAGCTGTTTGAGCGGTTGATCGAGCCGGCGGGGCCTTTGGTCGAAGGGGACGAGATCGAGTATTGGTTTGAGACCGAGGACAACCGGACGGCGGCGGCGCGGATTCGGTTTGCGGAGCGGCCTCGGGTGGTGCGGGTCACGGCGGATGTGCAGCCTCCGGAATATGCGGCGGGGATTCGCGGCGGGTTTGTGGCGGCGGAGGGGGTTGCGTTATCGCGGGACTCGGGCGGGGTCGCGGTGTTGCAGCCGGTGCTTGCGGGGTCGGCGTTTTCGATCCGGGTGGAGACGAACAAGCCGGCGCGGTTGATGGACGCGGATAGTGCGGAGGGCGAGGGCGAGGCGGGGAGCGTGGGGTGGTCGCGCGAGGGGGAGCGGACGCTGGTGTTTGCGGGGACCACGACAGAGCGCGTGCGGCTTGAGATCGAGCTGGTGGATGAGGAGGGGCTGGAGAGCGGGGAGTCGGCGGTAGTGGTGGTGCAGGTGGTGGACGATGGGCTGGCGGCGGTGACGATTACCGACCCGGCGTACGACGAGTCGGTGCTGGCGACGGCAAGGCTTGACGTGCGGGCGGAGGCGGAGGACGACCTGGGGGTCGAGTGGCTTGCGCTGGAGCGGGAGACGGCGCGGCAGCCTGCGGGGTCTGAGGGCGCGGCGGCTGAGTTGGACGGAGATGGGGGGGGAGATGTGGTGCGGATGGGGGTTGTCGAGGGGGCGGCTGGGGATGTGGCGACGGAGCTGGTTGTCGGGGCGTCGCTGGATGTGGCGAGCATTGGCGCGCGCGCAGGGGACGAGGTGTGGCTGACGGCGGTTGGGCGGGACGTCTTTGCCGCGGCTGCGGATGGGACGAACGACCCGCGGGTGGTCCGTTCGGCGGTGCGGCGGCTGCGGATTATTGATGAGGCGACGTTTGTGCGTCAGGTGCAGGGGGAGCTTGCGGGGGTGCGTCGGGCGGCGATCGAAATCGACAGCGTGCAGGCGGCGTTGGAGGCTGGGGAGCAGAGCGCGGCAGCCGAAGCGCCCGCGGCGGAACGGGCCGAACAGCAGGGGTCGTTGACGGATCGGCTTGAAGGGCAGCGGGGCGCGATCGAGCGGCTGCGGGCGCGGGCGGCGCGGAACGGGCTTGATGACGCGACGCTTGAGGGGATGCTCGAGGACGGCTCGGCGCTGCTGCGGGACGCGACGGAGGCATCGGCAAGTGCGGCGGCGGCGCTTGGACGCGGGGGGGCGGACACCGAAGCCGAGCGGGAAGCGGCGGCATCGCAGGAGCGGGTGCGGGAGGACCTTGCGTCGTTGATCTCGATGCTCGACCAGGGGCAGGACAACTGGGTGGCGCGGCGGACGATCGAGAGTTTGCTCAACGAGCAGCGCGAGCTGGCGGCGGAGACGCGGGCGCTGGGCGAGCAGACGATGGGGCGCTCGCGGGAACAGCTTTCGGGTGAGGAGCTGACGGAGCTTGACCGGATCGCCGAGCGACAGCGGGACGCGGCGGAGCGCGCGCGGCGGGCGCTGGACAGCCTTGCTGAGCGGGCGGAGGCGCTCGAGCGGTTTGATGCGGCGCAGGCGCAGGCGATGTCGCAGGCGGCGCGTCGGGGTCGGCAGGAGCGCGTCGAACAGCAGATGCAGGAGGCGGCGGCGCAGCTGGACCAGAACCAGACGCGGGCGGCAGAGCAGGGCCAGCAGGCGGCGGCCGAGGCGCTCGAGCAGATGCTGGGGGATATTGATTCGGCGGATGAGGCAAGAGACGAGGCGCTGCGGCGGGTGCTGGCGAGTGTGCTTGAATCGCTCGAAGCGTTGATCGACGAGCAAGAGGTGCAGCTTGGTGCGCTCTCGGTGGCGGGCGCTGGCGACGGGTTGCCTGCGCTTGCCGACCCGATGGTGCGGCTGGCGAGCAACACGCTGGGGCTGCTCGATGAGATCGGTGGGCAGCGGGACCTGGCGAGTGTGCTCTCGCTGATCGGGCTGGCGGCGGACGCCCAGGAACGTGCGGTGACTTCGCTGCGGGAGTCGAGCGTGGACAGCGCGGAGGATGCCGAGCGGGAGAGCTTGTCGAGGCTGCAGGATGCGCGGGCGGAGGCTGCGCGGCTTGAGGAAGAGGCGGCGGACCGAGAGAGTGCGCGGAAGCGCGCGGAGCTGCGGACGGCGTATCGGGAGATGCTCGAGCAGCAGGTGGCGATCGTGACGGACACCGAGCCGTTGGTTGGCGTTGAGGTTGATCGGCGGGTGCGGGCGCAGGTGCGGGCGGTTGGGCAGCGACAGGCGGAGATCGGGGAGACGTTGACCGCGTTGCGGGATGCGACGGATGAGCTTGCGGACGCGGCGGTGTTCGAGTTTGCGCACCGGCGGATTGATCGGGCGTCGGGCGAGGCGGCGGCGCGGCTGCTGGGGGCGACGGCTGACGCGGAAGTGCTTCGGCATCAGGGGACGGTTGTGCGGTTGTTGCAAGCGTTGCTGGCGGCGCTTGCGGAGGACAATCAGCAGAAGGGTGGGGAGCAATCGCAGGGCGGGGGTGGTGGCGGCGGGTCGAGCGGGGACACGCCGCTTGTGCCTGAGCTTGCGGAGTTGAAGTTGCTGCGGGCGATGCAGGCCGAGGCGATGGAGTGGACGAGGAATCTGGACGAATCGGGGCGGCGGCCGGCGGAGGGGGAGTTGGGTGAACTGGCGGACTTGCAGCAGGAACTTGCGGCCCGGGCGGCGGAGCTTGTGGAGAAACTGACGGAGAACCGGCAGGCGCCCGTGGGCGGAGAGGACTCGCAGCCGTGAGAAGTGTGTCGTTGCCGATGTGTGTGTTGGTGTTGCTGGCGGGCGTGGTGTGTGCTGCGTTGCCGGTGTGTGCGCAGGATGCGGATCCGTTGCCGACGCTTGATGAGTTGCTGGGGACCGAGGGCGGGGCGTCGGAGGGTGGCGAGGGGGTTGAGGGGGTTGAGGGGGACGAGTTGCCGGGGGGGGAATCGGAGCGTGAGGCGGAGC
This sequence comes from Planctomycetota bacterium, assembly GCA_030950285.1. Classification (GTDB taxonomy): domain Bacteria; phylum Planctomycetota; class Phycisphaerae; order Phycisphaerales; family UBA1924; genus PNC22. Next base: position 39,865 of record JAUZRR010000007.1, on the reverse strand, counting down.
TTGATCGGTTGCTTTCGGGACAGGAGATTGTGGATGAGTTTCGTTCGGCGGTGGCGTTGATGGATCGTTCGGCGCGGCGGCTTGGGGAGTCGCGGGACACGGGACTCACCACGCAGCGGATGCAGGAGGAGGTGCTGCGGGCGCTGGACAAACTGATCGCCGACGCGCAGCAACGGGGGCAGCAGAGCAGCTCTTCGTCTTCGAGTTCGAGTCAGGATCAGGAGCAACAGCCGGGACAGCAGCAGCCCGGGCAGCAGTCTTCGCCGAAGTCGGCATCGGGGGACAACAAGGGGGAAGCCGGCGCGCCGGGGCGGCAGGACGGGGCGCTGGGGCCGGAGCAGGCGGCGGATCTTGCGGCGTGGGGGAACCTGCCTGCGCGGTTTCGGGATGCGCTGGTGCAGGGGGCGAGCGATCGGTTTAGCGCGACGTATCGGAAGTTGACCGAGGAGTATTATCGGCGGCTTGCGGAGGAGGCTGAGGAATGAATCGCGTTGCGTTGGTTTCGGTGGTGGTGGTTTTGGCTGTTTTTCAGGGGCGTTTTGTGTGGGCGCAGGACGGGGCGGCGGCGGGTTCGTCTGCGCCTGAGTCGCGGTCTGCGCAGCACTCGGCGTTGGGTGATGAGATCACGCCTTCGCTTGATGACGCGGTGCAGCGGGGGTTGGCGCAGCTTGCGGCTGAGCAGTTGGGGGATGGTTCGTTCGGGTCGGGGCGGTATGCGCGGAACGTGGCGATCACATCGCTGGCGTGTCTGGCGTTTATGGCCGATGGGAACGTGCCGGGGCGGGGGGAGTATGGCGAGAACGTCGAGCGGGGGCTTGAGTACATTCTTGCCAACTGCAATGAGAACGGTTTGATCGCGGCGGAGGCGGCGAACGGGCCGATGTACGGGCACGGGTTTGCGGCGTTGTTTCTGGGCGAGGTGTACGGGATGACGTCGGGGGGCGGAGACACGGGGCTGGCTGACCGGGTGTACGAATCGTTGACGCGGGCGATCCGGATGATCGAGCGGACGCAGAACGACCAGGGGGGGTGGCGGTACAACCCGGTGCCTTACGACGCGGATGTTTCGGTGACGATCTGCCAGATCATGGCGATGCGGTCGGCGCGGAACGCGGGGCTCGAGGTTGATAAGAAGGTGATCGAGCGGGCGGTGGAGTATGTGCGGCTTTGTCGGAATGCGGACGGGGGGTTCAAGTATCAGCTGGAGGGGGGGGCGAGCGCGTGGCCGCGCTCGGCGGCGGGGGTGGCGAGCCTGTATTACGCGGGGATTTATGAGGACGACGCGATCGACCGGGGGCTTGAGTATCTGGTTGCGAGCGCGACGCCGGGGCGTGAGGTGAACACGGCGCACTATTTTTACGGGCATTATTATGCGGTGCAGACGATGTATCTTGCGGGGGGCGAGTATTGGGCGGCGTGGTGGCCGGCGATCCGGGAGCAGTTGCTGATCGCGCAGAACGACGATGGTTCGTGGACCGATTCTTCCGTCGGCGATGCGTACGGGACGTCGATGGCGCTCATTATCCTGCAGATGCCGAAGCGGTATCTGCCGATCTTTCAGAAATGACGATGCGGGTTTCTGTGATGGTTGTTGTCGGGCTGTGGGTCGTGAGTATCGCGGCGGGGGCGGCGTGTGCGCAGAACTCGTGGCAGCTGATCGGGCGGGACCTGGGTGAGGAGCGGGTGGAACTGACCCGGCTTGAGGACGGGGTGGTTTCGTTTGTTGACGCGAGCGGGCGGGCGCGGGAGCGGGCGCTGTCGGACTTGGTGGCGGCGGTGCACGAGTTGCCGCCGCCGGAGCGGACGCCGCGGGAGCTGCCTTGGATTACACGGCAGTTGCAGCGCTTTACGCCGGATCGGGACGGGAGTGGGGACGGGGACGATCCGGACGGGTTGCCGGGGTTTGTCGGGCGGCTTGAGCTTGTGGACGGGCAGGTGTGGGTCGGTACATTGCTCAGCGCTGACGGGCAGTCGCTTTCGTGGTTTGTCGAGGATTCGGTGGTGATATCGGTGGCTTTGGATCGGGTTCGGTCGGCGTCGATTCATGGCTCGATCGATGGGGCGCGGGTTGGATGGGATGGGATTGACGACCGGGTCGTGCTTGGGAACGGCGATGTGCTTGATGGGTTTGTGGACGAGATCGGCGAGCGGGTGCGGATGGAGACGGGAGGGCGGGTTGTGTCGTTGCCGATGGATCGGGTTGCGGGGGTGCTGCTGGCGAACCCGCCGATTGCGGCGGAGGGGATGGTGCTGCGAACGGTTGGGGGGTCGGTGCTTGCGGTCGATGCGATCGAGATTTCGCTGACGGGGCGGGTGAGAGCGGTTGCTGCGCGCGACGGTGGAACGGTGGAGATGGTGTTTGGGGGTGAGGAGGCTTTGTCGTTGGTGGTTGCGCCGGATGGGGTTGGTGCGCTTGGGTTGATCGAGCCGGCGGAGGTTGTTGGGCCGGGGGGGATGTCGGGGGGGGACGGGCTTGCGATGGTTGTTGATGAGGCGTTGGGGTTTGATGGGTTTGTGCTGCGGGGGCCGGTGGTTGTGCGCTGGGCGTTGCCTCGGCCGGCGCGTCGGTTTGCGGTAAGGGCGACGTTGCCTCCGGCGATGTGGGCTTGGGGGGATTGTGAGGTTGTGGTTTTGATGGGTGACGGGACGGAGGCTGCGCGGGAGCGTCTTTGGGCGGATCGGCCGAGTGTGGAGATCAACGTGCCTTTGGGTGGGATGGCGGGGATGTCGATTGCGATTGAGAGTGGGAGTAGTGGGCCGGTGCAGGACCGGGTGGTTTTTTCGCGGCCGATTGTTGGGTGGTGAGGGAGAATAGAGGCACCCTCCCCCCGACCCCCTCCCGCGGGGCGCAGGCAGGAGGGGGAGGGAGAACAGGCCGGGTGTGTTCTTGGTATGTGTCGTCTCGGCTTTGGGCGTCGTTTTCAGCGGAGTTTGATGGAGGCGAGGGCGACGACGAGGAGGAGGACGGTGACGATCCAGAGTCGTGCGACGACTTGTTGTTCGGTCCAGCCGCCGAGGTGGAGGTGGTGGTGGTATGGCGCGCAGCGGAAGATGCGTTTGCCGCCGGTCGATTTGAAGTAGGCGACTTGGATGACGACGGAGGCGATCTCGAAGATGAAGATGCCTGCGATGATGAGGACGACGGCTTCCTGCCTGACGACCATGGCGATGTAACCGATGAGGCCTCCGAGGCAGAGGGATCCGGTGTCTCCCATGAAGACCTGTGCGGGCGAGCAGTTGAACCAGAGGAAGCCGAGACATGCGCCGGCCATTGCGCCGGCGAGGACGGCGAGCTCTGCGGCGCCGGTGACGGAGGGGACCAGGAGGGTCTGGGCCCAGCTCTGGTTGCCTGCGATGAGGGCGAGGACGACGAGGCCGATGGCGACGATGGCGCTGATGCCGGAGGCGAGGCCGTCCATGCCGTCGGTGATGTTGACGGCGTTGCTCATGCCGGCGATCATGAGGACGGAGAGGACGACGTATGCGCTCAGGGGGAGGACGATGACGCCTGCGCCGAGTCGGTCGGTAAGGGACGATTCGTAGGTTTTCTGGAAGGGGATGTTGAGGACGTGGGCGATGTCGACTGGTGCGTCGCTGATGCCGGCGCGGTAGCCGAAGTAGCCGACGATGGCGCCGATGCCGAGCTGAAAGACGAGTTTTTCCCATGCGTGGAGGCCCTGGCGTGAGCTGCCTCGGCGCGCGGCGGTCATTTTGAGCCAGTCGTCTGCGGCACCGACGCAGGCCATCCAGAGCAGGACGATCAGGCCGAGCTGGACCCAGCGTTCGGAGATGTCTGCGAGGAGGAAAGTGGCGATGAAGATCGCGGCGGCGATGAGGATGCCGCCCATTGTGGGGGTGTTTGATTTGCTTGCGGCGATTCGGCGGAGGGATTCGGCGTCGGAGAGGCCTGCGTCGCCGATTTTGAGCCGGACCAGGAGAGCGATGATGCGCTTGCCGAGCAGGAGGACGATTGCAAAGGAGAGACCTGCGGCGGCGAGTGCGCGGAACTCGATCTGGTCGAGGACACCGAGCGGGCCGTCGAGGCCGTGCTCGTAGATCCAGTTGCGGAGGCGTTCGTAGAGGAGGTAGACCATGGGTTATGCCACCCCGTCGGCGACCGATGGTGCGTGGAGGGCGTGCCATGCGTCGGCGATCTGTTCGAGGCGCATGGAGCGCGAGGCTTTGAGGAGGACGATGTCGTTTGGGGCGATGGATTTGGCGATACGGGTGGCGGCGGGTTGATCGAGATGGTCGATGGTCTCGACGTCGATGCGAGCGTCGCGGAGAGGGGGTGCCATTTTGCTTGCGGCGGGGCCGACGGTGACGACGCGGTCGGCGAGGGCTTCGCGTGCGATGGTGTCGGCGATCTCGGCGTGTGCCTGGGGTGAGGTATCTCCCAGTTCGAGCATGTCGCCGAGGATGGCGACGCGGCGGGCGATGTGGGGGGCGATGTGGGGGGTGGTGTGGGGGGTGGTGTGGGGGGTGATCTCGCGGAGTGTGCGGAGCGCGGCGAGCATGGATTCGGGGTTGGCGTTGTAGGCGTCGTTGATGAGTGTGGCGTCGGCGCGGTGGGTGAGTTCGAGGCGCATGGGTGGCGGGGTGAAGGTGGCGAGGCCTTGCTGGATGGCTTGGGTGTCGATGCTGAGGCGTCTTGCGACGGCGATGGCGGCTGCGGCGTTTGCGGCGTTGTGTTTGCCGAGGAGGGGGAGGGTGTAGCGGTCGCGGTCGTTGATGGTGAAGGAGAGGCCTTGGAGGGTTTGGGTGACGGCACCAAGGCGGAGGTCGGCGTCTTTGGTGGAGCCGAAGGTGAGGACGCGATGGAGCTGCTCGCGCCAGGGGTTGAGGGGTTCGCAGTTGTCGGGGAGGACGACGAGGCCTCCGGGTTCGAGGTGGTTGGCGAGTGAGGCTTTTTCTTTGGCGATTTGTTCGATGGAGCCGAAGCCCTGGAGGTGGGCGCGGCCGACGGCGGTGATGACGACGACGTGGGGCCGGATGATTTTGGAGAGGTGTTCGATCTCGCCGGGTGCGTTTGCGCCGACTTCGCAGAGGAGGTAGTGGTCGCCGGGCTTTGCGGCGAGGATGGTGAGTGGGACGCCGAGGTCGTTGTTGAAGCTCTTTTGGGAGGCGTGGCCTCGGCGTGTTGTGGCGAGGCAGGCGTGGATCATCCGGGTGGTTGTGGTTTTGCCGTTGGACCCGGTGACGGCGACGACGCGGACCGAGCCGAGGGTTGCGCGGTAGGCGGCGGCGAGTTTGCCGAGTGCGGCGCGGGCGTCTGGGACGCGGACGAGGGGGAGTGCCGGCGGGGCGGTCTGGGCGGCGGCGGGGTCGTCGATGACGGCGAGGGCTGCGCCGGCGGCGAGGGCCTGGGCGAGGAAGCGGTGGCCGTCGGTGTGCTGGCCTCGGAGGGCGAAGAAGACGTTGCCGGGTTGGAGTTGGCGGGTGTCGATGGCTGCGCCGCTGTGGAGCGGCGGCATGGTGTCGGGGCGTACTGCCCAGACCGCGGCCATGGCGGAGCGGACCGAGTCGTGCGTCCAGAAGCCGGCGGCGGTCATGGGGTGCCCCCGGCGGACGAAGAGCCGCTGGCCCCCCCACTGGCAACCTCGGTGACGGGTGGCCGGTGCTGGGACGGTGTCGGGTTGTTGCGGGCGCGGAGGGCTTGGCGGGCGATTTCGTGGTCGTCGAAGGGGATGGTGCGGGTGTTGCCCGAGCTGTCGGCGAGGATCTGTTCGCGTTCGTGGCCTTTGCCTGCGATGACGACGACGTCTCCCGGGTTGGCCTGGGCGATTGCGGCGTTGATCGCGGCGCGGCGGTCGGGATCGCGGTGGAGGGCGGCGCGGCGGTCGGTGGGGATGCCGGCGACGATTTCGTCGAGGATGGCTTCGGGGTCTTCGGTTCTTGGGTTGTCGCTGGTGGCGACGACCATGTCTGCGAGTGTTGCGGCGGCGTGTCCCATGCGGGGCCGTTTGGCGCGGTCTTTGTTGCCGCCGCAGCCGAAGACGACCCAGAGGTTGGCGTCCTTTGGCGTAACCAGGCGGGCGGCGCGGAGGGCGCTGGCGAGGGCGTCGTCGGTATGGGCGAAATCGACGAAGACGGTGATCGGGTCGGCGTCGGTGCTGATTCTTTCGAGGCGGCCGGTGGGTGTGCGGAGGGTAGGGAGGGCGGCGGCGACATCGGCGGGGTGTATGTCGAAGGCCTCGATGCAGACGACAACCGCTTGCAGGAGGTTCATGGCGTTGTGGTGGCCGAAGAGGGTTGTTTTGGTTTCGATGGTGTGCGGTTGGCGGCCGGACTGTCGGCTGAGGCCGGTGAAGCGGAGGTGGGTGCCGGTGGGTTGGGTGGCGAGGATTTCGACTGTCGGGCTGGTGCTGGCGTGGTGGGATGTGGCGCGCACGGGGGTGTCTTTGACTGCGCAGGCGAGGACGCGGGCGTTGCAGTGTTCGAGCATCGTGTCGGTGGCGGGGTCGTTGGCGTTGACGACGGCGATGGCGTCGGGGTGGGGGTCGAGCATGGCGAAGAGGCTTGCTTTGGCGGCGGCGTAGGCGTGCATGTCTTTGTGGTAGTCGAGGTGGTCGCCGGTAAGGTTGGTGAAGACGGCGGCGGCGAAGGTGAGGCCTGCGACGCGGTGCTGGCAGAGGGCGTGGCTTGAGACCTCGATCGCGGCGGCGGTGCGGTTGTTGTGGACCATGCGGGCGAGCATGGGGCTGAGGCGTTCGGCGGGTGGGGTGGTGAAATCGGAGGGGACCTGGTTGGAGCCGTCGTCGATTTGGACTGTGCCGATGAGGCCGCAGGGGGTGCGGGCGTGGGTGGCGATCTGGCTGATGAGCGCGGTGACGGTGCTTTTGCCGTTGGTCCCGGTGACGCCGACGAGTTTGAGGTGTGCGGAGGGGTTGCCTGCGAGTGTCTCGGCGAGGATGGCGCCGGCCTTTGCGGGGTAGGGTGTGGTGAGGATGGGGGCTTGGACGGCGGGGTGGTGTGGGCGTGTGGCGTGGTGGTCGTCGGTGACGATGAGGAGAGCGCCGGCGTTGATTGCGTCCGGGATGAAGCGGCGGCCGTCGGCGTGGAGGCCGGGTCGGGCGATGAAGACCCAGCCGGGCTTGACGAGGCGCGAGTCTTCGGTGATGCCTCGGACGAGGGCGCGGGGATCGCTCGGGTCCGGCAGAGGCAGGCCGGTGTGTTGGAGGAGGTCGGCGAGGTGCATGGTGGTTCCCGAGGCGTATCGACCGAGGGGGTTGGTGGAGAGCACTTTATCGTTGTCGGGTGGAGGGTGGAGCGGAACGGGTGGAGTTGGGGGAGTTCCACGGTGTATGCACGGGAGAGAACAAACGAGAGGCTCCTTGCTTGCGCGGCGGGCTCTGGTTTGGTGTTGGGAGAGGCTTGGTTTGCTCGTGTCAAAGGCACCCTCCCCCCGGCCCCCTCCCGCGGGGCGCGGGAGGGGGAGCAGGACATAGACGAAACGGAGGCGCTGGAGAGGCCCTAGAGGATGAGCATGGCGTCGCCGAAGCTGTAGAAGCGGTAGCCCTTTGCGATGGCTTCGTGGTAGGCGGCTTTGAGTCGGGCGACGCCGGGGGGGGTGGCGTCGGCGGCTGGGGGCTCGTCTGGGTGTTGGAGCATCGCGGCGACGAGGGCCATGAGTGTGGAGCGGGGGAGGTGGAAGTTGGTGAGGAGGGCGTCGGTCCAGATGAGGGGGCAGCCGGGGGTGAGGAGGAGGCGGGTGGAGAGGTGGGATGGGACGGTGGAGAGCTGGGGATCGGTGCTTTCGATTGCGACGGCGTAGGACTCGATGGTGCGGACGCTTGTGGTGCCGACGGCGACGACCTTGCAACCGGCGGCACGGGTGCGGGTGATCTCCCCCACTGCTTTGGATGACATGGTGCACCACTCGGCGTGGATGGGGTGGTCCTCGACGTGGGTGGTCTCGACGGGCTTGAAGGTGCCTGCGCCGACGTGGAGCTGGACGTCGGTGCGGGCGATGTGTTTGTCAGCGAGGTGGTCGAGGAGGGTGGGTGTGAAGTGGAGGCCGGCGGTGGGCGCGGCGACCGAGCTGCCGTGGTTGGCCTCTTCCGCGCCGGCGTAGACGGTCTGGTATTGGGCGCGGTCGGTGGGGTCGTCGCCCGGGTCGCTGGCGGCGCGGCGGGCGGCGAGGATGTAGGGGGGGAGGGGCGTGAGGCCGACGGCTTCGAGGACGGATGGGGCGTCGAGGGGGATGTCTTGGCGGTCGGCGTGGACCTCGACGCGCCAGGTGCCTGGGGGGTCGGGCTCGGGGGCGATCATGCGGAGGGTGTAGGGGGTGGGCTTGCCGGCGCGGAGGAGGCGGACGATGGAGCCGGGCTTGTGGCGGCGGGCTTTGAGCATCGCAAGCCAGACGGGTGGGGATGGGCGGGTCGGGTCGGTTGGTTGTGCGTCGTGGAGGTAGAGCCCTTCGACTTTGCCGCCGGTGTCTTCGCGGTAGCCGAGGAAGCGGGCGGGGAGGACGCGGGTGGTGTTGAGAACGAGGCGGTCGCCGGCATCGAGCAGGTCGGGGAGGTCGCGGACTTGGGCGTGCTCGAAACGTTCGGGGTCGTTTCGGCGGATGACGAGGAGGCGGGCGCTGTCGCGGGGCTCGACGGGGTGGGTGGCGAGCTGCTCGGGGGGGAGGTGGTAGTCGAGGGCGTCGGTCCGGAGCATGTGGTCTCCACGCTACGCGGGGTGTGGCGGGGTGGCAACGGGGTGCGCAGGCGGGAGCGCGTGTTCGGCGTTGCGTGCGGTTTTGGGCGTGTGGTGAGGAGTTTATCGGGCGGCTGGGTTGGGCACGCGGTTCGTCTGCTGGTATTGGCGTGTCACGGATCGATGGCCATTTTGTGTTGGCGAGCTCGGCGGTGTGGGGTCGGTCGATCGCGGCTGTGCCTCGGTGCCCGACGGCCGATGTGAACCCGTACCGGCTGGTGGAGCGGGCGGTGGTGGTCGGGTTGCTTGAGCACCTGCCGGGGGACGTGCCTTATTCGACGCATCTGGAGCTGGAGGGGGCGCGGGGGCGGCTTGTGAATCGGGCGGTTGGGGAGGCGCTGGAGAGGCTCGGGGCTGGTGGAGCGGGGGAGTTGTCGAGCGATGGGCGCGATTGGCGCGATGAAGAGCTTGCCGGGCAGGTCAGACCGGGTGGAAACGCGATCGGGACATCGCCCACTGATGCGCGGTTGGGGGGCGGGGACCCTCGCGTGGTGCATGGGGCGAACAGGCTGCGGGCGGTTCGAGTGGTCAACGAGTATGCGGTGGAGCGGCGGCGGTGGCCGGTGGGTGGGTTGATTGATCTGGTGATTTGAGACGGGTTGGGGATCGGAACCCGATGCGGGTTGGCGCGCGGGGGCGGAGGCAGGGCTCCTTGCTTGCGCGGCGGGCTCTGGTGTGTGGTTGGGGAGAGTGGGCTCCTCGCTTGCGCTTCGAGCTCTGTTATTTGGTTGGGGGATGTGGAGCGGAAGGTGCGGGGTCTTGGGCGGTGGGGAAGTTGTCGGGCGCGAAGGCGAGGAGCAGGCTCAGGGTGGTGACGAAGACCAGGAGGATGGTCGCGGGGAAGATCCAGCCGACGGCGACGAGGGGCGAGTCGCCGGCGATGATTCGGGGGGCGCTGCCTTCGGGCATGAGCAGGTGGGCCATCTGGAACTGCCAAGAGCGGGTGTCGAGGTCGGGGATGCCTCCCTTGCCTTGGGCTTCAGCTTCGCGTTGGGCATCTTGCTGCTCTGCGGAGCGGGCGTGGGGGTAGGCGAAGCGTTCGTGCCGGAAGCCACCTTGGGGGAGGAACTCGTAGAAGTCGAAGATCCAGTCCTTGCGCCATACCTTGCCCCAGGTTTCGGGGTTGACGCCGGGGCGGATGGATTTGGTGACCATGACGAGTCGGTCGTCCTCTTGGCCGATGCCCAGGGCGTGCATGAGCTCGTCGTAGTCGCGGCCGGTGAGTTTGGCGAAGCGGACGAGGCGCATCCAGTCGGAGTGTCGTTCGAGGCCGAGGAACCGGTCGGCGAAGTCGTTTGGTGGGATGGTGACGGGAAGGTTGATGGACTCGTCGCCGAAAGTGACTTGGATGGAGCCCAGGTCCGCGTTGCCTTTGGGTGGGAGGTCTTCGATGGAGACTGGTTGCTCGGCGTAGAGAAAGTCTCGGTCGTTGACCTCGAACTGGACGTAGGTGGTGCGGCCTTGGGCTTTGTTGTAATCGACGATGCGGTTTGCCATGAGGACAACCGCGCCGATCGCAAGAGCGAGCGACAGGATCGCGATGAGCAGCGGGACGGTTCGAGGGCGACGCATGGCGTCATTTCCGTTCGGGGGATCGACCCCATCGGTGCGTCGGTTGGCGCGGGGACTGGTGTTAGTGCCCGGAGTTGGTTTCGGGGCTGTGGGCCGCGTCCTGGGCGTGCTCTCCGGGTACGGCTTCGTCGAGGGCGCCGCTGGGGCCGGTGCGAGCGATGGATCTCGCGGGGCTGGAGAGTGTGTCGTGGTGTTCGTGGATGTGGTTTGCTTCGGCCCAGCGTCTGTGGTACTCGTCTTCGGAGATGCCGGTCTGCTCGATGTAGACCTCTTTGACGTGGTTTGCGAGCGAGCCGGTGTAGGTGGTTGGGGGGAGTGTGATGGTCTCGCCGAGGACGTGGATTGTGCCGCCGGGGTAGTTCATGTTGACGCCGGTGCCGCCGGCGTTGATGGCATGGACCTTCCATGGGTAGACGTGTCCTCGGTTGTCGATGTCCATCCCCGTGAGGCCGAGGAAGAGTGCGAAGGCGAACATGCAGAAGAGGAAGACGATGGAGTAGAGGGGGTTTTCATAGCGGAGGGCCATAAAGATGAGGAGCACGAAGGCGCCCTTGACGAGGGCGATGCTCATGGCGACAGCGACGTTGACCCACTCGGGGAGCGCCCAGCCCATCTCTTTGACAAGGTAGGTCTCTGCTTCGGAAGTGAGTATGGTCAGCCCGGTGAGGGCGACGAGTATAAGGATGACCGTGATCAGCATCTTTGTGCTGGTGATGTGGTGCCCGTGGTGTTCGCCGAGTTCGGCAAAGCCGTGGGGGTCGTTTGGATCGAATGTCTTGGCGGTTTCGGCCTTCATTGCGTCGGTCCTTGGACTGGTTGCTGGTCGGCGTGATGCGGGGTGTGGTGCTCGCGGTCCGGGGTGTGGGCGTGGGCGATGGTCTTAGTGGATCAGGTAGAGCAGGGGGAAGAGGAAAATCCAGATGACGTCCACGAGGTGCCAGTAGAGGCCGGAGTTTTCGAGCATGGTGTAGTGGGTGGGGCCGTACTGGGTGGTGCGGAAGGAGCGGACGAGGCACCAGATGAGGAGGCCGGCGCCGATGAGGACGTGGAGTGCGTGGATTCCTGTTGCGGCGTAGTAGACGCTCCACCAGATCGGCTCCATCGGATCGCCCGCGAAGGGGTTGGAATAGAGGAGGCCGGGTCGGATGCCCTCGCCCCACTTGGGGATGTACTCGAAGTTGAGTTTGATAAAGAAGAAGAGGAAGGCGCAGATGATGGTGATGATGAGATTGATGCGCAGCCACTTCTGGTTGTTGAGCTGGGCGCAGCGGATGGCCATGGCGACGGTGAAGCTGGAGGCGAGGAGGACGAGGGTGTTGGTGCCGCCGTACCACACGTTGAGGTGGTGCGAGCCGGCGGCGAATGCTTCGGGGTACTTGACCCGGAACATGGCGTAGGCGCAGAAGAGCCCTGAGAAGAGGAGGACCTCGGTGGCGAGGAAGAGCCAGAAGCCGAGCTTGCAGGCGTCGAATTCGTCCTCGGCGTTTCGGAAATGGTCGGCGAACTTGTATCGCTTCCACCCGGGCTGGGCGGGGTCGCTGACTCTGGTTTGTGCATCTATGGTCGACATGGTTGTGTCCGTGGGTCGCGGTTGAGCGGGTCAGTGGGCGGCGTTGCCCTCGGGTTTGGGTTCGGGCAGCGGGAAGTCGGCGGGGTCGCAGTGCGGGGGGTAGACGTCTTCGTAGTCGTACGGGCCGTGGGTGAGGATGGGCTCGGCGTGGAAGTTGTGCTCGCTGGGGGGGCTCTCGATGTACCACTCGAGTGAGAGGCCGCCCCACGGGTTGGGGGGTGCCTTTTTGCCGGCGATGAGTGAGTGGATGAAGTTGCCGAGCTGGATGAAGAACCCGAGGCCGAGGGTGAAGGCACCGACCGTGGAGATCTGGTGGAGGAGTTGGAACTCGTCGATGTAGCTGGCGTAGCGTCGGGGCATGCCCTGGAGGCCGAGGAAGAACTGGGTGAAGAAGGTGACGTTGAACCCGATGAAGACGAGGAGGCAGCCGACGATGCCGACCCACTCGGTGTACATCTTGCCGGTCATTTTGGGCCACCAGTGGTGGACGCCGCCGACGAACGCGATGATGGTGCCTCCCATCATGACGTAGTGGAAGTGGGCGACGACGAAGTAGGAATCGTGGAGGTGCATGTCGGTGGCGAGGGTGGCGAGAGGGAGCCCGGTGAGGCCGCCGATGAGGAAGAGGAAGAGGAAGCTGAGGGCGTAGAGCATTGGTGTGTTCAGCGCGATGGAGCCCTTGTAGAGGGTGGCGATCCAGTTGAACACTTTCACTGCTGTGGGGATGGCGACGAAGAAGGTCAGGGCGCTGAAGACGGCGTTGGCGAGCTCGCCCATGGAGGCGAACATGTGGTGCCCCCAGACCAGGAACGCGACCGCGGCGATGCCGAGGGAGGCGAACGCGATGGCTCGATATCCGAAGACTGGCTTGCGGCAGTGGACCGCGATGAGTTCGGTCGCGATACCCATGCCGGGCAGGATCATGACGTAGACGACTGGGTGTGAGTAGAACCAGAAGAAGTGTTGGAAGAGGATGGGGTCTCCTCCCAAAGCGGGGTCGAAGATGCCGACGTGGAAGACCCTCTCAAAGATGAGCAGCAGGAGGGTGATGCCGATGACGGGAGTGGCGAGGACCTGGATGATGCTGGTTGCGTACATCGCCCAGACGAAGAGGGGCATGTCGAACCAGCCCATGCCGGGGCAGCGGAGCTTGTGGATGGTGACGATGAAGTTGAGGCCGGTGAGGATTGAGCTGAAGCCGAGGATGAATGCGGCGGTCGTCATCATGACAATGTTGCCGTAGGTGTTTCCGGCGTGTGATGAGCTGTATGGGGTGTAGAAGGTCCATCCGGTATCCGCGCCGGTGTTGATGAGGCTCATGACGGCGAAGGCGGCACCGAGGACGTAGATGTACCAGCTGAGGAGGTTGAGCCTTGGGAAGGCGACGTCCTTTGCGCCGAGCATGAGGGGGAGGAGGAAGTTGCCGAGGGTCGCGGGTGCGCCGGGGACGATGACGAGGAAGACCATGACGGCGCCGTGCATGGTGAAGAGTCGGTTGTAGGTGAGGTATCCGGAGGTGGAGTCGGACTGGAAGAGCTGGCCGGTGATTGTGCCGTCGGCGAGGATTCGGGTTGGTTCCCAGAGCTCGGCGCGGATGAGGAGCGCGGCGACCCCGCCGAGCATGAACATGCCCAGGACGGTGAAGAGGTACATCATCCCGATCTTCTTGTGATCGATTGTGGTTGCCCACTGGATGATGGTGGCAAAGGCCCCGCCCTTGTGTGGGGTGAGGTATGAGCCTTCGTCGTGGTGGCTGTCGTGCCCGGAATCTGTTATGGTCGTTGTCGTCATGGTGTTCTCGCTCCCACCGAACGTCTGTGGGGAGTGTGCTCAGCTTTCCGGTTGTTCGGGGCTGTCATCTGCTGGGATTTCGCCGGCGGGTGCTTTGTCGCTGAGCGACTTGATGTACTCGACGATGGAGTCGAGTTCTTCTTCGCTGAAGACCCCCGCGAACGGCGTCATGACCGGTGCAAACCCGCTACGGATTTTGGCGGCGGGGTTGATGATGGACTCTCGGATGTAGTTGTCCCAAGCGTCGGGGTCGTCTGCGGGGATGGTTGTGCCGTCGGTGAGGGGGACCTCGTAGCCCCATGCGTTGAGCCAGGTGGGGCCGATGCCGGGGGCGCCGGTGAGTGAGTGGCATGCGATGCAGCCGCCCTTGGACTCGACGAGTCGTTTGCCGGCTTCTACCGGGGTGAGGTTGCCGCTGTCGTCGAACCATTTTTGGAGGAGGGCGTCGTACTCGTCGGCGGGTATGGCGCGGATGATGGCGCTCATTTCGGAGTGTTTGTCGCCGCAGTACTCGGCACAGAAGAGGTAGTGGTCGCCCGGCGCTTCCGCTTCGATCCAGAAGCTGGAGTAGCGGTTTGGCATGAGGTCCTGCTTGAACCGGAAGTCGGGGATCCAGAAGCTGTGGAGCACGTCGCTGCTGGTCATGCGGAACTGGACGGGTCGGCCGACGGGGATGTAGATGATGGGGGCTTGCGGGTTGCCACCGATCTCGGTCATCTCCGGCGGGTTGACGCCGTTGGCGTAGGTGATGGTCCACATCCACTTGCTGCCTCGGACGTCGATCATCTCGGCGTTGGTGGGCGCGATGACCTGCTTGATGTAGCCCTGGAACCCGATGTAGAACATGTAGCCGAGGAAGAGGGAGGGAAGGATGGTCCAGGCGAGTTCGAGATTGGTGTTGTGGTGTGGGGTGCGTTGGATGGGGACGCCCGGGCGGCGTCGGTACTTGATGACCCAGTAGATCATGAGCCCCATGAGGAGGATGAACCAGAAGAGGCTGAAGTAGAAGATCCACATGAAGATGCTGTCGGAGTCGCGGGCGAGCTCGCTCGCACCCGGGGCACCGAAGATCTTCTTTGTCAGCCAGCTGGTTTGCTGGGCGAGTGTCAATGCGCACGTGTTCATGTCTTCGATCCCGAGAGTGTCTGAGCTTGCGAGTCTTGCGCGGCGTCGAGGGGCGAGGGCCCGGCGTCACGGAGGTGTCGGGTGCGTCTGCGTTCCCTCATGAGCATGACTCCGACGAGACTCCCGATGGTGAGCACCGAGAGGACCCCGCCCAACTGCACCACGCGGAACGCCGCGAGTGCGTACTTGCCGGTTGTCGGGTCGTACCTGAAACAGAACAACCTGATTTTGTCGCCGATTGAATCGGAGACCTTTCCTTCGGAGGCTTCGAGGAGTGCCATCCGCATGGTTTCTGGTTCGTAGCCGACGCCGTAGACGTAGCGGGCGATTTTGCCCTCGGGGGTGAGGACGAAGATGCAGACGGGGTGGCTGAACTCGCCGCCGGTGACGGGCTTGTATTCCCAGCCGAGGGCTTTGGCGAGTGTGCGTGAGCTGTCGGCGGGTGAGGTGAGGAAGGCCCATCCCTCGACGGCGTTTGCGTCGTCGGTTCTGGCGTAGGAGGCGAGGTATTTGCCCTTGACCGAAGCGGCGAGGGTCGGGGTTTCGGAGGGATCGATGCTTGCAAAGACGACGTTGTAGTCTTTGCCGATGTCGAAGTCGATGCCTTTGAACGCTTCGGTGAGCTTGCCCATGACGATGCCACAGACGACGGGGCAGTCGTAGTAGACCATCGCAAGGATCACTGGCCGATCGTCGGTGAAGGAGTCGCGGAGTGTGACCAGGTCGCCGTTTGCGTTGAGGAAGGGGAGGTCAAGTGGGATCTGCTGGCCGAGGTGTTCGACGACCTCGACACCGTCCTGCTGGGCGGGGGTGTCGTTTGAGCTGCCGGCGGAGCCGATCTCGGGGAGGGGGCCGCCGGGCTGGGCGAGCGACAGCTGCGCACAGGCGGCGAGTGCGATCGCGGCGATGAGGCTGGTCCACGGGATGTGGCGGCGGGGTGTCACGGCTTGGGCGTTTCCTCTTGGTGGGTGGTGCTGCCGCTTTCTTGGAGCACGAGTTGCATGGCTTGTTCGATGGGGAGCATGACGGCGCCGTCGGCGGTCCAGCTGTAGCCAGTCTGTGCGGCGAGGGCGTCCTGCTTGTATGCGGCGGCTTCTGGGGCGACCACGGCGAGCCCCTGCACCTCGCGTTCGGTGAGGAGATTGTTCATTTGGTTGATGGCGTAGACGGCGATGATGACGCTGAAGGCGACGGTCGCGACGGTGATGGTGACGAAGGTCACGAGCAGCACGGTGATATTGGCGTGCGAGCCGTGCTCGGTCTGGGGCAGGCCGTCGGCGGCGGGGTGCTGATGCCACGCGTCGAGTTCGACGGGGTTGCTCTCGGTGTGATCGTGTTGGGCGTGTGTGGTCATGCCGGCCTCGGGGTTGTCTGTGAGACGGTCGCGTTGCGTCGGGGGGTGTCAGACATAGTTCTTGTGCTTGAGTGCTTCGGGGAGTTTGGGGTCCCGCATGGGGGTGAGTGAGACCGACCCGAGCCGGATGACGTACAGCCCGAAGAAGATGCCGAAGACGCCGACAATGGCGGCGATATCGAGCCACCATGAGGCGGGGGTGGGTGCGTGCCCGCCGTGGTGGAGGACCGGGCGGACGATCCAGACGTAGTCGATGACGTGCATGAAGAGGACCCAGGCGGCCCCGATCCCGATGAAGAGGGGCCGCCGCTTGACGGTGCGGGGCATGAGGAAGAAGAAGGGGATCCCGAAGTGCCCGACGGCGAGGAAGATGGCGGTACCTCTCCACGCGCCGGTGGTGCGTTCGAGCATCCAGAAGGTTTCTTCGGGGATGTTTGCGTACCAGATGAGGAAGTACTGGCTGAACCCGATGTAGGCCCAGAAGCAGCAGAACGCGAAGAGGAGTTTGCCCAGGTCGTGGTAGTGCTCTGGGGTGACGAGCCCCTGCATGCGGCCGACGAACTGGAGGAAGCAGAAGGTAAGGATGACGATCGCGACGGCGGCGCAGACCCCGCCGGCGAAGATGTAGACACCCCACATGGTGCTGAAGAAGTGGGGCTGGATGCTCATGAAGTAATCGAAGCCGGCGAAGGCGACTGTGAGTGCGGTGAGCGGCAGGGCCCAGGCGCTCATGAACCGTGCTTTCATGGTGAGGAAACGGTCGCCGGTGCGGTCTTGCTCGACGCTGAGGGCGCGGAGCCGGTGGGAGACCCCGCCCCAGAGCGCGAAGTAGAGGACGAAGAAGACCAGCAGGCGGACGGGATTGAGGTAGGCGGCTTTCTGCCCGATGAGGAAGTCGTTTGCGGCCGCTTCGGGATTCATCCATTCCCAGAGCGCCCCCTTGGTGACGACCAGGTCGATCAGGAGTGCCGGGAGCATGAGCAGGAGGGCGACGGGGGCGAGGCTGGCGAGGTTTTCAAACTGTCTGCGGGTGGTGGCGACCCAGCCGGCGTTGACCAGGTGGAAGATCATGAGCATGCACAGGGCGCCGAGGGAAGCGGCCAGGACGGCGCCGACCGCGACGACGTAGGACGCCAGGGCGTGCTGTGCCCCCAGGACGAAGCCGCCGACGAGGGTGATCGCGAGCCCGGCGGCACCGGCACCAAGGAGCAGGCGTGACAGCGAGGCGGCGGCACCGGCTGGGGCCGAGACGTTGTCCCGGTCCATGCGCGGGTCGGCGGCGACGCCGGCCATGATCTGTTCGTAGGACTCTGCACCGATCTGACTCATGACTCACCCCCGGCTGGTGCTGCGGCATCGGTCCCTGACTGGCCCTCGGGTTGGGGTTCTACAACTGGTGGCAGCGGCGGTGCCCCGAGCACGGACCGCTCGGATTCGGGGACGTCACCGAGTGTCCCTTGCTGGGCCCGCTGGAGGGCCCGGACGTAGGCCACGACGGCCCATGCCTCGTTGGAGTCGAGCGCGTAGGCGTAGCCGGACATGGTCTGGCTTGGCTTGACGCCCTTGCCGTCCCGAACGATGGAGTAGAGGTATCCGACCCGCCCGAACTCGCCGCCCTCGCGGAACTTTGGATCGTGGAGGTTGGCAACGGGGATGGACCAGCGTCGGCCGACCATGCTGCCGAGCTCGGGGTCGAGCGCGGGGTTGGAGCCTTCGCCGTTGTAGCCATGGCAGACGGCGCAGTAGATGTTGAACTTGGTCTGCCCGAGGCTGAGCATGGTGGAGGTGACGGGGATGGGGATGGTTGTGATGAAGTCCCCGGTCTCTTCGTCGACGCCCTCGTAGCGTGCGGAGTCTGCGGCGAGGAACTCTTCGCGTTTGGCGTTGAAGGGCTCTGCCCAGGGCGCGGTGGAGACCATCGCGGTGGTGCCGAAGGGGATGGTGCCTTGGACAGGCTTGCGCATGGTGCGGCCGTCGGCGAAGAACTCGGACTCTGCTTGCGGCTTCCACCTGGGCTGATCGTCCATGCCGGGGAAGAACTGACGCGGGGGCTTGTCGGAGCGATCGCCCCGGCACCCGGTCAGGGGAAACGCCGCGAGTGCTGCGAGGGCACCGACGGTCAACACCCGGATTCCATGTGTCATGCGACGGCTCATGCGTCCTCCACCAGTTCGACGGCGGTCGCGCCGATTTCTCGGAGGAATCGGCTCGTCTGCTCGGGGTTGAAACTCGGGTCACGTGCCTCGACGACGACGAAGAACTTGTCGTCGGATGAGTCGAGGAATCGGTCTTTGCAGAACAGCGGGTGGTTCCAGCGGGGCAGGCCGTTGAGCATGAGCATCCCGAAGAGGGACGCGAACGCGCTGAAGAGCACGCCGATCTCGAAGATGATCATCGCGAACGGCTGCCAGGCGCCGTAGGGCTTGCCCTGGACGGTGAACCCTGTGTAATCGACGGCGGTGATCCACCACTGCATGCCGGCGGCGACGGCGACGCCGGTGAACATCGCGCCGAGCACGATGAAGGGGAGGATGGTGCGTTTGATACCCATGGCCTCTTCGATGCCATGGATCGGGAACGGGGCGTGGAGGTCCCAGTGTTTGAATCCCGCATCGCGCATCTTTTCTGCGGCGTGGTAGGCGTTGACGACGTCGTCAAACTGCGCCATGACGCCCCAGATGGGCTCGCCGGCCTCGGTGGCGTACTTGGCTTTGCGCGAGAACAGGAACGGCGCGTAGTCAGCGAGAAGGTCGGTAATCACCATGGCTTAGTGCCCTCCTTCTGCGTTGTTTTTGTCGCTTTGATCGTGGTCGTCGCTGTGGCCGTGGGGGTCGCCCTGGGGCATGACGGCTTTGATCTCGGCGAGGGGGAAGATGGGGAGGAAACGAAGGAAGAGGAGGAAGAGTGTGAGGAAGATGCCGCAGGAGCCGACGAAGGTGAGGATGTCGACGGCTGTGGGGAAGAACATGTGCCACTCTCCCGGGAGGAAGGCCCGGTGAAGGCTTGAGACGATGATGACGAATCGTTCGAACCACATGCCGACGGTGACGAAGAGGGCGACGGTCCAGATCGCCAGCGGGCTGGTGCGCATGCTGCGTTTCCAGAAGACCTGTGGCGTAACGACGTTGCAGAAGATCATGGTCCAGTAGGCCCACCAGTATGGTCCGGTGGCTCGGTTGATGAAGACCTCGACCTCGAACTTGTTGCCGCCGTACCAGGCGATGAAGAACTCCATGGCGTAGGCAAAGCCGACCATCATTCCTGTGACGAGGATGATCTTGGCCATGTTTTCGAGGTGGCGGAGTGTGAGGATGTCTTTGAAGTTTGGGAAGATCTCTCGGGCGGGGATGAGCAGGAAGAGGACCATGGCGAACCCGCCGAAGATGGCCCCGGCGACGAAGTAGGGCGGGAAGATGGTGGTGTGCCAGCCGGGGATGACACTCGTTGCGAAGTCAAACGACACGATCGAGTGGACACTGAGGACCAGCGGCGTGGCGACGCCCGCGAGGATCAGGTATGCGGCTTCGTATCGGTGCCAGTGGCGGCTGGACCCTCGCCATCCCAGGGCGAGGAAGCCGTAGACGAGTGCTCTGACGCCGTCGGCGCTGAATGGCAGCGAGAAGAACTTGATGCCGGTGATGGGGCACTGGACGGAGAGCTTGCTCAAGCCGCTGCCTGCGCGGAGGCGTTTGTCTGCGCGGTCGCGGAGTGTGGCGAAGTCGGGGATCATCCCCATGAACCAGAAGAGGAGCGAGACGGTGGCGTAGGTGCTGACGGCAAAGACGTCCCAGAGGAGCGGCGACCGGAAGTTGGGCCAGATGGCGTTGGAGTTTGGGATCGGGAAGACGTACCAGATAAACCAGACACGCCCGACGTGGATGCCCGGGAAGATGCCCGCGCAGATGACGGCGAAGATGGTCATTGCCTCGGCGGAGCGGTTGACCGCGGTGCGCCACTTCTGCTTGAAGAGGCAGAGGATGGCGGAGATGAGCGTCCCGGCGTGGCCGATCCCGATCCAGAAGACGAAGTTGGTGATGTCCCACGCCCAGCCGACCTGGTTGTTGAGCCCCCAGACACCGACACCTGTGATGAGCAGGTAGAGGATCATGAGGGTGCCGATGCCGGCGACGGTGGCGGTGAACATGAAGAGCGGGAGCCACCACTTGCCCGGCGGGTTTTCTGCGTAGCCGCAGACGATCTCGGTGACGTCGTGGAGGGATCGGTTGTTGAGGACCAGCGGCGAGCGGACCGACGGGTCTTCGAGGAGGGTGCCGTCGTCTCTGGGCGGTCCTTGCGGCCCGGTGGAGGCTTTGTTTCCGGTCAGCCGCTCTGCGGTCACCTTGTCGGGGTGAAAGGAGGTCATGCGTGGGCTCCATTGCCACTAAGGACGTTGAGGCTCAGCGCGTAGCCGTCGTCCTCGAACTTTCTTGTCGGATCGACCCTGAAGCTGTGCGCGTCCTTGGGGTCGCCGTGCTCGCCGGCGGGGTCGGCGTGTCCTGCGTCGTGTTCACCGCCGCCGTGCGCGGCGATGGTATCGACAGGCTCGGTGATCGCGGGGTTGGGGTTGTTGATCCGCATGAGGTGGCTGGTGCGAGGCCTGGTGTTGATGTAGCCGAGCAGGAGGTAGGAGCGTTGGTTGGTGCGTGTCTTGGTGACGGCGCTCTCCGGGTCGAGGATATCGCCGAAGACGATCGACTCGGTCGGGCAGGCTTGCTGGCAGGCGACCTGAAAGTAGCCTTCGGGGATGGTGTCGAGCCCCTGGACCTTTGCCGAGGCTCGTGCGCTGTTGATGCGTTGGAGGCAGTAGGTGCATTTTTCCATGACGCCTCGTCCTCGGACGGTGACGTTGGGGTTTTGCCCGAGGTGCTGAATCTCGTCGAGTTTTTTGCGGAGGCGTGGGGGGATGAGGTTCTGGTTGAAGGTGGTTCCTTCGCCGGCGTTGTTGGTGGCGTTTCGGATGCCCTCGGGGACGTACTTGGGGTCGAGCCCGCCGTTGAACTTGGCCTGGGCGTAGTCGAAGAAGTTGAACCGTCGCGCTTTGTATGGGCAGTTGTTCATGCAGTACCGCGTGCCGATGCAGCGGTTGTAGACCATGACGTTGAGCCCCTCGCGGTCGTGGACGGTCGCGGTGACGGGACAGACTGTTTCGCACGGTGCGTTCTCGCACTGGACGCAGCCGACGGGCTGGTTGACGACGCGCTCGGGCTCGTCGAGGTCGCCGACGAAGTAGCGGTCGATGCGGATCCAGTGCATCTCGCGGCCTTTGGCGACTTCTTTTTTGCCGACGACGGGGATGTTGTTTTCGCTCTGGCAGGCGATGGTGCAGGCGCTGCATCCGGTGCAGGAGGCCAGGTCGATGGTCATCCCCCACTGCGGCCCCTTTGCGTAGTCTGCGCCGGTCTCGGCGTTGCCGCGTCCTTCGTTGAAGGGGTTGTCGTAGAGGGAGAGGTTTGCGGGGGTGTGCGTGAGTTCGCCGAGTTGTTCTGCGACGGAGAGGGCGTTGTCGTCTCCGGCGGTGTCGTAGACATCCTGGACGATGCCGTGGGAATCGGTCGCTTCGGCTTTGCCGGCGTGGGTTTCCCACGCGGGCTTGTCGAGCCAGCGGACGAGCGTGGTGCGGCTTTCGAGGGACCAGTGGTTCTGGGTGCTGGAGATGGGGTAGGACTTGCCGGTGCGTTCGAGTGTTGCGCTGCGGAGGGTCATCCCGTCGGCGGCGTTGCGGAGTGCGTAGGTGTTGAACCCGACGCCGTTGCCGACGAGCCCGGCGGTCTCACGGCCGTAGCCGAGGGTGACGACCGCGACGTTGTCTGCCATGCCCGGGCAGATCCAGACGGGCAGCTGCATGGAGCGGCCGCCGACGGAGAGGGTTGCCATGCGGGCGTGCGGCTGCTGGCGTTTTGTGTAGCTGTCGGGCGTGACGTTGAGCGCGCGGGCGGTGGCGGGGCTGACGACGACGGGGTTGTCCCAGACGACTTTGGTGACGGGGTGGGGCATTTCTTGCAACCAGCCGTTGTTTGCGTAGCGGCCGTCGCCGATGCTCCCGGTGACGAAGACGACGTCGAGAGCGGTCTCGCTTGGTGCGTCGTGCATGGGGGTCTTGGCGAGGGCGGTTGCGACTTTGCCGGCTTGGACTTTGGGGACCGCGAGATCGCCGCCGGAGAGGCGGACGAAGCCGTCGCGGAGCGCGAGCCGCCAGGCGCTGGTGAACTCCGGATCGGTCGTGCGTTTGCCCATGACCCGGGCCCAGGCGTGCTGGACGAGGTCGTGCCCGTCGGCGTTGTCGTCGCCGGCGAGGAACGCGAGGAACTCGATATCGCTCATCGCGGGCTCGTAGAGCGGGGCGATCATCGGTTGGGTGGGTGCGACGGTGCCGTCGTGGCTTGTGGTGTCGCCCCAGGACTCGAGCCAGTGGGCGCCGTTGAGCGACCATGTCGCAGCGGCGGCAGTTTCGTTGGCGCCGACCGAGAGGCAGATGGTGTGCTTGACCTTGGCGAACGCGGCGGCAAAGTCGGTGTCGGCGGGGGCGTCGAAGACAGGATTGACGTTGAGGCAGACCAGCGTCTTGACGCTCCCGGCGGCCATGTCGCGGGCGAGCGAGCGGATGCCGGCGAGCCGGGGGGCAGCGAGATCACCCTTCACCTCGGCGTAGCGGACGGTGTTGCCGACGTTGCCCAGGGCGGCGTTGAGGGCGTGGACCAGAGCGTGGACCGCGGCGGGCTGGGAGTCGCCCGCGACGATGAGCGAGTGCCCCAGGTGTTCACGGCTGACCAGGTCGTCTGCGAGCAGGTCGATGAAGGTGTGGCCTTGGGTCGCGGTGGGCAGGGCGTCGAAGGCGGCGGTGTCGGGGTCGGCGACGCCTGCGAGGGCGGCGCGGAGTGTCGCGTTGTCGCGCTTGGCAAGGACCGCCTTGGCGAGGGCGACGGCGAACGCGGGGATCTGCGAGGGGGCGAGCCGGACGTGGTGGTCGGCGAGCATCCCGACGCCGGTGTGCATCGGTTCGACCGCGTAAAGGCGGCACATCTGGTCGGTGGACTTCCAGACGCGGCGGCGAGCGCCGAAGCCTCGGGCGTTGGAGATCGCGCCGGCTTCGCCTGCGGTGAAATCGCGGTCCAACGCGACGATGACGCGGGCGTCGGTGAAGTCGAAGACCTCGCGCATGGGGGAGCCGAACGCGAGGCGGGAGCCCTCGTTGGCAGCGTCGTTGCCGGCGGGGAGGTAGCTGATCCAGCGGGCGCTGGGGAACTCTTTGCTGATCCTGGCTTTGGCGGCGTCCCACGCGGGGGAACTCTTGGGCTCGACCAGGAACGCGAGCCCGTTGCCGTTGCCCCGGTAGGGCTCGAGGTGGTCGTGGCTCCAGGCTTTGAAATCGTCCCAGGTGGCGTCGACCCGGCCTCGGACGGGGTTGTTGTAGACCGGGTACATAAGGCGGTCGGGGTCGTAGATGGTGAGCGGGCCGGCCATGGCGTGGGGGCTGCATCGGCCGCGGTTGTTGGGGTGGAGGGGGTTGCCTTCGACCTTTGTGGGGCGTCCTTCGTGGGTCTCGACGAGGAGCCCTTCTGCGCCGCCTCCGGGGATGGGCATGCTGGTGGCGTAGAAGAGGGGCTTGCCGGGGATGACGTTCTCGGGAACGTCGGCCGAGTAGGGCATGATTTTGTGGTCGGGGCGTCGGCAGCCGGGGATGGTTGCGGCGCCGGCGAGGGCGACGCTTGCGCCCATGAGCTTGACGAAGTCGCGGCGTGAGGTGTCGAGGAGCTCTGAGGCGCCGCCGGGGAACTCCCGTTCGACGAACTCGCGGAACTCCCCGGTCTGGGCGTAGTCGTCGACGCTGCGCCAGTACGCCCTGCCGGAGGGTGTGCCGACGTTTGCGGTGAGGTCTACCGGCCGCTCCTTGCGTGTTGAAGGGCACTGATCCTGCGTCATGCTTGCTCTCGCTTCTGCTCTGTCTTGGCGAAGAATCCTGACACCAACGGGGCGGAGTGGCTGTTGCACATCACTGGTGGCACGCGCCGCACGCCACCGGAGGTGCGGCCCAGAGCCTGTCGCGGAGGTCCGAGGTGTTGACGGTGCCGTGGCCGTCGCCGCGTGCCTGGAGCTCGCCTTGCACCCAGATGAGGTCGGTGACTTTGTCCTGCGGGACCATCGCGGCTTCGGGGTGACGGTGGCAGTCGAGGCACCAGCTCATGCTGAGGCTTTGTTCCTGGCGGACGACGGGCATGGACATGATCTGGCCGTGGCAGCTGAAGCAGCTGACGCCGGCTTTGACATGGACATGGTGCGGGAAGTTTCGGACGTAGTCGGGCAGCTTGTGGACGCGTCGCCACTCGATGGACTCGTCGCTCTCGTAGGCGTCACGGATGAACTGGACTTTTTCGTCTGAGGCGGTCGAGCGTGCGGGGCTGACCCTCCCCTGTCCGTGGCAGGCGTAGCAGGTATCGACGGCAGGGATGTTTGCTTCGGGTGATTTTTCGACGTTGGAGTGGCAGTAGCGGCAGTCGATGCCGAGCTTTCCGGCATGGACCTTGTGGCTGAAGCCGGATCCGGGCTGGATCGGTTCGTAGCCGACTTCAAAGAAGCTGGGCGTTGCCCAGTACCAGAAGCCGGCGATGACGGTGAGTACACCGCCCATCGACGCGACCGCCCCCAATGTCGGGAGTGCGTTCATCCATTTTGGGAACATCAACGACACGCTGCGCTCCTTCCCCAGTGCATCTGCAAGGGGGGTGATAGGCCGATCAAACGCATTTCGCGCCAGCAAACGGGCGATATTCGACGAATATTGCACGCGGCCGGAATACGCCCGGCGGCGCGAGGGAGACAACCGTCCGCGCGCTCGATGGGTTTTGTCAACCCTTGAGGACAATCTGCACCAAAATTGAGACCGTGTCGCACCGATTCTGCACGTCGCCGGCAACAGGACACATCGCGCGGAGCATACCATCGGCCAGATGACCAAGCACAACACAGTCGAAGCGCACGGAAAGCCCGGACTCGATCTTCAACCCGCCCGGGTGCTAACCCTTGGCCTCGGGGTGACGGTGGGGTTGTGGATGGTCTGGTTTGGCCTGAGCCTGCCGGCGTTGCACCTGCCGCAGGCGGTCGTCGTTCCGACGGTGCTTGTGGCGTGGCTTGCGTTTACGATGCTCGGGGCGAGGCTCGCGCGGCCGGGGCTTCCGGTCGCGACACTCGCGGGGGTGCTGACGGCGTTGGTCAGCCTGATGGCGTTCGCTTCGACGCTTGTTGAACAGCCTGACCCGGCACTGTTTGCCGACGGGGTTGTCCCTCTCAAGCCGACGGCGTGGCTGTTCGGGCTTGGGTTTGTCGTGCTCGGGGGCGTGATGGGCGCGGCCGGGGCGGCCCTTGCTGGCGCTGCTTCCAGGCGTCCGAGCCTGCCTGACGCCCTTGATAACCCCTGGCTTTCGAGACTGGCGGCCGTTGTGGCGGCCTCGTTC
Organism: Planctomycetota bacterium; assembly: GCA_030950285.1. GTDB lineage: Bacteria > Planctomycetota > Phycisphaerae > Phycisphaerales > UBA1924 > PNC22. The sequence goes on along the minus strand of JAUZRR010000007.1, from coordinate 14,301 downwards.
GTGCCGTTGGTTTTGCTGGGTGGGATGGTGACAAGTACCGAGAGCGGGATGGCGGTTCGGGGCTGGCCGGACACGTTTGGCGCGAACATGTTTTTGTATCCCAAGTCGCTGCAATCGCACCCAAGGATTTTCCTGGAGCATTCGCATCGTCTTTTCGGGACGCTCGCTGGTTTCTGCACGCTGACGCTGTGGTTTGTGGTTGTGCTGAATCCGAGTGCGCGAAAGCGGTTCGGGGCGTGGACGACGGGGCTTCTGGTCGCGGTGGTGATTCAGGGCCTGGTCGGCGGCTACCGGGTGGTGGAGAACAGCCCGGTTTTGGGTGCGTTGCACGGGGCGTTCGGTCAGGTGGTCATGGCGTTTGCCGCGACGCTGGCGCTGTGGATGGCTCCTCGGTACCGCGATCTGCCGTCACTGGCCGGGCTGCGGACCCGCCCGTTGCGGTTGCTGGCGACGGCGGCGTTGCACACTTCGCTGCTGCAGCTGGTGCTTGGTTCGATCTACCGGCACCTGCGTCGGGATGGGAATCCGGGCGCGTCGCACGTGCTTTTTACGCATATCGGGCTGGCGTTCGTGGTGGTGACGTTCGCGATTCTCGCGGGGGCTGCGCTGAGTCGGTTCGCTCGTGAGCACCGTGAGCAGATGATGTCGGTGGCCGCTCGGGTTCGCGGGATCGGGACCGGGATACTCGTTGTGGTGGGGTTGCAGTTCGTGCTTGGGTGGGTGGCGTTGCTGGGTGTGATGACGGCGGACACCCGCGAGGGGATCCCGACCGCCGACGAGCTCGCGGGGGCGACCGCGGTGCCTCTTGCCGAGGCTGTGACCGCCACGATCCACCAGTTCAACGGCGCGATTTATCTGGTGCTGGTGATGCTTGGTTGGGCGTGGGCTCGGCGTCTGCACCGGGCTGCGCGGGCGGGCGAAGCCTGATCTGACGGGCCGGGCTGAAGGGGCAGGGCAGGACCCCGTGTTCGGTGCTGCAACCTTTGGCGCAAAATCACCAATCGTTTTGGAGAGACGTTGCGCTGGTATCGGCTGGCGATCCGATGCATACTGCATTGCAGCGTGGATGCCGGATGGCGCGGGCAATCCCGAGCCGGGTGCCGCGTTGTGCTCTCTGACCGGGCGGATTGAGTTGTGCCGCCGGTGGGAACACAGCCCGAGGAGGCGACTATGCCCGAAGCCGAGACAACGACATCGACGGCACTGACCCCGATCCGCAGGGAATCGTTCGGGTATGACCAGGCGCGGCACCTGCTGCTTCGGGCGGGGTTTGGGGGGACTCCCGCCCAGATTCAGACCCTGGTCGAGTGGGGGCCGGAGCGGGCGGTTGATTACCTGGTTGATCTGCGGAACGCGCCCAAGTATCCGGTGGATGGTGCGGCGTTCTCGAGCTCGATCATGGGGCCGCCCACCGAAGAGACCCGGGCCCGCTATCGGCGTGCGCGGCAGACCAACGACGAGGAGGGGCTTGCGCGGCTGCGGCTTGAACGTCAGCGTCGGCAGGCTGCGGACCGCACGCAGATGCGTGAGATTCAGCAGTGGTGGCTGACGCGGCTGATCGAGACGCCGCGCCCTTTGGAAGAGAAGATGACGCTGTTCTGGCACGGGCACTTTGCGACAAGCTACCGGACGATCGAGGACAGCTACCACATGTTCATGCAGAATGTTCTTTACCGCACGCACGCGGTGGGGAACTTCGGGGCGCTGATGCACCAGGTGATCCGCGACCCGGCGATGCTTGAGTATCTTGACAACAACGACAGCCGCAAGAACAAGCCGAACGAGAACCTGGCGCGGGAGCTGATGGAACTGTTCGGGCTGGGTGTCGGGAACTATTCCGAGCAGGACATCAAAGAGGGTGCGCGGGCGTTGACGGGGTACACGTTCGAGGACGACCGGTTCGTGTTTGTGCAGAAGAGCCACGACAACGGGGCCAAGCGGATCCTGGGCCGGGCGAGCAACATGGACGGGGACGACTTTGTCGACACCATTCTCGCCCAGCCGGCGTGCGCGAGCTTTATCTCGCGGAAGCTCTACAAGTTTTTCGCGGCCGACGTGCCCGAGTCCGGAACGATCGAACGCCAACAGGCTCGAGCACTCCGGGAGTTGGCGAGCCTGCTGCGGCGGACCAAGTACAACCTCGGCCCGGTGCTCAAGAAACTGTTTCTGAGCGAGCACTTCTATTCTGACGCGGTGGTGAACCAGCGGATCAAGAGCCCGGTCGAGCTGATCGTCGGCTCGATCCGTTCGCTGCGGACGCCGGTGCGTGACCTGAACATCCTGCTCGATGCGTTATCGCTGATGGGGCAGAACATTTTCTTCCCGCCGAGCGTCGCGGGGTGGGACGGCGAGCGGAGCTGGATCAACACCTCGACGTTGTATGTGCGGCAAAACATTCTGGCGTATCTGCTGACGGGGAAGACACCTCGGGGATACGACGCGCTGGCCGACGAACAGCGGTTTGACCCCAGCGCTGTGCTGGGTCAGCTCCGAGCTGCGGACCCGGCGGCGGCGAAGGACCCGACCCGGGTGATCGAGTATCTTCTTCGCTTTACGATCGGGCACGCCCCGGAGAAGGCCCGCGCAGAACTGGCCGGGCTTACGCAGCGCACCGGCGGAGAACTGACAGACGATATGATCACGGGGTTGCTGCTCCTGATTACTGCGATGCCCGAGTATCAACTGACCTGAACCCCCACGACCTGAACCCCGACAAGCCGAAGACGGTAGAAGCCCACGAGGCCTGTCCGAAATCCAACGACCCGAGGCAACACCATGGACCTGCACAACGCCAACGCGTACACAAGACGGCACTTTCTGGGAACCGGGCTGACGCTCGCGTCGGCCTCGCTCACGCTGCCGGCATTCATCCAGCGCTCGGCGTTCGGGCTGCCGATGGCGGCTGAGGGGATGGGGTCGATCCCAGGGGTCGACGAGGACCGCATCCTGGTCGTGCTCCAACTCGGTGGCGGCAACGACGGGCTGAACAACGTCGTGCCGTTCCGCGATGATAACTATTACCGGCGTCGCCAGGGGATCGGCATCCCGGCGGACCGGGTGCTGCGGCTCGGCACAAACAGCGACGTCGGGCTGCACCCGGGCTTGCAGGCGTTCAAGGAACTCTACGACGACGGGATGCTCTCGGTGATTCAGGGGGTGGGCTATCCGAACCCCAACCGATCGCACTTTAAGAGCATGGATATCTGGCACACCGCGGACACTTCGGGCACCGGCGACGGGTGGCTGGGGCGGTATGTGGATGCCGAGTGTTGCGGCTACGGCAAGGGGGAGTCGGGGACGCCCGACGGCTCGGTGCCCACGCCCGAAGTCAGCGGGCAGCCCACCATCGCGATCGGGCGCGAGGCGCCGCTGGCGATGCAGGGGCGCAAAGCCAAGCCGGTGTCGTTTGAAACGCCCGACCTCTTTCGATGGACGGGCAAGGACGTGCACGAGTCGCTCGCCGAGCCGTACGCCTCGCTGACGACGCAGGGTGTGCACGAGGGTGTTGATGCCGACTCGGCGGCTGGGTTTCTCATGCGGACGGCGCTGGATGCGCAGGTCTCGAGCGACCTCATCCGCAAGGCGGTGCGGCAGGCGCCTCTCGCGCAGTATCCGGGCAACACGCTGGGGCGCGACCTGGCGATGGTCGCGAGCATGATCCGGGCGGGTCTCAAGACGCGGGTGTATTACGTTTCGCTGGGCGGTTTTGACACCCACGCCGGGCAGGGCGGGTCGAACGGACGGCACGCCCAGCTGCTGCAGACCTACGCGACGGCGATGCGGGCGTTCTATCAGGACCTCAAAGCCAGCGAGAACGACAGCCGGGTGATGACGATGGTGTTCAGCGAGTTCGGACGGCGGGTCGCGCAGAACGCCTCGGGGGGCACCGACCACGGGACGGCGGCGCCGATGTTCCTGGTCGGGCCGATGGTCAGGCCGGGCGTCATCGGCAACCACCCGTCGCTGTCGGACCTCGACGACGGGGACCTGAAATACAAGATCGACTTCCGCAGTGTGTACGCGGGGATTCTTGAGGATTGGCTGAGCGCGGACAGCAAGGCGATCCTGGAGAAGAGTTATAAGAAGCTGCCGGTTTTGGGGTGATGAGTGATCGCGTTTGTTGCATCTGAATCACCGGACACAATACGGGCAGAACGGCCTTCTGACCAGACTAGCACGCCAGCCAAACCGAGCAACACCACGTTGCGGAGTATGGCGGTCCCGACAGACACCTCGATCTGCCCGGCGCAGCCGCAGCTGAGGTGCATCCCTTTGGTCACCCCAACGAGGGTCAGGTAGAGCGTCATGCTCACGAGCAGGCCGACGAGTGCGGGTGTCGCGACTGCACGCACATGGCGGGAGAACACACCAAGGCCCATGATCGAGGCAAGCACCCACTCGGCCCACACGATAGCCGTGGGGGCATCGTCCAACAGATTCAGCGGGAGCACGCCGTGAAGCCGAAGCTCGGCGGCAAAGCGGTCGAGTTGCAAGCCCTTCTGCCATGCGGCATACCCGAACATCGCCGCGAAACCGAAACAGATCAGCCTTGCGAGGACGCGATATGCCTGAGCACGGTTCATCCGGCGCGGTGCCGCAGCCACCACAACGTACCGCCGCCAACAATTACACCGCATCCAACGATGCCGACGATCGCGAACCAGTTGAGCGGTTGCGTATCTTCGGTTGGCTTCATGATCTTGCCAACTTTATTGCCAGCGTCGTCATACACAATGCCCGCTGCAAGATCGATGGTCATGGCGTTTGATGTATCCAGTTCAGCGAACCCTCTGGGAACCTCGGCAAGAAACGCTATTTCCTCCAAGACAGCGGTATTGACGTGCTGCAAATACGACTCGTCATCCTCCGAAAGAACGAACATTCTCCGCTTTGACGCGACTTCGCCCCCGAGAGTCGGTTCCATCCTGTGCTCATCAAACTCTTGCCGGTACAGGATGTTGCCGTTTTTCTGCTTTGCAATAATAGAAATAATGTGCAAAGAAGATTCATCACGTGCCCACAAAAAATCATACCACTCTGTAACCAGCGAGAGCTTTGCGTTTTCTCCGCGCCCGGTCCAACTGGCTGTTTCCAGCATCGCAACGGGCACCTCTGCAATAAGATAGTTTGCAATAAGATACTCACTCAGAACGATGCGCATTCGGCGATCATCAGCAAACTCGACAGGCTCTCGCCGGAGCGATGGTTTTGTTAGTGTGCCGGGGATCCAGCCGAGCGACGTCCGGGCCTGTGTGGGTCTCGTTACTGACACTTGAGCGGAAAACTCATACTCAGCTTTACCGCGACCATCACCCGGACGCCTATGGATGCCGCCCCCTGTCTCAACAAGCAGTCCGATATCCCAACAACTAACCAGCCGTTCACGATAAGGCGGGCCAGCGAGAACACCTGGAGGCGTGACCATGTCATAGCGCCACAGTACATCTACGCCCTCAACGGAAAGAAATGGTGCGCACCATTCGCGAATCTCGTCTGCCTCCTGTGGCCCTGCAGTAACACGGCAGGCACCACTGAGGACAGCGCAGAAAGCGAGCATTGCGGCACACCACTGCGTGACCATACATACTTTGTGATTTTTCATGTCCATATAAATTGTACGATCAATGGCTACTACTAGCAAGGCACAGCATTTGGGTATCTCTGAACCGTGCACGTTATTGTGCCAACATAAATTCCTGTGTTGACGCAGACACCGTTTTGCATCGCGGCGGTATAAATAGTCCCATTGCACGTCTCAGTCGTTGGGCTTCCCAGCGACACATGCGTACCACCCCCACCGGGAACACTCTGGCCGTACTCATTGTAGCAGCACCTAAAATACCGAGTGCATTCTGAATTGAACCAATCATTTGAATCAACGATCAGATTGTACTGACAGGATGGCCCTCCCCCGCCCGGCCCGCTCGCCAGCGCCGACGCCCCGGCAACCGAGAACAGAACGGCTGCGGTGCAACCAAGCGTCGTGGACAATGTCCTGCGCTTCGAGAAATTCATGGTGTGCTCCGGTGTCAGTGGTGTAGACTACTCGACGACACGCTGAGCGTACCTGCCCCCCCCCCCCTGTATCAACAAGAATCTTTGATTTCCGAGGCACAATGACGAGCCGACGATCACAAACCCAGTGTCCACAATCACTTACGGCCGCCTTTACGCTGCCGGAACTATTGGTTGTGCTCGGTGTGGTGATGATCCTGCTGTCGATGACCTTGCCGACACTCTCGCGCGCACGGCTTGCAGCGACCAAGCTTGTCTGCTCGACTCACGTCCGCGACCTGGGCAACATGGTCGCGACCTACAGCATCGATTACGACGACCTCTTTCCCTCTGCCCTCGGTGATGGATCGAACATCCGCAACGATCCCGGGCAGTGGCAGCGGTACACGTTTCAGGTTTTCTCGACATTCCCGCGCGAGCCTTGGTTGTCGTGGTCCGGCCTTTCCGCGCACAGCGAAATCCTCTACTGCCCCTCCAATCCAGACCGTCTCGATCTCCCGGAAGACATGAGCGATCCTGACTTTGTTCTCAGCGCGTCGGTCTTTGCTGAGGTTCGGCACTTTGACCCCTCGCTCCCCGAGTCCTTCTGGCGGACCCGGCTTGGCGCGAAGGTACAGAGGCACTCGGCCGCTGTGTTTCCCGATCGCAAGGTTGGCATTCTCGAGCACAGGGTTTGGCACGGTTGGTGGGGATCGTCCTGCCAAGGTTGTCCTGTCGACGGCCTGTTCTACTTCGAATCGCCGAACCCCGGCTCGCTCTGGTTTCTTGATGGGCACGTTGAGCAGCGGCTGATCGGGGATGCGCTGCCGCATGTGTACCGGTATCCGACGTGGCCGGTGATGCCGTTTGGGACGACGGAGTTCGGCATGGCGGGGCGGGACATTCAGTAGCTCTCCGGAATCATCGTTCTTTTTTCATCTTTACTTCAAAGCCCTTGGGCAGCACGCGGTCTTCCCAGGGCGCGAGGTCTGCGGGGCTGTAGCCGTATTTGAGGAGGCGGACGGGTTTGCCGCATTCGGGGCAGCGGACGCGCATGCGTGAGCGGTCTTCGGGTCTGGTTGCGTCGTCGACGATGGGGAGGCCTCGGAGTGAGTGTTTGCACTTTGGGCAGACGGCACCGGCGATGATGCGACGGAGGGTCCGGCGGGTGACGGCGTCGATGAGGAACCAGCGGAGCCCGACGCCGACGGCGATGCCTGTGATGAGCGAGACGGCGGCGAGGGCGGCGTAGACCGTCTCTTTGTCGAGCGTGGGGTCGCGGGTGAGGGGTGTGAACTCGACGAGGGCGAACATAAGGGCGGGGGTCCAGAGCAGTGCTGCTGCGAGTGCAACAGTAGTGATCGCGCGCAGCGGCGGCACTTCGCGGCGCCATCTTCGCTCGATCATTTCGCGGCATTCGGTGTCGCTGAGGCCGTCGAGCTCGGGGTGGGCGCGCCAGGGTTTGAAGAGTGTCCGGAGCATTGAGGGGGCGTGTACTTATGACGGCGTTCAGCCCGGGTCCGGGGTTGGGTCGGGCTCGGCGAAGCTTCGGACGACGAATCGGTAGCGGAGGGGCGAGTCGCCGACGGCTTCTTGTTCGGTGACTCGTGGGAGGCGGCGGACACCGGCGGGGCGGCCGTCGGCGCCTTGCTCGAGCATGACAAGGCCGTCGATGGTGCGGAGCCCGATGCGGAAGGCGAGTGTTTGTTCTTGGCCGGGTTCGCTCTCGGGCGGAGGAAGGTGGAGCAGCCATTCGCCGGTATCTTGCAGCACGAAGGGCACGGCAGAGGCGACGTCGAAACGGTCGTGGTTGGTGAGCAGGAGGATTGGCCGGTTGGTGGTGGCGAGTCCGGTTTCGTCGCGGACGACGAGTTCGACGCCTCGCGGGGCTCTTTCGGCGGGGATTCCTCGGTCGGGGTCGCCGGTGCCGAAGATGAGCTGGCCGATGGCGTTGGCACCGCCGGTTTGACCGGCACCTGCGCCGATGGGCTCGGCGACCATCGCGGGCCCTCGTTCAAAGGCGACCAGGATGCCTTTGGCGAGGACGACCAGCACCACCAGGGGTGCGGCGAAAAAGCAGATCACGAAAACGCGGTGGCCGAGACGTTGGATCGCCATGGGAGAGCGTATGCGCGGGCGGCGTGGTGCGGGTACGCTCTCTCTTGTGCACGAGCTCACGGACGAGCAACCCTCGACCCCCGACCAGCCCGGCGATGCCGAGGCGGACGCCGCAGCGCAGCCGTTGGCGGCGGCGGTGCGGACGGTCAGCGGGCTGACGCTGGTGTCGCGGTTTGCCGGGCTCGGGCGGGACCTGATCCTTGCGCGGCTCTTCGGGGATTCGAGCATCGGGTCGGCGTTCATGGCGGCGTGGGCGATTCCCAACCTCTTTCGCCGATTGTTCGGCGAGGGGGCGTTGGCGGCGGCGTTCATCCCGGAGTACGCGCAGCTGCGGGCGACGGCTGACGAGGGCGGCGAGAACAGCGCGGCGGCGGACCAGTTCGCGTCGCTCACGATCTCGGTGCTGGCGCTGGTCACCGGCGGGCTGTTGGTGCTGGGTGAACTGGCGCTGCTGCTATTTCTGACGCTTTCCAACTCGGCCGACCCCGACCGCGACCTCTCGTTCCGGCTCATCATGGTGATGCTGCCGTTCATGCCTTTGGTTTGTATCGCGGCGATTCTCGGCGGGGTGTTGCAGACGCACGGCCGCTTCGGGCCGACCGCCGCGGCACCGATCGTGCTGAACGTGCTGGTGATCGCGGTGGCCCTGCCGTTCCTCTTTGCCGAGGCGCCCGATCGGGTGGGTGCGGCGTACTGGATCGGCGCCGCGGCGGTGGTTGCCGGGGTGTTGCAGGTCGCGTGGGCGTTGTTTGCGTTGCGGCATGTCGTGCGTTGGAGGCGCGGGTTTGGGCTGGCGACCGCCCCGATGCGTCGGTTGCTGGGGCGGTTTCTTCCCGTCGTCATCGGGATGGGCACGATCCAGGTCAATGCGTTTCTCGACACGGTGATCGCGATGTGGCCGGTGTGGGTGGGGCCGACGATTCTTGGTGTTGGGTATCCGCTCGATACCAGTTCCAACGCGATTCTGGCGTTCACGCAACGGCTGTACCAGTTCCCGCTGGGGGTGTTCGGGATCGCGGTGGCGACGGCGATTTTTCCGTTGCTGGCGCGGCACTCGCAGGAGCCTGCGCAGTTTCTTGCGACGCTCCGCCGGGGGCTGCGGCTGTCGTTCTTTATCGGTGTGCCGGCGAGTGTCGGGCTTGTCCTGGTGCGCAGCGACCTGACCACGGTCATGTACAGCGGCGGCGGAAGCGCGTTCTCCGACGCGGGGACCGCCCGTGCGGCGGCGGTGTTGCTTGGGTATGCCCCGGCGGTGTGGGCGTACTCGCTGAACCACGTCGCGACACGGGCCTTTTATGCAGCGGGCGACACGCGCACACCGATGCGGATCGCGCTGTGGATGGTCGCGGTCAATCTCGCGTGCAACGCGCTCTTTATCTGGAAGCTGGGCGAAGCAGGGCTGGCGTGGTCGACGAGCATCTCGGCGGTGTTGCAGCTGGTGTTGCTCACGCGGGCGTCGCGGCGCCTCACCCACCAGCCGGCACTCGACCGGGCCACCCTCAACGCGATGATCCTCACGCTGGGCTCGACGCTTGTGATGGCGGTTGCGGTGTTTCTTGCCGGGGAGTTTGTCAGTCTGCCGCGCACCTGGCTTGGGTCGCTGGGGCGGCTGGGGGTGGCGGTTGGTGTGGGCGGCGGGGTATTTGTGCTGGCGGCGGTTGTGTTCGGTCAGCGGGAGCTACGCTGGCTGACGCGGCGGCGATAGGGCGTCTTGCTTCAACGTGTTTCTCTGTTCTGGTGGGGGTTGGTGTCCCCTCGCTTGCGCGAGGGGCTCTATGTTTGCATCTGTGCCCTCGCTTGCGTGAAGGGCTCTATGCTTGCGGGCATGTAAACTGCCTCGGGCCGAACACGCCTCTCTTTGGTTCATCCCCTTCTCGACGGACACGCTGTGCCACGCGACTTGACAGGGCTTCCTATCGCGATCTCGGGTGCGGGCACCGGCATCGGCCGTGCCACCGCCATCGCGTGCGCGCGGGCGGGGATGCCGGTGGCGCTCTCGGGTCGGCGGGAGGCGCCGTTGCGCGAGGTCGAGGAACGGATCACCAGCGAGGGCGGGCGGGCGTTGGTGATGTCGGTGGATGTTGCGGACGCTGCGGCGTGCGCTCGATTCGTTGACGCCACGATCGAGCGTTTCGGCACGGTCTATGCGGTGTTTGCCAACGCGGGGTACGGGCTGCGCGGGCCGGTGCATGAGCTGACCGACCAAGCGATCCGGGACATTTTCGAAACCAACTTCTGGGGCACGCTCAACCTGTTTCGGCCGGCGCTGGCGCACATGCTCGAGCACCGCGAGGGCGGGACGGCGCGGGGGCATCTGCTTGCGTGTTCGAGTTGCCTTTCCAAACTGGGGACGCCGTTCACGTCGCCGTATTCTGCGAGCAAGGCGATGCAGGACCACATCGGTCGGGGGATGCGGCACGAGCTTGCGCCGCTGGGTGTGCGTGTTTCGACGGTGCACCCGATCGGGACGCGGACCGAGTTTTTCGACGCCGCGGCAAGCCGGGATGACAGCGTGGGGCAGAGCCTGGCACCGCCGAGGATGTTCACCCAGCCGCCGGATCGTGTTGCCCGGGCGGTTGTCGGGTGTCTGCGCAAGCCTCGGGGCGAGGTGTGGACGAGTCACACCGTACGTCTGGTGTTCGCAGCGGCAACGGCGTTCCCGGGGATCACCGACCGGGTGCTGGGGCGTGCGCTCCGGTCCAAGGGAGCGGGGGCTGGTTCCTAGCGGGGCTCGCGGGCTTCTCGGCCGGTATTGCAATACAGGGTCGGGCGGGGCGTTATGCTTTCGAGGCGGCGTGGGCGTGTTGTCCGGAGCCGTTTCTTTACCTCAAGCAAGGACCCTATTCATGCACACCACCGCCAGCCGCACGTTTGCAGCCGTTGTTCTTCTTTCGCTTGCGACGACCGCGATCGCCCAGCAGCAGGGGCGTCCGGGCGGGCGTCAGGGCAGCGGGCCGCCGACGCCCGAGCAGTTTGTCGAACGGATGATGAGCAACGACGCCAACGGCGACGGGAAGCTCTCGCGGGACGAGATTCCGGGTCGGTTCGCCGAGCGGATATTTGACGCCAACGACGCGAACGGGGACGGGTTTCTTGATGCCGCCGAGTTGAAGACCGCGGCGACGGGGTTCATCTCGCAGCGCGGCAACCGACCTGACCGCGCCGGCGCACCGGGGCAGGTCCGGCCCGGGGCCCCGGCCGACGCGATCGACCGTCCCGGGCCGCCGCGTGGTGCGGGTCCGGGCGGGAAGCCTCTGGACTTTGAGGGCGGGATGAAGCAGGCCGGGCGTGCGCTGCGTTCGCTGCGGCGTTCTTCGTTTGACGCGGCGTCGATGGAGAACGACCTTGAAAACATCGGCCTGATTCAGCAGGGGCTGATGGCCGCGAAGATGCAGATGATGACCGCCCCGATGGCCGAGCAGGCCGAGGCTCGTTTCGGCGACGACAAGGCGGCCTACCGCGCCGAGTTCCGCATGACACTCGTGCAGACGCTTATGGAATCGCTCGCACTCGAGATGGCGATCGTCGAGGGTGATGCCGAGGCTGCCAAGAACAGTCTTGCCCACCTGCTCGAGAACCGGAAAGAAGCGCACAACGACTTCCAGCCAGAAGACGAGGATGACGAGGACGAACTCGACACGCCAGCGCCGACCCGTGTGCAGCCCAACCGGAACCGCCGCCCGGCTGGCAGCAACTGAGGCGCCCGCCACCGCGGGCCAATCCGAATCACATCTATTCAGGAGTACCAGCCCCGAGCGTGTGCCCGGGGCTTTCTTTGGGCGAGGTTGGATGCGCCCGGTACCGCGGGAACGCAGCCTCAGACCGATGCCGACGCCGCCGAGTTGTTACGTGCTGCGCCGTCTCGACCTCGGTCCCAAGCGCTCTTTCGGAGCAGTTGTGCGGGTCCATCGTCCCGAGCGGTTGCGAGAGGTTCAGACGTTGAACAGGAAGTTGCAGACGTCGGCGTCGCGCATGACGTATTCCTTGCCTTCGGTGCGCATTTTGCCAGCATCACGGATGGCTTTTTCTGAGCCGAGGGCTTCGAGATCGGCGACCGAATAGACCTCGACGCGGATGAACCCGCGTTCAAAGTCTGTGTGAATCACGCCGGCGGCCTGGGGGGCTTTGCTGCCGATGGGGACCGGCCACGCTCTGATCTCTTTGGGGCCCGCGGTGTAGTAGGACTGCATGCCCAGGAGGCGGTAGGCGGCCCGGGCGAGCTTTGCCAGCGCCGGCTCGGTGATGCCGAGGGCTTCGAGCATCTCGGCCTGCTCTTCGCTCTCAAGCTCGGCCAGTTCGCTTTCGATCTTGGCGCAGACGGGGATCGACTGCATGCCTTCCTGCTCGGCGTGCTCGGCGACGCGCCGGGCAAGCGGGCCGGTGCCTTCGAGGTCGTCCTCGTCCACGTTCATCACATACAACACGGGCTTTGCGGTGATGAGGCCGAGCGACTTCATGGCGCGGACGAGGTCCGGGGTTGTCAGCTCGATGGCCCGTGCGGGGGTGCCTTCGTTGAGCATTGGCGCGAGTTGCTTGAGCACTTCGAGGCGGGCGATCGCGTCACGGTCTTTGCCTCGGGCGGCGCGTTCGGTCTTGGGGATTGTGTTGTCGACGGTCTGGAGGTCGGCGAGGATGAGTTCGGTCTCGATGGTCTCGATATCGCGGAGCGGATCGACCGAGCCGTCGACGTGGGTGACGTCGTCGCCGCCGGGTGTGGTCTCGAAACAGCGGACGACGTGGAGAATCGCATCGACCTCGCGGATGTGGGAGAGGAACTTGTTGCCGAGCCCTTCGCCCTGGCTTGCGCCGCGGACGATCCCCGCGATATCGACCAGACGCAGGGCTGCGGGCAGGATTCTCTGGCTCTCGATGTGCACGCGGATTTGTTCGAGCCGAGGGTCCGGTATGGGGACCACCCCGATGTTGGGCTCGATGGTGGCAAATGGGTAGTTGGCAGCCAACGCGCCCGCGGCGGTGAGCGCGTTGAACAGCGTGGATTTTCCGACATTCGGCAGCCCGACGATTCCCGCATTCATGGCATCTTCCTTTGCTTTGCAACCCGGCGCGCCTTATCGGGGGCAACCCGCGTAAGCCCTGCGGCAGGTGGGGAAGATGGTATGGCGATCTCTGCCCGGAGATCGCCCCGTTGCTGGCACTTGTCGCCGCTTGGGGCATCTTCCAACCGGCCCTCTGCCACGTACGCACGCCCATGCAAAGACACGACCCCCCATCCACCGCCGGCCTCGGGAGCGAGGATCCGACGATCCTGCCCGATCGTCACGCCCGCGTGGACGGGCCGGATCGGGGAGATCGGCTGGAGCGGCGCCCCCCCCACCATCGCCCAACCTCCAACGGCGCGAGCCCCAGCCCCGAGCGTCTTGGCGAGTACCGCATCCTCGGCGTGCTCGGCGAGGGGGGCATGGGCAAGGTCTACCTTGCTGAGCAGTCAAACCCGAAACGGACCGTCGCGCTCAAGGTCATCCGCCCGGGCTGGGCAACCCCCTCGCTCTTGCGTCGATTCGAGCACGAGACCGAGGTGCTCGCCCGCCTCCAGCATCCGGGGATCGCGCAAATCTACGAAGCGGGCGTCCACGAGGAGCACGGCGAGCGCGTGCCTTTCTTTGCGATGGAGTGCGTGCGGGGGCTCTCGCTCACGGACTACGCCGAGGCGCAGGAGCTGGACACCGCCGAGCGCTTGCAGCTGTTTGCCCGTGTCTGCGACGCGGTGCAGCACGCGCACGCGAAAGGGGTCATCCACCGCGACCTCAAGCCGGGCAACATTGTCGTGCCCGAGGATGGTCGGCCTCGGGTTCTTGATTTCGGGGTTGCGCGAGTCACCGATGCGGACATCCAGACCGCGACCCTCTGCACGGTACAGGGCGAGCTGGTCGGGACGGTCCCTTATATGAGCCCCGAGCAGATCGCCGGCGATGCGGCCGAGCTTGACACGCGGTCGGATGTGTATTCGCTCGGGGTGGTGTTGTATGAGCTGCTGACCGCGAAGCTGCCGCACGACGTGCGACAAACATCGATCGCGCAGGCTGCGCGGATGATCGGCGAGCAGGAGCCGGCGCGGCTTTCGAGCGTGAACCGGGTGTACCGGGGGGACATCGAGACAATCGTGGGCAAGGCGTTGGAGAAAGACCGCGAGCGGCGGTACCAGTCGGCGGCTGACCTTGCGGAGGATAT
>JAUZRR010000062.1 GCA_030950285.1 Planctomycetota bacterium | reverse complement strand
CCGGCGGGGGAGAGGGTGTGGGGACAGCGGTGTGCGGCGGGGCACGCTGGGGCGCTTGGGAGCAGCAGTAAGGAGGCCGGGATGGCGAAGGTGATCGAGAGAGAGGATGGCGTCGCGGGGATGCTCGGCCTTGATGAGGTGGAGCGGCTGCTTGGGGCGTACGAAGCGACGACGAAGCTGTCGCTTGAGATGATGTGGCGGTACTACCGGAACCCGATGAGGATTTCGCAGAGCACCGAGTCGCAGCGGTACGACATGGGGCAGCGGGTGGGGCTGCCGGCGCGGCTGATCGGGCGGAGTGGTTCGGGGGTCGATGACCGGGCGCGTTCGCGGGAGATCGTGATCGAGAACGACATCGGGTGGCGGATCCACACGATGGTTGACTTTATGTTCGGCAAGCCGGTGCGGCTGATCAGCACGGCTCGGGATGCGCAAAGCCGGGACCGGATCGAGCGGATGCTTGATGCGGTGTGGGAGGGGTCTGGGGGGATCTCGCTGTTGCAGGATATGGCGCTGCTCGGGCATGTGTACGGGCATGTTGATCTTGTGCTTCGGGTGGACGAGGCGCGGCTGCGGGCGTTGGCGGGGACGGCGGACGGTGCGGACCCGTGGCATGTTCGAGAGAGCGTGCGGATTGAGGTGATCGAGCCGACTCGGGGGGTGCCGGTGGTGCGGGCGGGGGACTGGCGGGAGCTTGATGGGTATGTGATTCATGCCGGTCGGACGGCGGGGGACGGGGAGCGGAGGCGTGGGCCGATCGGGGAGTGGTTGGAGAGTTGGAAGCGGGGGAAGGCGCCTCGGATGGAAGGTGGTCTGCCAGGGGGAGGACACCGGCTGGAAGCCGGTGCCACGGAAGCCGGCGCCACGGGGGGTGGGGTGACGGAGGTTTTGAGCGCGGCGGGGCGTCGGGTGTTTGTGGATGGGGAGCTGGTGGAGGAGCAGGAGTTCGGGTTGATGGGCGGGCGTGTGCCGGTGGTGCATGTGCAGAATGTTGCGCAGCCGTTCCGGTACGGGGGGTTGAGCGAGGTTGAGCCTTTGATCCCGTTGCAGGATGAGCTGAACACGCGGCTGAGCGACCGGGCGAGCCGGGTGACGTTGCAGAGTTTCAAGATGTATCTGGCCAAGGGGATCGAGGGGTTTGAGTCGATGCCAGTGGGGCCGGGACAGATCTGGAGCACGGACAACCCGGACGCGAGCGTGTCGGCGTTTGGGGGTGACTCGAGCAGCCCGAGCGAGGAAGCGCACATCAACGAGGTGCGCAACGCGATGGACAAGACGTCGGGGGTGCCTCCGCTTGCGACGGGTGTGGTGCAGGGGCGGGTGGGAAACCTGTCGAGCGCGAACGCGCTGAAGATCACGCTGGTTGGTTTGCTTGCCAAGACCGAGCGGAAGCGGGTGAGCTATGGGCGCGGGCTGGCGGAGGTGAGCCGGATGGTGCTGACGGCGCTGGACGCGGCGGGGGTGCTGGAGAGTGACCCGCGGGATCGGGGGCTGCGGCTGGAGTGGCCGGATCCGTTGCCGACGGACGTGGTGGAGGAGACGCTGGCTGCGAAGCGGAAGGTTGAGCTTGGTGTGCCGACGCGGCGGGTGCTTGATGAGCTTGGGTATGAGGCGAGCGATCCGGGGGTTGTGTGAGCTGAAGCGGCTGTGGTGTGGTTCTTATGTTGACATATTAGAAACACTGTCCGGCTTGGAAAGAACAAAGAACTTGGAGGATTGTGATGGAGGCGATGAAGACATCGGTTGTGGTTGAGGAACGGGCGGATGCTGGAGAGGGACTGAGTTTGGGAGAGGGGAGAGGAGAAGGCGCCCTCACCCCGGCCCTTTCCCAGGAGAAGAGGGAGGAAGGAGCCCCCTCCCCGGCCCTCCCCCACGGGGCGCGGGGGAGGGAGGAAGAGGAGACAAGGGAGGAAGAAGAGGGAGGGAACGGAGCCCTTGCCCCGGCTCTC
Source organism: Planctomycetota bacterium (assembly GCA_030950285.1). Classification (GTDB taxonomy): domain Bacteria; phylum Planctomycetota; class Phycisphaerae; order Phycisphaerales; family UBA1924; genus PNC22. The sequence continues at coordinate 6,777 of JAUZRR010000062.1, read as the reverse complement.
TCCCAGGGGGAGAGGGAGCAGGAGCCTGAGCCTGTGGATGAAGAAGGTTGGCGGGGGCGGGCGGCGCGTGCGGAGGTGCTGGTTGCGGCGTTGGGGGATCGGCTTGGGGCGGTCGAGGCGGCGGCGGAGGACCTGCGGCGGATGGTGGGAGAGAGCGAGCGGGCGCGGCAGGTGGATCGGGAGCTGTTGATCGCGGGGGTCGTTGAGCTTGAGGCGGCGCGGGAGCTGGTGGACGCGCAGGTGGCTGAGGGGGCGACGGTGCTTGAGGCGGTGTCGCGGGTGCGGGAGAGGAAGCCGTTGCTGTTTGCGGGGCGGGGTGGTGGTGGGGGTGTGAGGGCGACGACGTTGCCTGCGATGTCGGGCGGGGGTGATGACTCGATCGTGCATGTCGCAGAGGCGGCGCGGGAGACGGGTGATCGGCGGCTGTTGCTTCGGTATCTGCGGATGCGTCGTGGTGAGCGGTAGAGGAAAAGGCTCTGCACCGAAGTGCGGGGCGCAGGGCATGTGTCGCGTGGTGCGGCGCGTGAGATTGGGCGATGAGCCCGGGGGCATGTGATGCCGGGCGGACTTGGAGAAGGAGGACTTGGTATGACGTTTGACGGAAAATCGACGTATTCGGCGGGTGTTGAGCTGCCGGAGTTGGCGGAGGACGTGAGCGACATCATCGGGATTGTGAGCCCGTACGAGACGCCGCTGCTTGCGCATCTTGGGAAGGCGAGGCGGCCGGCGATGAGCACGGTGCACGAGTGGATCGAGGATTCGCTGTTGCCGAACTTTGACCAGCTGAACCAGACGATCTTCAACCCTGATCCGCAGACGGCGACGAGCCTGACGGTGGACAACGGGGACCGGTTTCAGGTCGGTGACCTGGTGCGTCCTGAGGGGTTTACGGAGGTGATGCTGGTGACGGCGGTCGTGGGCAATCTGCTCACGGTCGAGCGTGCGTACGGCGGGACGAGCAACGCGACGCTGGCGGACAACCTGAAGCTGCACATCATCGGGAACGCGGCGCTGGAGGGCGCGGACGCGCCGACGGCGAGGTTTGTGGGCCGGGTGCGGAAGCAGAACTACACGCAGATCTTTACGGCTTCGGTCTCGGTGAGCGGGACGATGCAGGCGGTGCGTGCGCACGGGATCGCGGATGAGGTTGATTATCAGAAGCAGGAGCGGCTGCGGGAGTTGCTGCGGGACCTGGAGAACACGGTGATCAACGGTGTTTCGCCGGCGAGCGATCAGCAGGGGTCGAGCACGGTGCGGCGTTCGATGAACGGCATCTCGGCGATGGTGGCGACCAACCAGTTTGTGCCCGGGGCCGGCGGCTTTCCTGACGGGGGCGGCGTGAGCGGCGACGGGCTGACCGAGGAGCTTATCAACGCGGGGCTCAAGACGGTCTGGGAGCAGAGCTCGGGCGCGGTGGACACGATCCTGATGAACGGCAACCAGAAGCGTGCGTTCAACCAGCTGGTCGACGGGCAGCGGCAGTACGGGCCGGACGACGACAAGTACCGCAACATGGTGAACTTTTACGAGAGCGACTTTGGGGTGTGCCGGGTTGTGGTGTCCAGGTGGGTGCCCAGCGACGCGGTATTCCTGCTCGACAGCTCGCGGATCGAGGTGATGCCTTTGCAGGGTCGGAGCTTTGGGTACAAGGCGCTGAGCGCGGGCGGTGACTCTGTCGAAGGGCAGGTCGTCGGTGAGTACACGCTCGAGCTGAAGAACGAGGCGGGGCACGGGGTGATCCGCGGGCTGAGCCTGGATGGGGATTGAGGTTGGGGTTGAGGGGAACGGGACTCTGAGTGTCCCGCCCCGGGGGAGTTGATGTTGTCGTGCGGGAGGGGGAGCCCGTGCTGACACGCCCGGCCGGATGGAGACGTTCGGCCGGGCTTTGCGGGAGATGAAGCGGAGAAACGCTTTGTTGTATGGATGAACAAGAACGAGAGGAGGTCGGGATGTTTGCCAGGGACAGGGATTTGCTGGTGCTTGAGCCGAGCCTGGTGCGGGATATCGGGTGGGTCGGGCAACGGCTGGTGCAGGGGACGGGGAGCATCGCGGGGACGACGCTGACGATGACGAGCCAGGACGTGGGGTTTGACGACGCGGGGGTGGACTCGGGCGGGGTTGTTGTTGTGGGCGGCGTGGTGTACGAGGTTGTTGCGCAGCTGAGCGCGAGCACGCTGACGATCTCGCGGATGCGGGGGGCTGATGACGGTGCGGTGCTGACGCCGAGCCCGGTGACGGGGGTTGGGGTGGAGGTGCCGACGTTTTTGCCTCAGCTTGCGATGGTGCATGGGCAGGTGTTGCGGATGCTGGGGATTGATCCTGACGAGGCGGCGGGTGTGGGTGTTGTGAGCGAGTCGAGCATTGTGAACCCGGGGTCGTTTGTGTTGCTTGAGGCGTTGGGGACGTTGCACCTGGTCTTTGCGGCGGCTTCGGCGCTTGCGAGCGAGGGTTCGCCGGCGGCGTTCAAGATGGGGATGTACCGGGAGCGATTCGCGGCTGAGCGCGGTCGGGTGTCGGCGCGGATTGACACCGATGGTGATGGTGTGGCGGACGCGACGCGGCGGCCGAGTGTGGTGCAGCTGGTGCGGGCGTGAAGAAGGGGGTGCGTGGTGTTGGTATTGAATCCGAGAGAAGTGAGGTTTGCGGGGCAGGTGTGGGAGGATGTGTCGGCGGTGGTTGTCGATCGGCACGCCCAGCGGAAGGTGACGGAGTGGTCGGACCTTGGGCCTCAGGTGGTGCTGGTGGACGCGCCGGAGCAGTTGGTGACGGTGCGGGTGGTGCAGCAGGTGGCGCGGGACGACGTGGGGACGCCGGTGCCGGGCGATTCGGGGGAGCTGTCGTTCTTTACGGCCCCGAGCGGCTCGGACACGCCCCGGCGGCGGGTGGTTATCGAGTGTGTGGTCACGGACGCGACGCACGAGCTGAGCATCAAGAACGGGGCGGTGCGGACGGTGAAGCTGGTTGCGGTGTCGAGCGACGGGATCGTGGACCCGGTTTCGATTGAGGATGCTGACGGGATGGGGTGAGGTTGCAGGTGCAGACTCAGGAGTTGAGAGGGGGCGTGTGATGGCGAGTTCGTTCAAGGGCAAGGACTTGTTTGGTTCGGGGCCGCACCGGTTTGCGCAGGATCGTCAGGGGCAGGTGATGCTGTCGTGGATCGCGCTGGGCACGACGCAGCCGGGGACGGTGGCGTTGGGGCTGACCGAGCTTGACGTGATTGTGAAGGGGCGGCTGGTGGCGTCGAGCGAGTCGGCGTTGTGGGTGCTGCGGGACGCGATTGTGGCGGAGTTTCAGGAATCGCCGACGAGCGGGGCGTTGATCGATCTGCACGGGCATCAGTGGAATGCCATGACGTTTATCGACTTTCGCGAGGAGGACCGGACGGATCGGGGACGGGTGTGGTCGATGGGGTACGAGGCGGTGTTCCGGGAGATTCGGGTGTATTGATCGGTTGGGGGTCGGCGAATGGTGGAGGCGGCGTGATGGAGACAGAAGTGATCGCGGCGATGGCGCAATTTGGTGTGGCGGGGCTGATCGGGTGGATGTGGCTGAGCGAGCGGCGGTCGGCGGCGGGGCGCGAACGGCAGCTCTCTGAAGCGCACGATCGGCTGATGGGGGAGCGCGATCGCAACGACACGCTGGTGCGGCTGGTCGCGGACAACACCAGGGCGGTGACCGCACTCGAAGCGTCGCAGCGGGAACTGGCGGGGGTGGTCGAGAGGCTTGGGGGGATGCTCGGCGGGATCGCAGGTGGCGGCGGCGGCGGGGGAGCGAGCCGGACGGTCGGGGGCAAGAGTGTGCGGCCTCGGGCGGCGGGGTAGACTGGCATGATGCAAACGGTGTGGCGAACAACGTGGCGCAAGAGGGCGGGTCTGGTCCGGAGTGTGGCGATCGGTGTGGCGATCGGGGCGGCGATCGGGGCGTGCGGGTGCAGCGGGCCGTTGGTGTGGGACTGGACCGAGCCGTTGACGCCGCGGGGTGATCTTCGTGAGGGGTACAACGCCTTTGCGCCGCATTCGTTGCGTGTGTTTCCGCTGACGCGGCTGGGGCGTGATGAATCGGGCGAGCCGGCGATCGTGTGCCATGTCGAACTGCGGGATCGGTGGGGGGATTCGGTCAAGGCGCTTGGGCAGATGCAGGTGCAGCTCTATCGGCCTGGCGAGGGGCTCGGGGCGGGCTCGGCGGCACAGATTCTAAAGTGGGATATCGCGCTCGACGACGAGCGGGTGAACGCGCAGAGCTTTGACCCGGCGACGCGGACGTATCGGCTGGTGCTGGTGGGGCTGCCCGACTGGATCGGGGAGCGGGTGGAACCCGCGGCTGAGGGCGAGAGCCGGCGGCGGGTGCGGCTTGAGGTGCGTGCGGTGTTTCAGACGCTCGGGCCGAACGGGGAAGAGCGGGTGCTGCGGGATGGGATGGTTTTGGGGATCTGATACAGATCACGAAAGATTTATGTGCGTTCTTACGAGCCCTGTGCGCGAGCACAGGATTGGTTTTCTCTGTGAAAAACGACCATTTGTGGTCCCGAGCTTGCGCTCGGGGCTCGTAGAATCGTACAAGATATTCTTGTGATTCGTATGAGTGATTGGCTCTCGGGGTTGACCCCCCGCTTGCGCGGGGGGCTCTGTGTCGGATCGGGCGATTATTCGTCGTCTTGGATGATGCCGAGTTGTTTGTATTTTTCGCGGTATTTGTCGGCGAGTTTGGTGTGTTTGTTTTCGAGGTCGATGGCGCGGCCGTCGATGAAGGCAAGCTCGATGGTTGTGAGTACGTCGAGGGGGTGGCCGGTGGTGACGATGAGTGTGGCGGACTTGCCGGGTTCGAGCGAGCCGAAGGTGTCAGCGACGCCGAAGATTTCGGCAGCACCGAGGGTGAGGGCGTGGAGGGCGTCGCTGGCGGGAAGGCCGTGGGCGACGGCGAGTGCGGCGGCATAGGGGAGGTTGCGTTCGTGGGCGGTATCGTCGCCGGCCATGAAGCTGTAGCGGATGCCGGCGGCCTGGAGTTGCTGGGGGCGTTTGTAGAGGTCGTCGTAGGGGGAGTCGTCGCGCTTGGGCATCCGGAATGAGGTTTCGAGGATGACGGCAGCATCGGCGGCTTTGAGCGCGTCGAGGCAGAGGTGCGAGTCGCGGCCGCCGACGATGATGGGGCGGAGGTTGTGTTCGGCGGCGAAGTTGAGGGCGCCGGTAATCTGGTCGTAGTCGTTGGCGCGGAAGAAGGTTGGCAGCTGATCGCGAGTCGTGCTTAAGACATCTTCGACGGCTTCGTAGCGGAGGTCGGTGGGGAGGGTGTCGTCAGTCTCGCGCGCGGCGTGGTAGGCGACGGCGTTGTCGAAGAAGGTGTCGAGTGCGGCGATGGCGCGTTCGTAGCCGGCGGTCTGGTCGGCTTCGGATTGTTCCATCCACCAGGCGCGGAAGGGGCGGCTGAGGGGGAAGTTAATAACCAGACCGGCGTCGGGGAGGACCGCCATGTCTTCGGTGGTCCAGCCGTCGAGGCGGACCAGGGCGGCGCGGCCGGGGATGAGGCCGAGGGGTTCGGGGCCGCTGATGCGGAGGCTGGCGGTGGGGAAGACGCCGGCGAGGAGGATGCCGTTGGAGCGGGTGACGGGGAAGAGTGTGGAGTCGGGGTTTATTGCAACGGCGGCGCGGACCTCGGGGCTCATGGGTCGGGTTTCTGCCATGTCCTGTGTCGAACGGACAGCCTGGATTTCGGTGAGGCCGAGTTGGGAGTATGGACTGATGAGGCCGGGGTAGACGTGGAGGCCGGTGGCGTCGATCTCGATGACATCGGTGCCGGGGGCGAAGCCGGTGACCATGCCGGTGTCGAGGATGGTGGTGATGATGCCGTTCTCGAAGACGATGCCGCCGTTGGTGATAGTTTCACCGCTGACGGTGTGGATGGTGGCGTGGTTGATGTAGATGGTGTGGGTTTGCGGCGGTGCTTTGTGGCCGAGGTCCTGGGCGTGGGTTGTTGTGCAGGTAAGTGCGAGTGCGCTGGTTGCGATTGCGCACCATGTGCGGGCGCGGGGTGCGCGTCGGGGGTTGGATTGGTGGGGGGTGTGGTGAAGCCCCGACTGAAGTCGGAGGCTCGGACTGGTGGAAAAGTTATTTGTCGTCGTGGTGTGGTTGGTGTTCATTGGTTGGTTCCGAAGTGGAGTTGGGTGCTGCCGCAGTCGCCGCAGCGGTGGTCGGCGGGGTTGATGCCTCGGAGGTAGAGGTCGAGGTTGTGTTGAGAGCGTGCGGCCGAGGCGAGGCGTTCGCGGAGTGAGCGTGGGGGGTCGTCATCGGTCGAGCTGTCTTCGTTGGTGCCGTCGGGGTCGTCACTTTCGGAATTGGTTTTGGGCGCGCCCTTGGTGAGGATTTTCTGGGTGATGCGGGTGCGGTGCTCGGCGTTCTGGGCGCGGAGTGTGGCGTTGCGTGCGAGGCTGAAGTATTCGCGGCCGTCGATCCAGGTTGCTTGGCACATGCTGAAGCTGCTGAGGGGTTCGTCGGACCAGATCGCCAGGTCTGCGTCTTTGCCGACCTCGATCGAGCCGACGCGGTTGTCGATGCCGAGTTGGATGGCGGGGTTGATGGTGACGAACTTGAGGGCGTCTTGTTTGGAGAGGCGGCCGTCGGAGTACTTGTATGCCTTGGCTGCTTCGACATGCATACGGCGGGAGAGTTCGTCGGAGTCGGAGTTGTAACTTGTCAGCACACCCGCTTCGGTTTGCAGGGGGCCGGCCTGGGCGATGGCGTCCTGGACCTCGACTTTGTACGCCCACCAGTCGCTGAAGAGCGA
>JAUZRR010000061.1 GCA_030950285.1 Planctomycetota bacterium | reverse complement strand
TTCGACATGCATACGGCGGGAGAGTTCGTCGGAGTCGGAGTTGTAACTTGTCAGCACACCCGCTTCGGTTTGCAGGGGGCCGGCCTGGGCGATGGCGTCCTGGACCTCGACTTTGTACGCCCACCAGTCGCTGAAGAGCGAGGCACCGATGGCGTTTTCGCGGACCGCTTCGGCGACCTTATAGACTTCGAGGCCGTGCTGGAAGGTGCCGATGGTGAAGCCGAAGTCTTCGGCAACGCGGCAGAGCATGAGTATCTCGTCCTGGCGGTAGGAGTGGCAGTGGATGAGACGTTCGCCGGCGAGAATCTCGGCGAGGGCTTCGAGTTCGAGGTCGCGGCGGGGATTGTTTGCGCGGGCGTATTCCTGTGCTGCGATGAAGCGATCACGGATCAGCGTTTCGACGCCCATGCGCGACTGCGGGTAGCGGGTGCGTGGGCTTTGCCAGTTGGATTGTTTGACGTTTTCGCCGAGGGCGAACTTGATGCCGGGCTTTGCGCCTTGCATGTGCATGTCGTCTGGATGGACGGCGCCCCAGCGGACTTTGTTGGTTTGGGTCTGGCCGCCGATGGGGTTGGCCGAGCCGTGCATGTTGTTGACGGTGGTGACGCCGCCGGCGAGCTGGCGGTACCAGTTGATGGAGTCTGGGTCGGTGACGTCGCCGATTCTTACTTCAGCGGTGACGGCTTGTCCTGATTCGTTGACGCCTCGGGAGATACCTGTATGGGAGTGTGCGTCGAGGAGGCCGGGTGTGATGTGGCGTCCTTCGAGATCGATCATGATGGGTTTGTGCTGGGTGACGATGTCGATGACGCCCCCCTCACGGACCGCGACGATCTTTCCTTCTTCGATGCAGACCCAGCCGTTGTCGATGACACCTTCGGGGCCGGATGTCCAGATGGTGGCGTTGTGGAAGATGACGGTTTGTTGCGGCGGGAGTTCGTTGATGGCGTAGGGGCCGAAGGGGTAGCCGGGGAGATCTTCGGGGGGGAGATCGTCGAGGTCTTCCTCGTCGTCGTTCCGGTCTTGGTTGTCTTGGGCATCGGCGTTGTTGTCTTCGGGGCTCCTCGCTTGCGCGTCGGGCTCTGTTGTGTCGGGTGTTGTTCTGGTGGCGGTCCACTCGAAGGGGTTGTTGTCTGCGCCGAGGCCGGTGCCTTGCATGGTGGCGTCGGGGGTGAGGACGCCGGAGATGACGTAGGTGCCGGTGCCGTCGTCGGTGTCGTCGACGAGGAAGCTGATGGTATTGCTTGTCATGTTTACATTTCGGGCTTTGGCTTCGTTTGCGTCGTCGCCTTGGCCCTCGATGGTGGTGATCTTTGTGCCTTTGATAATAAGTTTCATTTCGAAGGCGTCGCCGACGCGGAAGGTCCAGTCGCCGTCGAATGGGGGCGGTGGTGTGTTGATGGTGTGGGGTTTGCCGTCGATCCAGAGGGTGAGGATTTTGGGGGTGTCTTTGGATTGGCTCCTCGCTTGCGTGTCGGGCTCGGTGAAGAGGTCGCCGGATGTGATGATGAGGTTGGCGACTTTGTTTGGTTCGATGGTGCCCATTTGTCCGGCGACGCCGAGGATGGCAGCGGGGTTGGTGGTGAGCATGGCCAGGGCGCGGTCGGGGTCGAGGCCGCCGAGTTTGATCGCTTCGCGGAGGTTCTTGTCGAACTTCTCCCCTTTGCGCAGGCCGCTGGCGGTGAGGGCGACGTGGGCGCCGATGTCGTCGAGTCGGCGGGGGTTGGTGGGGGCTTGTTCCCAGGTCATGAGGTCGCGGAGACTGGTCGAGTCGGCCTTGCCGATGGTGTCGATCTCGGGGGTTTCGGGGAAGGTGAGGGGGAGGATGTAGGTTGGCCGGTTGCTGGTGAAGTTTGAGATGGCGTCGAGGCGGCGGAACTCGGTCCCGGTGCCGAGGATGGAGATACTGCGGTTGAACTCGGCTGCGATCTTGTCGGCTCGGAGGCCTTCGAGCTCGTCGCGGGTGCGGAAGAGGAGGGGTTGGTTGAGGGAGGGGGCGAGGAAGTCGAGGCAGGAGGGTGTTGCGCCAAGGCCTGGAGCAGCCCCGCCCCTGCGTTCGGGGGAGATGTCGGCTTGCCACTCGGCGTCGCTGAGTGTCTGGCGGAGCAGGGCGATTGCGCCCATCTGCGAGTTTGGGTAGCTGGTGAACTCGCCGCGGTTGGAGCCCGAACGTTGGAAGCTGACGGCTTGATAGATATCTTCGCGGTAGACCGGGGGGCGGCCGTCGGCGGGGTCGGTGGGAACCTCGGCGAGACTCACGACCGCGGCGCGGCCGGCGAAGATGCCGCCCTTCGGCGCGATCGCCGCAGCGGTGAAACCGAGTTTGCGGAGGCGTTTGGCGTCGCTCTCGGGGACGCCTTGGGCATCGAGCGCCGAGCGCTGGGGCGTGACGCTGGCGTTCCAGTGTGCGCCGGGCGAGTCGATGGAGGGGCGGTCGATGTCGATCGGCAGGTGGGCGTCGATGAACCCGGCGTAGACATGAAGGCCGGCGGCGTCGTGAACCTGTGCACCGGCGGGCGGGACGAAGCGGACGGTTGTCATGTCCGAGACGCTGACGATGCGGCCGTCGCGGATCTCGAGGATGGCGCTGTCGATCGTGCTGCCCGGCGCGACGTGGACGGTCGGGCCGATGAAGAAGTGCCAGGTGGGGTCGGTCTGCCGCGGGCCGTTGGGCTGGGGGTCGAGCGGGTTGCCGGTGTTGTTGCCGGATTGGGCGGCAGCGAGCGCGGCGAGCCCCGCGACAACAGCGAGCACAGCGAGCACAGCGAATCGGAGAGTCTTCATGGTGACCAGCGTATCAGGTTGCGGAGGGTGCGAGGTGGGGGGCGGTGTGGCCGTCGGGTGCGGCGGGTATCATCGCGTCCGCACCAGGGTTCGGTCCGGGCGGTCCGCTTTCGGTTCTGGGTTAGGGACTCCTGACTCCGAGCCCCGGGCTTCAGCCCGGATCGGTCGTGCGAGTGGGTCTGGGCCGAAGAACCCCCGCACTGAAGTGCGAGGCTCGGGGGCGGAGTAGGCGGAGTAGGTGGGTGTAGGGTTTCGTGCGGGTGATTTCGTAAACTCTCGTGCATGCAAGGGATTCAACCATGACAAACCTGATCGAAGGCAACGCGGTGATCGGGCAGTCCGGCGGCCCGACCGCGGTCATCAACCAATCGATGGTCGGCGTCGTGCAGGGGCTGCGAGCCAACGGCGCAGGACGCCCCGGGCACCCGATCAAGCGGATCCTCGGCATGAGGCACGCGGTCAGCGGGCTGGTCAAGGGCGATCTGGTCGACCTGACCGAAATGTCCCACGATCGGCTCGAACGGCTCGCCCAGACGCCCTCGGCCGGGCTCGGCTCGACCCGCGACAAGCCCGACCACGCGTACAGCGAACGGATCTTCGAGGCGTGCGAGAAGCACGACATCCGCTACTTCTTCTATATCGGAGGCAACGACTCGAGCGACACCTGCCGTATCGTCAACGAGCTGTCCGAGTCCAGAGGCTACGAGTTGCGGTGCTTCCACGTGCCCAAGACCGTGGATAATGATCTCATGGGCAGCGACCACACGCCGGGCTTTCCGTCGGCAGCAAAGTTTGTCGCGACCGCGTGCATGGCCGACTTTCTCGACAACATCTCGTTGCCGGGGATCAAGATCAACGTGGTGATGGGGCGGCACGCGGGGTTCCTCACCGCGGCCAGCGCACTGGCGCGGCGGTGCGATCGGTACGAGGGCTCGACCGACGGGCCTCAGCTGGTGTATGTGCCCGAGGTGCCGTTTGATACCGAGCGGTTTGTGCAGGATGTCGCCGAGATCTACGACGCCAAGGGCAGGTGCCACGTCGCGGTGAGCGAAGGAATCAGCGACAAGGACGGCAACTCGATCGGGGGGATGCTGATCCAGAACGCCCAGACCGACGCCCACGGCAACGTGCAGCTCTCGGGCTCGGGCGCACTCGGGGATGCGCTCTCTGATCTGCTCAAGGAGAAGCTGACGCCGAAGGGCGGGACCAAGCTCCGCGTGCGGGCCGACACGTTCGGGTATGTGCAAAGGTGCTGGCCCGATGCGTCGCCGGTGGACATGGTCGAGGCGCGGGGGTCGGGTCGGTTTGCCGCGACACTCGCGATGTCGGGCGACGTGGACGGCAGCGTGGCGATCGAGCGGGTGAGCCCGATCGGGAGCGATCAGCCCTACGCGGCACAGTTCAAGCGGATTGATCTGTCGGTGGTCGCGGGCAAGACAAGGCACATGCCGGACTGCTTTCTTGAGGGGCACAACAACGTGTCGCAGATGTTCATGGACTACTGCCGGCCGCTGGTGGGCGAGCTGCCGATGTTCGAGCGGCTGTAGAGCGGACCCCTGCGCGTTGGTGTACGTCTTTGGAGTGGTTGCGAGCTCGTGTCCCCTCACTTGCGCGAGGGGCTCTTGTTCTCTGCAATCAGCACTTCCGTCGAGATGCCGAAGGGCGGTGTAGAGCCCCTCGCGCAAGCGAGGGGACAGGACGTGCATCCACACGAAACAGACCGAAACAAGGTGTTCTCCGGGCGAGCACGGCTCGCAGAGCCGTGGCACACACGCGAGCGAACCGCGACCGATCTAGATCGGCAGGCCGGTGGCGCGGACACGACGCCGCGCGATCTTGCGCAAAGGCAGCGGCAGGTCGAGCGGGTCTCTGGGGTGGTCCTTGAGATAGTGCGCCTGGGCGGGGTCGGGCAGCTCGGCGAGCCCGGCACGGATCGCAAAGCGGGCGAGGTCCACGCGGTTGCCCGCGCGGAGCTTTTGTCCGAGCCGATCGCGGTGGCGCTCGATCGTGCGGATGCTCAGGCCGAGCCGTTCGGCGATGTCGGCGTGGGGCAGCCCGCTGCCGAGCAGGATGAGCACGTCCAGCTCGCGCGGCGAGAGTGTCGCGAGGATGCCGGGGTCGTGGGTCTCGGGCTCGACAAGGTCGAGCGTGTCGTCGGCGAGTGTGTCCGCACGTTCCCAGGCGTGCATGCGGCGGGCGGTGATGATCGCGAGGGTCTGCCCGGCGTCGTTCTCGATTGGACGGACGGTGACGTACTGGCGGATGCCCTGCACGAGGCTCTCGTACGCCAGGCCGCGGCCGGTGTCGCAGACCCGGGCGAAAAGCCGGAGCCGTTCTTCGATCGCGGTCCGGGCAGCAGCGTCGGCGACGGTCTCGCGGTCGGCGCCTTCCTGTTCGGGATCGTGTCCGGGCTCGGAGGCTTGCTGCCAGCGGAAAACGCGGTTGGAGTGCTCGTTGGCGTAGAGGATTCGCCCCTCGCGGTCGCAGATGGTGACCGAGGCGTCGGTGTCGTTACAGAGCGCACGCCAGACGTGTTCGTTGGGCAAGCAGACTGGCACGGTGTGCTGGCTGCGGCTTCGGGCGGGGCCGGGTGTGGTGTGGTGGGGTTGAGGCGCAGAGTTCGGTGTGAAAGTGTCGTTCATGAGGCGTGGTGTCCATGCAGCACGGGCTCCCACAGGCTCGAGAGTGTGGGAAAGTGGAGTGTTCTCTGGGACGAGCTTGCCAGTAGTGCATACTGGTTGGACAAAGCCCACGTTTGTACAAATCCGCTGTTGCCAGTCTGACGCCGAACGGCGGTTCGCTGGTGTTTTCCCCGCCAGAAAAGCAGAGCGGGTCTTATGACCAGCCCGACAGGGAAGTCCAGCAGCCCGTTCGCCCGAGCCGTGCATGCGGATGCAGACAAACATAAATAGCGTAGAATCACCCAACTCGACGTGTGCCGCAACGTGCACGCGGCATGAGCGTGGCGCAAGAAAGACGGCCGCTCTCGATGTCGAGAGCGACCGTCGAGAGAGGCGTCTGCAGGATGGATCGGCCTATGCGCGGGTGTAGGCGATATGCATGCACTTGCTCCACGTGTCGGGCGCGGTCTCGAAGGACATCTCCATCTCGTGGGAGTTGTCGTCGTGGAGCGTGATGATCGACCGTTTGCGCATGGGTTTGCCCGACGAGGGGTCGGTCATCGAGCCGAAACTGGTCCAGACTTTGCCTGTGTCGTCGACCTGACCCTCATCGGTCTGCATGAAGGTGCATGCGGTGTCGATCCAGAACCCTTCGTAGCGGTTGGTGAGGGTGTTGTATCCCCAGTACCCCCGGCCGGCGAAGTCGGGGAATGGGCCGTCGGTGGCGTCGCCTTTGTAGACCTGGTGGAGGAATCGCCCGCCGAGGTCGAGGGTGTTGGTCATGCTGCCGGTGGAGAGCATGGGATCGCCCGGGCCCATCCACATGGAGACCTTGGCGTTAAACGTGCCGACGAAGGGCTTGAAGCGTTCGTGGGCTTCGGTCGTCGCGCCCATCGCGGCACAGTCGAATGCGGTGTCGTTGGCCATGCTTACCTCCGGGTGTAGACGATGGTGCCGGACTTCATGAGCTCGCCGGTCATGGGGTTGGGCTCCCAGAACTCCATGGTGGTGGTGTCGGTGGAGACGTTTCTGACGATGTGCTGGATGGGGACGGTCATGGGCCCTTCGGGGCCGGGGTAGGTCGCTTCGCCGGACCAGGTCATGGTGTCGGTGTCCTCGTCGTAGACGCCTTCCATGGTCGAGATGCCGGTGCTCATGTTGTCCATCCAGACGTTGATGAACTTGCCTTTGGCTTTGTCGTACCCGGCTGCGCCCATGCCTTCAAACTCCATGCCCATAAAGTCGGGCATGGAAAAGTGGGTGGTGACGAAGCGGCCGCCCAGGACCATGCGGGACTCGGAGGTGGCGGTGCCTTCGACCGGCTCGGGGCCGCCCATGGAGAAGCTGGTGGTGCAGTCCCACTCGCCGGCCATGTTCTTGAGGAGCTCGTGCTCTTCGGTGGTGGCGCCCCACTCCATCATCATCTCCATCATCCCGCCAGGGTCCATCTCCATGTCTTCGGGCTGGGTGTAGCCCGCGGTGATGACCTGCCCGGTGAAGGGTGAGGTGGTGTCGGCCGATTGGGTGATGGGATCGGAGGTGATGGTGGCATTGAAAGCCCATGCGACAACGGCACCCGCGGTGAAGAAGCCGGCACCAAGAGCAATGCGTTTAACGATGGACGAACTGGAACAGCAGCGCAATGACATCGTGATTCTCCGGTGTGTGTTGGACATGAGTGTCAAAAATGAGTGACTGGAACCCCCACGTCGGCCCCGCCGACCTCCCGGCCTGTTCGAGGAGATTCTACACGAACTCCAAGGTCCGAATGCCAATGATTTCTCGTGAATCCGTATTTTGTTTGGTATTTCTGCGAGATTGCACAGGAATACCGGGCAAGCAGCAAGTGAAAACAGTGGGTATTCAGCGGGGAATCACCGGCACCCGCTCGGCGATGGTCAGGCCGAAGGCGTCGAGCTGGGGGTATTCCGCATCGCTGTTGGTCAGGAGCTTCATGGTGCGGACGCCGAGAGCCCGGAGGATCTGCGACCCGGTGCCGTACTCGAGGGTGGCGTGGGGGACCGAGTTGATGGGGGCGTCGGTGGTGTCGGTGCCGAAGGGTCGGCTGAGGCGCTGGCTGAGGGATTCGCCGATGCCGTGGGGCCGGAGGTAGACGACCGCGCCGCGGCCTGCGTCCTGGATCATCCGCATGGACTCGCGGAGCATCCGCCCGCTGGAGGTCATGGTGGCGTCGGGGCCGGGGCCGGGGGTGGGGGCGGAGAGGGGGGTGGAGAGGTCGTCGAAGATATCGCCGAGCAGGTCGCGTCGGTGGACGCGGACGAGGGTGGGCTCGTTGGTCTCGATGACCGAGCCGTCGGGAGCCAGTGTGCCGACGTCGCCGACGGTGAGCGCCAGGTGAGGCAGTGGATCGACGAGCGATCGGAAGGCGGTGCAGTTGAAGGTGCCCAGCGGGGTTTGGATGGGGGTGCCTTCGACGGGGTCGAGGCGTTGGATGAAGGGTTCGCTTGAGAGTCGGTGCTCGATGAGCTGCCGGACCGAGCACATTTTGAGTTTGTGGTCTTTGCAGAAGGTTTCGAGGTCGGGCAGGCGGGCCATCTCGCCGTCCTCGCGCATGATCTCGATAATCACGGCTGCGGGATAGAGCCCGGCGAGTCGGCAGAGGTCGATGGAGCCCTCGGTCTGTCCGATGCGGACCAGGACGCCGCCGTCGCGGGCGCGGAGGGGGTTGATGTGCCCTGGCCGAACGAAGTCGTTGGCCTCCAGGTCGGGGTCGATCGCCATGCGGATGGTGCGGGCGCGTTCTTTGGCCGAGACGCCGGTGGTGAGGCCGTGCTTTGGATGGCCGTCGATCGAGACGGTGAAGGGCGTGCCCCGGACGGAGGTGTTGACCGAAGCCTGTGGCGGGAGGTCGAGCCGATCGCAGTCGCGCTCGGTCAGGCTCAGGCACAGATAGCCGGCGGCCTCGCGGACCATGAAGGAGATCGCTTCGGGGGTGACAAACTCGGCAGCCATGACGAGATCGCCCTCGTTCTCGCGGTCCTCGTCGTCGGTGAGGACGATGATGCGGCCGTTGCGGAGCTCGTCGAGGATTTCGCTGATGGGGCTGAACACGGGCGGATGGTAGGGGTGGGGAGGGCGACACACCCGGATCCCGGAGAGTCGGCGATTTCCGGCGGTGCTTCCTTGCGGCCGGTGTCCCCTCGCTTGCGCGAGGGGCTCTGCCGTGTTGTCCCCTTGCTTGCGCAAGGGGCTCGGTATTGTGAGAACGCATTGCGATAGAGCCCCTCGCACAAGCGAGGGGACAAATCGGCTACTCAAGACGGGTGCGGTCGCCGGCGTCGTGTTCTGCGTCTTCCTCGATCAATCCATCCGCCCGGTCTTCGGCCGGCGTGAGCTCGGTGATGGGGGTGAGGTCAAGGCGGCGGAACTCGACCGGCGTCCCCTCGGCCTGGATGGCGAGCCGGCCTTTGCTCGCGGTGCAGTGGAAGCCGTCGTTGACCAGGTCGCCGTTGACCCAGACGCGGACGCGATCGCCGAGGCATTCGATGATCATGCGGTTCCACTCGCCGACGGGGTTCTCGCTGTCATCGGTCATGTTAAGGACGCGGCGGGACTGGCCTTCGCTGCCGCCCCAGGTCGAGGGGTCGCCGTTGCGGCGGTCGGCCATGTTGTCGACCGCGATGTTTTCCTCGATACACCAGAAGTCGCCGGCGTTGCCCGAGTGCATCTGGACCTCGATGGACTGGGGGAACATGCTGTAGAGGGCGCGGGGGGTGGAGGCATGGACGAGCACGCCGCAGTTGCCGGGCTTGTCGGTGAAGCGGTACTCGATGTCGAGGCGGTAGTCGGCGAAGGGCTCGTCGGTGATGAGGTGGCCCTGCGGCGAGCCCATGCTGACGAGCACCCCGTCGCGGATGACAAAGCTGGGGTCGATGTCGGGGTTGGTATCGGCGTCGGGGACGTCGGCGTGCCAGCCGGTGAGGGCGGTGTCGGGGATGAGCGAGCGGGTCTCGGCGGCGTGGGGGGTGTGATGGGCGTGGTCGGTGTGCTGGGCGAGCGCGCCCGAAGCGGCGAGCAGGACGGCTGCGGCACAGACAGCTCGTGAGAAGTGGTTGAACGGGGAACAGGTAAGGGGCATGGCGGGTCTCCGTGGTCGGTGGCAGCCTCTGGGAGCGGTACGGGAGGCGGGGTCGGGCGCGTGGGGTGTGGGGGGGCTGGGTTGGGATCATTGTATATGAAACGTCGTCCCGGGTGGTGCGAGAGCTACCATGTGGGCACCAACGCCAGCCGCAGCCCGCCACGAGGTGTGTGCGGCTGCTGCCCGGAGAGGACGCGGATGACCGAGAAGCCCAGCGAATCGACCACCACGAGCACGCCCGCCTACGGCTCTTCGGCCCCGTTGCCCGGCGAAGGCACGACCGGATGCGCCATGCTGAGCCTCGGCGTGGCCGCGATGCTGGTGACGAGTGTCGTCGTGACCGTGATCGCGGTCATGATCGTGCGTGCGTTTGGGTGGGTGTAGGGCGGCGGGTCCGTCGGTCCGGGTGTTGCCATTTCTCTCTTCTAGAGAGCCCCTCGCGCAAGCGAGGGGACAACCGCGACATCGCAACCCAAGAAACTCAAACTCAATGACGCAAGAGGCTCTAGCTCCGCCACTTCTTCACGGCGACGCCGTGCTCGAACTGGACGTAGGACGAGTGTTTCTTTTCACTCGAGCTCTCGCCGTCGAAGACCAGCAGCAGGCGTCCCTCGCCCGAGCGGCGGATGACGTAGTCCCAGCGCCAGATGCTCGAGCCGTCCTCGAGGTCGGTCTTGCTGGTCGGTTCGCCGAGGGTTGCTTCGACAAAGGCGGGGGTTGATTCGCCCACCTCGATGCGGCTGAAGGTGTCGGCGGGGACGTAGTTGCCGGTGTAGCTGACGTGGTTGTCGCTGGAGATGATCGAGCAGCCGACCATCGGGGCAAGGGTCAGCGCGGTGAGCGGGATCGCGGCGAGCGCGACAAGGGGAGCGCGGCGTGCGGGCATGGTGGGTCTCCTGCGGGGTGTGCTCTACTCGTTGGGAAGTGTACCGCGCGGGTTTCGGTGTGCCGATGCGCTCGGTTCACCGGCTGGAAGCCGGTGCCACAGCGCGGCCCACCGGCTGGAAACCGGTGCCACAGCGCGGCCCACCGGCTGGAAGCCGGTGCCACGGGGTGGGGGGGCTGGTGTGGGGGTGAGGGTGTTTTATGCCGAGAATGCGTGATTCCCAGCAGAGGATACGATCCTTCCATGGACAGATACGACGAGTTCAAGGCGTTCCGGGCCAGGCTCAACGAGCGGGTGCTGGGGGATGAAGCAGCCCGGGGGACGCACGCCGACGGCTCGCCCCGCTGCGGCGGAACGCTGGTCACCAAACGGTTCTTTCAGCTCGATACCAAAGCCTACCAGGCCGGGGCGCTCGACGAGAAAACCAAAGAACTGCTCGGGCTCGCCGCGAGCATGGTGCTGCGGTGCGACGACTGCATCGCCTACCACATCGACCAGTGCGTGCAGGCCGGGGCGAGCGACGAAGAGCTGTGGGAGACGTTCGATATCGCGCTGATCGTGGGCGGGTCGATCGTGATCCCGCACTTGCGGCGTGGCGTGGATTTTTTAGATCAGTGCCGGGCGCAGCGCGGGGAGACATCATGAGCGGGGCGTGGGCGTGAGTGTTGTACCGAAACTCTCGGGTGTGCACGAGACGGTGTTGTACGCCGCCGACATTGACGCGGCGGTGCGGTTCTACGCCGACGTGCTCGGGCTGGTGGAGATGGACCGTGTCGGGCGTGTCGGCCGGGGGCTTCGGCTGCCCAGCGGCGGGGTGCTGCTGATCTTTGACCCGGTCGCCGCGAGCCAGCCGGGGCGGATGGTTCCTTCGCACGGCGCGACCGGCGCGGGGCATATCGCGTTTGCGATCGCAGCCGATGCCTACGACACGTGGCGCGCGCACCTTGCCGCGAGCGGGGTGGAGATCGAGCAGGAGATCGAGTGGCCGGGGCCGGCGCACGGGCGGGCGCGGTCGATCTACTTCCGCGACCCGGCGGGCAACTCGGCGGAACTGATGGCGGGGGATTATTGGGAGTACGTGGAAGCGGAGCGGGACGCGGGCGCGGGCTGAGAGGAGTTGAAACCGCTGAACAACCAGTGGGGCGGACGTCTGGCCCGCCCGGAACTCAAGCAACCTCAACAACCAAGATGCAGCGAGTGTGCTTGGGTGCCACGGCCATTTTGGCCGTGTGAATGTTCCGGATGTCCGCCTGCCCGGTTCACAGAGCCATGGCACACCGAAAGACACGATACGCCTTCGGTGAGGCTGCTCTAGAATCCAGGCGTGGCAACTTCCGCAGATCATCAGACGAGTCACCACGCCCGCCACGCGGCGGTGTCGATCGTGCGCAGGCTGCGCGATGCGGGGCACGTTGCGTACTTCGCGGGCGGCTGCGTGCGTGATGAGCTGCTCGGGCTCGAGCCGGTGGATTATGACGTCGCGACCGACGCCCGGCCCGACGTGATCCAGGCGATGTTCCCGAGGACGGCTGCGGTCGGCGCAAGCTTTGGGGTGGTGCTGGTCAAAGAGCCCGGAGCGACCGTCGAGGTGGCGACGTTCCGCGCTGACGGGCCGTACTCCGACAAGCGGAGGCCGGACCACGTCGAGTTCGCCGATGCGGCCCATGACGCACAGCGAAGGGACTTCACGATCAACGCGCTCTTCCTCGACCCGCTTGCCGCGGCCGACTCGATGGGGGGCTCGACAGGGAACGCGGCCGGCATCCATGGTCACGTCATCGACCACGTCGGGGGGCGGGCCGATCTCGAGGCGGGGATCGTCCGGGCGGTGGGTGATGCTGAGCAAAGGCTGGCCGAAGACCACCTGCGGGCGCTGCGGGCGGTGCGGTTTGCGGCGCGGTACGGGTTTGCGATCGAGGAAGGCACCGCCGGGGCGATCCGCGATCATGCGCAGGACCTGGCGGGGGTGAGCCGGGAGCGGATCGGGGACGAACTCCGGCGGATGCTCGCGGCCGACTCGCGGACGCGGGCGGTGGAGCTGTTGGTGTCGCTCGGGTTGGACAGCATGCTGTTCGGCGAGGGGCCGGCAGGGTCGTCTGCTGCGAGTACCTCCCGGTCTTGGGTGCTGGCCGCACTCGGGGGCGAGGGGCGGGCGGGACAGAATCCGGGAACGGGATCGCGGATTTCTTTCCCGGCATCCCTCGCGGCACTGGCGTTTGACAGAGGCGAGATCGGCTCGCCAGCCCAGATTCCCGCGCTCGTCCGGCAGTGGAGGCGGAACCTGTGTCTGAGCAACGAGGAATCAAGCCGGCTGCGGGACGTGCTGGCGGGGGTGCTCGAGATAGAGGCCGGGTGGGGATCGCTCCCGACCGCGCAGCAGAAGCGGCGGGCGGCGTCGGGGTGGTTTCCAGAGGCCCTGGCGGTGGTCGGGGCGCGGGATGCGGCGCTGGAGAGGGCTGGGGATGGGGGTTTGGGCAAGATGGTCGCGGCGGATGTTGCCGGGCTGGAGGCCGACGGGATCGGGCTGGCGCCGGAGCCGATGATTGACGGCAACGACCTGCTGGCGCTCGGAATCGACGCAGGGCCGGTGTTTGCTCGGGTGCTTGAGCGGGTGTATGACGCGCAGCTTGACGGCCGGGTGTCGAGCAAGCCGATGGCAGTGAAAATGGCCGCGGAACTCGCACGGCTGGGGAGCGTCTAAGCTGTGGGTCCGCTGGCGTGCGGGCGGGTGTGCCATCCGGTGGCGGCCCGCGAGAATGCTGGGAAGGTCTGGGAAGAGGCAGGTCGAGAACGGCCGCATCAGGAAAGAACACAACAATGAAGACACAACGCAATCGGGTTCTGGCAGCAGCGGTCGCGGGCGTGCTCGCGATGGTCGGCTTTGCAGGCGCAGCGACGGTCGGCGCACCGGGCGTTGCTGTGGTCGACGAATCGAACTTGAGTGTCCCAGGTGATCCGCCTGACCAGCTCATCTTCAAGGACGGGCGGGTCGTCAAGGGTCGCGTGCTCGAGGAGACCGAGACCCAGGTCCGGTTCCTGGTGATCGTCGCGGGGATCGAGGGCGAGCAGACGTACAACAAAGCCGACCTGCTCGCGATTGATCGCGGGCCCGAGGGCGGCGAGGCAAAGGCCGAGGCGACCACCCAGGCGCACAACGGCGACGGTGCCGACCATCCTGATGCCCCGGCCGACGCGAACGCCCCGGGGGTGTATGTGGTCAATATCGAGGGGCACTACGGGCGTGACATCACGCCGACGACGATCCGGCAGATCGCCAAGGACATCGTCAAGCAGCGGCCTCAGTACGTGATCCTGGTGATCGACAACGCGTGGGGGACGCTCAGCGGGCAGGAGTTTGGCGACGATGTCAACCAGTTCGACCAGTTGTTTCTGACCGAGGACATCGAACCGATCTTGACCAAAGAGTTGCCGGTGATGTTGGGGTATGAGCCCAAGATCGTCGCGTGGGTGAAGAACGCGATGGGCGGGGCGGCGTTTTTGCCCTTGAACTTTGACACGATCTACTTCTCGAGCGAAGGGCGAATCGGCGGCATCGGCCGGCTCGAGCAGATCTTCGGCTCGACCGGCGACGCGCGGGTGCGGGAGAAGCAGTTCTCGCTGCGGCTGGGGCACGCGCGGGGCATGGCGATCAACGGCGGGTACGACGCGAAAATCATCGAGGCGATGGCGCGAACCGAGTATGTCCTGAGCTACCGCATCGACGACGGCAAGGCGGTGCTCATCAACGCCGAGCCCGACACCGACCGGGGGGAGGTGCTCCTCACCGACGACGGGCAGGGTGACAACGAGGACACGATCCAGGAACGCGCCCGCGGCCAGGGCAACGACAACCTGACCATCACCGCCGATATCGCCAAGACGATCGGCATCTCCAAGGGCACCGTCGATGACCTGGACTCGCTGCTCTACGAGTTGGAGATCGACCGCAACTACCGGCTGATCGACGCCCGCGAGGAGCGGATCCGCAAGCAGTGGATCCGGGGTGTGGAGAACGCCGAGCGGCAGCTCCGCGACCTGATGGAGGAGTACGGGCGGATTCAGGTTGCTGGAGAACGGCGTGAACGGCAGGCGGCCCGCTCGCGGCAGATCGCGACACTCCGCAAGATCATCTCGCTGCTCGAGCGGTACGACGAGGTGATCGGGGTGCGGATGTTTCGTATGCCCGAAGGGGGCGTTCCGGGCGTGCCACAGATCGAGGTGATGATTGAGCAGATTACGCAGGACCAGATGAAGGACCGCCCGTAGAACAGCACCTGTCGCCGCGTGTCTCCGAGACCGCGGCGCATCGCAGCGAACACCGACAGCCCGTGCACGGGCGTGACTATTTGAGAGGACGTGGTATGAGATTTTCTGGTTGGACACGACGACTGGGCGGGATGGCGGCCGGGCTGACGCTGGTTGCGGCGATGCTGATGGGCACAGTGACCAGCGCGGTTGCTGGTGACAAGATCTATCTGAAGGACGGTCGGGTCATCGAGGGCGAGATCGTCCGCGAGGTGAACGGCTCGGTGTGGATCGACTACACCATCGGCGGCGTGTCGCAGTCCGGGGCGTTCTTTGCGGCTTCGGCGATCGACCGGATCGAGCACGACGCGGCGAGCGAGCCGGTGACCGGCGACCCGGTGCGGGCTGTGGCCGAGTCGGCCAGCACGCTGCCGGCCAAGCGGTCGGGCGTGCCTCGGGGCGTGGTCATCACGCTCGAGGGAACCGTGGGTGTGCAGTTTGCCGCCAAGCCGTTGCATGATTCGATCGAATGGCTCGAAGAGAACGAGGTGGACATCGTCGTCTTCAAGGTGAACTCGGGCGGCGGGTACCTGCTCGAGATCCCCAAGATGCACGAGGTGATCCACGACGAATACAAACCCCGCTTCCGCACGGTGGCGTGGATCGAATCGGCAATCTCCGCGGCCGCGATGAGTGCGCACACCCTCGAAGAGGTTTACTTTTTGACCGAAGGCAACTACGGCGCCTGCACCGGGTGGTACGGCGCGCTGGTCGCGGTCGACGGGATCGAGCTCGAGAGAGTGCTCTACATGATGGAGAAGGCGTCGGATCTGGGCAAACGCGACAAGGAGATCATGCGGTCGATGCAGATCGAGGTGCCGTTGAGCTACAACAAGGACCAGGACGGCGAGATCACATGGTACAACACCGAGGAGGGGGAGTATCTGGTCAACCCCGCCGGACGCATCCTGACCTTTGACTCGGTGCAGGCCGCCGAGTGCAAGTTCTCCAAGGGCACCGCCGACAACCTCGACGAGTTGACCCGGCTGCTCGGGTACCCCGAGGTCGAGTGGGTCGGCAAGGTGGTCAGCGGCGAGTTGTTCCCGATCAGCAAGCCCGAAGCAGACATGCGGGCGTGGCGCGAGAGCGTGACCACGGCCGAGGAACGCCTGAACTCCTACTTCCAGAAGTACAATATCGCGTTGCAGAACGCCGCGGGCAGCGCGGACCTGAAGGTGCGCGGTTCGTTTGTCGGCGTGGCGCGGCGTCACCTCGCGGTGATCCGCAGCGTCGCGAAGAAGTTCCCCACCATCGCGTACGTCAATCAGCTCACCGACGACTGGTTCCGCGAGCAGGATCGGATTCTCCGCGACCTGCTCCGGCCGTGAGTTTCGCCTGAAGAAACTGTGTGTGCTGCTGTGTCTTCTGCAGGGCCCCGGGTGTTGTGCCCGGGGCCTTGTTCTTTGTACCCGTCCGGGGTCTGTTGTTCTCGAGTCTCTTGCAGAATCCTTGTTCGCCGTGATTGAAGGGTCGGCTCTATTTTTCTGGGTTCTTTGCGGGGTTCTGTCCCCTCCCTTGCGCGAGGGGCTCTACAAAGACATTGTCTACAGAACAAAGACATTGTCTACAGAACGAATAGAGCCCCTCGCGCAAGCGAGGGGACAACGGCACGCATCCAGAACAACGAAATACATTGATGCAAGAGGCTCTATACTCAGCCCGGCGTGTTGCAGCTCTTGCACCGCCGACCCGTTCCAGCGATTCCACAGGAGACCCCGATGACCACCATCGACACCAGCTTTGTGCCCGCCGAGATCGACGCGACCGATTGGGCGAATGTCGAGCCGTTGTTCGCAGCTTTGCAGGAGCGTTCGGTCGAGACCGCAGCCGAGTTCGAGCGGTGGCTGGTTGATCGCTCCGAACTCGAAGCCGCGTGCAGCCAGGCCGAGGCCAACCTGTACATCTCGATGACCTGCGACACC
This sequence comes from Planctomycetota bacterium, assembly GCA_030950285.1. Classification (GTDB taxonomy): domain Bacteria; phylum Planctomycetota; class Phycisphaerae; order Phycisphaerales; family UBA1924; genus PNC22. Next base: position 9,543 of record JAUZRR010000061.1, on the reverse strand, counting down.
GAGGACACCGCGGCGGCCGGGGCGTTCACCAAGTTCCTCGAAGAGGTTTCGCCGAAACTCAAGCCCGCCGCGTTCGAGCTCGACAAGCGCGAGGCCGAGTTCTTTGCGAGGTTCGAGATGCCCGAGGATCGGTACCTCGTGCTGCGGCGGGCGACACGGGCAGCGGTCGAAATCTTTCGCGAGGCCAACGTCCCCTTGCAGACCGAGCTCGACAAGCTGGCGCAAAAATACCAGACGGTGACCGGTGCGATGACGGTCGAGTTTGAGGGTCGCGAGCAGACCATGCCGCAGATGGGCAAGTACCAGGAGTCGAACGATCGGGCTGTTCGAGAGGCGGCGTGGCGGGTCTGCGCCGAGCGGCGGCTCGCCGACAAAGACGCGATCGACGGCATCTTTGACGAGCAGATCACGCTTCGGCACCGTGTCGCGCAGAACGCGGGGTTTACCAACTATGTCGGGTACGCGTTCAAGTCGATGCTGCGGTTTGACTATGGGCCCGAGGATTGTTTTGCATTTCACGAGGCGGTCGAGAAGGCGGTGGTGCCCTTCAACCAGCGCAGGCTCGAAGAGCGGCGGCGGGACCTGGGCGTGGACTCGCTGCGGCCTTGGGATGTCGCGGTCGACGCGAAAGGGCGCGAGCCGCTGACACCCTTCACCGGGGGGCGCGAGCTGATGCAGAAGGCGATCGCGGCGTGCGGCCGGCTTGACCCGAGGCTGGCGTCGATGCTGCGTGAGTTGGGCGACGGCAGCGAAGCGCGAGGCTCGCGCGACGGGGCGTGTCTGGATCTTGACAGCCGCAAGGGCAAGGCGCCCGGCGGGTACCAGTACATGCGCGACCGCATCCGGAAGTCGTTCATCTTTATGAATGCTGCGGGGCTGCACCGGGACGTCGAGACGATGGTGCACGAGGCTGGGCACTCGTTCCACTCCCAGTTGTGCCGGGACGAGCCTTTGGTCGGGTACCGGCACAGCCCGATCGAGTTCGCCGAGGTGGCGAGCATGTCGATGGAGCTGCTGACGATGAAGCACTGGGGCGGCCCGGACGGGTACTACCCCGACGAGGCCGACCGCGCCCGTGCTGCGCGCAAGCAGTTGCAGGGTTCGGTCTCGCTGCTCGCGTGGATCGCAACCATCGACGCCTTCCAGCACTGGATCTACACCAACCCCGAGCACTCGCGCGAAGAGCGCGTCGCGTTCTGGTTGAGCCTCGAAGAGCGCTTCGGTGGCGGGCTCGACTGGAGCGGGCTTGATGATGAACACAAGTGGATGTGGCAACGGCAGCCGCACCTGTGGGGGCACCCGTTCTATTACATTGAGTACGGGATCGCCCAGCTCGGGGCGCTGGGGCTGTGGCTGATCTCGCTGGAACAGGGCGAGGCGGCCGCGATTGATCTGTACATCAAGGCGTTGAGCCTGGGCGGGTCGAAGCCCCTGCCCGAGCTGTTCGCAGCAGCCGGGCTCAACTTTGACTTCGGGCTCGACACCGTGAGCCGTTTGGTCGAACGTGTTGAGGCAGAGCTGGCCAAGCTGCCCGAATAGTGCTGTGTTGTTCCCCGGACGCCGCCGCTGAGGCTCTGTGAAGCGTCGGGTTTCCGGGCTCTTCCGCGCCCCGATCCGACACTTCGCTCGAAGCTCACTCAGTGCCGGCGTCCAGATGCAAAGTGGGAGCGCCGGGTATCGCGCCTCATTGCTCTCCCGCTTGCGCGAGGGGTTTTCGCTGTGCATATTTCCCGATCGAGACGGTTTTTGAGGCTATCTCTGTGTGCTGCGTGAGTCGCGGCGAGGGATATTGCTGACAGGGTGTACACATTCACCCCGTTTGGCAAGGAGCCTCACGATGACACGCAACACACAGAACACCATGTCCTGTCTTCTCACCGTCGGCCTGCTGGCTGCGCTCGCCGGGACCGCCCAAGGTCAGGATGTCGGCCGCGGCGGCACCGAGATCGATGTCGGCGCCGGGTCCAACCTCATCACCCTCAACCTCAAGAACACCACCGGCGTCCGTGCTGAGGACATCACGATCGCGATCTACGGCGGCGATGTGCCTGACATCGAGACCGTCGACGTGCTCGGGACCAACAAAGACAAGGTCGATGACAATGGCGACGGCGACCTCGACGCCGATGAGACCGACAACAACGCCGACCCCGCAGGCACCGTCGTCAAGACCATCCTCGACGGCACCTCGGTCGCCAACAACGGCAGCATCAACGTCAACATCACCCTCAGCGGCAACACGCCTCCCGGGACCAAGATCAAGGTCAAGTTCTCCAACTTGAACAACGGCAAGCATTGGGACCTGATGGCGGTCGCCGACTTTGGTGCAGACAACTTCGGGTTCTTCCTCCCCGTGACCCCCGGCGCCCCGCAGATGGTGACCACCCTTGTTCACGACAACGACGACTGGATTTACGACATCGTGCTCCCGGTGTGGCCTGAGAACCCCATCATCGATATCCAGCTTCCCGACGAGTTCGGCGACAGCTTTGTGTTCCCCGGCGAGAACGAGTGGATCGTGCAACTGGTGCCCCCGCTGCCGCCGCAGCAGCCGCTGGACCTCTACTTCGAGACCCAGTTCCCGATCTTCGACCAGTTCGAATCGTTCGAGCAGCCGATCTTCATCTTTGTCGGGCCACCTCCCTGTCGGGCCGATATCAATGAGGACGGCGTGGTGAACACGCTCGACTACATCGAGTTCCTCAACCTCTGGACCGTGCAACATCCCGCCGCCGATTGGAACAACGACGGCGTGGTGAACACCCTCGACTTCCTGGCGTTCCAGAACGATTGGGTCGCCGGCTGCTGAGACCCGATCTTCAGGTGCCCACACTCCCCATGTTCGCTCGCTCCACAAACAGGCAGGTGCCTGTTTGTGTTTTTGCGCGCGACAGTAAGTTTTTTTGATATGTACTGGTGTTATTGCGTGAGTAAGAAGCCGAAGCGTCGCTTGCAAGGTGAAGCAATTCCCTTACTTCTCGCAAAAAGGAACACGCCATGAACACCCACAAGACCATCTCGAAACTCGCCATCGCCACGACCCTCGGCCTGATCGCTGTGCTCGCTCAGGCAGGGCCTCAGGACCAGTTCACCAAGTACAAGGTCGGTCTCACGATTGGTAGGCACACCGCGACCTGCATCGCCGACACCGGAGGCACAACCACCATCAGCTTTGCCGACGCCAAGCGGATGGGCTTTCTCGATGCCAACGGCGACCCGGAGTTCCCCGCCGACCGCACCCAGCGAATGGGTGGGACCGGCGGCGCGGTTGTGACCTGCCATGTCTTCAACAATATCGACATCGAGGTCCAACCGCGCAATGCCGACGGCACCCCCAACGGCCCGAAACGCACCATCAAGGTCACCGTGTTCGTTCCCAAGAAGCCCTCGCTCCAGACCGGCGCCAACGACGCTGAGAAGGCTCGAAAGACCAACTCGGTCCCGACCAAGATCGGGGCGAATGTCTGCGGCGCCACCATCGACGGCTACAAACTCGATATGGACGACAAGGCCACCAACAACCCGCTCAAGAACGAACGCTCCACCGGCTGGCGGAAGATCGGCAACGGCGGTGGTGGCGGGAGCGGCGACAATGGGACCAACGGGGCCGACCGCCGCGCCCCGGTCCAGGAAGACGACAACTACGAGGACGAGTTCCTCTTCGAGCCCCGCATGCCGGACCAGCCGATCATCAACGGCGAGATCCCCATCGAGACCGTGCAGCTCAACCTCGGCCCGATCTCCTGCGTCGGGCAGCAGGCCGCACAACGCCTCGGCATCATCCCCGTTGATCTCGAAATACTCGACTTCGAGAACCACCAGCTCCTCTTTCTCGGCGGCATCCTCGACACGCTGCCGGACCAGAACAACCCGCTCGTCCTGCCCTTCGGCGAGGCGCTCGTCCAGATCCCCACGCTCGAAGGCGACCTCATCCCGCTCCAGCCCGTCCGCTTCTTCATTCTCCCCGAGGGCAACCCGCAGAGCGTCGTCCTCGGCGGCAACGGGCTCGTGCCCCCGGAGGTCTCCTTCTGGCTTGACAGCGACCTCGACCAGATCCTCTGGGACTTCGACCCGCCCTGCCTCGCCGACTTCAACGGCGACGGTGCGGTCAACACCCTCGACGTGCTCGCGTTCCTCAACGCCTGGAGCGCCGGCGACGAATCCGCGGACATCAACGGCGACGGCGAAGTGAACACACTCGATGTCATCGAGTTCCTCAACGCCTGGACCACCGGCTGCGGCTGATGTGGACGGCAGAGGTTGATCGAGCGGCCGGGCCTGAGGGGCTTGGCCGCTCTTCTTTCTCTTGTGTGCTTTGTGGACGCCGATCCTGAGCGGGTCTTCGAGCGAAGGGTCGGGTCGCAAACGCAGGTCACCACCGACCCGGAGCTTCGCAGAGCCTCAGCTCCGGCGTCCGTCGAGCAATCACAAGACCGCTTGCGACGTATCCTTCGCCGATGCCCGAGCCAACTCCTCCCCAATCCGACAACCCGCCTCACCTCTCGCCCGAGCAGTTCCGCGAGCTCGGGCACCGGATGGTCGATTTCCTGGCTGACTATCAGGCCTCGGTCGGCATGTGGCCGGTCAAGAGTCAGGACGAGCCCGGCGACGTGCTGGCAAGGCTTCCCGAGTCGCCGCCCCAGCGCGGGTTGGGTGCTGCCGAGCGCCCGACCGAAGCGTGGGGCGAGGTGTTCGACGACCTGACCCGGACCGTGCTGCCGGGGCTCATGCACTGGCAACACCCGTCGTTCTTCGGCTATTTCCCGTGCAACGCCAGCGGGCCGGCGATTCTCGCAGAGCTGTGCAGCGCCGGGCTCGGCGTGCAGGGGATGCTCTGGCAGACCAGCCCGGCGTGTACCGAGATCGAGACGCGGATGCTCGACTGGGCCGCCGAGTTTTTCGACCTGCCCGAATGCTTCCGTTCGACCGCGGACAACAACGGCCTCGGCGGCGGCGGGGTGATCCAGGGGACCGCCAGCGAGTCGGTGCTGGCGGTGCTGATCGCGGCGCGGCAGCGCTGGCGGCGTCTTCGGCAGGAACGCGCGCGGGCGCTCGAAGCCGAGGCCGGCGAGATCGGACTGGTCGAAGAAGCGGTCGAGCAGCGGTTCGCGGTGATCTGTTCGGAGGGTGCCCACTCGTCGGTCGCCAAAGCCGCGATGATGGCGGGGATCGCTGAAGGCCCCGACGACGACGAACGGCTGTGGATCATCAAAACCGACGCGCAGGGACGGATGGATATCGCCGAGCTGCGGCGGGTGCTCGAAGAGCGCAGCCTCGACCCGGCGAGCCCGACACCGATCGCGTGTATCGCGACCATGGGGACGACGGGCGTGGGGGCGATGGACGATATCGGAGCGATTGCGGAGGCTTTGGCAGAGCGGGGGAGGGAACGGGACCCGGAGTGTCCCGCCCCGGGAGGTGGGCGGATATGGCTGCATGTGGACGGCGCCTGGGCGGGAAGTGCGCTGGTCTGCCCGGAGTATCGCACCATGGCAGCCGGGCTCGAGCGCGCCGACTCGTTCTGTGTGAACCCGCACAAGTGGTTGCTGACCAACTTCGACTGCAACCTGTTCTGGACCAGGGCAAGGCAGGACCTGACTGACGCGATGAGCATCACGCCCGAGTATCTGCGCAACGCCGCCAGCGAGAGCGGCAGCGTCATCGACTACCGCGACTGGCACGTGCCTCTGGGGCGGCGGTTCCGATCACTCAAGCTCTGGTTCGTCATCCGGCACTACGGCGTCGAGGGGCTGCGGGCCCACATCCGCGAGCATGTCAGGCTCGCCGAGATGCTCGAACGGTTCGTCAAGTACGACGACCGGTTCGAGCTGGTCGTGCCTCGGCGTTTGTCTCTGGTGTGCTTCCGGGTCGCCGGGCCGGACGACCTGACCTCGCGGGTGATCGACCGGGTCAACGCGACGGGCAAGGCGTTTCTCTCCCACGCCAGCTGGCCGGGGCCGGGCGGCACACCCCGCCCGATCGCGCGGTTTGCGATCGGAGGCACCCACACCCAGGAGCAACACGTCAGAAGAGCGTGGGAACTGATCGTGCGGGCCGCCGACCAGTTGCGGTAGACTCCACACACAAGAGCTTCGCAGAGCCCCTCGCGCAAGCGACGGGACAACCACCCCCATCGGCAACAAAGAAACACACAGATGCACAACGCCCTGATACAAAGAATCGTGGCCCGGACCCGGGTCTGGAAGCAGACGCTCCCCATCGCGGCGATAGGGCTCGCGGCGTTGCTCGTCGGCCCGGGCGGGTGCGCCTCGGCGGTCGAAGGCACGGGCGATTTCACCTTCTCCAGCCGCGACTACCCGGCCGCGTTCGACGCGACCCGGGACGTGCTGCGCGACTACCGGTTCACCCTCGAACGGATCGACGCCGAGGCCGGGGTGATCTCGACAACCAAGGAGCTCTCGCCCGGGCTGCTCGAGCCGTGGAGCCCGTTGCAGACGGGGTTCGGCGACGAATGGGAAGACACCCTCAACCGCCAGGCCCGCCAGGTGCGGGTGACATTCGCGCCCGAGGGCGAGGACGGCCAGACCATGCGGGCGTCGGTCTGGGTGACGCTCTTGCGCCAGCACCGCGCGGGCCGGCGGCTCGACAGCGAGTGGGTGGGGGCGTCCACCTTCGCGTTCGATCCGCAACTCAAGGAACGCCACACCGCGACGTACTTTGTGCCCTCGCGCAGAGACGGGGCGCTCGAAGCAAGGCTCGCAAGGCGGATCGAAGCGGAGATGCGGGACGGGGTTGCCGAGACACAAGTTGCGGATACGGCCGGCGCAGACATGGAAGAGAGCGTCTTGCGGCGTTCGGCCCCCTCGCTCGCGCGAGGGGCTCTACGGCGTTCTTTGCTTTGCATAGAGCCCCTCGCGCAAGCGAGGGGACAACCGCAACAGGGCAACCCGAAAAACACGAAGGACGCAAGCCGTTCTAACACCCCCGACGGAAACGGCTGATACAGACCGTCCCGACAACGCCGGCCAGCGCCAGTATCGGGCCGGCGATGGTGAGGCTGTCACGCTGCCAGAACAGGAAGCCGCTGGCGACGATCGCGGCCCACATCATCGAGATCGCGATCACCCGCGCCCGGCGGGGCATGACCGAGTCGGGATCAAGGTACTTGGTGTAGGGGCGGAATATCGCCTGCTCGCGGAGCCACCGCTCCATCGGCGGGCAGCTCTTGGCAAAGCACCACGACGCGAGGATCAGGAAGATCGTGGTCGGGATGCCGGGCAGGAAGATCCCGATCGTCCCCATGCCCAGGAACGCCAGGCCGCAGGAGGCCAACGCCCAGCGGCGGGGGTCCATGCGCAGACGCGGACCGACCTCGGTCTGGACGTGCGAACAAGCTGGCCGGGGGGAGCGTGGCGGCATGAGGAACTCCGATCGGAGGATAGGCGGCAGCGGTCGAAACAGGTTCGGGCAACACTCGCCGCGGCCGGGTTCGGATGCCCGATTCTGCAATTCCTTTCGGCCGGGCAATCCAGCAGCGGGCGTGATCGTGCCGTTTTTGGGGGAGAACCGGGGGAAGCTCCCCGGGCGCAGCAGCCGGGCGAACCGCTGCCGCAGCCCGATAAGCGGGTTTTACCAGCCCGGTGGTGTGCGGGTCGCAGGGCGATCTGATTTGTCCTTACCCCGGGCCCGCCCGACCCCTGCCGCGTAGGCTTTGCACCAGTCGGCGGGCGGATCGGCACCGGCGGAGCCCGGACCTCGCCCCCACCCCTCCCCCGAAAAGGAGCGATCGGCATGACGGAGCGCAGCTCGAACGCAGGCACAGACAACACCACAGGCTCGCGCTGGGACGGGAACCTCAAACCCGAGCACCGCGTGCTCATCGTCGGCTCCGGACCCACCGGCCTGGGCGCGGGCGTCCGACTCAAAGAGCTCGGCCACGACAACTTCCTCATCGTCGATCGCAACACCTACATCGGCGGGCTCGCCGCCAGCTTTACCGACGACGCCGGGTTCACCTGGGACATCGGCGGCCACGTCATGTTCAGCCACTACGACTACTACGACAAACTCTTCGACACACTCATGGGCGACGAGTTCAGCCTCAACGACCGCGAGAGCTGGGTGCGCATGTTCGACCGCTGGGTGCCTTACCCCTTCCAGAACAACATCCGCTACCTGCCCAAACAGGCGGCCTACGAGTGCCTCTCGGGGCTCATCAAAGCCCAGACCGGGCAAGGCAAGGTCAAAAGCCACCAGGACGCGACCAACTTCGGCGAGTTTATCGACGCGGTCTTCGGCGAGGGGATCGCAAAGCACTTCATGCGCCCGTACAACTTCAAGGTCTGGGCACACCCGCCCGAGATGATGAACAAGCAGTGGATCGGCGAGCGGGTCGCGGTGCTGGATATCGACCGTGCGCTCAAAAACGTCGTCCTCGAAACCGACGACTTCGGGTGGGGGCCAAACAACCGGTTCAAGTACCCGCTCAAAGGCACCGGCGAGTTCTACCGCCGCATGGGCGAGAGCATCCGCGACCACATCGCGCTGGATCGGGACGTCAAGGCAATCGACGTGGACGCAAAGATCGTGACCTTTGCCGACGGCAGCACCGAATCCTACGACGTGCTCATCTCGGCGATGCCTTTGGATGTTTTGTGCAAGGACGTGCTCACCGGCGAGGTGCCCGAGACGCTCCGTGTGCGCGCAGCCGAGCTTCGCCATTCGTCCGGCTACATGATCGGCATCGGCATCAAACGCCCCTGCCCGAGCACCAAGAGCTGGATGTACTTCCCCGAGAGCAACTGCCCGTTCTACCGGGTGACGTATCTGAGCAACTACTCCCCCTACCTCACGCCCGACCAGACCGGCGACAACGCGACGCACTACTCGCTGCTGTGTGAGGTGAGTGAGAGCGAGCACAAGCCGGTGGACGCGGCGCGGGTGGTCGAGGAGACGATCACCGGCCTCGAAAACGCCGGCCTGCTCGAGCCCGGCGAACGTGACGACATCTGCGACACCTGGCTGTACCGGGCCGAGTACGCCTACCCCACGCCGGCGGTCGATCGGGACGCGATCCTGAGTGACGTGATCCCCTGGCTCGAAGCCCGAGGCATCTTCAGCCGGGGCCGGTTCGGGATGTGGAAGTACGAGGTCGCCAACACCGACCACACGCTGATGCAGGGCGTCGAGGCGGTGAATCGGCTCATCGAGGGCGAGGCCGAGACGACGATCGGGATCATCTACGCCGCGACCGAGGACGGCCGCGAGGCAGCCATCCACGAACGCCCCGCCCACGCCGGCAGCGGCGAGAAACGGCTGGCGGGGCAGACGGTCGAGGCAAAGGCGACGCCCGCCAAAGCCAGGGGGTGACACAGACCGCCGGGAGCGTCCAGGCTCCACAACGAGCCCCGAGCGCAAGCTCGGTCTCATACAGTGCCTTGGTGGTACTGGGCAAACGCCGACGGGGCCGCAGCCAGCGAGAGCGAAAGAGCGAGCGGGTGAGTCTGGTGGTCAACATCGGTTTGGTCCCCGGGTGGTGTTTGGTGCTCCGCCTCGTGCCGGACCTGCACTTCTCTTGTGTAT
>JAUZRR010000060.1 GCA_030950285.1 Planctomycetota bacterium | reverse complement strand
GAGAGCGGCTCATCGAGTGCCCGCAGCCGAAGGGGGTAGGGGTTGAGCCCGATCACCTCCTCCAACTCGTCCGCCTCGGTCGGCAGCAGCCCATGCTCGGCAAGCAAGGCCCGCAACTGCGCCTTTCGCCGTGCCCGCCGGGCGATCTGGCGGCGTTGCCCGCGCTTCTCCCGCCGGGTCTGCGTCTTGGCCTGTTCGCCCCCCTGCTGATCGCGGTCCACACCCTCGGGAAAGATCCGGACGCCCGTGGCAATGACCCGTCCCTTCCCTTTGGTGTCCTCCACCAACGCCCAGCCGATCGAGGTGGTGCCGATGTCAAGTCCGAGTGTCCGCATGAGAGAAGTTCCTCTGCTGTTGTGTTCGGGTATTGTATAGTCTGAGCAGCCACTTGACAAGCAAAGGAGATGGGGTTATGGTGATGGCGTGTAATCGATCCCGCCTCGTGAGTCTTGTCGTAACAAGATGAAAGATTCGCAGGCAACGCTCCACGGAGCGACCGAGCCGATCGTTCCCTCACGGGAGCCACGGCTCTTTTTTGTGCGCCGAGACGGGTTGCGGACGAGACGAGGGGCGGGATGGATGATGGTGTCGGCGCGGGGATGGGTCGTCCCGGTGGGGCCCGATGCCTCGGGCGCAGCCCCGGCCGAACACACGCCGACAAGCCCGCGGCTTCTCGGACGGACCAATAAAACCGGCCCTGCGAGCACGGGCGCGAATGTGCGCGGGCTCCGCGTGGAGAATGCAGCCGTCCCCGCGCGACGGGGAGGCTTCACCGCGCCACGAGTTGACGCCCCCCTGTGGCGGGGAGGCTTCCCTGTGCGGCGAGTCGACGCCTTCGGCGCACGGACCGATACCCTCGCACCGCGCACCGACGCTCTTGCGCCACGGCTCGGCATCCTCGCGGCAGGCGGCCCGCGCCCCGTCGCCGGGGTTCCCGCTCCTACCCTTCGCCCCAGCCAGAAGGAGCCAACCATGACCACCGATCCGCACAACATCTCCACCGTCAGCATCATCGGCGCCGGCCAGATGGGTGGCGGGATCGCCCAGATCGCCGCCGTCGCCGGCTTTGCCACGACGGTGTACGACTCGTTCCCCGGCGCGATCGACCGTTGCCGCGCACTGCACGACAAACTGCTCGGCCGCGCGGTCGAGAAGGGACGCATGACCCAGGCCGACGCCGACGCGGCCAAGGGGCGGCTGGTCTACAGCGAGAGTCTCGATGCGCTCAAAGGTGCCGACATCATCATCGAGGCGGTGGTGGAAGACGCCGCGGTCAAGAAGGAGCTGTTCGCCAAGGCTGCGCCGCTGCTCGCCGACGGCGGGATTCTTGCGAGCAACACCAGCTCGATCAGCATCACCGACCTGGCAACTGCTGTACCCGAGATGGCCGACCGGTTCATCGGGATGCACTTCTTCAACCCAGTGCCGGTCATGAAGCTCGTCGAGGTCATCAAGGGGCTGGCAACGAGCGACGAGACGACCGCCCGCACGATCGCGCTGGCCGAGGCGATGGGCAAGGTCGCGGTCCCCGCCAACGATCGGCCGGGCTTTGTGAGCAACCGTGTGCTGATGCCGATGATCAACGAGGCGTTTTATGCATGGATGGAGGGTGTTGCCGAGCCGGCGCACATCGACGAGATCATGAAGCTGGGGTGCGCCCACCCGATGGGGCCGCTGCGCCTCGCGGACTTCATCGGCCTCGACACCTGCGTCCACATCATGGACGTGCTGGCTGACGGTTTGAACAACGACCGCTACCGTGCGTGCCCGCTGCTCAAGCAGCTGGTGGTTGCCGGTCGGCTGGGTGACAAGGCCGGGCGCGGGGTGTTTGAGTACGCAAAGCGGTAAGACCCTGACACCCACCCGCAGGCATGGCGACCGGGTTATCCTTTGCCCATGAACCCCACCATCGACCTTCTCAACGCCCACCGTTCTGTCCGTGCCTTTGCTGCCAAGCCCGTGCCGACCGACCATCTCCGCGCCGCGATCGGTGCCGGGCAGATGGCCTCGACCTCCTCAGCGGTGCAGTCCTACTGCGCGATCAACATCACCGACGCCGACACCCGTCGCGAGATCGCCGAGCTCTCGGGCGGGCAGGCGTACGTCGAGTCGGCCCCGCTGTTCTTGCTCTTCTGCGCCGACTCGCGCAGGCATCGGATCGCGTGTGAAGAAAGCAACACGGCGTACAACACCCGGCTCGAGGCGTTCCTGGTCGGAGCGATCGACGTCGCGCTCTTTGCCCAGAACGTCGCGGTCGCGTTCGAGTCGCTCGGCTACGGCATCTGCTTCATCGGGGGCATCCGCAACGACCTGCCCAGACTCGACGCGCTGCTCGACATTCCCGACGGCGTGTACCCGCTCTACGGCATGTGCGTCGGCACCCCGGCCCACCCGCAGCCGAGCCCCCTGCGGCCGCGGCTGCCCCTCGAATCTGTGCTTATGCATGGCCGGTACCAGAACGACGACACCATGCGCGAACACCTGCACGCGTACGACGAGACCTACCGCGACTACCTGCGGGCCCGGGGCGAGCCAGAGCACCAGGTCGCCCAGGCATGGACCGAGCGGATGGCAAAGTACTACGGCAATCCGCGCCGCAAGGACGTGGCGGCGTACTTTGCCTCGAAGGGAGCGGGGCTCGACTGACCCATACGTCTCGCCACAGAGCCCGACGCGCAAGCGAGGAGCAAGCCTCCTGTTCATCCCCCGATCGTGTATACTCATCATGCAAGGCGCATGGAACGTAAGTGAATCAACGTTTTGCGTGCTGTGGAGGACACCACCTTGTGCATCATTCGTTTGATCGTTCTTCCAATCACACTGCTCGGTGCGGCCTGTGCCTCGGGTCAGCCGGCGACCGCCGCGCAGCCGTTGCCGGACTACCCGGCCGCCTATCGCCAGCTCTCCGCCGACCTTCAGCCCGCCGGAGAGAACGGGTGGGATCTGCTCATGGGTCTCGCCGACCTCCATCGTAAAATCGCGGCACGCCATGCCGATGAGGCGTACATGTCTTACAACGAGGGGTATGTCGACTACACCCTGCTCTGGGATCCCGACCGCCTCGATGACGAGTACACGATCGACACCCAGTTCGCCCGCATCGAAGCCCAGATCGCCGACGCGCGTGATTCGGGCGTGCTCGACATGCTCGCGGAGCTCGCGACCATGGACAACCTTGTTCAACCGGTCAACGGCGCGCCGATGTTGTCGCGTGTCTTTCCACAGATGGGAGTCTCGCGTGCCCTCGCCCGTCTCAACGCCGCCCGGATAACAATGGCGGCGAGCTCGGGGGATGATACTGAGGAGTTGGTTGCGGCGTTCGGGCAGTCGATCTGGCTTTCGCGCCATGTGAGCGCGAGCGCGCCGGTGATGATTGGCGAACTGCTGGGCCTTGCGATCGAGTTTCTCACGCTGGAGCGGGTGCGAGACGCGATCACCCAGCAGCAAGTCCCGGCATCGATGGCCGAGCGGTTGCTCGCCGAGCTTGATGCCCAGATTCCTATGCCCCCGATCAAGGCCGCCCTCGACGCCGAGCAGATGATGCGCCTCGACACGATCGCCCGGCTCTACACAGACGACGGCCGCGGCGACGGGCTGTTCGTTGCCGAACGACTGGACCTGCTACATGGAGATGATGCAGATGGAGATATTGCATTCGCTGCTCCGGCAACAGGCAAGGGAAGCTCCACCTACGCAACGAAAAAGCAGATCATCGCCCGCGAAGCAGAGATTCATGCAGCCCTGTTGGCCATGCTTGCCGCGCCGCCACAGCAGCGGGAAGCACTCGACGATGCGATCTCGCTCGATCTTGAACAGCAGGAACCCTTGATACCAACCGGGACGGCAAACCTGCTCTTGAAGTTACTTCTTCCCTCTGTTGAACGCATGTCGCACACCGCAGATCAGTACGCACTCGATCTGGCTGCCACGCGCATCATGCTGGCGATCGAGGTGTACCGGGCGCAGCATCATCAGGTGCCTCCAGCCCTGGAAGTGTTGGTTCCGAATATTCTCCGCAATGTCCCGCTCGATCCGTTCACCCGCGCGCCGCTCCTCTACCGCCCCGCCCCCGACACAGCACTTGGCTATGTCCTCTACTCGGCTGGGTTTGACCGGGAAGACAACGAGGGCTTCGTCAGCCCCGACCTTCGACACCCGGCGGTGTCGCTTCGTTCCCGAGGTGTCGGCAGCGACTACCCGTTCGTGCCGATGGAGTAGCAGCGATCGACGATCGGCTGTGGCCTGAGCCACGCCATGCTTGTTCCTCTTCCAAAAAACAGGGCACGCTTCCCAGAGCTCGACTGGTTCAACGACGCCACAAACGCGAGTGGCCTTCTGCGCGGGGTGCAAGCCGGTAGAGGCGACATGTATATCGGCGGGCGGCCTGGGGCGTCGAAATTGTGTTATTTTCACCTGCAAACTGGATTTGTAGGTAGAATTGCGTGGCGCAATCTACTTGAATGACTCAGTTTTCTGCCCGGCGATCTCAAGTCATCAAGCGTCCTTTGCCAGAAATCCGATGTTTCTCTCAGCCGAAACCTCTGAACAACCAGGGGAGCGGGCTTTCCAGCCCGCCTTGGTACCATCTGAAAGCTGCCAAGGCGGGCCGTACTGGTATTGTTCAGAGGTTCCAGTCGAGGAAACAGTCTAAATGAGTGAGCCAGCCCCGAGTCATCTTCACCGTGCCGCAGCATCGAACGCACGAAAATTTCCGGCATCTCAGGATGCCGTTGCTGAGATGGTGAGGATGGTGAGGATGGTTCGAGACGACGCCACGGCTGCTTCCAGTGATCGCCGCCGCGCGGCGCCCAGATTTTGGATGGATGCGGAAAGCAATATTGTGGTCACGGCGATGCACCCAGGCGGCTCCATGACTTCTTCTGAGAGCATCATGCTCAATATCAGCGGCGGTGGTGTGGGTCTTCTTTTCCCTGGGTTTCTTCACAACGGCACCGAGTGTGCGATCCACATCCGAACTACCGATGGCGAACCCATGATCCTCATCGGGACCGTTGTGTGGTGCCGTTTGCTCGCTCAATCGGTCCACTCTCTCGGCTTGCGATTTACGCCGGAGATCGACGTTCGCAACTACATCCCCTCGTCACAATGGCTGGAGCAGATGTCCAACAGTGACGAGCATGTCAACGCCGAACTCGCTGGTCGGATACTTCTCATCGGATTCGACGAGAGCGAGCTGCAGATGTTGCACATTTTCTTGCAAGGTACTTCATTTGCGCTCGGCGAGGCGGGTTTCGACGGGGCGGCGCTCGACAGTATCCGCCGAGAGTCGTTTGATATTCTCATGATCGATGCTGATAACCTCACCGACGACCCCAGCAATCTTGTTGGTCGTATTCGTGGCGAAGGTTCTAGAGAGCCAGTACTGGTCGTGTCCAGCAATCCCCCGAGCAAAACGGTTTCTTCTCTAAGTGCCGTTGAAACGCTCCGGAAGCCGCTTCAGAACGATGTGATACTCGCCGTTCTCCGCGATCTGTTGCTTACCCAGATCACTCCATTCACCGGCACACGGCCTATCTGTTCAGAACTCTCGGATCTCGAAAGCAAAATGAACGCGGTGAACGCATATATTGAGAATTGCAACGGCTACAGCGAAACAATCCACGCCGCCATCGGTGCCGACAACGCCCTCGAGGCTCTTCGTGCGGCACAGTCTATTTACAACACCGCGTCCGGGTTCGGATTTCCTGTCTTGGGCGAAGCCGCTGCCCAAGCGATCACCGCGATCAACGCCAGCGGATCGGCCAAGGAGGCCGCTCCCGCCCTCCGCACGCTTATCCGCATCGTCGGAAGGCTCAAGAGCCCCGTAGTGCAAGACGAGATCGTCTGAGCGACTCTCTCACGTCCGCTACAATCTGTCCATGCCTATCCCCGTCGGCAAAAACCTACCGCGCCTTCCCCGAGCTTGATCGATTTACCGATGAGCAGTGCGAGCGGTTCGTCCGGGCCGCGTGCCGACAAGGCTGGCGGCGGCATGTGCATCGGGTCGTTGTTGTGCTTGCCGTGTTTCTCAGTATGGCCCTTGCGACGGCGGCGGTCTTTGCGATCGGAAACTGGCTCGACCGGTGCTCCCCGTCGGGCTTGGCAGATCAGGCTGGTTCTGGCCGTTTGCAGGCACCGGCCTGTTCGTGGTACGCAGCCCGATCGTTCTCTCGTTGCTACTGAAGGATCAGTTCCTTCTTCGCCGTCTCCACCTGGTCATCCGCGCCCGCGGCACCTGCCCCGGCTGCCGGTACTCGCTGCTGGGGATCACCGTCGGCGACGGCAACATCGTCACCTGCCCCAAGTGCGGCATCGAGCTCGAAGCCGAACCCGCGCTCAACGAGATCGCCATCGACAAGGAGGGCCGCCGCACTACCGCCTCTACGCCTTCGGCCGCGACATGGACGACGACGGAGCCCCCCGGACCAGCAAGAGTGGGGGCGACTCCGATATCGCCTTCAGCCCGGACAAGGATTGAGCAGCCGGGTAGCGATGCAGTGGTTTCCAGTCCCATCGCCGCAACGAATCGCACGCTGCGGTGTGTCCTGCGCCCCCGCCCTGCGCCCCTCATACAATGCCCTCCGACCCAATCTGCGACGGAGCCCCAAGCCATGACCACGCCCCCCACATCCACCACATCCACCACATCCACCACCCACACCATCACCGGCCCCGGGCTCGACGACATCGACCCCCACGCCGTCACCATCTCCGGGCTCGTTCTCGATCCCAGCTACGGCCCCGGCGTGCCCGACTGGACCCCCGCCGAGAGCCTCCGCAATGTCGACCGCGACCTCCCCGCTCCGGGGCAATATCCCTACACCCGGGGGCTCTATCCCAACGGCTACCGCTCCCGCCTCTGGACCATGCGCCAGTTCGCCGGCTTCGGCTCCGCTGACGACACCAACCAACGCTTCAAGTACCTCCTCGAAGCCGCCAAGACCTCCACCAAAGCCAACACCGGCCTCTCGACGGCCTTCGACCTGCCCACCCTCATGGGCCGCGACTCCGACGACCCCCTCTGCATGGGCGAGGTCGGAAAATGCGGCGTCGCCATCGACTCCATCGAGGACATGCACCGCCTCTACGCCGACATCCCCATCGACAAGGTCACCGTTTCGCAAACCATCAACGGCCCCGCCGCGGTCATCTGGGCGATGTACCTCGCCATGGCCCACCAACGCAACATCCCCTGGGACACCCTCGGCGGCACGCTCCAGAACGACATCCTCAAAGAGTTCCACTCCCAGAACGAGTTCATCTATCCCCCCGAGCCCTCCGTCAAGCTCGTCGTCGATACCATCGAGTTCCAGTCCGCCTATGTCCCCAGGTGGAACAGCGTCTCCATCTCCGGCTACCACATCCGCGAGGCAGGCTCGAGCGCGACCCAGGAGCTGGCCTTCACCCTCCGCGACGGCATGGAGTATGTCGAGGCCTGCCTCGAACGCGGCATGGACATCGACACCTTTGCCCCACGCCTCAGCTTCTTCTTCAACGCCCACAACGAGTTCTTCGAGGAGATTTGTAAGCTCCGCGCCGCCCGCCGCATCTGGGCACGCATGATGCGCGACCGCTACGGCTCACCCAACGAACGCTCCTGGTACATGAAGACCCATGTCCAGACCGCCGGGTGCAGCCTCACCGAGCAACAACCCCTCAACAACATCGTCCGCGTCGCCTATCAAGCCATGGCCGGCGTGCTCGGCGGCTGTCAGTCCCTGCACACCGACAGCATGGACGAGACCCTCGGCCTGCCCACCGAGCAAGCCGTCACCGTCGCCCTCCGCACGCAACAGATCCTCGCCCACGAGACCGGCGTCACCCGCGTCACCGACCCCCTCGGCGGCAGTTGGTTCATCGAAGAGCTGACCGACCGCATGGAGGCCGAAGCCCTCGCCCTCATCGAAGAGATCGACACCATGGGCGGCGGCCCCTGGCAATGGTCCCCGACACGATCCCCAACGCCTGACCTGAGTGCCAGCGAAGGTCAGGGCCGCACCGCCCCTCACACCTCAACCCACACCAACACCGGCGGCCGCGCCGGCGTCGTCGCAGGCATCAACAAAGGCTACTTCCGCCGCCAGATCGCCGAGGCGAGTTACCGCTTCAGCGAAGAGTGCGAAGCCAAGGACCGCATCATCGTCGGCCTCAACGAGTACACCGACGACGACGAAGGACGCCCCATCGACATCCTCACCATCCCCGATTCGGTCGAGACCGAACAGGTCGCCGCCCTCACCAAGTTCAAAGCCGCCCGCAACGCCGAGGATGTACGCAAGGCCCTCGACAACATCCGCGCCGCCTGCCGCGGCGAGGCGTACACACTCCTCAACGATCTGCCGGTGGACCAGGGGGGCGGGCTATCCAGCCCGCGGTCCCTCCACCCAACCAACGTCATGCCCACCCTCATCGACGCCGCCCTCACCGGCTGCACCATGGGCGAGATGACCCAGGCGATGGCCGACATCTACGGCCGCTACTCGGGCGGGCCGGAGTGGTAACCCCGCCGGCGGCGCATCGGTTACACTGAACACGCATGGTCGCCAACATCACCATCCCTGAGGCCCGCATCGCCGAGTTCTGCCGCAGGTGGCGTGTCGTTGAGTTCTCCCTCTTCGGCTCAATCCTCCGCGACGACTTCTGCCCCGACAGCGATGTCGATGTCCTCGTCGCCTTCGAGCCCGGCGGGTGGCACTGCTGACACTCCTTCACCTGTGGCAGGGGTGGCTTGTCCACCCGTGTTCGCGCCCCCGACAAGTGTCACCGGCACCATCACCAGCGCCGGGGCGGTCGTCCTCCGTTGGAAGGGCACGCTCGCGCATCGCAGACACACGCCCCGGGACTGGCGGCATGAGACGCGAGCCACCGGGCAGGCGGCGGCCGTTCACACCACCCGGTCCAGCCGCCCGCCGACCGCGTCGAGCCGCTCCTGCGCGGCGGCCGCCGAGAGCCGGAGGCGGTGCATCACCACCGCGACCTTGACGCTCCCCTCACCTGCGCTCCCGCCCGCGTGCTCGAGCAGCGCAAACGCCTCGTCCCGCGAGAGCCCGGTCAGCGTCGAGACAATCCGTGCCGCTCGGTCGCGGAGCTTGGCGTTGCTCGCCCGCACGTCCACCATCAGGTTCTCATACACCCGCCC
This sequence comes from Planctomycetota bacterium, assembly GCA_030950285.1. GTDB lineage: Bacteria > Planctomycetota > Phycisphaerae > Phycisphaerales > UBA1924 > PNC22. The sequence goes on along the minus strand of JAUZRR010000060.1, from coordinate 20,774 downwards.
GGTCTGCACCATCAGCGTGGTCGAGATCGTATTGAGCGCGAGCTTGGTCGCGGTGCCCGCCTTCATCCGTGTCGAGCCGGTGACGACTTCGGGACCGGTGGGCAGGAAGATCAGGTGGTCGGCGTGCGGAGGCCGTTCGCACGCCGAACAGGTCAGGAAGCCCGTGAGGCAGCCGGGCGCAAGCCGCTTGGCGATCGAGAGCGCCCCCCGCGCGTACGGCGTCGTCGCGCCGGCCGCGATGCCCAGCACCGTGTCGTCGCCGGTGAGCCCGAGCGCGAGCAGCTCGGCCGCCGCGCCCTCGGGATCGTCCTCGAGCCCCTCCGACGAAACCCGCAGCGCCCGGTCGCCCCCCGCGATCAGGCCGACCACCCGCCCGGGCTCAACCTGAAAGGTCGGCGGGGCCTCGGCCGCATCAAGCACCCCCAGCCGCCCCGACGTCCCCGCACCGACATAGATCAACCGCCCGCCCTCTGCAAATCGGGGGACGAGGTTCTCGATGAACGCCGTGAGCGCGGGCGCCGCCGCCTCGAGTGCCTCGAGCACCGCCGCGTCCTCAGCCCGGATCAGGTCCACACACGCCCGCACCGACGTGGAGTGGAGGTGGAGCGTGCGGGGGTTGCGCTGCTCGGTCGAGATGTGGGCGCGGTCGGTGGGGGGATCGGGGGGATTGTGGGGGACAGTCATGGAGTCAGCTCCTCGCTTGCGCTTCGGGCTCTGGTGTTGCTTCCGAGTTGGCAGGTCGCAAACGCCAGCGCCGTCGCCACAAAGAACCGCCACGGCCACGCCAGCGGCAGGGGCTCGCCGCCAGTGCTCCCGGTGCCGCTGGCTCTGCCGGTGCTGCCGGCGAGCGCTGTCCACACCGCCGGCTGCATGACCGTCACCGCGACAATGCCGACCGCAAACGCCGCCAGGGCGCTGACGGTGTTGCCGCGTTTGGTGAGTGTCGCCGAGAGAAAGACCGCGACCAGCCCGGCGTAGGCGTACGCCATCACCCCGAGGGCAAAGTCCAGCAGCGTCGAACTCTCACTCTTCTGCCAGAAGATCGAGAGCACGCCGACCCCGGCGATCGCCACACCCCAGCACACCACCGCGATCCGGCTCGCCGCGAGATAGTGCCGCTCGGATTTCCCGGGCCGCAGCGGCTTGTAGAAGTCCGCGATCACCGTTGCGCTCATCGCGTTGAGCGTCGAGTTCACACTCGACAGCCCGGCTGCAAAGAGCCCCGCGATCATCAACCCAGACAACCCCGCGGGCATCTCGCGGAGTATGAAACTGAGAAACACCTTGCGGCTGTCGTCTGTTTCATAGTGTGGCGACGCCCCGCCCATCAGGTCCGGCCGCTGAAAGAACACATAGAGCAGCAGACCGATGATAAGAAAGAGCAGCGTCACCGGGACCGCGACCGCCGCGCCGAGGATAGCCGACCGCGCCCCAGCGATCGCCGACTTGCAGGTGAGCATCCGCTGCACCATATCCTGATCGGTGCCATAAGAACCGAGGCTAAAGAGCGTCAACGCCAGCAATACCGAAACGAACGTGTACGGCTTTGTCAGGTCAAAGGAGAAATCAACGAGCGTGAGCTTGGCATCGGCCGCGAGCCCCGAAGCAATCTCCCCAGTCGAAGCGGGGATGCGGTCGAGCAGCAGATACACCGCAACAAACGCCGCGACCAGGAAGACGCACATCTGGATGAAGTCGGTCCAGATGACCGTCCCGATCCCGCCGACGATGGTGTAGAGGACGCCGACACTGGTCAGCACGACGACCGCGGTTGCGACGTGCGCGGGATCAAGATCGCCCCAGATGATGAGCGACGCGGGCAGCGCCCCGATATAGCCGCGAGCCCCGATCGCCAGCGTCCGACCCAGCATGTACATCACCCCCGCCGCCCGGCGCGTCGTCGGCCCAAAGCGACGGTCGAGCAGCTCGTACACCGTTGTAAGGTTCCGCTTATAACACGCCGGCACAATCACAAACGCCACAAAGACAATCGCAAGCAGGCTCGCGACGTTGGCCCCGATGTAGGTCAGGTCCTGCTCGTAGGCGAACTGCGGCCCGCCGATGAACGTCGCCGCCGAGAGCGCCGTCGCAAGAATCGACGTCGCCACCGCCCACGAGGGCATCCGCCGACCCGCGAGAAAGTAGTCGTCCGTGGACCTCTGTTTCCGCGTGAACACCAGCCCGGTCACCACAAGCAACGCCAGATATCCCAACAGCACGAACCAGTCAAGGCCGGCGAAGTGACTGGCGGCATCGACAACGGGGGGGGGAGGCGGGGGGGGAATGGTGGGGGGAGCGGCGGGCATGTGTCCAATGTAGTGGGTGTCGGCCGGTCGCGCAGAGATGCCGCCGGGCGCGGCCGGGTAGGCTTGCCCCATGAGCAAGGCACACCGGCAGACTGAGGCGGTCGGCAGCGCGAACACGCCCGAAGGTGGCGGCCCCGGGCTGGTCGAGATCGTTCTGGAGTTGCTCAAGGCCCGCCGCGAACGCCTCGCTGTGGTCGAGAGCTGCACCGGTGGCCTCCTCGGCGCGATGCTCACCGCAATCCCCGGCTCCTCGGCCGTCTTCGCCGGCGGGTGGATCACCTACACCAACGCGATGAAGGTCGCAGAGGTCGGCGTGCCGGGCGAACTCTTCCCCGATGCCGCTCGACCGGCCGCCGATCCGCCCGGCGCGGTCAGCGCCCAGGTCGCTCGCGCCATGGCGCTCGGCGGCCTCGAACACGCCCGCTTCGGGTTCGCCACGGGCGAGGGGGTCGAGCACTGTCTCGCCGTCACCGGCATCGCCGGTCCCGACGGCGGGACCGAGTCCAAGCCGGTCGGAACCGTCTGGATCTGCCGGGCAAGCCGCGAAACCGAAGACCGTGGTGCCCACTTGGCAGACTGCCGTCGCTTCCGGTTCCCCGGCGACCGGGACTCGGTCCGGGAACACGCCGCGACCACCGCGCTTGCGATGCTCCGGCAGGCGCTCACGGGCGTCGAGGCAGCGTTGCCCCACCAGCAGGAACCCACCAGCGAGAGCAGCCCCGAGCCGGGAACATCCCCGAAGACTTGACGAGCCGGAAGGGTGTGGTATGGTTGCCTGCCAGCCTGCGAGGGCCGGCGGTCGGGTAGGTAGCTCAGTTGGTAGAGCATCGCATTGAAAATGCGAGGGTCGCCGGTTCAAGTCCGGCTCTACCCATATCAAGACAAGGCCGCTCCGCACGGGGGCGGCCTTCGTCCTTTTTCAGCAAACACCACAGCCTCAATCCGCCCCGCTTCAGGGATTCAGGCAGCGGACCAGAAAGCCCGTCGCCGTGTTTTTCGCGTTGTTCCCGAACTTCCCGAACCCCGCGTGCTCCTCCGGCGCCCCCGTGTCGGCGTACGTCTGCAACTCAACCAGCCCGGGGTCGGCCCCCTGCCCGGCATAGTGGGCGCGGAGGTCGTCGAGAAACCGCTGCTGGGTCTCGAACGCCACGACCCGGTCGGTGGTCGCGCTGATCGCCAGCAGCGGGATCGGCCGCCAGGTCTCCAGGTGCTGAGACGGGTCGATCGCGTCCACTGCCGCCCGGGGGTGGTCGATCGGCCAGGGGGTGCGGGCCGTGCCCTCGGGGGGGAAGTACAGGTCGGCGAGCCGCCCGCTCGTGCCCTCGACGAGGGCCGCCGAGAAAGGGTGCGGATCACAGAGGCGGCGGAGCGTGACCATCCCCCCCGCCGACATCCCGCCCAGAGCAAGCCGTGTGGTATCGAACACGCCCGGCTCGAAGGCGTCCGTCGGCTCGGCGCGTGCCGGGTCGGTGGGGTCGGTGGGGTCGGTGGGGGCGGTGGGGGCGGTGAGCGCCGCGACGACCTGATCGATCTCGCCGACCGCCTGCGTGACGACTTCGATCGTGTGCTTTGGCGCGTGCAGGCTCGGCCCCTCGCGCTCGCCGTGGCCGGGCAGGTCGATCGCGACCGATGCGATCCCCGCCCGCAGCAGCCGCAGGTACCGCCCCGGGTCGAGCTCCTTGGAGACCGTCCGCCCGTGCAGCCAGATCAGCGTGGGGGCCGGGGTCTGCCAGTCGGGGTGCACCAGCAGCGCAGGGATGCGCGACGGGCCAAGCCGGGCGGTGCGGGCCTGGGCAGCCAGGGCTCTCGGGAACGCGGCAAACCGGGGATGCATGGTCAAACAACGACCTCCGCCTTGGGCGCGATCGGGCCGACCGTTGCGCCGTCGATGTCGCGGCTGTCGACCGCCGTCCGCGGGCTCAGCTCGATCGTGCAGTCCGGCTCGCCGTCTCCGCCGCGAGGCACCGCGACCCCCGCCGCTTCAAGCCACCCCGCCGCCCGCCGGGTCTGGATGTCCCGGCTGGTCTGCGGGCTGTCGGTCCCCTCGGCGTTCTTGATCGGGGCGAACTCGTCGGTCCGGTTGGCTTCGTAGACAATCGACCGCGCCGCCAGCGGCATGGCGTCGAAGACGAACCGCTCGAGCTTGACCGCGTTGGGCACCCCAGGCACGATCCGCTCGCCCGTTGCCGGGTCAACGCACGCGACCTTCTTTTCCGCGCGGTGGTACGGCAGTGCAAACTTCGGGTCGGAGTTGAGCTTGTCGAGGAACGCCACGCTCAGCAGGTGGATCGCCGGGCTGCCCGCGAGGAACCGCAGCCGTCCGTCGGCGAGGCGTTCGCGTTGCAGGTCCATCGGCAGGTCGGAGTACTCGATGATCTGCAGCGTGCCGTCGGCGACGCAGAACATCCCGAGCTTCTCTTCGGGCGCGACCTTGGCGAGCATTTTGCTCGACATCTCGCCCGAGGAGTCCGGGGCCGCCGCGTGCAGCCCCAGGAAGACCGGATCGGCGACCCGCACGATCGGGTTGTCCACCTGAAAGTAGCTGAGGTATTCGATGCTCCGAGCCTGCATGTCGGCCAGCGCGCCCGAGACTTTGAGTGCTCGCAGCGAGCCGCCGTGGCCGTCGGGGTTGGTCGCCAGGGCGTGTGGCTCGGCCAGCAGCATCTTGCCCGTCTGCATGTCGAAGCTGGGCATGACTCCCTGCGGGAAGAGCATGACGGCCTCGGGATCGAGCCCGAAGTGATCGTGCTTGGCGAGGTACGCGACGGTCGCGTCGTGGTTGAGCGGGCTGGTCATGATGTACCACGGCGGGGTCTTGCCGTACTTCTCGCCGGTCTTGGCGATTGCCTCGGCAAAGAACTGGAAGAGCGGCCGTCCCGTGACCGCCCCCGCGGGGTAGCAGCCCTTGGGGCCGTCGAACCCCAGCCGCGTCCCCTGTCCGCCGGCCACCGTGAAGCACGCGACCTTGCCCGCCCGCAGCAGCCCCTCGCCGACGGCGCGGAAGTGGTCGGCGTCCCAAGGCCGGAACTCGGCTGTGGGATTGCTCGGGTAGTACGGCGCGGGCTGGATGTCGGCGGGCAGGTGGGGCTCGGGCTTGGTCGTGACGTAGGCCGCGACCAGCTCGGGGATCGCGTCGAGGTCGAGCGCGGCGAGCTGGCCGAGCAGGTGGTCGAGCTTCTCGGCATCGAGCGAGTCGGCAAAGGCGAGCACCTGCTCCTGCCCGATCGCGGCGAGTCGGGAGCGCATGGTTTCGAGGGTGAAAGTCGTCGCGGGCATGGGCGGGGTCTCCTTGTCGTGCCGGATGGTAGAAGCGGACGCGGGTAGAGTGCATTCATGAGCGCACACCCCCCCCATCCATGGCCGTCCAACGAGATTCTGGTCGCCCCGTCGATCCTGGCCGCCGACTTTGCCAAACTCGCCGAGGACACCGCCCAATCGCTCGAAGCCGGGGGCGACCTGCTGCACGTCGATGTCATGGACGGGCATTTCGTGCCCAACCTGACCTTCGGGCCTGCCCTGGTCCGAGACCTTCGGCGGGCGTTGCCGACTGCCTTTCTGGACGTTCACCTGATGGTCGAGAACCCGGCGATGTTCGTCGGGCCGTTCGTCGAGGCCGGGGCCGACCACGTGACCTTCCACGTCGAGCCGATCGGGCTGGCGGCCTGCGTGAAGCTGGCCGAGCGGGTGCGGAGCCTTGGCGCCACGGCCGGGGTTGCGGTGAACCCGCCGACCCCGATCGAGGCGGTGCTGCCGGAGCTTGTGGGGGGGGGCGGGGGGGGGGGGGCGTTTGATCTGGTGCTGGTGATGAGTGTGAACCCCGGGTTTGGCGGGCAGGCGTTTATGCCGGAGGTGCTGGAAAAGGTGGAGAAGGTGCGGGCGAAGGTGGGTGGTGTGGGGAGTGGGGGTGGGGGGGCACACCGGCTGGAAGCCGGTGCCACGGGTGGGGGTGCCACGATCGGAGCTACGCGGATCGAGATGGACGGCGGGATCTCGCCGGAGACGGCCGGGGCGTGCCGGGCGGCGGGGTGCGACGTGCTGGTGGCGGGCTCGGCGGTCTTCGGGCTTGAGCCGGGTGCTCGGGCGGATGCGATCCGTGGGATTCGTGGGGTTCGTGGGGTGTCGCAGGAAGAGTTCGGGCTGTCACAAGAGTAATTTGGGCCGTCACACGAGTTATGACGGCTGTCACAGGAACAGTTTGGAGCGGGGTGGCACCAAGGTTTCATCCTCGTGCCACCGCAATCGGCTTGGCGATCTCGGTGCCTTGTCGTGGAACTGGGGGAGCGCCGAGGAGTGGCTCAGAGCCGCCACACCTCGGTGGCACGGGTGGCACCCCCACCCCCACCCCCACCCCCGAGCACCGGACACCGTGATACACTTCCCCCACACCGCCGCCCACCACCCATCCCCACACGAGGTCAACCGCACGCATGAGCCAGGCAGCTTCGGCACGGAAATGGACCGTCGAGAAGTCCGAACGACGCAACACCATCCCCGAAGGGCTCTGGCTGCGGTGCCCATCCTGCGCCCAGATGATCTACCGCCGCCAGATGGAGGCCAACCTCCACTGCTGCCCCGAGTGCGGGCACCACTTCCGGATCGGGGCCGTCGAGCGGGTCCGCCAGCTGCTTGATACCGGCTCCTTTTCCCCGATGTTCACGACCCTCTCGCCCCGCGACCCCCTCGGGTTCGCCGACCTGCGGGCCTACCCCGACCGGCTGGCGGCCGAGCAACGCAAGACCGGCCAGCAGGACGGGGTGCAGGCCGGCGAAGGGTTCATCAAGGGCCGCCCGGCGATGCTGTGCTGCCTGGACCTGACCTTCATGATGGGCTCGATGGGCAGCGTCGTCGGCGAGACCGTCACCCGGTCCATCGAGCACGCGACCCGGCTGGGGCTGCCGTTGGTCGTGGTCAGCTGCTCGGGCGGGGCGCGGATGCAGGAAGCCGGGCTCTCGCTCATGCAGATGGCCAAGACCAGCGCGGCGCTGGCGCGGTACGACAAAGCCGGGGGGCTCTTTATCAGCGTGCTGACCGACCCGACCACCGGCGGCGTGACCGCGAGCTTTGCCATGCTGGGTGATGTCATCGTCGCCGAGCCCAACGCCCTGATCGGCTTTGCCGGGCCGCGGGTCATCCAGCAGACCATCCGCCAGGAACTTCCCGAAGGCTTCCAGCGCTCCGAGTTCCTGCTCTCGAGTGGGCTGGTCGACCGGGTGGTCAGCCGCAAAGACCTGCGGAGCGAGCTGGCCCGACTGATCGACTACGCGGGCATGTGAGCGCACCATCAAGACGCCGGCAAAGAAGAAACGTGCATGGTTTGGGGGGGGGCTGGAGTTGGGGTGGTCGGACCGGTCGTCGGTCTGCGCCGCGTCGGCGGTCTCGTCGGTGCTGGTGCTGCTGGCGTTCCCGCCCTATGGCGCGGGGGTCCTTTGGGTGCTGGCGTTTGTCGCGCCGATGCCGCTCTTCTGGGCGGCATCGCGCGTCACAGACCACAGGCCCGGGGCGAGGCTCGGGGGAGCGGTCGCTGCGACACTGGGCATGGCCCCGATGTGGGCGTGGCAGCAGCAGTGGGTGTTCGAGGTCTCGGCGCTGGGCGCGGTGCTGGAAGTGCTCTACCTCTCGATGTACGCCGGGGCGTTTGTCTGGGTGGCGTCGTGGGGGAAGGCAAGACTGCACGCGCCGGTCTGGATGGCCGGGCCGCTGCTTTATGCCGGGCTCGAGTGGTTCCGCAGCGGGGTGATGTTCGGCGGCTATCCGTGGCTGATGGCCGGGCACCCGCTGATCGAATCGGAGGTGCTCGCAAAGGCGGGCACCGTCGTCGGGGCGTCGGGGGTCTCGCTGATGACCCTGCTGCTGGCGGGGGGCGCGTACGGGCTCTTCGCGGCCCGCGGCAAGTGGCGGCTCGGCGCGGTCGGGATGGCCCTGGCAACGATCGGCCTCTGGGCCGGGCTCTCGGCGCTGAGCACACCCGTGACCGCCGAGGACACGATGCGTGTCGCGGTCGTGCAGACCAACGTCCCCCAGAACAACAAGCTGGGGTGGTCGCCGCCGCAGCGGATGCTCGACTTCGAACGCATGCTCGAACTGACCCAGCGGGCGTGCAGCATCGACCCGCTGCCCGACCTTGTGGTCTGGCCGGAGACGATGTTCCCCGGGGCCGCCCTCGACCCTAACTCGATCAACGAAGAACGGGCCGCGAGCCTGATCTGGTCGACCGAGCGTGACATCGCGTGGCCGCTGCTGCGGTTCTCGGTGTACACCGGCCCCGAGGGCATCGACGATCCCCAGCCGATCTCCGGCCCGTTCACGATGGGCGAGCGACTGGTGATGCCGACGACGGTGCCCGCCAGTTCGCTGCTGGAGTGGCAGAGGCAGTTGGGCGTGCCGTTCCTGATCGGGGCCGAGGGCTACGACGGGTTGACGCTCGACGTGGACCCGCAGACCGGGATCGTCGACAGCTCGTGGGAGGGCAGTTTCAACAGCACCTACCTGCTGCGCGACGGGCGGATGGTCGGCGAGCGGTACGACAAGATGCACCTGACCCCCTTCGGCGAGGTGATGCCGTACATCTCGGCGTGGCCGTGGCTCGAGAAGGTCTTCCTGCGGGTCGGGATCGGGGCGTCGGGGATGACCTTCACCCTCGACGCCGGCGAAACCGTCACGCGGCACCTCGTGAAGACCGAGGTCGGGCTCGTGCGGGTGGCGACGCCGATCTGCTTTGAGGGCATCATGCCGAGCGTCTGCCGGAGGCTGGTCTATACCGACGGCCAGCGCCAGGCGGACGTGTTGATCCAGATGACCAACGAAGGATGGTTCGGCAGCTTTGACGCAGCCCGCGAGCAGCACCTCCAGATTGTCCGCTGGCGCGCGCTCGAGCTGGGGACCTCGGTCGTGCGGGCCGCCAACACGGGGATCTCGGCGGTCATCGACCCGTGGGGCAAGGTCATCGAATCAGGAGTCGCGGGCGGAGAATCGCTGGTAGACGGCGTCCTCTGGGGGCAGCCCCCGCTGGCGGTGGGGGAGACGGTGTACGCCAGAATCGGCGATCTCGCGGGCTGGGTGAGTCTGATCGGGGCCGGGTTCTGGGTGCTGGCAGCGGGAGTTGCAGGCCGATCGCAGAGGTCTCAAAGCCCAGACCCCAAAGAAACCGACAAACACAGAGGCACCCCCGCGACGTAGACCCGGGACAGCCACAGAGAGGAACTCACCAGATGCGCACGTCAGCCGGATCGTTGTCTTTGCTCGTTTCGCTCGCCTGCCTGACCGGCGGCGTGCCGCTGATGCCGACCGGGCAGGCGCTGGGGCAGTCGGCGGCTTCCATCAGCGGCCCGCTCGGGGCGGTCGAGCGGTCCCGCCTGCGCGAGCTGGCGATCGACGAACTCATGCAGCTGGCAACCTCGGACGACGCGCAGGTCAGAGCCAACGCGGTCGAGGGGTTGATCCTCGCGCCCGGTCGGCTGGAGACCATCCTGCCGGGGGCGCTCGCAGACCCCAACGTGGGGGTGCGGACTGTCGCGGCAATGGCGGTGGGACGGGCCGAGATCGAGGGGGTGCTCTCGGCGGTGGAGCCGCTGGTGAAGGATGCCTCGCCGTACGTCCGCGCAGCGGCAATCTATGCGTTGCGGCAGAATGGGCATGAGATCAACCCGACACCTCTGGGCGGGATGGTGACGCAGGACCCATCACTCCGCGTGCGCGCCCACGCGGCGTTTCTGCTTGGAGAACTCGGCGATAAAGGCACCGCATCGCTGCTCCGCGAAGCGGCCCGGACAGATGTCAAGCGAGCCAGCACGACGGAGATGAAGGTGCTCAACGTGCAGATCGCCGAAGCGCTGGTCAAGCTGGGCGATACCGGCCAACTGGACACAATCCGCGCGGCGCTCTACCCGGCAACCCCCGACGAACTCGACGCGACGGTGCTCGCGATCCAGGTCCTGGGGCAACTGAACGATCGGGCGTCGATCGGGCAGCTGCGAAACCTCGGCGTGGTGCGTGACGGGGTGGGCGGACAGATGCCCGTCGAGGTCCGGCTCGCGGTCGCGGGAACCCTGGGGCGGCTTGGTGTCGAAGTGGATACGACCGAGGCGGCCGCGGCGTTGGCCGGGGGTAGTGAGCCGCAGCGGATCCAGGCGGCATGGGCATTTGGGGAAATCGCGGGCTCTGGGTCGGTGCGGGCGCTTGAGGAGCGGATGGGCGAGGGCAGCGAGCGGGTCCGGGTGGCGGTGGCGTCGGCGTTGTTGAAAGCCGCCGAGCGAAGCCGGTAGTGGAACAGGACGCGAAAAATCGCGGATAGAGGCGTGCCCCGGGCGGCCCGTTGTTGACAGATCGGCAGCGTGTCGGTATCAATCGCGGGCCAAACAGAGCATCCGCCACACGGGGAACCGAATCCCGCTATACTGGTGGCCCTTGGATGGCGGGACGGGGCCGAGCGGATCGACCCGACCACCCATGCCGTACACATTGCCGGTCAGCACCATCGCTGGTCGGCCCGACTGACCGCATTCCCGACGAGGAGACGACCGTGCACATCCTGACCAAGGTGTTCATCGTTTTTGCCGCAGTGTTGAGCCTTGTGCTCTCGGTACTGACGATGGCGTACGCCTACAACGCGGACACGATTCGCTCGCAGTACACCGACGCGCTGCAGCAAGCCGCAACAGCCAAGGCCGACGCGACGGCCCAGAAGTCGGCGTACGCCGACACCAGCGCGCGGCAACAACAGCAGATTTCGGAACTTCAGGGGTTGCTCGCCGACCTCGATGCCCGCAACGCCGACCTCGTCCGTGAGAACACCACGCTGGTCGCGGGCAAGCAGAAAGCCGAGAACCGGGCGCTCGCCATCGAAAACCAGATCGGCGATTCGTTGCAGACCACCAAAGCCCAGGCAGCAGTCATCGACAGCATGCGGCGGGACAACGCCAAGCTCCGCGAGAGCGAGCTGAGCCTGCGGACCGCTTCGCTGGAACTCGAGGATCGGGTAAATGATCTGGCGAGTCAGAACGATGTGTATCAGGCGACCGTCCGGGCTTTGCGTGAGCAGCTGGCCGCAGCCCAGCGTGATGCCGAGCTCGCGATGAGCGGGGCTTCGGGCTCGCTCGGCAGCGACACGCCCTACGAGGCATCGGGCCCGGTGATCCGTGGCCGGGTCTCGCGGGTGAGCTTTGACGAGGCGTCGGGGCAGCCGCTCATCGAGGTGGATATCGGCAGCAACGATCGGCTCTCCGAGAACATGAAGCTGCACGTCGGCCGTGGAACGAGTGAGTTTATTGCGACGCTTGTGGTGGTTCGGACGGACCTCCAGACCGCGGTCGCCCGGGTGGTCCTGACCAACGCCGGCGCGAGTGTGCGTGAGGGTGATCTTGTAGTGAGCCGATTCGTCAACTGACCAGACCCACAGTCTCGGGCGAGAAACCCCGAGAGAAGCAGGAGACTGAGCGATGAGCCAGTTTGGGATGCAGATGCCGGGCGGTCGGGCGCAACGGGGCGCGACGCCGGACGTGTACACAGGACTGATGGCGTTGGCGGTTGTCGCGCTGTTGGCCGCTTGTATTTTGGTGTTCTTGCAGGGATCGAAGCTCGGGGCTGACAACAGCGCTATCGGGCTTCAGGATCCAAATAATATTCTTCTGAACTGATCAGATGTCTCGCGACGTTGGCAGCGGATCCCCGGTACGGGCATTCGGTGCACGGAACCGCTTGACACCTCCAAAGCGGAGCGTATATTTTCCACTCGGCTGCGAACGCAGCAACGAGCTTCCGGGGCGGTAGCTCAATTGGTTAGAGTACCGGACTGTCGATCCGGTGGTTGGGGGTTCGAGTCCCCTCCGCCTCGCTTCTTCAAGCAGCCCCCGGCACCATGCCGGGGGCTGTCTTTGTTGTTGCACACCGCGGTACCGCGAGGTGTGGCTCGCGCGTGACTTGGCGGTGTTCGCCCTGTTCGCCCTGTTCGCCGAGCTGCGGGCTGTGTCGGCTCAGGTCTGCAGCACACCGGTCTTGAACTCTCGCGAGTAGTCCCAGTTGCCGGTTGCCCGTAGCGCCGCCGCGAGTTCCTCGCGCGTGCGGTGGGGTTCGATGATGCGGTCCACCCAGCCGCGGGCGGCTCCGTGGCGGATGTCCTGCTGCTCGTTGTAACTGGCTCGCACCGCGTCGAGGATGGCGTGCTGCGTGTCGGGGTCGATGGTTTCGCCCTTGCGTTCGCGGCTGCGGGCTTCGATCATCGCGAGCACGCCGGTGGCTTGGGAGGCGCCCATCACCGAGCACTTGGTACCCGGCCAGGCAAAGCCGATGGTCTGCTCGAACGCGCGGCCGCACATCGCGTAGTTGCCCGCGCCGTGACTCCCACCCATGATGACGACGAGTTTGGGCACGACGCAGTTGCTCATCGCGTTGACGAGCTTGGCCCCGGCGCGGATGATCCCGCCCTGCTCGCTGTCGCGCCCGACCATGAATCCGGTCGTGTCGTGCAGGAAAGCAAGCGGAATCCTGCGCTGGTTGCAGTCCATGATGAAGCGGGCGGCTTTGTTTGCCGAGTCGTCGTAGATGACACGCGGCATGTTGGCCGACTTGCTCGGGCCGGCCTTGCCGCCGGGCAGCGTGCGTTCGGTGAGCTTGCCCTGGTTGGCAACGATGCCGACAGCGTGGCCGTCGATACGGGCGTAGCCGCAGACGAGCGATTGGCCGTAGTCGGCTTTGTATTCGTCGAAGTCAGGCGCGAGCGATTCGTGCCCTTCGGGATTGGGCACCGTGCGGGCGTCGACGATACAAGAGATGATGTCCTTGACGTCATACTGCTGGCCGGGCTTGTCGGTGAAGATGTCGTAGATGTCGGCGGGGTCGCGGAATGGGGGGAGGCCAGAACACCCTTCTTTTTCAGCGAATATGTGAACCTCCGGAGCCCGTGCCTGCGCGTGGCCCTCTTGTTCACGGTACTTTCCGGCCAGCTCGCGGAGCCGATGCAGACAGCTCTCGTCGTCGGGCTCCTTGAAGTCGATCGTGCCGGAGATCTCTGCGTGCATCGTCGCCCCGCCGAGCTCCTCGTCGCTGACCTCCTGCCCGATCGCCGCTTTGACCAGCGCCTGCCCGGCAAGATAAAGCCCCGAGCCCTCGGTCATCAGCAGTGTATCGCACAGCACCGGCAGATACCCGCCGCCGGCGACGCAGAACCCCATGATCGCCGCGGTCTGCGGGATGCCCTCGGCGCTGATGATACTGTTGAGATAGAAGATGCGTCCGAAGTCGTCGGTGTCCGGGAAGACGTCCTCCTGCAACGGCAGAAAGACACCCGCCGAATCAACAAGATAGAGCAACGGCAAGCGGCACGCCCGCGCGATGTGCTGGGCGCGGATGATCTTTTTGCACGTCATCGGAAAGAACGCCCCGGCCTTCACCGTCGCGTCGTTGGCGATGATCATGTGCGGGCGTCCCTGCACAATCCCGATGCCGGTGACTGCGCCCGCCGCAGGTGCGCCGCCGTGCTCGGTGTACATGCCGTAGGCGGCCCAGAGACCGAGTTCCTGGAAGTTGGGAATCTCGGCGGTGTGGGGGTCAGAGGCGAGGTCGTCGTCTGAGCTCGGGCCGGCTTCGGCTCCTCGCTCGCGCGTCTGGCTCTGGGGGGGATCGACCAAGCGAGCGATGCGTTCGCGGGCGGTGAGCCGGTCCTTGGCGTGTTGCCGGGCGATGGCTTTGGGGCCGCCGCCCTGGCGGATGGTCGCTTCGGTGGCGAGAAACTCGGCGGCGATGGTTCGCAACGTCTGTGGGGATGGTGTGGAAGGCGGCGGGGTGGACATGTCTTGGGTCTCCGGAGTGGGGACGATGATACGAAAGCTGGGCTGCGGCTTTGCAGAAAAGAAAATCTGAAATGTTCGGTATCTGGCCTTGACACCATGTTTGGTCTCTGGTACCGTCCGATCACGTCGGGCTCGCGACCAGCACCGCCCCCGACCTGATCAACCACAAGGGGTGGCGGGTCAGTTCCGTGCTGGGACCGGCGTTGGCGTCGGCCGGCTCGCTCCCGGCGGCGTGGCGCAGCAGAAAGGACGGCCGCCCATGGCCCGCGCAAGAAATACCTCCCGCACCGTCATCACCGACCGCGACAAGCCCAAAGTCGAGGTCAAAATCGTCAACAAAGAAAAACACCAGGCCCTTTCGAACACACTCACGCAGATCGAGCGCGCGTTCGGCAAAGGCTCAATCATGCGCCTCGACGAAGAGGCCTACCTCGCGATCCCCGGCATCTCGACCGGTGCGCTCTCGCTTGATCTTGCCCTCGGCGGCCGCGGCATCCCGCGGGGACGCATCGTCGAGGTCTTTGGCCCTGAGTCCAGCGGCAAGACCACGCTCGCGCTGACCGTCGCGGCCCATGCCCAGAAAGACGGCGGGGTTGCGGCGTTCATCGATGCCGAGCACGCGCTCGACCCATCCTGGGCCAAGCGCCTCGGCGTCAACATCGACGAGATGCTCGTCAGCCAGCCCGACACCGGCGAGCAGGCGCTCGAAATCTGCGAGCTTCTCGTTCGCTCCAACGCGGTGAACGTCATCGTGATCGACTCGGTCGCCGCGCTCATCCCGCGAGCCGAGATCGAGGGCGAGATGGGCGATGCCCAGGTCGGGTTGCAGGCGAGGCTCATGAGCCAGGCGATGCGCAAGCTCACCGGCGTCATCGCCCGCAGCAACTGCACCGTCATCTTCATCAACCAGATCCGCGAAAAGATCGGCGTGATGTTCGGCAGCCCCGAGACCACGCCAGGCGGTCGTGCCCTCAAGTTCTACAGCTCGGTTCGTCTCGACATCCGCCGTATCAGCTCGATCAAAGAGGGCGATGTCAACGTCGGCAACCGCGTCCGCGTCCGCGTCGTGAAAAACAAGGTCGCGCCGCCCTTCCGCAGCACCGAGTTCGACATCATGTTCGACGAGGGCATCTCCGTTTCGGGCGACCTGGTCGATATGGCGGTCGAAGATAATGTCATCCAGAAGAGCGGGTCGTGGTTCAGCTACGGCGACGTCCGCGTGGGCCAGGGCCGCGAGAACGCCAAGCAGTTCCTCAAGGACAATCCCGACCTCGCGCTCGAAATCCGGGAGAAAATCCTCGATATCCGCATCCCCGGTCGCAAAAAGATCGAAGAGGAAGCCGCCGTCGAGGCCGAGCCAGAGGCTGTGGAGGCCTGATCCGCACGATTCGGCGTCTCCAAAGCCCGCGGGGTTGTCTCAGGCGTGGCGGGGGGGATATTCTTCCCCGAAGATGCCGCGGACGTGGCGGAATTGGCAGACGCGCTAGGTTCAGGTCCTAGTGGGAGTAAAATCCCGTGGAGGTTCGATTCCTCTCGTCCGCACTTTGAGCCGGCCCGGGTCTTGCCCGGGCCGGCTTTGCGTTCCATCTGCCGTGCTTTGAATGCCAGCGCAATCTCCCGCTCGGAGCCTCGGGCTTCAGTCCGGGGCTTTCTCGCCCGGATACCGTGACCAGTCATGGCTCTCATCTACTGCGGCATAGACGAAGCGGGCTACGGCCCGATGCTCGGCCCGCTCTGTGTCGGGTTCAGTGCGTTCCGTATCGAGACGTGGGTGCCCGAGGAAGGGGCGCCCGACTTGTGGAAGACGCTCGAACGGGCTGTCTGCCGAAAGGGCCGGGACGCGAAGGGTCGCATCGCGGTCGCCGACTCCAAGAAGCTCAAGCTCTCGAACCAGTCCAAGACCCGCCACCCGCTGACGCACCTCGAACGGGGTGTGCTGGCGTTCGGCGGATTGGTTGGGGACTCATTGGGTGCCACTGGACGAAGTCCAGTGCCGAACGGCCCGACACCTTCTGCGACCTCGGAAACACCGCACCGGTCTTTGACCAGTGGCATCCGGGAGAGCCCGGGCCCCGACAGCGATGCAGCCCTCTTCACCGCTCTCGGTGTCCGCCTCGAACCCCATCCCTGGTACGCCGGCGATCCTGTCGTTCTCCCTCTGGCCGGGTCGGCTGCCCAACTTGCCATCGCCCGCAACCGGCTCGCGCTGGCGTGCGAGGCTGCGGGCGTCGAGCCGATCGCGCTGGCGTGCATTTCGGTCGGGGAGACCGAGTTTAACGAGGTCATCCGCACCGGGGGCAACAAAGCCCACCTGACCACCCGCTGCTTTGCTCGATTCCTCCGCCGGGCTGTCGAGCGGTGGGGGGGAGGCGAAGACGAGGTCCGCATCGTCTGCGATCGGCACGGCGGGCGGACCAGCTACGCTCCCATGATCGAGGCGGTGGTGCGCGGGCTCGGGTTCGAGGTCGAGACGCTCGAAGAGAGCGAGCGGTGCAGCCGGTATGCCGTGCAGAAAACGGAGCCCGAAGCGCAAGCGAGGAGCCCCGAATCCGCCCGCCAGTTGCAGGAAAAGAGCCCCCCGCGCAAGCGGGGGGCCACGGGGGTGGGCGAGGAGGCTGGCATCCCTGACCCCTCGCTTGCGCGAGGGGCTCCATTCCCGGACTCATCTGCGAGCATCCACGTCCAGTTCCGCCCCGAGGCCGAGGAGGCCCATCTGCCGGTGGCGCTCGCCTCGATGACCGCCAAACTCGTCCGCGAGCTGGTGATGGGACGATTCAACCGGTACTGGAGCGGCAGGATGCCCGAGCTCAAGCCGACCGCCGGGTATGTGCAGGATGCCCGGAGGTGGTTAGAGGATCTCGAAGGCGTGCTCTGCGACGACGAACGCGACGTGATCATTCGGCGGGCGTGACAGTCGCGGCGGGTTGTCTTGTCGTGACGACGGACACCACCACGGCGGGCTTGGTCGCGCGATAAATCGCGTGGGTATCGGTGGGGAGTGTCTCGATCGGCCCAAAGCCGGCATCGCGCAGGATGCCCTTGAGATAGCGGTGCTCGTAAGCGACCGCGGCTTCGGGGACACGCGGGTCCTCGACGTACGCTTCGCCGACCCGGTGCTCGAAGCTCCAGCGGCTGTCACGCATCCCCGGTGCTTTGGCTTCGTGAACGTCTTCAATACGCAGCGCAGAGAGTTGAAGACACCCGCCCGGGCGCAACACCCGGGCAGCCTCGCGGACATACGCGATCGCCGCATCGGCGAGGAGGTGCGTAAAGAGCGAGTTGGCGAGCACGAGGTCCTGCGATTGATCCTGGGCCGCGAACCGGACCTGTTCTTGGTTCTCCCGGCCGTCCGGGCGGTAGGCGGTGTTCGCGGCGTCGACTTCGAGAAACGAGAACCGATCCGCCGGGAAGTGGCGTCTGCACCACGCGAGCATCTCTGCATCGACATCGATTCCCGTGTAGTGTCCGGAGAACCTGCGTCCGTGGTAGCGGAACTCGCGCAACGTGAGCGCAAACCGGCCGCACCCACAGCCGATGTCGAGGATGTCCGAGCCCGGGCCGGCGACACCCGACGCGAAGGCATCGAGCCAGAAGTTGGTCGCAAACGTCCGGTAGTGGACCGCGTTGGCGAGCAGCCGATTTCCGACACCGACCCGGATGCGAAACCGGTTGGGGGGCAGCGCCCGCAGCTCGCGGTAGGGTCTGCGCAGCAGCCAATCGGCCGCGTCAAGGGGCGCCATGAGCACTCGATTGTGCGAAAGACGCGGGACCGCGGGGACGAGCCGTCGGAAGATTCGATTGGCTGCGGCCATGCGGGATGGTACCCATCAGGCGGGACATAC
Organism: Planctomycetota bacterium; assembly: GCA_030950285.1. GTDB lineage: Bacteria > Planctomycetota > Phycisphaerae > Phycisphaerales > UBA1924 > PNC22. The sequence continues at coordinate 2,843 of JAUZRR010000060.1, read as the reverse complement.
TCTTGGAGCGTGCCCCTCAGACGCGACTATCTTGATTTGGCTGCCGGCCTGGCTCGTCGGGCGGCGGGCGATGTCGAGCCCAACCCCATGGTCGGCTGCGTCTTGGTGCGCGACGGGGTCGTGATTGGCTTCGGTCATCACCGGCGGTATGGCGACCTCCACGCCGAGCGTGAAGCGCTGGCCGACTGTCGACGCCGGGGCAACGACTCGCGCGGCGCGACGGCCTTTGTCACCCTCGAGCCCTGCTGCCACCACGGCAAACAGCCGCCGTGCACCGATGCGCTGATTGAGGCGGGGGTCAAACGCGTGGTCTATGCCCGACCCGACCCGCACGCTGCGAGTGGTGGTGGGGCAGAGGTGCTGCGACGCGCGGGGATCGCTTGTGAACTCTGCCCGGAGAGCCCGATCGCGACGCGCCTGTCCGATCCGTTCGTCAAGCGCGTCACGACCGGCCTGCCCTGGGTGATCGCCAAGTGGGCGCAGACCGCAGGCGGCTGCATGACCACGCCGGAGGGGGAGAGCCCGTGGATCACCAACCGACTGTCGCTCAAACGTGTCCACCGGCTGCGCGCACGGGTGGATGCGATCGTCACCGGCATCGGGACGGTGTGTGCTGACGATCCGTTGTTGACGGCGCGAGGTGTGCGGCGGGTCCGGCGGGGGGCGCTGCGGGTGGTCGTCGAGGGCGGGCGAACGCTGCCGAGCGAGTGTCGGCTTGTGAAGTCAGTAGGGAGCGGCCCGGTTGTCGTTGTGCACGCGCATTCACGCGATTCGGCGGCACCCGACCCCTCGCTTGCGCGAGGGGCTCTATCCGAACCTGGCCACTCGTTCGCACCGGAGGCTCTGATGGGAGTCGACCAGTTGTGTGTTTCCGGCAACGGCAACCGAGTCGATCTGGCTGGCATGCTCCGGCAGCTTGTCGAACGCCACGACGTGACCAACGTCATGCTTGAGTGCGGGCCGAGGTTGCTGGCGTCGTTCTTTGCCGCCGGGCTTGTGGATGAGGCGTTGGTGTATGTCGCGCCACCTGCCGGGGGCGGCTCGGGCGGGGCTGTCGCACCGGATGCACCCGCGGAGGAGGCACTTGCCGGGCTCGATCTGGTGCGGGTCAAGCGGTTGGGGGGCGATTCGGAGCGCTGGTATCGGCGGCGGCCGGCTATCGGGTAGACTTTCGTTGCGTCGGCGCATGGGTGTATGGACGTGCAACCAGCCGACCGAAAGGAGAGCCCGATGCGGGTATGGACATTGGTCGTGGCGTTGGCGGGTCTGGTGCCGATGTGTGCTGCACAAACGGTTGACGAGGTGTTGCGTCAGGGCTTTACCGCACAGGTCGGGGACGGCACGCTCGGGGCAACCGTCGAGGCGCTCGAGGCGCTGCGGGCCGCGGAGCCCGACAACGACGAAGCGCTCGCGGCTCTTGGCATCGTGCAGTTTCTCGAGTCCGGCGAGCTTCTCTTTCAGCGGACCTACCGCCACGGCGGGTTCAACCTGCCGGTGCAAGCGTCGATGCTGGTGGGTGCGGGAGGCATCGGACAGAACATGGGTTTCAACCCCGAGCCCGAGCCGATCAGCTTGAACTGAGTCGAGCGCCATGCCGATCGGGTCGTGTTGCGTCAGCCTCGTTTCCAGAACGCAAGCTCGGGTTGCACAGCCGCGGGGACGAGCTTGCCCTCGGCTTCGACGTGGACGATCGTGCCGCCCGCGGCGTGGGCTTGCCGGAGCATGGCAAAGCCGATGGGTGCCATGCCGAGCATCGGGCTGAGTGTCGAACTTGTCACGCGGCCGATGGGTTTGGTTTCGCCGGGTGTTGCGTCAGGCTCGGCAAAGACTCGGGCGCCGGAGACCGGGAGCGGGGCGTCCGGGCCGCTCTTTGCTTCGACACGTATCCCGACGAGGCGTTGCTTTGCGATGCCTCGGGCTTCCATCCGTGCAACGACTTCCTGCCCGAGGTAGCAGCCCTTTGTGAAACTCACGCGGTCACGGATCACGCCGGTTTCGTGGGGGAGAGTTTGTTCGTCAAAGTCGAGAAAGTAGAGCGGGGTGCCCGATTCGATGCGTGCGATGTTGCAGGCGTGCCAGCCCGCGGGACGGAGGCGGGCGCGCTGCGCGAGGTCCGACTCGCCGGTTCCCGCGTCGGCGAGGGTGTTGAAAACGGCGATTGCTGCGTCGGTTGTGCAGGTGAGTTCCAGGCCGATTTCGCCCAGGCTGTCGCAGCGATCGACGAGCACGTTGTGTTCGGCGACGCGGACACGACACGCCTGCCCGTGCCGGAGTGAATCGACTGGCGGCCCCTCGGCGTGCGTCGAGACCGCAGCGAGGAGCATGATCGCGGTCGGGCCGTGGAGCGCGAGCTTGTGGTGGGTTTCGCTGGCGTCGGTGAGCGTGACGTCTTCGCTGAACATGTAGTTGGTGAGCGTCTCGACGACGTGTGCGGCGCGGTGGATGTCGAGATCGAATCGGATCGAATCGGGCCGCGCGGTGACGCGCAGGTCGGCATCGACCCTTCCCTTACGACTCAGCCAGAAGCTCGGTCGGCTCTGCCAGGGCTCGAGGTCTTTGAGTTCCTGGGTGAGCATGCGATTGAGAAACTCGACGCGGTCGTCGCCTTGGACGGTGACCGTGCCGCGCTGGGGCTGGTCGATGAGCACGCACCCTTTGCGGAGGGCGGCGTACTCGATCTCGAGCGGGCCGAATGCTTCGATGAGATCGGACGACTTGGCGGGGTCGGCGGGTGCGGCGGGGTCGGGATAGGCCGTGAGGCTTGCGTCGCGTTCGAGGTGCTGGGCTGAGAGCGGGCTTCGGCGTGTCATGGCGGAGTGTAGAGGGCTCCCCTATCGTTGCGG
>JAUZRR010000006.1 GCA_030950285.1 Planctomycetota bacterium | reverse complement strand
CCTGGCCGTGCTCCTCGAACATCTCGCGGAGCTTGGCTTCGGACGTGTCAAACGACAGATTGCCTACATAGAGCTTCATAACGACGCTTCCTTCATATGCCCATTCGATCGTGTAGCCGCTGCGGCCGCATGAGCATGAGGGGCGCGTCGGTCGCCGCCAGACTCACCCTCGATGGATGATGGCCTCACGGAATCCCTAGACGATAGACCGATGGCACAGGGCCGAAGCCATAATCTCGTAAAATAGGACAAATAGCAGCAAAGTTGCGGGACAAACCCTGCCTCGGTCACTTCTTGCCGAGCATTTTCCCCATCAGCCCGCCGCCGACTTTGCGGACCGCGTCGTCGATGCCGCCGGGTTTGCCGGCTGCGCATCAGCAGGATACGGCATCCGGGCCCCGACCCCAACATCTCTCCCCTATCCTCCACACATGGGACTCTTCGACGGCACCCCGCTCCAGCAGCCGGTCACCTGCGAGCACTGCGGCAAGCCACGCGCCGCCCCGCCGACCGACTCGCTCTCAACCGACGATCGCTGCGCCTGCCTCCGCGACGGCTCCGGCACACTCTGCTTGCCGAAGGATCAGCACCCGCGCGTCCGCCGCGAACGACGCCGCGGCAAGTGGTGTACCGTCATCGCCGACCTCGACGCCCCTGCCGGGAACGCCCCCACCAGCAACGACGCCGCCAGGACCAAGGAACGCAAGGCTCTGCTCAAAGCCCTCCGCACCACCCTGGGCACCGGCGGCGGGCTGGCGACCTCCAAAGACAACAACACCGACGCGATCATCCTGCAAGGCGATCACCGCGACGCTGTCGTCAGGCACCTCTGCGAGATGGGGTACAACGCCAAAGCGGCGGGCGGCTGACCCGCCTCCGCCCGATCTACGACGCGCTCATCAAGGCAATCAGCGCGTTCGGCAAGGATGTCGAGGTCGCGCCGAAGAAGTCGTATGTCAGCTTCCGTCGAAACAAACAGTTCGCGATCGTTCAGCCGTCCACCAAGACCCGCGTCGATGTTGGAATCAACTGCAAAGGCCGCGCCCCGACCGACCGCCTCGAGCTCTCGGGGAGTTTCAACAGCATGGTCTCGCACCGCGTGCGCATCGAGCACGCCAAGCAGGTCAACAAACAGCTCGTAGGCTGGCTTCGGGATGCGTACGACGAAGCCTGCCCCTTCCCGCGCCGCAGCCCGGCTCTCGCAACAATCCAAAACACACAGCCGGGACCTTTCGATCCCGGCTGTGCTTTCGTTTTTCAGATGTCGTGGGTCAGCAAGACGCGCGTATGCACGTCATCGCTTTACCAGCGGCCGCCGCCGCCACCGCCGCCACCGCCGCCGTAGCCGCCACGACCACCGCCGCCACCGCCGTAGCCGCCGCGACCGCCACCGCCGCCGCGGGGCTCGCGGGGTTTGGCCTCATTGACCGTGAGGTCACGGCCGCCGACGTTCTGCCCGTTGAGGGCGTCGATGGCTGCCTTGGCGCTGGCGGGATCCGCAAACTCCACGAACCCAAAGCCGCGGGGGCGACCGGTGTCGCGATCCATGACCAAGGTGGCGCTCGTCACCTCACCGTGCTCTGCGAAAAGCTCGCGGAGCTCCGTCTCGGAGGTGTTGAACGACAAGTTGCCTACATAAAGCTTCATAACGCTTCCTTCAGATGCCCTGGGAACTGTGAACCGGTGCAGCATCTTTTGGGCAGAAGAAGCGCGTCGGGATCTCTGGCGGCAGCCCCGAGTGGGCTAGTGAGCCGCGTGTGAACACCCCATTATACCCCACCCTCGACCTTCGGGGAAAGCCCCAAACCACCCCATCATGACGAAAAATCCGACTATTTTCACTCCCGAGCAGAGACGATTCCCCATCGTCTCCCTGACCGCCCGACACCACGCCCTCCCGCGATATCCTTCCCCCATGCCTCCCGCGCTCCACACCGATCGACTCCTCCTCCGAAAGCCCGTGATCGAGGACCTAACTCCATTCACAGCAATGTTTTCCGACCCGGAGGTCAGCCGCTATATCGGCGACGGCACCCCTCGACCTCCCGAGCGGGTCGAACGCGGGTTCCGCAACGGGCTGCTCTGCTGGGACCGCCTCGGCTTCGGCCCATTCACCGTCCTTCACAACGATCTGGTCATCGGCGACTGCCTGCTCTACCCCATCGCCTGCTCGGGGACCGACCCCACCGACTTCGCCGCCCGAGGCCCCGAGATCGAGCTCGCCTACCGCCTTGCCCGCGAGGCATGGGGACAAGGATTCGCCACCGAAGCCGCCCGGGCCGCTCTGCATTGGGCGATGTCGGACACCGGGCCGGCGCTCTCCCGCCTCATCGCGGTCACCCATCCGGACAACGCTGCGTCGCAGCGCGTCCTCGTAAAGCTCGGCATGCGCAGTCTCGGCGAAACCAACGCCTACTACGACACCCCCACCACTCTCTTTGAGACCACCCGCGATTGATCCCGCCCGAGCCCGCGCCACACAGAGCCCGACGCGCAAGCGAGGAGCCGACGCACGCCCCCCCGCCCCTGCCTGCACACAAACCCCACCGCCGCGTTACAATGCCAGCTATGGCCGAGCCTGGCCCGAGAACGATCGTCTGGGCAGACGAACAGCGCGCCGAGTGCGTCAAAGACATCGCGGCTGCCGCTGCGCTCACAGTGGTCGGCGCCGGGTGCAGCACCAAGGGACGCTCCAGCGCCATCGCCGCGATATTTGACTGCCCGCCCGTCGACGACCTCCGCAGCGTGCTCACCGATGCCGAGTGCGACGTCATCCTCATCGCGTCGGCTGAGGATTTCGGCGCCGCCGCCCACCAGAGCGACGCCGCCGCGGTCCTCAACGCCCACACCCGCGGCGTCCGGGTTATCACGCTCGACCCGCTCCCCGCCAGCGCCCTCGAGCTCGCCGGCCCGTGGACCACGCCCGGCCCGGGAGGGATCACCCCGCTCGCCGGCCTTTCGTTTGTCCCGCTCGCCCGGGCCGCCCGGCCCTTCCGCGAGGCGGCCGAGGTGCTCGAGATGTTCGGCGAGCCCCGCACCGTCCTCATCGAGGCTTGCTGCCGACCCGAAGAAGGCTCGCTCGGCGCGAGGCTCTTTGGCGCGATCGAGGTCCTGCTCTCACTGGTCGGCGAGCCCGAGAGCGTCGATGCGGCCTACGCCCCGCCCGACCGCGGCCAGCTTATTCGGCAGCTCGGCGAGACCCTCCGCAACACCCACGGCGACATCACCGCCAACTTCCGCTTCGCCGACGGCCGCGCCGCCGCGCTCCTCGCCACCGACCGCAGCGGGCGCTGGTCACGCAACATCACCATGCTCGGCGCCGAGGGCAGGCTGCGCATCTTCGACGACGGGTTCGAGTGGGTGAACTCGGCCGGCGACCGGGTCGATGCCTCCCGCCAGGTCAAACGCCGCGGCGAGCCCCCCCACGAGACCCCCCACGCCCCCCCACACCCCCCCCCCCAGTCTCCGGCATGCCAGATCATCGCCGAAGCAATCACCCGCACCCTCGACCCGGCGGTCCCCACCGACAGCCCGCTCGACCATCCGGGCGTCCTGGCGGTCTGTCAGGCGACCCTGCTCTCCACCCGCACCGGGTCGGCCGAGAGTATCTCGACCATCCGACGAATGATGCACGTCGGCTAGGGCTTCTCGCCAGGAGCCCTCTCGTCCGGGGGATCAACAAACCGCCCCGTCCGCAATCCCCACGCTGTGTGGACCACCCGCGTCACCAGCAACGCCACCGCAAACCCCACCACAAACGCCCAGCTGTGCCCCATCCCGCCCCACTGCAACCAGAGCATCAGCCCCATCGCGATCAGGTAATAGAGCGGCGACAACACCGCACGCTCAAACTGCACCACAGACGCATCACGAAAGAACGAACGCTTCGGCCCGGCGTTCCGCGACCGCTTCCAGGGCGGGCTCCAGTGGTTCGCGAGCCAGTGCAACACGTAGTAGATCGCAACATCCACCACCATGTCGATCGCACCGGCCGCGAACGTGACCAGCACCAGCCGGTCCGGCCCGATCCATTCCCCGATCAGGTACACCGGGTACTTGGCGATCAGCACCGCGAGCATCCCCGCCGTCAGGATGTTCAGATTGATGTTGATGATCCGCTTGCGTTGGTACAGATCAAACAGCCGTTGCGGCATCAGGATCGCTCCGCCTGTAACTCACCACCAGCACGCACCAGGACCCGCCCGTCTCAGCGGCCTGTCGTACAGAGCCTGTCACGAAGGCCCGACCGCCCCGCGTCCCACCGAGATATACGCGAACCCGAGCTTCGCCATGTCCTGCCGCCGGTACAGGTTCCGCCCGTCAAAGATCGCCTTGGTCCGCAGCACGCTGCCGAGTTTCGCAAAGTCCGGGTTCTTGAACTCGTCCCAGTCCGTGCTGATGACCACCCCGTCTGCGCCTTCGGCGGCTGCATAGATCGAGTCGGCGAGCGTGAGCCCGCCGTCCATCTCCCGCATCGCGTTCTCGCCGGCGACCGGATCAAACCCGACACACTCGACCCCGTGCTCGAGTGCCTTGCGCACCAGCGTCAGCGCCGGGGCCTCGCGGATGTCGTCGGTCCGAGGCTTGAACGCCAGCCCCCAGAACGCCAGCCGCTTGCCCGCCAGCCCGCCCGAGGGCGCATAGTGCTCGAGGATCTTGTCAAAGAACAGCCCGCGTTGCCGCTGGTTCACCTCGTGGACCGCCCGCGAGAGCTGCATCTCGAGCCCGGCGTTCTCACCCATCATCATGCACGCCAGCGTGTCCTTGGGGAAACACGACCCGCCGTAGCCCAGCCCGGGGTAGAGAAACTGGTGCCCGATCCGCGTGTCGGCGCACATGCCCTCGCGGACCCGGTTGATGTTCGCGCCGTAGTGCTCGCACAGGTTGGCCATCTCGTTGATGAAGCTGATCTTGGTTGCCAGGAAGTTGTTCGACGCGTACTTGACCATCTCCGAGCTCAGCACGTCCATGATGTAGATCGGGTGCCCGTTGCGCACGAACGGGTCGTACACATCGCGGAACAGCTCGCCCACCCATTCCTCCTCGACGCCCACCACCACGCGGTCGGGCTTGTTGAAGTCGCTGATCGCGTCGCCTTCTTTGAGAAACTCCGGGTTGTCAGCCACTCCGAACGGGATGTCCGCCCCCACCCGATCCCGGATCCGCTGCTGCACCAGGAGCGTCGTCCCCACCGGCACCGTGGACTTCATGACGATGACCTTGGGCTTCTGGTCCGGGCCGAGTTCTTTCATCGTGTCCGCGATGTCGTCGGCCGCGCCGAGCACATACGAAAGATCCGTCTGCCCGTCGTCGCCCGTGGGCGTCCCCACGCAGACAAAGATCATCTCGGCGTCGCGGTACGCCTCGGCTTTGTCGGTCGTAAACCGCAGCCGCCCCGCCGCGGTGTTCCGTGCCATCAGTTCGGTCAGCCCGGGCTCGTAGATCGGGCACTCGCCGGCCCGCAGCCGTTCGATCTTCGCTTCGTCAACGTCCAGGCAGGTGACGTCCATCCCCGTGTTTGAAAAACAGACGCCGGTCACCAGCCCGACATACCCCGTCCCGACCATTGTCATACGCATCGTGCAGCTCCGAAGTCCGTTGGTCCCAACCCATGGTCCCGTGTCATATGGGCCGAGTATATGCCCCCACACCCGCCGCACCACCCATCTCACTCGCGCCGCATTCCTCCCTCACGCCTCCACCACTCTTGTCCCTGCTCCCCCGGCCATACACAACCACCACCCGGCCACACTTCGCCACACACCCCCGCTACACTCTCGCCCCATGGGAAGACCACAGAAGAAAAAACGCAAGCCCAAGAGCAAGCTCACCGCCGCCACCGCCGACCGCCACGTGCTCTACGGCCTCAGCGTCCAGAACGTCGAAGCCGAGATCGACTTCGTGGACGAAACCTTCAAGCACCTCCGGGGTCGTGACGCCAAGTCGCTCCGCGAAGATTTCTGCGGCACCGCCAACTCGGCCGCCGAGTGGGTCAAACGCCGCGAAGACAACCTCGCAATCGGCGTCGATCTCGACACCGAGACCCTCGAGTGGGCCCGCGCGCACACCCTCCCGGCCCTCGCCGAAGAACAGCAGGCGCGGGTCACACTGCTCGAGCGCGACGTCCGCGACCCCGGCCCCGAGGGCATCGGCTGCGACATCGTGCTGGCGATGAACTTCAGCTACTGGCTGCTCAACAAGCGCGACGACCTCGTCGCCTACTTCCGCTCGGTCCGCGAGTCGCTCGGCCCCGACGGCCTCTTCTTCCTCGACCACTACGGCGGCTCGGACGCCCTCACCGAGACCACCGAAGACCGCGAGCTCGACGGCTTCACCTATGTCTGGGACCAGGACAAGTACGACCCCATCTCGGGCATGATGACCGCCTACATCCACTTCAAGTTTCCCGACGGCACGAAAATGAAGAAGGCCTTCGCCTACCACTGGCGGCACTACACCCTCCCCGAGGTCCAGGACTGCCTCCGCGACGCAGGGTTTGCCAAGGTCACCGTCTACTGGGAAGGCGAGGACGACGACGGCGAAGGCGACGGCGTCTTCAGCCCCGCCGAAGAGGGCGACGCCGACCCCGCGTTCATCACCTACATCGTCGCCCAGCCCTGACCGCAGCCCGCCGTGCTGCGCTCCTACCCTCCCCCATGACACAGACGTTCCTTGACGTCCCGCCCGAACTCGCCCAAGTCCAGGCGCTCCTCGCTGGCAGCCTCGCCCGCGTCGAGCAACGCTTCGACGAGCAACTCGCCTCCGACCTCCTCCCTGTCGAGCAGCTCTGCGCCCACATCGAACGCTACCGGGGCAAGATGCTCCGGCCCTCCCTCGTCATCCTCGCCGGCATGGCCTGTGGCGCCGACACGGCCTCCGATCGGCACGTCACCATCGCCGCGGTCTGCGAGATGGTCCACATGGCGACCCTCGTCCACGACGACATCCTCGACGAAGCCGAGAACCGACGCCGCGGGCGCACCGTCAACCACCTCTACGGCAACGAGGCCGCGGTCATCCTCGGCGACTACCTCATCGCCTCGGCCTACCACCTCTGCACCACGATCGAATCGCTCGACGCCGCCCGACTCATCGGCCAGGTCAGCATGACCCTCTGCGGCGGCGAACTGCTGCAACTCCACTTCCGCGACGATTACTCGCTCGACCAGCGCACCTACTTTGAGATCCTCGACCGCAAGACGGCCGCCCTCATCGGCGTCGCCTGCCACCTCGGCGCTCGCCTCGCTGGCGCTGACGAACCAACCCAGACCGCCCTTGAAACCTTCGGCCGCCGTCTGGGGGTCGCGTTCCAGGTGCAGGACGACCTCATCGACCTGCTCGGCAGCGAAGCCGTCGCGGGCAAAAGCGTCGGCAAAGACCTCGAAAAAGGCAAGCTCACCCTGCCGGTCCTGCTCCACCTCGAACAGCTCACGCCCGAACACCGAGGCCGTTTCATCGACCGACTCACCTCGGCCGGCAACGCCTCTGTACCCCCGGACCAAGCCGCCGATGTGCCCGCCGACCGCGAGACCGCCGCAACACTCCGCGATGAATTGGTCGAATCCGGCGCAGTCAAGAACGCCCGCCTCCACGCCAACCGCCTCGTCGCCGAGGCCCGCGAGACGCTCCGCGTGCTCCCCCCATCCCCCGCCCGCGAGATGCTCGACCTCATGGCACGAGCCGTCGTCGAACGCGAGTTCTGATTCGCCCCTCACCGTGGCACCGGCTTCCAGCCGGTGTTTGACAACATACCGCCGGCTTCCACCCGGTGTGCCCGCGAATCACACACACACACACACACACACACACACACCGCCCCCTATCCTCTCTCCCCATGACCACCACCCCAATCGACTTTCTCGAAGAGCTCCGCTGGCGAGGCCTCCTCCACCAGTGCACCGACGAGCAAGGCCTCGCTGCCCACCTCGCCGACCCGGGCGCCAACCCACGCCGCGCCTACGCCGGCTTTGACCCCACCGCCGACAGCCTCACCATCGGCAATCTCGTCCCCATCATGGCGCTCGTCCACTTCGCCCGTGCCGGGCACAAACCTCTTGTCGTCATGGGCGGCGGCACCGGCATGATCGGCGACCCCTCGGGCAAGTCCGCCGAACGCACCCTCATGACCACCGAAACCATCGCCGCCAACGTCGCTCGCCAGCGCGGCATCTTCGAGGCCGTCTTCGCCGGTGCAGGCCTCCCCGAGCCCGAGATCGCCAACAACGCCGACTGGCTCTGCAAACTCAGCTACCTCGACGCCCTCCGCGATATCGGCAAACACTTCAGCGTCAACATGATGATCCAGAAAGAGTCCGTCAAAGAACGACTCCACAACCGCGAACAAGGCATCAGCTACACCGAGTTCAGCTACATGATACTGCAGGCCTACGACTTTGCGCACCTGTTCAGGAAGCAGGGCGTGACGGTCCAACTCGGCGGGAGTGACCAGTGGGGGAACATCGTCGCGGGCAGCGACCTCATCCGGCGGCAACACGCCACACAAAGAGACCCACGCGCAAGCACGGGCTCTGCTTCAACCGCCGACAATACTCCACCCATCCCCCACACCCCCCACACCTTCGGCCTCACCAACCCCCTCGTCACCAAGTCCGACGGCGGCAAGTTCGGCAAAACCGAAACCGGCGCGGTCTGGCTCACCCGCGAACGCACCAGCCCCTACGCGATCTACCAGTTCTGGCTCAACACCACCGACGAGGACATCATCAAGTTCCTCAAGCTCTTTACCCTGCTGACCAAAGACGAGATCGAAGCCCTCGAAGCCGCCCACGCCGAGCGCCCCGGCGCCCGCGAAGCCCACCGCGCCCTGGCCCATCACGCCACCGCCCTGCTCCACGGCGAGGCCGAAGCTGTCAATGCCGCAAACGCTGCAAAGGCCCTGTTTTCAGGCCAAATCGCCGACCTGCCCAAAGACCTGCTCGCCGAGGTCTTCGCCGAGATCCCCTCCAGCGACCACCCCCGCACCGCCCTCGAAGGCAACGGCGTCTGCCTCACCGAGTTCCTCATCGAAGTCGGCCTCGCAAAGAGCAAGCGCGAAGCCCGCGAGTTCCTCGCCAACAGCAGCGTCAGCATCAACGGCCACAGAGCAACCCCCGAGCACACACTCACCCCGACCGACCTCCTCCACGACGAGATCATCGCCCTCCGCCGAGGCAAAAAAGCCTGGCACCTCACGCGGTGGAGCTGATCCGATCGCAACAAATCGCAGAAGCAAACCGCACACAATAAACCCCGAACGCAGGCAATCCGCGGTCTACTCCACCCCCATCAAAATCTCCATCGTCCGCTGGTCAAGCCGTTCATAAGGCAACGGCCTTGCTGCCAGCTTCTCGCGGTCGAACACCATCGCCCCCAGCGTCTCGGCCCGCGCCGGCGTGAACTCTGCGGTCAGCCCGTCGATGTCCTTGCTCTTCTTGTTGATCTTCCGCAGCAGCCGTTTGATTTCTTTGTCCCCGTTCCACCGCTTCGCCCGCTCTTTGAGCAACAGATACGTCCGCATCGACCCCCGCGCAAACTCGATCACGTCGTCCCGGTCGGCGGTGCGGTAGGCGTGGCTGTCAAAGTGCTTGAACCCGTCGTACTTGCTGTCCTCCAGCAGTTTCACAAGAAAGAACGCCTGCTTGAGGTTTGCGCTCCCGAACCGCAGGTCCTGGTCGTACCGCCCGAACTCCTGATCGTTCAGGTCGATGTGGAACAGTTTCCCCGCTTCCAGCGCCGCCGCGACCGCGTGGACAACGTTCAGCCCCGCCATGTGCTCGTGGGCCACCTCGGGGTTCACCCCCACCATCTCGGCGTGCTCGAGCGTCGGGATCAACGCCAGATAGTGCCCCGTCGTCGGGAAGTACATGTGCCCGCGCGGCTCGTTGGGCTTTGCCTCGAGCGCGAACCGCATCTCGTACCCTTGCTCAATGCAATACCCGCACACAAAGTCGAGAGCAGATCGGAACCGCCCCACCGCTTCGACCGGGTCTTTCGCCGCGTCGGTCTCGGCCCCTTCGCGCCCGCCCCACAGCACAAACACCTTCGCCCCAAACTCGGCTGCCAGGTCGATCGCGCGCATCGTCTTCTGCACCGCAAACGCCCGCACCTCCGAGTCGTTGCTGGTAAACGCCCCGTCCTTGAACGCCGGATCGCTGAAGAGGTTGACCGTCCCCATCGCCACGTGCAGCTTGTGCCGCTTGAGCGCCCCGGCAAAGTCCCGCTTGATCGTCCCGGCCTCCTCCTCGCTCGCGTCGAGCGGGATGAGATCGTTGTCGTGAAAGTTCACGCCGTGGACACCGCCGACCTCACCGAGCAGGTCCACGATCTCCGCCGGGCTCCACCGCGGCCGGGTTGCTTCGCCAAAGGGATCACGCCCTGTGTTGCCGACGGTCCAAAGCCCGAAGGTAAACCGGTCTCTCGCGCTGGGTGTGTAAGGGGCTGCCATCCCGTCTCCTTGTCCTCAGGCTCAATCGCGCCCGCAACTCGCCGGTTCAGGGCCGCACGCGCATGGTAGAAACCTCTCGCCGTTCGTGTGCGTCGGCCGCCGGTTCAGTCCACAAGATGCCCCTCCCCAGCGTCATCGCCGGGATGCTCCTCCCCTGCCGCCCCGCCCTCACGGATCTCGCCGACCACATGCTCGAGCCGTTCCAGCCGCCGCGCCAGCATCTCAAGCCTTCCCGACAACGCAAGCACCTGCTCGTGCAACTCATCAAGCCGCCGCTCGGCAAAGAGCGACGCCTCTTCCAACCCCGTCAACCTGTCCGGCTCCGATCCGCTCACGCCGCACCTCCACGCTGTTCTACTCCCCGCACAAACCATACCCCCAGCACCGCACACGCGACGAGCAACACGAACCCGTCCGCACGGATATCCTGCCGACTATGACAACACAGCACAAGACCTGCCGCAACCAACACGCACACGCCGTCAGCCTCGCCGCCCTGCTCACGCTCTGCGCGACGACCACCCTCGCCCTCGCCGACGACTCCGCCCGCAGGCTCTCGACCCAGGGCGCCAGCCTCTCGCTCAACTCCCACCAGCCCGACTCCGAAACAGCCGCTCCGCCCGCCGACTCGGGTGAAGAGACCACCGACCTCCCGACTTTCCCCGGCCCCGCCAAGCCCTACGGCACCGCCGGCACCGAGTGGATCCTCTTCGGCTCGGGAGTCGCCTACGACTTCGACTCCAACACCGATCTCAACCTCACCCTCGGCTACTCACGCTTCCTCGCTCAGGACGTCGAGTGGATGCTCGAGCTCGCCGCGTGGTACCACAGCCAGCAAGGCCAGGACGCCCTCAGCCTCAACCCCGCGATGGAGTTCCGCTGGCACTTCTACAACAACGCAAAGACCAGCGCGTTCCTCAACGTCGGCATCGGTATCCTCGGCGCAACAGACAACGTCCCTTCCGGAGGCAGCGGGTTCAACTTCACCCCACGCGCAGGCATTGGTATCACCCACCAGGTCGCACCAGACGGCACCAGACTCATCGCCGGGCTCCGATGGCACCACATCTCCAACGCACGAATCAACGGCGAGATCCGAAACCCCTCACGCGACGCGCCCCACCTCTACCTCCAACTCGCGATCCCGTTCTAATACCCATGACAAGAAAGCTCCGTGCGTCTTCGACGAGCCCGGTGCGCAAACACAGCATGCACATAAATCCCCTGCGCAGGCAAGGGAACATACATATAGAGCCCCTTGCGCAAGCAAGGGGACATGCCAGACTCTGCAATAAACACTCCAGTCCGACCGGATGCCCCGCGCCCTCAGCTCGCCTGCGCCAGCTTCACCCCGCCCTCCAGAGACGACGTCACCACCCGGTTGCGGCCTTCTTTTTTCGCCCGATACAGATTCCGGTCCGCAAGCTCGAGCCAGTCCGACGCCTCGACCACCGCCGCCCCGTCGGTCCCCACAATCCCCATCGAGCACGTGATCGAACGCTCCGGGTGTTTCGGCCAGACCACCTCGCCAAACGCCTGCCGGATCCGTTCGCACACCGCCGCCGCGTCCTCCGGACCTGTCTCCGGCATCACGAGCACAAACTCCTCGCCGCCGTACCGACACGCGATGTCCGTCTCCCGACACTCACGCCGAACGATCTTTGCCATCCCCTGAATCACCGAGTCACCCGCCGGGTGCCCGTAGGTGTCGTTCACACTCTTGAAGTGGTCAAGGTCCATCATCGCCAGAGACAGCGGCCGCTTGTGCCGCTCCACACCCGCCACCGCTTCGGCCCAGCGCTGGTTGAAGTGCGCCCGGTTGTACAACCCCGTCAGCCCGTCGATGTTCGCCTGCTGCGAGAGCATCCGCATCAGATAGTTGATCCGCAACACCGAGCGAACCCGCACCCGCAACTCCGTCACATCAAACGGCTTGGTGATAAAATCAACCGCCCCGAGGTCGAACGCCGTCACCTTGTCTTGCGCCTTGAAGAGCCCGCTCAGCATGATCACCGGAATATGCAGCGTCGATTCGTCGTCCTTGAGCAGCCGCAGCACCTCGAACCCGTCCATCCCCGGCATGTCGATGTCGAGCAGAACCACCGAAGGCTGCTTCTCCTGCGCCTCGCGCACGCCGTCCGCACCAGACAACGCGCTGAGCACCTCGAGCCCCTCGCTGCGCAGCCGCAGACTCAACAACTTGTGCATCGTCGGCGAATCATCGATCAGAAGCGCTACCGACGATTGCTCGTCGATCGCTCCCTCCGGGACCTTCATGGGCACCCGCATCTCCATCGGCGTTCTACTCCGCACAGGGGTCGGCCTGAATCTCATGCAACGTCCGCCGAACGCGAACCCTCATACTTCATGCTTCGGCCCATCCGGCACCCGTCTTGACCGCCACAAAGCCTTTCGCCCACCTTCTCCAATCCCGCCGACAGCACCAGCCCATCCGCCCGGATCGCCGATGACCGATCCGAAAACCCCGAACCAACCCCATGGTAACCACCTGGGCAACCCGAACTCTCTCCCATCCAAAGAGCCCAATCCCAAAACGACAGCCGCCGACACACAGTGTCGGCGGCTCTAACCAATGACCCCACGGGGGTCTGAACAGTCGGGGCTGGCGGGGTCAGGAGGGGTGATAACGGGAGAGGGTGGCCCCAAATCCGGCCCCATCGAAGCACGAGAACAACCACGCCGAGCAATCGAGGCGTGGCTGGATGGTTGCCCCGTGCCGCTCTCCGTAGGGGTCCGGGGAGCGGTCTACAAGGCGATCAGCCCTGCCGCCGATGAGGACCCTGTGACGAGCAAGACTCAAACACGACGGGCGGATGAGAATCCCCTCGGGCAGATGGAAGGCCACCTGCCACAAGCCACGCGAGAGAACCCATGAGCATCGCCGATCGCCTGGATGATGCGAGAGTCCTTGGTGACCAAGGGAGGCGAGAGGGGGCTCTGCTGAGCATCCTGGTGGCGGTGGCCGCGACAGCAACCCGTCGATATCCGTATCCCGCCTACCCCGATAGTCACGCATTCCCCCAGTTCATCGCGGACGAGATGCTCGTCATCACAGGGGGCCAAGTCGGAGCTACACAGTCCGAGTCCCTGGTGCGGATCGAGCAAAGTGGCCCGACGAGTGCATGCCCTTGGGCGAGTGTCTCTACAAGTGAAACCTCTGATCTTTGACTTTCTCGTACTCGGCTCAACTGTGGGCCGCGGGATGGTGGTGTGATAGATTCAGACTGCCGCCGGTGCTCGGCGTATGCGGCGTGTGCGGCGTGTGCGGCGTGTGCGGCGTGTGCCTCAACTGGTGCGGGTGCCAGCGGTGGGCCTTCTTCCACTTGGCGATCTCGCGTTTCTCGCGCTCCGTCAACTGAGCGTGGAACGCCCGGCTCGTCTCGCGCTTGCCATCCTCGAACACCCTCGGCCGCAGATGCTCGGGCGGCGGGAACGCCCGCTCGCAGGCGTACTGAATCGCCCGCCGGTAACTGCACACCGTGTACGCATCGCCCGGCGAACACACCGGATCATCGGACCGGTTCGTGCCGGGGCGATTGCCATACCCGATGGGCGTCTTACGGCAAGCGTGCTGCCGGGCCCGCCGTTCCGCCTCGGCCTCGGCCGGG
>JAUZRR010000059.1 GCA_030950285.1 Planctomycetota bacterium | reverse complement strand
ATCGGTTTGCGACCGAGACGACGGACTCGCCCCGCTCCACTGCCGCCAACATCTTCTTTCGTGTCGCGGCTGGGATCGGCATGCCCGGGCCTCCTTGCCTCGACACCAGTATGGCCAGCGAAACGGAATGGCGCAAGGTGCGCTAGAACCCCAGGATCATCCGGAACAGTTCGACCAGGTACCGCCAGGTCTCTTCGATGGGATCGCCGGCGGGGGCCATCTCTTCGACCTGCGCCATCGCGACCGAGGCGGTCGCGAGCAGCGCGAACGCGGCGGTGCGGAAGCCGGAAGCAGAGAACGGGGCGGGACAGCGGGCGGTGGGACCGCAGGAGGCCGGCGCGGGTGTGCGCGAACGGCCAGTGGAGTCGGCGAGGTGGGGGAGGCGGCTGTGGGGGTTGCGCAGATTTGTGATGCTCACGGCGGCGTCTTTCCGATAAGTCATCCGCGGACCAGAGCGATCGCGGAGTGGGTACCAGCCGTGTCCGTGGCGTGCGTGCCGAGCGTGAATCCGTGCTCGGAGTTGTATTGTGCACATTCCCGACCCGAAGGCAAGCCGGGGGGTTTGGGCAGACGCGGGGAGCTTCGGGGTTCGTGGCAGCTCGATAGAGGGTCACGGGAGGGATATGTGGGGGGTTATGTGGGGGTGTGGGGGTGTGGGGGTCGGCCGGAGGCCGGGAAGATCACGTGGAACAACCGCTCGTCCAACCCAAAGAACCGCTTCAGAACCCGCTCCACGAGCCCCCCCACGAGCCCCCCCAGGACCAACGCCAGCGGGTCGCCGACTTCATCCATGCGCACCGGGACCTCATCAAGGAAGGCTTCCGGACGCGGATCACCTCGGGGGACCGCGGCTTCTACGACTCGAGCGACTTCTTCTCGACCGTGCAACGCCGGGCCGATCGGCTTGCCTCGCTCGGCGACGACGAGTCCTCACGCGATATCCTGCGCACGCTCCACGAGATCATGCTCGAGGCGTTGTCCGACCACGCCCGAGAGATGGTCCGCGACCGCGCGGTTCGGGAATCGCTGGCCGAGGACGCGACGCGAGCAGACCAGGCTGCATTCCAGCCCCAGATCCCCGACGGTGAGCCCGGCCTCAAGGCGTTGCACCTGAGCGCCGAGGAGCTTGACCTGGCCAGGCTCCGGGCCGGCGGCCTGCTGCACCGGCAGGTGGCGGCGGCGCTTGGGGTCTCGGCGGCGGCCGTCCGCATGAGGTGGCAACGCCTGGTCGGCAAGGCCGAAGCGGCGTGGGAGGTGGGGGGGCAGACCGGTGGCTAGCTTTGCAAGGCACATCCCGCCCGACACCAGGTTGGGGCCGCACGCGACGGCCGCCGATGTCCGGGCGTTCGCCGGCTTTCTGACCGGCGCTCCGACCGACCCCGAGACTCCCGCCGGGCGAGCGAGCAAGAGCAGGCCGTCGTGTGTCGGCGTGGTCATCGCCGGCCGCTACCGCATCGTCCGGGTGCTGGGCGAGGGCAGCTTTGCCACGGTCTACGAAGCCAACGACACGCGGCTGTCCTCGAAGCAGAGCGACGCGCTGGTCGCGGTCAAGATCGCCCGGGCCGAGACACCGTTGGATATCGAACGCTGGCTCGACGAGGCCCAAAACGCCCGCCGTGTGCAGCACCGGCACGTGGTCGGGGTGCTCGACTGCGGCGTTGCCGACGACGGGCAGGCGTTCACCGTGATGGAACTCGTCGCGGGCACGACGTTCGAGCAGCACGTTGCCAATCGAGCGAAGCGGTCGCGCCGGGAGCTGGTCGGGCTGCTGGTGCAGGCCGCCGAGGGGCTCGAAGCGATCCACGCGGCGGGGCTTGTCCACTGCGATATCAAGCCCGCCAACCTGTTGATCGCCAGCGACGGCACGCTGCGGATCACCGACTTCGGAGCATCGACCGTCTGCGCGCCCCAGGCGGCGTTCACCAGCGGCGGGCGGTCGATGGCGCCGGGCACGCTGGCGTTCATGGCTCCCGAGCTTTTCAGGCTCGAGCGCGAGTCGTTCATGCCGACCTCGGACGTGTTCTCGCTGGGCGCGACGCTCTTTTGGGCGCTGACCGGCAGGCCCGTCGCCGGGGAGAGCGCCGCCGAGGCGGTCTGTGGCCTCGGCGATCGGGGCGGGATCGACCCGGCCCGCATCGAGCGCGAGCTGTGCGCAGCCGGAGTGGATCGGGACCTGCGCGCCATCACCATGAAGGCCCTCGCGCCCTCGGTCCACGAGCGGTACGGCTCGGCCGGGGTGCTGGGCGCTGACCTCTGCGCCTGGGTGGCGCGGCGGCCCGTGGAATCGACACATCCGAGCGCGTGGAGGCGTGGGCTGCTGCTGCTCCGCCGCCGACCGCTCGCTTCTGTTGCTGTCCTGCTGGCGCTCACCGGCGGTATCACGACCGCCGCCGCGTTCGAGCATTCCCGCGCGCTCACTGTCGAGAGCGACGCCCGGGCTGCCGAGCTTGCGATCGAACGCGCCGGGCGCGAGGCGGACCTGGCGTGGCGCAAGCGCGCGCTCGACAGCCTGCGAGGGTTGATGTCGGGGTTCGCCTCGGCCAAAGAGCAGGGGCTCGCCGCGGAGGTGCTCACGTCGCTGTGGGTGCTCGAATGGGCGCACGGCCCGACGCTCTTGCAGGACCCCGAAGCGCTGGGCGAGGTGTGGGCGGCCCGCATCGAAACGCTCGAAGCGGTCCGCGAACAGGCAAGAGCACAAGCCGGTGAGAACAGCATCGAAGCAAGACTAACCGAGCCGTCGCTGGTATTGTGGCTGTTGCGCGACGGGCGTGCTGCCGAGGCACGCGAGATCCTCGATGGTGCGATCCCCTTCTGGGAACAGCACGCCTCGCCGGATGATCCCTGGCTGCGACAGCTCCGGCTGCTGGATTCGATCGCGGCGGTCAATGAGCTGACCCAGGCCGCGGTTCACCGGCCGCTCAGGAAAGCCGAGGTCGCGCAGCTCGAACAGCACGAGCCGCAACTGCGGTCAGAACTCGATCGGCTGGCCGAGTCCGGGGACCGCGGGCCGGTGGCGCAGCTGTTGCGCGAAACCATAAACTGACCGGGCCGCTCGATCGCTGAGCGTGTTCTGCATGCCCCACCTCGGCCCCACCTCGGCCCCACCATGGCCGGGCCGTGGGGTTCTCCTGCGCTGGTGCAAACGTGTGCCTCCGCGCGAGCTGACAAATATTGGCCAGTTTTCCAGATTCCTGTTGCGCGGTGTCGATGATACCGTCCGGATGGAGACTCCGGGGAGAAAGAGGGACAGGTATGGGTTGGGTGATCTTTGTCACAGCACGGGTTGTGCGGCGCAGGCTCCGCCGGGCGATCGGTCGGATCGCGGCGGGGGGTCCAGACAGCATCACGGCGCGTCGCGGCAGCCGTGCGATCCTTCGACCCGAGGCCGCCGCCTCGCGCCGCCGCTGCACCCACGCCTCGACCAACGAGCTGTTCACAGATATCCACGGCTCGGCGGTGGTGACACATCGCCTCCGGCTCAGTGTCCCGACCTGAGCGTGAGTCTTTACACAAGCCCCTGCGCCAGCATCGCGTCGGCGACCTTGACAAACCCGGCGATGTTCGCCCCGCGGACGTAGTCGGTCTTGCCGCTGCCCCCAACCCCGCCGCCGCCGTGCTCGACGCACTGGGCGTGGATGTCGGCCATGATCCCGCGGAGCTTCTCGTCGACCTCTTCGCGCGACCAGTTCAGTCGCAGCGAGTTCTGGGACATCTCGAGGCCCGACACCGAGACGCCGCCGGCGTTGGCGGCTTTGCCCGGGGCAAACAGCACGCCCGCGTGCTGGAGCGCCTCGATTGCTTCTGCGGTAGTCGGCATGTTTGCACCCTCGGCAACGACCAGCACGCCGTTGGCGATCAGCTGCTTTGCGCCCTCGATATCCAGCTCGTTCTGGGTGGCGCAGGGCAGCGCGATATCCACGTCCACGCTCCAGGGTCGGCCCTCGTGGAAGGTTGCGCTCGGGTACTGCGCAGCATACTCGGAGATGCGTCCGCGGCGGACCTCCTTGAGGTCCTTGATGAACGCGAGTTTCTCCGTGTCGATGCCGTCGGTGTCGTGGATGAATCCCGAGGAGTCCGACATCGTGAGCGGCTTGGCGCCGAGTTCGATGAGTTTCTCGACCGCGTAGATCGCGACATTGCCCGAGCCGGAGACCGCGACGGTCTTGCCGGCAAAGCTTTCGCCGGTTGATTCGAGCATGTGCTTGGCAAAGTAGACCGTGCCGTAGCCCGTTGCTTCGGGGCGGATGAGGCTGCCGCCGAAGCTCAGCCCCTTGCCGGTAAGGATGCCGGTGAACTCGTTGGCGAGCTTGCGGTACTGGCCGAAGAGGAACCCGATCTCTCGTGCACCGACGCCGATATCGCCGGCGGGGACGTCGGTGTTGGGGCCGATGTGTCGGAAGAGCTCGCTCATGAACGCCTGGCAGAAGCGCATGACCTCGCGGTCGCTCTTGCCTTTGGGGTCGAAGTCCGAGCCGCCCTTGCCGCCGCCCATGGGGAGGGTGGTGAGGCTGTTCTTGAACACCTGCTCGAAGCCGAGGAACTTGAGGACGCTGGCGTTGACGCTCTTGTGGAAGCGGAGCCCGCCCTTGTACGGGCCGATCGAGCCGCAGAACTCGACGCGGTAGCCACGGTTGACGTGGATGTTTCCTTGGTCGTCTTCCCAGGTCACTCGGAAGGTAATCATCCGGTCCGGCTCGGTGAGCCGTTCGAGGAGACGGGCGTTCTGGTACTTGGGATTGTCTCGAATAAAGGGGACGATCGAGTCGGCGACCTCTTCGACCGCCTGCAAAAACTCGGGTTCGTTGGGGTTGCGTTGCCGCACCCAGTCCATGAATCCTGCGACGTCCTGAGCCGGGGCGGTGGCGGCCTGATCCGAGAGTGTTGCAGTCGTCATGGTCGGCGATCCTCCGTCGAGGGATGGGGGGTTTGATCGGGATGGTACCGCTGTGACCGGTGGTTGGTTTGGCATTTCTCGCAGAATCCTTGCGCGTTCCCGTGATTGAGCCCCGGGCCGAACCCGGATTCGCGCCCGGGCGATCCCGCTGCCGGAATACACGCTGCTCTCGCGGCGTCTGCCTTGAGAGCCCATTCCGACCACCCATCCGATCCGAGGAACCCGCCATGAAGATCGTTGCCTTGGCTTTGCTTTGCGTCCCCGTCGCCGTCGGAGGCACGCTGCTCATCGACGTTTCGCAACGCGCAGCCCAGCCCGAACGCGAGTCGACGATCACCACCCAGCCCGATGGGTTTCGGCAGGTCAGCCGTCCGGGCTCGGTCGATCTGGACACCACCTACAACCTCGACAACCTCGCGATCCCCCGCACCCAGATCCACACGCTCCTGCCCCGGGACGCGATCCCTGCGCTCACCGATCCCACACTCGTCACGATCAAAGAATCCGGCTGGATCGCACCGACCGACCGCATTGTCGCGGTCACCGTCGGCGAGACCACCGTCGGCGTCCCGATCAATATCCTCAACTACCACGAGGTGGCGAACCTGACCATCGAAGGCCACCCGATCGCTGCGACCTACTGCCCGCTGTGCGACTCGGCGACCGTCGTCAGCCGCCGCGTATCCCGCACGCTCGATGACGGCAGCACCGTTGAGGACGTCCTCGAGTTCGGCGTCTCGGGCGCGCTCTATAACTCGAACGTCCTTATGTACGACCGCACCGACCTGGCGCTCTGGAGTCAGCTCGGCATGCAGGCGGTCAGCGGCCCTCTCGCGGGGACGTCCCTTGACCACCTCCCGGTCAGGCTTGTTTCGTGGGCTGCGTTCCAATCGGTGCACCCGGACGCGATGGTGCTGAGCCGCGAGACCGGGCACGAGCGCGACTACACCGGCTCGCCCTATAGCAGTTTCTTCGAGTCCGACCGGATGCTTGTGCCGGTTGCCAGCATCGGCGACGCCCTGCCGCCCAAAACGCTCGGCCTGGGCGTCAACACCCGTGGCCGGGCGTACTTCGTCGCGGCCGACGCGATCACCGAAGGATTTACGCTCAAGACCGACGCCGGCCTGGTCCGCGCCCGGCGGACCGACGCGGGCATCGAGGTGCTCGAAGCACCCGAGCACACACTCACCGCCCAGGCGTTCTACTACTCGTGGTCGGCGTTCTATCCGGACACCGAAGTCATCGGCCCGCCCGAGGCGACCACGATCACGCCGGTCGAGCCGGAGGACTGATCGCGCCGCGCCCCTGCGATGCTCCTGCCGGCTGATCGGCGTTCGCGGTGCTACTTGACGTACACCCCGTCGTTCCAGTTCGCCGGTTCGAGGATCCACTCGGCTTTGCTGAACACCGCGTGCCCATCGAGGAAGATCGTGTTTGCGCCGTCGCCGTGGCGCTCCGGGTCGATCCGTTGGGTGTTGTCGTTCCCGGTGATGTGCGAGACCCGCCACACGTCGTAGTCGACCGCGATGCGGAAGTCCGACGCGTTGGGGCGGTAGAGCCCGCGGTAGAACGTGCCGTTGGGGTCGTCGGTGTAGGCGGTCAGGTAGAGTGTCTCGAACGGGAAGGGCACCACGCTGAGTCGCGTCCAGGCTTTGCTGCCGCGGAGACGCCCGTCGCGGTCAAAGTGCAGCCCGTTGTTGATGTAGTGGATCCGGTGCGGGTCGCCTTTCTGTCGCGAGGGGTCACGAAAGAACCCGGCCCCTTCCCACCAGTCGCCGACACCCTCGTCGAGGTTTGAGATCGTGTCCATGTACGGGCGTGCAGCTCGCGGCCAGCTCATGTCGCGCTCGCCGCTGGCCGCCCGGGGCATCCACTCGTCGTAGTCGTCGGCGTACATCATCAGCGCCGTGCCGATCTGCCGCTGGTTGTTGAGGCACACCGCCTGTCGCGCCGCCTCCCGCGCCTTGCCCAGCGCCGGCAGCAGGATCCCGATCAGGAGCGCAATGATCGCGATCACCACCAAGAGTTCGATCAACGTGAACGCCCGCGAGAGCCTTTGCACCATGCCGAGGAGTCTACAGCAAATCGCCGCGTGCTCCAACAACACCCCGGCGAGCCGCACGTACTGGGATATGCACGTTCACCCACCGACCAGCCGCAGCATCCGTCGGAGCAGCCCCACCTTTTTCTTTCGGCGCGGGGTCCCGCTCGGGCCCTTGCGACGCTTTCCCGGGCCGTGCGCGTCCCCTGTGTGCTGTTTCATCGCCGCGGCGGTGTTGAACTTTCGGCCGCACTGTCGGCAGGGGTGCTGTGCCGGCTTCCTTTGCGGGGACGCCGCGGCTCCCGACTTTCGGTTCGTGGCCGATTTGGCTTTGGGGCTTCCCTTTTTCGTCGGTTTCTTCTTTGCGGGCTTGCGGTACCCGGCCGCCGTCGCCAGCTTTGTCGGGGCGTGGGGCAGAATGTCCTCGATCGCCCGGATCAGGTGCAGCCCCGCTCGTTCGATCTCGTCAGCCGCCGGCGGTTGCTCGCCGACCGAAGGATGGTCCAGCTTGTTCCGCACGCCGATCGCAAACATGACATCGCGCACATCCGAGAAGTGCTTCTCGACCTCCCGCACCCGGTCGCCCAAGAACGCCTCGCGCCCGTGCTGATCGGTGAGCCCCGGCGTCATCGCGTCGAGCAGATACTCGAGCAGCCGCTTTGCCTCGTGGACCCGCGTGATCGGGTCCTTCTGCTGCTTGATCTGCGATACCTTCTTGACACCCGGTGGCAGCATGTGGCGGTTCTCCTCAGTCGGCTTGGTCGCCGGCTTTGTCTGACGGATCAGTGGGCGGGCGTCTCGCTCGCCCGGGTGTGTCTATGGCATGTCTTCCGGTCGGGCGAGGTGCCCGCCCTACTGGTTCTGGCGAGCCTCCAGACAGCGTCTAAAACCCAACCGCCTGCCCGTCACATCGCAGGTCCGACCCCGCGACATACCCGTCTTCGAGTTTGTAGATCACCTGTCCGCGCCCCTGGCTCGCGTTCCGTCGGCTCGGCACCGACACGTCGTGCCCCATGTCGCGCAGTTTCTCATACACCCGAGCCTCAAACCCCGGCTCGACCGTGACCTTCAGCCCCTCGCTGACCTGCCAGCGCGGGGCGTCCAGTGCGCTCTGCGGGTTCTGGCTGTGGTCCACCATCCGCATCAGCACCTGCGCGTGCCCCTGCGGCTGCATGAACCCGCCCATCACGCCGAACGCCATCACCGGTTCGTCGTCGCCGTTGGTGCCGGTCTTCGTGACAAACCCCGGAATGATCGTGTGATAAGGCAGTTTCCCGGCTGCAACCTCGTTGGGATGCCCGCGCTCCAGCGTGAAACAACACCCCCGGTTCTGCAAGCCGATCCCCGTGCCCGGCACCACGATCCCCGAGCCGAACCCGGTGTAGTTGCTCTGGATCATGCTGACCATGTTGCCCGCCGCGTCGGCCGCGGTGAGCAGGATCGTGCCGCCCTGTTTGGGCGTGCCATGGTTGAAGTCCTGGGCGATGTCGCGGTCGATCAGTTCGGCGCGCTCCGCGAGATACACCTCGTCGAGCAGTTGTTCGACAGCAACATCCATGAACGCGGGGTCGGCGATATACCGGTGGGCATCGGCAAACGCGAGTTTCATCGCCTCGATCCCCAGGTGCAGGCTCTCGGCACTGTCTGGGTGCATGTCTTCGAGGCCGAAGCGTCGCAGGATGCCCAGCGCGATCAGCGCGGTCAGCCCCTGCCCGTTGGGCGGGATCTCGTGGAGTTTCCAGCCGTGGTAGTCGATCGAGATCGGGCGCACCCACTGCGCCTGGTGTGCTGCGAGGTCGGCGGCGCGGAGGTCACCCCCGCCGGCGATCGCGGCTTGTTCGATCCGCTCGGCCAGCGCGCCCTTGTAGAACGCCTTGCCGGTGGTCTCGGCGATCGCTTCGAGCGTGTCGCCGTGGTCGGGCAGCTTGACCAACTCGCCGATCCGAGGCCCGCGTCCCCGCGGCGCAAACGTCTCGTGCCATGCCTTGAAGGCGTCTCCTCGATACCCTCGTGCTGCGCTGCGCGCCCAGCCGTTGCCGATCTCCGGCGGCACGATCGCGCCTTCGCGCGCGTACCGCACCGCGGGCTCGGCGACAACCGGCATCGGCAGCGAGCCGAACTCGGAGAGGAGCGCCACCCATCCCGACACCGCCCCGGGTGTGGTCACGCCGTCCCAGCCGTAGAAGGGGATGCGGTCCATCCCGTCGTAGCGTTCGCGTTTGAGCCCCATCGGCGCCCGCCCCGAAGCATTGAGCCCGTGCAGCCCGCCCCCGGTCCAGACCAGCGCAAAGTTGTCGGCCCCGATGCCGTTGCTGGTCGGTTCGAGGACGGTCAGCGCCATCGCGGTCGCGACCGCCGCGTCGATCGCGTTGCCTCCCTTGCCGAGCATCTCCAGCCCGGCTTGGGCAGCGAGCGGGTGGCTGGTCGAGACGATGTTCTTCGCAAAGACCGGGGCCCGCTGCGAGGAGTATGGATACGAGTAGTCGAGTGTCATGTGCGAAGTGTACAGCCATATGCCGAGCGTGCGTGGGCGGCGGCGGTCGCGGTGTCCCCTCGCTTGCGCGAAGGGCTCTATGAGTTTGGAGTGTCCCCTCGCTTGCGCGAGGGGCTCT
>JAUZRR010000058.1 GCA_030950285.1 Planctomycetota bacterium | reverse complement strand
GCCCTTGCCCGCCTGCTTCGCCCAGCTGTCCTTGAGTGTTACCGTCCGGTTGAACACCAAGCGATCCTCCCGCGAATCCGTATCCACGCAAAAATACCCCAGCCGCTCGAACTGGAACCGCCGCACACCGTCGGCCCACTCGGGCTCATCGGCCGTCCGCCCGCCCAGCGCCGGCTCGAGTTTGCACCCGGTCAGCACCTCGCGCGAATCCGGGTTCAGGTCGTCCGTAAACTCGCCGGTCGCTTTGCCCGGCGCCTCGACGGTAAACAGCCGATCAAACAGCCGCACCTCGGCCTCGATCGCGTGGGCGGCACTCACCCAGTGCAGCGTGCCCTTGACCTTCCGCACCTTGCCCTCGGCGTCCGGCGGCGGGTTGCTGCCGCCGCGGGTCTGGGGGTCATACGTACACCGCAACTCGACCACCTCGCCGGCGTCGTTCTTCACGAAGCTCTCGCACCGCACCCAGTACGCCCCCCGCAGCCGCACCTCGCGCCCGGGCCCGAGCCGAAAGAACTTGCGGGGTGGGTCTTCCATAAAATCGTCGCGTTCGATGAAAATCTCCCGCGAAAAAGGCACTTTCCGCGTCCCGGCCGAGTCGTCCTCGGGGTTGTTCATCACCTCGAACGCTTCGACCTTGCCCTCGGGGTAGTTCTCGATCACGACCTTGATCGGCCGCAGCACCGCCATGCGCCGCGGGGCGATCTTGTTGAGATGGTCGCGCATCGCGTTCTCGAGCAGCACCATGTCACGCACCGCGTTGAACTTGGTGACGCCGACCTCGGCGCACAGGTTGCGGATCGCTTCGGGTGTGCATCCCCGCCGGCGCAGGCCGCTGATGGTGACCATCCGCGGGTCGTCCCAGCCGTCGACGTGCCCCTCCTGCACCAGCCGGATCATGTTCCGCTTGCTGAGCACGACGTAGTTGAGCAGGAACTTGGCAAACTCGATCTGCTGGGGGTGGTGGACGGGCGTGCCCCACTCTCCCGAGCCCTCGTCGGCGCGCCCCTCGTTGATCGCGTCGATGAACCAGTCGTACAGCGGCCGATGGTCCTCAAACTCCAGCGTGCAGATCGAGTGCGTGATGCCTTCGATCGAATCCTCCAAGCCGTGCGCCCAGTCGTACATCGGGTAGATCGACCACGCATCCCCCGTGCGATGGTGATGCGCGCGCAGCACGCGGTACATCACCGGATCGCGCAGGTTCATGTTCGCCGCGGCCATGTCGATCTTCGCCCGCAGCGTGCGGGACCCATCGGCAAACTCGCCCGCCTTCATGCGCGCAAAGAGGTCGAGGCTCTCCTCGATCGGTCGGTCCCGCCAGGGGCTGGGCGTGCCCGCTTCTTTGAGCGTGCCCCGGTGCTTGCGGGTTTCTTCCACGGAGAGTTCGCAGACGAACGCCTTGCCTTTCTTGATGAGTTCGATCGCCCACGCATACATCCGCTCGAAGTAGTCGCTGGCAAAGTGCAGCCCGCCGCCGAACTCCCCCTCCCAGTCGGCCCCGAGCCACGCGACGTCCCGCTTGATGCTCTCGACATACTCAGCCTCTTCCTTGGCCGGGTTGGTGTCGTCAAACCGCAGGTTGAACTTGCCGCCAAACTCCCGGGCGAGCCCGAAGTTGAGACAGATGCTCGCGGCGTGCCCGATATGGAGGTAGCCGTTGGGCTCGGGCGGGAAGCGGGTGTGGACCCTGCCCCCCCACCGGCCCGAGGCGATGTCCTGATCGATGATCTGCTGGATGAAGTGGCGCGGGCGCGCCTCAGGCTGGGTTTCGGTCATGGTCTGGTGCTCCGTTGCGCCATCGTATGAGCGCCGAACGCCCGAGAAATGGGCTCCTCGGCTCGGTTGCTGGTATGCTGATCGCCCGGGAGGTCAAACCATGACACAGCACTGGATCATCACCAACCGCGAGGTCAAACGCAAACTCATCAACAGCCACTACCAGGACCGGGTCATCGACAGCAAGAAGGAGGCCCTGCCCACCTTCCGCGTCGCGACCTACACCCCGCCAGCGGGGATGCCCGACAGCGACGCCCTCGAAAACGCGGTCGAACTCGTCCCCGACACCTTCGACGACACCTACGACGGGATCAAACCCGATACCGACCCCGACGACCTGCCCGGCAGCAAGCGGCTGTTCAAGGCGCTCTACGACTCGATGCTCGCTGCGCCCGCGACCAAGGGCGACACGCTCTTCTTCATCCACGGCTTCAACTACTCGTGGCAGGATGCGCTCACCCACCTGCAAGCCCTCCACCGTGTCTACGTCAAGCCGGCCGCGAGCCCGATCGCCAAGATCGTCTACTTCTCCTGGCCGTCCTGGGGCAAGATGACCAAGTACAAGAAGGACCAACAAATCGCCCAACCCAGCGGCTATCTGCTCGGGCGGCTGTTCTCCAAAGCGATCCAGTTCTACCGCGACTTCTTCGCACCGGAGAACGGCTGCGGCGCCGATTTCTGCGGCCGCCGCATCCACCTGGGCGCACACTCGATGGGCAACCAGGTCCTGCAGGAGTTCATGCGTGCCGTCCGCGACCACGATTTCCTCCGCTCGCCGCTCTTTGGCGAGGTCGTGCTGCTCAACGCCGACGTGGCGTGGACGAGCCTCGAGCCCGACCACCCCTTCCAGGTCCTGCCTGAGTACGCCGACCGCATCCACGTCTACAACCACCGCAGCGACGACGCGCTGCTGATCTCCCAAGCCACTAAAAACCGTGAGAAACGCCTCGGCCGCCACGGCCCGCGTGATATCGACCTCATCCCGCCGCGGACCCTCGTGGTCGATACCACAAGCCTCGACGGCAGCAAAGGGCAGCGCCCCGTGGACAACGAGTTTCTCCAGGCCGCCGCCCGCGTGCTCGAACGCGACTCGACGAAAGTCCGCGAGCGGATGTTCGACCACTGGGGCTACCTGCACCGCAAAGAGGTCATCGCCGATCTCTACCAGGTGCTGCGGGGTGTGTCGTCGAGCAGCATCACCGGGGCGCGAGAACACCGCAGCGGACCGCTGTTCAAGCTCTTGTCATAAGCGCGCACACCCGATGACACACTTATGAAAGGCCCGCTCGATGTGTGCCAAAGCATCTGTGATACGGATCTCGTTTCGCTCTCGTGCGTAGGCCGACTCCTTTCCTGCACCCCGAGAGGGGTGATCTTCAATAGCCGGGGGTGGAGCAACGCGACACCCCCGGTCTCGATTTTCTTGCCTTTGGACCCCGCAAGGGGTCCGCGTGTGTACGGCTGCTACGAGCACCCCTGCCGGGGTGCGAGGCGCTGGCCAACAAACTTCTTCCGGGGGTATCGTCCGCTGCGCGAGACTCCACCCCCGGCTATTGAAGAGCAGTCCTACGGACTGAACAGAAAGCGGACACAGCATGCCGCCAAAGCACAAGAACATGACCGAAGCCGTACGAACCGTGTCGGGCTGTTGGACTACGGTCCATACAAGCACGGCCAAGATGGCCGTGGCACACAGAAACCCACCCGCGATTCAGGTGAAACCGCGTCAGGCTTCCGGCTCGAACAACCCCTCGCGGTCAAAGTCCACCGTGGTGATGCCCAGGTGCGCCGCTGCCGCCCGGGTCAGCATCCGCCCCCGCCGCGTCCGCGCCAGGAACCCCATCTGCAACAGGTACGGCTCGACCACGTCCTCGAGCGTGCCCGAGTCTTCGTTCATCGTCGCCGCGACGGTTTCGAGCCCCACCGGCCCGCCGTCGTAGACCGTTGCGATCGTCCGCAGATACATGCGGTCGAGGTCGTCGAGCCCGAGTTCGTCCACGCCTTCGAGCCCCAGTGCCGTCTCGACCAGCCCCGCAGAGACCACCCCCCGCGCCCGCACCTGCGCGTAGTCGCGCACCCGCCGCAGCAGCCGGTTGGCGATCCGGGGCGTCCCCCGCGAGCGAGCGCTGATCACTTCGAGGCACGCCTCTTCCACCGCCAGCAACCCCAGCACCCGGCACGACCGTTGCAGAATCACCCGGAGATCATCGCGGCTGTAGTACCGCAGGTGGTGGGTGATGCCGAACCGCGACCGCAGCGGCGCACTGAGCAGCCCCGCCCGCGTCGTCGCCCCGATCAGCGTGAACGGCTTGCACCGGATCTGCACCGTCCGCGCGTGCATCCCCGTGTCCACCGTCACATCAATCTTGAAATCCTCCATCGCGGGATAGACAAACTCCTCGACCGCGATCGGCATCCGATGAATCTCGTCGATAAACAGCACGTCGCCGGGTTGCAACCGCGTGAGTGCCGCGACCAGGTCGTTGCCCCGCAGCAGCGCCGGGCCGCTGGTCGTAATCAGCTTGGTCCCCATCTCCTGCGCGATCACGTGCGCCAGCGTCGTCTTGCCCAGCCCCGGCGGCCCGTGCAGCAGGATGTGCTCGAGCGGCTCGTGCGGGCGGGCCACCCCGTCGGGCACGTCGCCGGTCGCCCTCGCTTTGGCCGCCTCGATCGCGATCTCCAGCTTCTCGAGCAGGTCGGCCTGCCCGATGTACTCGTCCATCGAATCAGGGCGCAGCGTCGGCCCGGACCATTCCTGGTCGATCGTCTGCGGGGTCGCTGCCAGAAGCCGTTCTGTCGCCATGCGGGGAGTGTAAGGGATCGCGGCGAGAGAACAAGCCGCCCGGAACCTGTGTCGGCGAAGACACCATCCGCCGGACGCCGACGCTGCGTCCTCGAAGCGTGGGGTGGGGTTTCTCGATCCCCCCCCCCACCACCCCACCACCCACCCACAGAAACCCGACCCTTCGCCGAGCCTCAGGATCGGCGTCCTTGGACATGCGCCCGGACCACTATGCTTTGGATGCGCATCGGAGGTGACGGATTCCCTGCCAACCCGTGACCATCTACTACGACGGCTCCTGCCGCATCTGCTGCGCCCAGCGTGACCGGTTCCTCCGCCACGATCCAGACCAGCGCCGCCTCGTCCACGTCGATGTCGCCGACCCGGCCTTCGACCCGGCCACACTGGACACCCCCACCCCCACCCCCACCACCCACACCACCCCCACCACCCGCCAAGCCCTGCTCGCCAGCATCCACGCCGGCACCCCGACGGGCGAACTCGTCTCGGGTCTGGCCGCACTCCGACTGGCCTACACCGCCCTCGGCCGCGGCCGCCTGCTGGCGGTGACCGGCTGGCCCGTCGTCCGCCCCATCACCGACGCGCTCTACACCCTCCTCGCCCGCAACCGCCACCGCTTCGGCCAGACCGCCTGCGACGACGACACCTGCCGACCAAAAGAGCCCTAAGCGTCAGCGCCGGGCCGCTCCTCCGCACCGCACACTCACGGGCACCCGGCCGTCCACGCGTTGAGGAACTGGAGGACGTCGATGGTGTTGACCGTGCCGTCGGCGTTGAAGTCGCCGGGGCAGCGGTGGGTGAACGAGAGCACCGCGTCGCCGCCGGAGAAGCCGTCGTTGTCGCCGTCGAGCGGCTCGCCGGTCGCCACCGAGATCACGCTGTCGGCGATGGTCACGGTGTAGGTCTCGCCAAAGAGCGGCTCGGCGAGGCCGATGAGCATGAACTGGCTGGCCGAGCCCGAGGCGTCGAAGCCGACGGGGTCGCCGCCCGAGTTGGTGATGGTGATATCCGAGTCGGTGAAGCCGACCGGCTCGTTGAAGATGACGCGGAAGGAGGTGATGGGGTTGCCAGTGAGCTGGCTGGTCTGCGGCACCGACGGATCGGTGGCGAGGACGACGGGCCCGGGCTCGTTGCCGGTGGCTCGGATGAGCCAGACGCCGTTGAGATCGCCGACATACATGGAGTTGCCGTCGGACGAGATGGAGAGCGAGTCGATGCCGGTGAAGCCGGTGGCCCAGGTGGTGTGTGTGCCGTCGGGGGCGACCTGCTGGATCTCGTCGGTGAGGGTTTCGGTGATGTAGATCACGCCGCCGAAGTCGCCAGAGGCGGCGATGCCGAGGTCGCCGTAGCGGCGGGTGTTCCAGTTCACCGGGGCACTGAGGGCACGGTACACCCCACCGGATTCAATGTCTCGCAACTCGTAGAGAGCCGAGACCTGGTCATCATCATCTGTGTCCGCAACGAGTATGCCGCCGCCATAGAGCCCGGTGACATCGCGCTGGAACCCCTGCCCATCAGTGTCGGTCCGCCCGTCCGGATCACTGTCCTGATTCGTGATGGTGACATCAAAGCTCTCATCCATGGTGGCGAGCGCTGATCCGGGTCCGTTGCTGTTCGCATCGAGGAGATACACACGAGATGGGCCGAAGGTGCCCGTGAAATCAAAGTCAAAGGCCATCCCGTTTGTGTCGCTTCCGAGTTCCCACCGCTCGATGATGCCTCCGGATGAGTCGACTGTGTAATAGGTGGAGCTGGAGTTTGCAAAGCTCTCATGGGTTGTGAGGTGCAGCAACCCATCGATTTCCGAACCATGATCGAGCCGCACACGCTTCACACGAGGCTCGACACGGCCTGGTATCGTGCCCAGAATATCGATCACGCCGGAGGCTTCAATCAAGCGGAGAGTGACGACTCCATTCCCCCCGGTGCCCGTGATCACGCCCGTGCCAAAGCCTGGATCGTCTATCGCCGAGAGCTGCGGCACCTGCCCATCGAGCAGCGGCGCGATCTTGCGGGCGGTGAACCCCGGCGGCACATCCGGCTGGGCCGTCGCGAGCGGGGCAAGGACGGCGGCCGCACAGACAGCGATCAGGGCGATGGGGGTGATGGTGATGGTGGGGGTGATGGTGGGGGTGGGGGTGGGGGTTCGGTTGAGCATCGAGAGTTCTCCTCCTGCTGGGAACGGCGCCAGCATATCGGACCCCCCCCCCCGATGCCAATCTTTCTCCCGGTTTTTGCCCTCGTGGAGGTGGGGT
>JAUZRR010000057.1 GCA_030950285.1 Planctomycetota bacterium | reverse complement strand
GGCAAAGCCCTGCGGCACACCCGCATCCACGAACACATCCCGGTTCCATAGCGAGCGGTCAGCCTCAGCCGAAATATATGTCCCGTGCCCGGAATCGCCGTCGGGACCGGTCATCCAACTGAAGCCCCAGTCACGCATCTCGGCAAACCCGTTGCCCGACCCGACAATGCGGTAGGTGACCTGCCACTGCTGATCGGGGTTCCAAGGCTCGCCCGAGTCAAACAACGCAAGCTGGTCGCCATCGATCGCGTACAGGCAGTCGCCGTCCACGTCGATGAAGTCGTTGGTCGAAGCCGGGGACTCGAAGACCGCCTGGAGCAGCGTCGCCCCTGCGCCGTTAATCATGTAGGGCTGGGCCGTCGCCACCGACGCCGCCGTGCCCGCAAGGCCCATCGCAATACAGTGAAGCATCCTCTTGTTCATCGC
Organism: Planctomycetota bacterium; assembly: GCA_030950285.1. GTDB lineage: Bacteria > Planctomycetota > Phycisphaerae > Phycisphaerales > UBA1924 > PNC22. Next base: position 18,284 of record JAUZRR010000057.1, on the reverse strand, counting down.
TCGGTTCCCTTCTGGAATCTCTCTGGGTGATCTCACTCTCGACACACCGACCGCGCGGAACGCCCGCACGCCCGGAAACACTCGTCACACACATCCATGTCTCTTCAGATGCAGCGAAGCCTTCCTGACTTCACTCTCAGAAAGAAATAGGCCGTGCTCTCGCACGACCCACTCCTCAGTCGTTCCAAGCGTTGAACTTCATGTCAACCTTGTTATATCCCGTGAGTGAGAAGAATCTGTCCCCCCACATCCGGTCCTTCACGGTCTCTTCAACCGTCCGCAGCTCGACATGCCCGTCCACAAACCCAAACTGGCTCTTCCCGCCGTGGTGCCGACCCACCGCGTTCAGCGTCGTCAGCTTGTTATTGATCTGTCCACGCTGACTCTCCAACTCATCGGTGGGCAGCAAATCTTCACGCGCCGGATACACAAACCTCGCGATACCCCCCCGCGCCGGCTCGTCGTACACATTCGTCCCCGCCGAGCGTCCAAGAAACGGTGTCACCGGCCGGTGGCTCTTGATCGTCGGGTTGGCCCCGTCCTTCCAGAGCGAAGACCAACTGTCCTTGTTGTCAAAGAACTCAGCCACAAGAATCGTCCCCGACGCTCCCCTGCCCGTCCCATCCACCATCGCCGTTCTCACCAACTGGTTCTTCCGCTGCGCATCAATATTGAACTTGTTCCGACAGAAAATCGCCGCATTCCCCGTGAAAGCGATCCGTTTCGCCTGCTTATCCCGGGGCAGGTCCGCCGGCGCCTTCTGGCCGAGGTCGTTCTGTTGTCCGTCTTCCCAGTCGTCGCTGTCGTTCCCGGGGTTGGTCCGTGGCGCACCATTGCTGGTCGCTGCCGGGTCTTCAAATGCCTCCTCTGGCACGCTCCCGCCCCCGGCATCGCCGCCAAACAGCGCCCATGACCAGTGCAGGTATCCAGTCGCGGGATGTGGGTTGGTTTCAAGCTGATCCTCAACGCGCCAACTCGATTCATCTTGCTCTGAGGCGTACACATACGAAGGCGGGAACATGTCCCCGGTTGTCGTATACACGCTCACACCCAGCACAACCTGCCTTGCGTTGTTTGCCGCCACCGAAGCCTGCGCCGCCGCACGGGCCTTCCCAAGCGCTGGCAGCAGAATGCTGATAAGAAGCGCGATGATCGCGATCACGACGAGCAGTTCGATCAGCGTGAACCCTCTACGACTCTCAACTCTGTGCTGCATGGAATACTCCAGATTAGTGTTGCCATCTTCAGTGAACGAGTTCCGCCCTCGGCCACAACCACACAATACACAGTGCGTTCGAAATATCGACGTCATTCGCGCATAGATACAATATAGGTTGCATGCACTTATCACAATCGTGACATAATACATAACAAATCTTCATAGTGGAAAACTCAAACAGCTCATGATGCCCGTGTCACACAAGTGATGCTGCCGGGCCGCAAAATACACACCGCCACACGGGACGCGATCGCTCCAATCCGGGCCTGCCGCAGCCCGAGATCGCCGTCTGTCCGGCCCACAACTCATCTGGTCTTCCGGAAGTACACCGACACACCCCACAAAAACTCTCCCTCTGACAGCGTCTGGATGCCTGAACAGGTGATTACCAATGGAAAGCACATCTCAGAGATCCAAGCCTTCCCCCTTGCCTCCCGACCGTACTTTGTTAGGATAGAGGTGCATGACCGCCACCCCCACTACTCCCGCAACCCCCACCAACCCAACCGCCCTCGACGCCATCCGCCGAATCTGGGGCTTTGACACCCTCCGCCCCCTCCAGGCCGAGGCCATCAACGCCGCGCTCGACCGCCGCGACGCCCTGGTCGTCCTCCCCACCGGCGGCGGCAAGAGCCTCTGCTACCAGGTGCCCCCGCTCGTCACCGACGAACTCACCGTCGTCATCAGCCCGCTCATCGCCCTCATGGAGGACCAGGTCGACGGCCTCCGCCTCACCGGCTACCCCGCCGTCGCCCTCCACTCGGCCTGCACCCCCGCCGAACAGGACGACGCCTACGCCGCCCTCAACACCGGCAGCGCCCGACTCCTCTTTGTCTCTCCCGAACGACTCCTCTCCGATGGGTTCACCGACTGGCTCGCCGAGCTTCCCAATCCCTCCGGCCCCCCCGGCGTCCGCCGCTTTGCGATCGACGAGGCCCACTGCATCAGCGCCTGGGGGCACGACTTCCGACCCGAATACCGCCAACTGGCCACCCTCCGCGACCGCTTCCCCGACGCCTGCATCCACGCCTTCACCGCCACCGCGACCGAGCGCGTCCGCGAGGACATCACCAGCCAACTCGGCATGCGCGACCCCGCGATCCTCGTCGGCACCTTTGACCGACCCAACCTCATCTACCGCGTCGTCCCCCGCGTCGACCGCGACACACAGATCGCCGAGGTCATCGCCCGCCACACCGACGGCGCCACCATCGTCTACTGCATCAGCCGCAAAGACACCGAGGCCGTCGCCGACATGCTCCGAGACGAGAACATCAACGCCCGCCCCTACCACGCCGGCCTTACCCCCGAGCGCCGACGAAAGGTCCAGGAAGACTTCAGCCGCGAGAAGCTCGACGTCGTCGTCGCCACCGTCGCCTTCGGCATGGGGATCGACCGCTCAAATGTCCGCTGCGTGCTCCACGCCGCGTTGCCCAAGTCCATCGAGGCCTACCAGCAAGAGACCGGCCGCGCCGGACGCGACGGGCTCGAAGCCGAGTGCGTCCTGCTCTACTCCAGCGCCGATGCCATCCGCTGGTCCCGGCTTTTTACCATGTCCGCCGAAGAATCCGGCTCGCCGCCCGAAGTCCTCCAGGCCCAGCTCGACCTCCTCGAAGGCATCCAACGCCTCGCCTCGGGGATGACCTGCCGACACAAAGCCCTCTCCGAACACTTCGATCAGCCCTACCCCCTCCCCGACTGCAACGCCTGCGATGTCTGCCTGGGTGAAAACGCCGCTGCCCCCGACGCGACCGTCATCGCTCAGAAAATCATCTCCTGCGTCGCCCGCGCCATCCAGCACTCCGGCTTCGGCTTCGGCGCGTCCCACATCGTCGATGTCCTCCGAGGCTCGCGCACAGCCAAAATCCTCGACCGCGGTCACGACCAACTCTCCACCTACAACCTCCTCCGCGATATCCCCAAACCCACCATCACCAGCTACATCAACCAGCTCATCGACCAGGACCTCCTCACCCGCGACCCCGGCAAGTTCGCCACCCTCGCCCTCAGCCCCGCCTCCCGCGACGTCCTCACCGGCGCGCGCCAAGTCACCCTCCTCCAACCCAAACACCCCGTCGAGCGCGCACCCGTCGCCGAAGAGGTCACCCTCTCGACCGACGAGCTCGATCTCTTTGATTCCCTCCGCACCCTCCGTCGCCAGCTCGCCGAGGAGCGCGGCGTCCCCCCCTACATCATCTTCAGCGACGACACCCTCCGCGAACTCGCCGCCGTCCGCCCCGCCTCTGAATCAACCATGGCCACCGTCAAAGGTGTCGGCACGCAAAAACTCGAAGCCTTCAGCGACGCCTTCATCACCCACATCGCCGCGTGGTGCGCCGAGCACGACCTCGCCACCGACGCCCGCCCCGGCACCCGACAAGCCCGGCGCGAACGGGCCAGCACGCCCCGCACCATCTCGCCAAAGAAACGCAAGAGTTTCGAGCTTTTCGACCGGGGCGAATCCGTCGAGGCCGTCGCGGTCACCCAAGGCCTTCAGCCGCGCACGATCACCACCCACCTCGCCGAGTGGATCGCATCACGCAAGCCCGAAAGCATCGCCCCCTGGATCGACCAACCCACCTACGACCGCGTCGCCGCCGCTGCCGGTCAGGTCGGCACCGACTTCCTCAAGCCCGTCTTCGAGCACCTCGAAGGCAGTATCTCTTACGAGCAGATCCACATCGTCGTCGCCCACCTGCGCACACAAGCATGACCGGCTCGACAGGCCGGACGCAGAACCCATCGCGCAAGCGAGGGGACCGGCTTCTCCCGCTCCCTCCCCCGCGCCTCGTGGGGGAGGGTTGGGGAGGGGGTGTCTTTCGGCCTTGCTCTGTGCTCTGTGCGTTCGGAGGATGGAAGTTCGGGCGTGCGTTGAAACTCTGTGTGCGTTGAAGAAGAGGAATGAAGAAAAAGAAGAAGCTCAGGCTTGTGCCTTGAGCCTCTTCCTTGAGCCTCTTTTGGACTGCTTCCTTTTGTCTTCCTCCGCGTGCTCAGTGTGCTCGGCGGTGAATCTGCCTTCGCTGCCTGTCTTCGCACCCTTCGCGATCAAACGGCTCCTCGCTCGCGCGTCGGGCTCTGGCTTTTTCCCCCTCCCGCGCCCCGCGGGAGGGGGCTGGGGGGAGGGTGTTTTTCTTTGTGTGCCCAAGCCCGACCGGTCACACCACCTGCAACACGTTCATCGCTTTGCTCACGATATCCTGTGCTGTCAGGCCGCAGTAGGCGAGCAACTCATCGGGCGTCCGTGCGCTCTTGGGAATACGGCGGACGAACATCTGCTCAAGTGTGAACCCATCGCCGGACCCGACCAGCGCGTCAGCGATCGCCGACCCGATCCCGCCGCCGTAGTTGTCCTCGATGCTGATGACGTACCCGTTGTTGGCCGCGACGATATCGAGCAGCTTGTCGGTGTCGAATGGCAGGCTGTAGAGATCGACCAGCGTGGCGCTCACACCCACCGCGTCGAGCATCTCAATCGCCTTGTTCGCTTCGTGCACCATGTACCCCGCTGCGCAGAGCACGACATCGCGTCCCTGGTGCAGCACCTCGAACCCGCCGAGGTTGAACACCTGATCGTCGGAATAGATGAACTCGGTCTCGGCCCGCAGCGTCCGCATGTAGCACACGCCCTCGTACTCGGCCATCACGCCGGTCAGCGCGTACGCGGCGTACGCATCGGCGGGCTGAAGAACATAACACCCCGGGTTGCCGCGGTGGTCGTTCATCGTCGTCCACGAGCGGAACCACGCGACATCGGGCAGCGACATCTGACTCGGGCCGTCGGCCGCGAGCGTGATCCCCGAGTGCGACCCGACCAGCTTAAGGTTGGCCCCCGAGTTGATCGCCATCTCGATCTGGTCATACGCACGGACAAAGAACTTGCTGAAGGTCGAACAGAACGGCACCTTGCCCGCAGCACTCATCCCCGCAGCCACCGAAACCATGTTCTGCTCGGCGATCTTGCACTCAAAGAACCGGTCGGCCAGGTCGCTCTGCTTGGCAAAGGTCTCGGCAAAGGTCGAGTTGCTCACGTCGGCGTCGAGCACGACAACATCGTCGTTGATCCCCCCGAGCGCACGCAGCGCGATGCCGTAGGCCTTGCGGGACGCCAGCCGCCCGGCATGGATCACGCTCTCCATGTCCATGCCCCGCATCGTCTCACCCAGACCGGGCAGGTCGCGGGTCTGCTCGGGCCTTGCCGGGGCCTCGGCCGGGGGCTGAATCTCGAACACGTCGGTCGCGCTGAGTGAGCTGGTCAACTCGACCCGCCGCTCGTCGAGCTCGGCCAGCGCACGCTGCAGGTTCTCCCCCGTCGCCGGCTTGCCGTGCCACCCGCCGCCCTGCAGGCTCGGACAGCCCCAGCCTTTGACCGTCTTGGCGACGATCGCAAGCGGTGTCGCGTCGGCCTGCCCCTGGCGATCGGTGAACGACTTGAACGCCGCTTTGATCTCGTCGGGCTTGTGGCCGTCGATCACCAGCGCCTCAAAGCCGAACGCCTCGAGTTTCCTGGTGATGGTCTCTGCCGACTGCTGGCTCGAGACCTTCCCGGTCTGCCCGTAGTCGTTGCAGTTGAAGATCGCAAGCACGTTGGTCAGCTTGCGTTCGGCGATGTAGTCGAGCGCCTCGGAAATCTGCCCCTCGCGTGATTCGCCGTCACCGATGATGCAATAGATACAACGGTCCAGCCCGTCGAGCCGGGCCGCTTCACCAAGACCCGCCGCGACGCTGAGCCCCTGACCGAGCGAACCGGTCGCCGCGTCAAAGAACGGGAACCCCTCCATCGGGTTGGGGTGCCCATCGAGCTCGCTGTCGAGATCGCGCAGGCTGGAGAGGTCATCCACCGTCAGCTTGCGGCGGTTCTCCGGGTCTTTGCCGTACATCACCCCGAGCTTCGCAGCCGCGGCATAAACCGCGGGCACCGCGTGCCCCTCGCTGAGCACCAGCCGATCGCTGGTGGGATAATCCGGGTAGTCCGGGCTCCACCGCATGGTGTCGTACATCAACACAGTGACAAGGTGAGCGATGCTCAACGAGGTCGTCGGGTGCCCGCTGCCGGCAGCAGCGGTCATCTCGAGGCTGAGCCTCCCGATCTCGATGGCATGAAAGTGCGTCGCGGCTTCAAAGGACATGCGTGCCTCCGCGGGGGAAAACAGGGTCGATCAGCCCGGGTGGGTGCGCACCCATCCCGTCCCGCCGACGAATGGGCGCACGATCAGGCGGCACGCTTTCGCGGCACACCCCCACTGCTTCGTCTGCCAATCCGCAGGCAAGAATGTGGAGTATCTACACCTCCGGGCAACGTGGCAACCCCGGATCATGGCTGGAACAGGATTTGCTGCACAAATACAGATTCGACCAATGGCTTTCCCGCGTATCGGCCCGGCCAGGGTTCGCCACCGCGCCCGCCCGACCCCATCGGGCCCCATCGGGTCAAGGTCCCGCCCTCCTACTCTCCCTTGTGCCGAGCAACAGGGCAGCCCGCACGTCTGGCGGGTAGACTTGCCATATACAAAGGGAGAGTGCCTATGAAGGTCGTATGCGACCGAGCCTCGCTGCTCGAAGCGATCAATCTTGTTTCAGGAGTCGTCGCGACCCGAACACCGAGGCCGCAGCTCACCTGCGTCAAGCTCACCGCAGCCAAAGAAGGCAAGGGCGGCACGCTCACCCTCACCGCAACCGACGCCGAGATCTCGCTCCGCCTCCGCGTGGACAACGTCGACGTCGAACAGCCGGGCGAAACGCTCATCCCCGCTGACAAACTCCGGCAAATCATCTCGGCCGAGGACAACGAGCCCACACTCACCCTCGAAGCCTCCGGCGACACCGTCGATATCCGCGGCGAAGACGCCCACTTCAAGGTCTACGGCCACCCGCCCGAGGAGTTTCCAGCCGTCGCCGAGTTCAAGGCAGCCGTCTCAGGCTCGGGCGGCAACCCGCCCGCCAAAGCCGTCTTCAAGCACCCCGCAAAGTCCTTGAGCGAAGTCATCGCGCGCACCATCTTTGCCACCGCGCGCGAGAACACCCGCTACGCGATCAACGGCGTCCTGCTCAGCCGCGACGGGAAGAAACTGGAAATGGTCGCCACCGACGGCCGCCGCCTCGCCCTCTGCCGCGCCACACTCACCGAAAAAGACGGGCCGAGCGTCAAGTGCATCATCCCCACCAAAGCCCTCACCCTCCTCCAACGCCTGCTCGGATCGGCGCAGGGTGACGTGGATATCGCGATCACCGACAACCAGATTTTCTTCAATATCTCCCAAGGCGAGAGCGGAGCCGACGAATCCGCGGTCCTCGCGTCCAACCTCGTCGAAGGCGCATTCCCGCCCTACGAAGACGTCATCCCCAAGGACAACGACAAAATGGTCCACGTCGATCGGGACGTGCTCTTCTCGGCCGTCCGCCGTGCTGCCCTCCTCACCAACGAGGAATCACGCGGCGTCCGCCTCAGCTTTACCGGCCAGGACAACCGCCTCGACCTCTCCAGCCGAGCCCCCGAGATGGGCGAAGCAAACATCCAGGTCGACCTCACCGACTACAAAGGCGAAGACGTCTCGATCGGGTTCAACCCCGGATTCATCACCGACGCCCTCAAAGTCATCTCCGACCCCGACGTCATCATCGAGCTCAAAAAAGAGAACAAGCCCGGGCTCATCCGGTCCGGCGACGACTTTGTCTACGTCGTCATGCCGGTGACGCTGCAGTAGGTGCAAGTCTCGACAAAGGGTCTCGCGCCAATCGTGTTTGCTTTGATGACCAACCGCAGCGTTGTCCCCTCGCTCGCGCGAGGGGCTCTACGGAAGTGTTGAGCAGAAGTGTTGAGCACATGAACAAGTCGAGCGCATGGACAAAGAGCCCCCCGCGCAAGCGGGGGGACAACATACCGTGAGAAACGGCACTCATAAAGCCCGAACCCTCAGCGACCACTGCCCCGCGCACGCACCGTGAGCTGATCGAGTCGCAACAACCCAAGCGTCGTGATCGGGAGCAGCAGCGAGCCGACCAGCGCCACCAGGTGGAGCGTCGGCAGGTGGCTGATCGCCCCGCGATTGAAGACCAGATAGACCAAGAGCAGGCTGCACGCCACCGAGAGCACCGCGACGAGAATCACCCCGCCTCGACGAGTCACCCGCAAAATCGATTCCATGCTCAAATTCCTGTCTGGAAAGTCCGTTTTCGATACACACCCACAGGCAGCCTCCGGCCGCGCTCCCAAGCCGACCCCACAAGGCCGATTCGAGTCCCCCTTCGTCCCCCTTCCGGTCGCCCGGCGCAGAGCAAGGGATATTACCCACCCTCGACCATCTCTGCCGAACTGTTTTCCGACCTCTCAGGCCCGGAATGCCATTTGATGGCCCGTCCGGTTTGTGGTTCGGCGTGCGGAGCGGTATTGTCCCCTCCTTGTGAGGCCAACCCTGCGAATCCAACCCGCCCCATCCCCACAGCCCCAGGCCGGGCTGCCCCGCCCGCACCGACCGGCACGCCCCGCCCGCGCCCTCGTGGTCGCTGCCCTCGTCACCGCAGCCGGGCTCGCTGCCCAGGTGTCCGCCCAGGACGGCGCCGACACCCCTCCCCGCCAGACCGATCAGCAAGCCGACGCCGAGACCATCGTGCAGCCCGGGTCGCTCCAGCCCGGGGCCGAGTTCAACAGCCGCCCCCTCCGCCGCGTCGAGGTGGTCCGCCCTGTCCAACGCGGCGACGACGTGGTGCTCCTCCCCCTCGCCACCCGGTCGGCCGACTTTGCCCGCAACCAGATCCGCAGCCGCGCCGGCGCACCCTACTTGCAAGAAACCGTCTCCGACGACGTCGCACGCCTCAGCCGCACCGGCCGCTACTCGGTCATCAACGCCGCGGTCCGCCTCGGGCCCGACGGCTCGGTCGTCCTCGTCTTCACACTCCTCGAGCAACCCATCATCGAAGACGTGCAGTCGGTCGGCAACCGCCAACTCACCGACCAGCAGATCGCCGCGTCGGTTGACCTGCTCGTCGGCACCCCCGTCGACCTCTTCCAACTCGACCGGGCTGCGCGCCGGATCGAGGACCTCTACCACGCCAAAGGCTACTACAACGCCCAGGTCGACTGGGACCGCAAAGAACTCGACGACAACGGCATCGTCCTCTTCCGCATCACCGAGGGGCAGAAGCTCCGCGTCACCGCCATCCGGTTTGACGGCGTCAAGAGCATCCCCGTCGGGGAAGTCCGCCGCGAGATCAAGACCAAGAAAGCGTTCCTCTTCTCGAAAGCCCCGCTCGACGACGACCTGCTCGAAACCGACGTTGCCGCGATCTTCCGCTTCTATCAGGACCACGGCTATCTCGACGTGCGGGTCGACCACCGCGTCCAACCCGCGCCCAACAACCGTGAAGCCGTCGTGACCTTCCTCGTCGATGAAGGGCCGCTCTACCACCTCGGGGATATCGTGCTGCGCACCCCCGACAAATCGCCCAGGTTCAGCCCCGAACAGCTCGCGGGAATCATGCCGATCAAGCGGGGTGACGTCTTCTCGATCAACCGTGTCAGGAAGAGCGAGAGTGAAATCAGGGCCGCCTACCACAAAGAGGGCTACGCCGATGTCTCGGTCGCGACCGATCAACTCCGGGCCGACGGCGAGCCGGTTGTGGATCTTCTTGTCACGGTCCGCCAGGGCGATCACCACCTGATCGGCGAGGTCAAACCGATCGGCAACACCCGGACCAAGACTGGCGTGATCCTCCGCCCGCTGCACGACGAGGGCATCAAACCCGAAGCCCCGCTCGACCCCACCGCGATGGACCGCTCGCAGACCCGCCTGACCCAGACCAACCTCTTCGAACGCAACTTCGAGCCCCCCCGGCTCAGCATCCAGGCAACGCCCCGCGGACAGGCAACGCGACAAACTCCACGACAGCAACCAGCCCAAGACCCCGACCAGCCCGCCGCCGACACGCTCGATCTCGACACCACCCCCGCGACCGCGACCCCAAGCCGCGACCCCTACGACGACATCTACCGCGACGTCCTGGTCGAGGTCCGCGAGACCGACACCGGCGAGTTCAACATCGGAGCCGCGTTCAACACCGACTCGGGCGTCGTCGCGCGGATCTCGATCGTTCAGCGAAACTTTGACATCAACGACACCCCCGACACCCCGGCCGACCTCTTCACCGGCGAAGCGTTCCGCGGCGGCGGGCAGACACTCAGCCTCGAACTGCTCCCGGGCAACCGCGTCCAGACCTACTCGCTCAGCCTCAGCGAACCCTCGCTGTGGGACACCGACTATTCCGGCAGCGTCGGTGTCTTCTACCGCAACCGGGACTTCCTTGAGTACCGCGAAGAACGCTTCGGCGGGCGCCTCGGTATCGGCCGACGCTTCGGCACCCGGTGGCGGGGCAACGCGACCTTCCGCGCCGAATCGGTCGAACTCCTCGAAATCGAAGCAGACCAGCCCGTCGATGTCTTCGACGTCGCCGACCGGAACATCCTGACAGGCCTGGGGTTCTCACTCACCCGCGACACACTCGACAACCGCTTCCGCCCGAGGCGCGGCTCACGCACCTCGATCGGGATCGAGCAGATGGGCGCACTCGGCGGCGACTACACCTTCACCAAACTCAACGTCGAGCACGAGTTCTTTGTCCCGGTCCACGAGGACTTCCTCGGCCGCACCACCGTCTTCTCCACCAGAGTCGCTGCCAAATACATCCCGCAGAACAAAGACGACGTCCCGGTCTACGAACGCTACTACCTCGGCGGCCAGTCCTTCCGAGGCTTCGACTTCCGCGGCGTCAGCCCCGTCGGCATCCGCAACGACACCGGCCAACTCGGCAACGACCCCGTCGGCGGCACGTGGTCCTTCTTCCTCGGCTCCCAGATCGTCCAGCCTCTCGTCACCGACATGATCTCGGGCGTGGTCTTCATCGACACCGGCACCGTGGGATACGACGTCGGGTTCGACGACTACCGCGTCTCGGCCGGGCTCGGCATCCGCCTGTATGTGCCGCAGATCAGCCCGGCGCCAATCGGGTTCGACTTCGGCTTCCCCCTCCTCGAGGAACCAACAGACGAGCGTCGCGTCTTTACGTTCTTTATCGACCTCCCGTTCTAGCCGCTGCCATGTGCAGCGAACCCCCGCCCACGAAACTCGCGGAACATGCTTACCATTTTTCGCACACCACAATCAGGAGCCCAGACCATGCCCCAAAAGCCGATCCACACCAGCGCAGTCGTCCTCGCATGCCTCTCCGTCGTCGCGTTTGTCGGCTGGCGCGCGGGCGCCGAGTCGGCCGAGACCAGACTCGTCGCCCAGCCCACCACCATCGCGATCGTCGATGTCGAACGGGCACTCAATGAACTCGAAGAACTCTCCACACTGAACAAATCGCTCGAAGCCAACGCCAAACAACGTCAGGAAAACCTCGACATCCTCCGCAACGAAAACGACAGCCTCAAAGCAGAGCTGAGCGAGCTTCCCACCAACGCCAAAGAACGCCAACGCGAGATCCGCGCACGCATCTTCGAGCTCAACGAAACCATCAAAGCCCGCTTCAACGCCTACCAGACACTCATCGATATCGAAAAGGGTGAGATCATCGGCCCGCTCTACACCAAGCTCCTCGCCGCGGTCGGTGAGGTCTCCGCCCGCGAGGGATACGAACTCGTCCTGTTCGACGACAGAGCGCTGCAAGTCCCCGAGGGTGTCCAGGCCGTCGTCAACGACGCGATCCAGCAGAAGTCCATCCTCTACGCCAGCGATCACCTCGATATCACCGACCAGGTCGTCCTGCTCATGAACAACAAGTTCCAGGCCGGTGCCGACTAACGCAGGGGTCTGTCCACACTATGTTCGAGTCCATCACCACCCAGTCACTCGCCGAGATGCTCGGCGCCGAAATGCTCGGCCCGCCGGACATCGAACTCACCGACCTCGCCGGCATCGACGAAGCCGGCCCGGGCTCGGTCACCTTTATCCGCTCGGCTGTCTACGCCAAACGCTGGGCCAAGAGCGAAGCCTCCGCCGCGATCGTCACCCGAAGCCTCGACATCCCCGGGCACGACCCCGCCACCCGCACGCTCCTGCTGGTTGATGACGCCGATCAGTCGCTGGTCGCGCTGCTCAATCAACTCGCCAAGGTCGCTGCGCCCCCCCCCCCGCCAAAGGGCGTCCATCCCTCGGCGATCATCGACCCAACCGCGACGATCGACCCAACCGCCGCGATCGGCCCGCTGTGCATCGTCGGCGAACACGCGGTGATCGGCGCCGACGCGGTCCTCCACGCCCGCGTCACCATCGGCCGCCACACCACCATCGGCCCGCGCACGGTCATGCACCCAAACGTCGTCGTCTACCACCACTGCATCATCGGCAGCGACTGCCTGTTCCACGCCCAGGTCTCCATCGGGGCCGACGGCTTCGGGTTCATCCCCCACCCCTCGGGCACCGGGCTCGTCAAAGTCCCCCACCTGGGCAACGTCGTCATCGGCGACCATGTCGAGGTCGGCGCGGGCGCGTGTATCGACCGGGGCAAGTTTGCCTCCACCACCATCGGCCAAGGCACCAAAATCGACAACCTCGTCCAGATCGGGCACAACGTCAAAGTCGGCGCCCACGCGGTCCTCTGCGGCCAGGTCGGGCTCGGCGGCTCCACCGTCGTCGGCAACGGCGCCATGCTCGGCGGCCAGGTCGGCGTCCAGGACAACAAACGCATCGGCGATGGCGCACGCATCGGCGGCAAGTCCGGCGTCATGCAACACATCCCCCCGGGCGAAAGCTGGTTCGGCACGCCGGCACGCCCCGCAAATATCGCCTTCCGCTCCTACCGCACCAACGACCGCGTCGCCAAGACCGTCCGCGACCTCAAAGAACGCGTCGAAGCCCTCGAAGCACAACTCGCAGCCCGCGCAGAAGCTGACAACACCACACCCGCCGAGCCCCAACCCACCGGCAACCCGGACACCGCGACATCATGAACCCCCCGCCGCCGGCACCGCCACGCCGAACACTCGCCACGCCGGCCGTCGTCCAAGGCATCGGCCTCTTCACCGAACACCCCGCCACCTGCACCATCGCCCCCGCCGACGCCGGCACAGGCGTCCGCTTCTGCCGCACCGACCTGCCCGGCTCGCCCACAGTCCCCGCGACCATCGCTTCACTCGCCGACCGCCCCGTCCACCCGGCCTTCGCCAGCATCCCACCGCGCCACACCGCGGTCGCCTCAAGCCAACACCCCGACGCGATCGTCTACACCACCGAACACCTCCTCGCCGCACTGCTCGGCATGGGCGTGACCGACGCGACGATCGAAATCAACACCAACGAACTCCCCATCGGCGACGGCTCGGCGTTGCTCTTCACCGACGCGATCACCGCGGCGGGCCTGCGCGACGTTGCCAACACAACCCCCGCCGACACGATCGCGCCGCTCACACTCGACGCCCCCATCACCGTCACCAGCCCCGACCGCCGCGCGTCCATCACCGCCGAACCTCTCGGACCACACGACACCCCGAGCTACCGCTACCAACTCGACTACGGCCCGGCCGCCCCGATCCCGCCCCAACACGCCGAGTGGTGTAGTGACACCAGCGACTTCCTCGACCGCATCGCCCCGGCCCGCACGTTCTCACTCGCTGCCGAGGCCCAACAGATGCAGGCCCTCGGTCTCTTCCGCAGCTTCACCCCCCGCGACCTCCTCGTCATCGACGACACCGGCGCACCCATCAACAACACCTGGCGAAGCGAAGCAGAACCCGCCAGGCACAAACTCCTCGACCTCATCGGCGACCTGGCCCTCGTCGGCCGCCCGCTGCACGCCCGCGTCGTCGCCACCCACGCCGGGCACGCCCTCAACCACGCGATGGCAAGAGCGCTCGTCGCCGCCGGGCACGCCGAACCCTGACGCTCCTGCTCCCTCCCCCACACCTCGCGGGGGAGGGTTGGGGAGGGGGTGTCTTTTTGGTCGTGGGACGTTGGCACCTCGCTGGCGCTTCGGGCTCTGTCTCGATCCCCCTCCCTCTGGGAGGGGGCCGGGGGGAGGGTGCCTTTCTCCCGGTTTCTCACCCCCACCAACCCCACCTGCGCGCTGTTTTACTGTCCTCGACCCACTTTCTCTTCCATCCGCGAGCCATTTCGACCACAATACACCGGGCTCCCCCTCCCGACCGCGCAGCGTCCCGCCGGCCGGGGACGTTGCCGATCCACAGTCGGCCGGGATGAAAGGGGAAGTCGCAATGGTCGAGGGGAACAATGGTCGATGGATGGTGCGGGCGCTGGTCGGAGGGGCGATCGGATGGATTCTGGTTCTGACAACGCTCGGCTGCACCGACATGCAGGCGGTCCACAGCTTCCGGGCCGACGCTCAGGCCCTCAGACAGTCGCTGGACGCCAAAGCCGACCGCTGGCAGGACGAGTTGGACACCCTGCCGCCGGACGACCCAGCGAGACCTCTGGTGCTGGCGGAGAAGGCCCAGGCCGAGGCAGCCGCTGCGGTGGTCGATGCCGGGCTGGCGCGGCTCGACGAGGTGCTCGCCGAAGCTGCGAAACCGAGCGACCCGTTTACCGAAACAGTTGGTGCAGCCACGCCGCTGTTGCCGCTGCCGCTGCGCGGCCCCCTGCTGCTGGGCACCGCCGCAGCGGTTCTCGGACTCCGGGCGTGGAGGCTCAAAGCCGGGCTCGCGTCGGTCGCCAAGGGGCTCTCGGTCGCGATGCGAGAGGATGAGGAGTTTCGGACATGCTTCGGAAAACACGCCGACACCTTCCGCGCCACCCAGACACCCACCGCCAAGCGGGTGATCGATCAGGTCACCCGCGACCGGCCCGCGCAGCCGATGGTCGGGCTGCCGGTGTAGATTTTGCCCGAATCGTGAGTACAGGTCCAGCCACTTGCGGGTCCCGAGCTTGCGCTCGGGGCTCGTTTTTTGCCCGCCGCAACGCCTTCACACTCATCGAGTTGCTCGTGGTCATCTCGATCATCGCGCTGCTCATCGGCATCCTGCTGCCGGCACTCGGCAAGGCCCGCGAAGAAAGCTGGAAGATCAAGTGCATGACCAACCTCCGCGGGCTGGGCACCTCGATGCAGCTCTACTTCAACGATTCCGACGGCGTGCTGCCCTGGGTCGACCCAATCGCCGGGGCCGACGAAAACCAGAACAGCACCGACCTCTTCGAGGTCTTCGCGGCCTACATCGACGCGACCCCACCCCGGCGCGAAATCCGTGGCGACGAGACCTCGCCCTGGATCGTGCAGGACCCCTACCGCTGCCCGGCTGACAAGATCCCGCTCGACGACGACAACAACGATTCGCGCACCGCACAAGAGACCTACGGCACCAGCTACGCTGCGCCATGGTCAGAGATCTACGTCGCCCTCGAACTCTTCGGCGCCATCGACACCGGCAACAGCGACGAACGGATCGCCGCCGCCGAGCGTTGGAAAGGGCAACGGGCGGTCTCCCGGGCCTACGACCACTACGCGACCCGGGGCAAAAAACTCGCGGTCATGCTCGATTTCGTCGAGGTTCACCCCGCAAAGTCAGGCAAAAACGCCCTCTTCTGGGACAGCTCCGTGGATATCTACCCGGGCGATCCGCCCACCGAGTTTGTCGAAGACTTCATCGCCCTCACGCTGAAACTCTGCAACTTCGGGGGATAGGCACAACACCATGAACGACCAACCACACACCACCGGCTCACTGCTCGACGACGACCCCGCCGCCACGACGATCGGTATTGCGCCGCGGCGTGCGTCGCTGCGCGATCGGCTCCGCAACGCCGAGCGGAACGTCGCCGCGCGCTTCAACGCCGCGTGGGCGCGACCGGCGTCGCGCTACGCGATCATGGGAGTCAGTTCTGTCGCTGCGCTCGGGCTCGGCCTGGGCATCTACCTCGCGGTCCGCCCGGTCCCCAAGCCCGACTATGAACAGGCCGAGATGAACCGCATCTTCAACTACACCCTCCTCACCGAAGAGTTCAACAACCTCCCCGTCGAAGAGCGGATCGAGCTGGTCAGCCAGCTCTACAGCCGCGTCCGCGACATGGACGCCAGCGAGTCGGTCCTCGTCGCCCAGTTCTTTGCCGGGATCGCCGGCGAGGCCCGCGAACAGCTCGAACGCAACGCCGGGAAGCTGTTCGTTGACGCCGCCGACCTGGTCGCCAAGGACTACGCCGCCGTCCCGCCCGAGGAGAAAGGCGAATACCTCGACAACGCCTACGTTCGGCTGGCGCGACTCACCGCACCATTCGACAGCTCGATCGACCGCCGCACCGACGAGGAACTGCTCGAGGGCGCACGCCGCGACTCGAAACAGAGTCAGGAAGTCATGGAGAGCGGCGAGGTCTCCGCCGACGACGCCTCCCGGCTGCTGGTCTTTATGAATCAGCAAACCAGAAAGAGTGCCTCACCCGCCCAGCAACAACGCCTGACCCTCTTCATGCGCGACATGACCAGACGCTTCCGCGAGCCGGGCGGCTGAGCGAGCACGCCTACGCCATCGCCTTCATCGCCAGGAGCATCAGCACCATGATCGCCGAGTTGTGCAGGCAGTGCGCGGTGATCGAGCCGATAAGCGAACCCCGCCACTCGCGGATCATCGCGAACGTGAACCCCAGCGCGATCAACGGCCCGACCATCAACGGGCCGTAGCTGTGCAGGTACGCAAAGAGCAACGCCGTGCTCAACGCTGCAACGAAGAACCCGACACGCCCGCGCAGGTGGCGATAGAGCGCACCGCGGAACAACGTCTCTTCCACGATCGGCGCCCAGATCGTCGCCAGCGAGATCAACAGCACGAGCATCAACAGGTCGGCGCTGCGGACGATCTCCAGAATCGGATTACTCGGCGGCTCGGTCGGTTCGCCGAAGATCTTCGCTGACAAAAACGTCAGCACCACCGTCATGACCGCCCCGGCAACAAACAAAGGCACGCCCGCGAAGTACCCCGCAATACCCGCGACGATCTCCCGGAATACACCCCGTGGCGCGGTCCAGCCCACCGCCCCGCACCACTCGACCACCTTCACGCCGCGCAGCAGCGGCCAGAACAGCGTCAGGATCAGCAACCACTGCCCGAGCATCCCGACGACACCGGCGATCTGCGGGTTGCTCTTTCCAACCAGTGCCCCACCCACCTGCACCAGCCCAAAGCCCAGCAGAAAGACGCCGAGGGTCTCGAGGAAGACGCTGCCTCCGACCCGGGGGCGCTCGAACCGGAACGGCAATCGGCCGGTCGCCATCATCACGATCGCCACGATGAACATCGTCAAGCCGGCAACACCCCAGACCAGAAACATCCCCCCCGCAAAGACCAGAAACGCGATCGCCCAGGGGATGTCGGCGTACAACTCGTCGCGGGCCTGCGTGTCGGTCTCGGGGGTCGTCGCGAGTCGACCAAGCCAGCCGTAGCGCTCGACGAGCCGCTCGCGGGCATCGTCAGAGAGTGCATCAAGGCCGAGGGTGTAGAGCGTCTCCATCGCCTCGGCGTCGTGGATGACCTCCTGATCGACGACGAACTCCTCGTCGGGTTTGGCGCCGGTCTCGGGGTCGTCGGGCGCCCGGACGAGTGCCCAGTCTGTGCGCCGTGGCGAACCGCCGCTGCCGAGTGAACCCTCCCCGGCTTCGGTGTTCGCCGCCGGCCCCAGGTTGCTGCGGATCGTCTCGAGCAGCCTCAGCGCTCTGGCTGGGTCTTTGGATTCACCCAGCACCAGCACCCCCTGCAACCGGTCGGCCGGGTGACTGCTGGCCTCGAACTGGGTCAGCGAAGCCTCAGCAAGCTGCCCGCCCGCCTTCCCGCCGCCGAGGGCTTCCTCGATCAGGAACATGAGCTTGGCGAACTCACCCCCCCGGGGATCGCGGCCGAGTTGATTCTCAGCCGGTGCCAAATATCCCGAGAGGTTCTGCGCCCCCGCGATGACCAGATACAACAGCGTCACCACCACCAACGCCACGATCCGGCTGGTCGGGGTGCCGATGTCGGGCGAAGTGCCCCGGCTGCCGGACGCCCCGGGGCTCAAGAACTCGTGCGGATCGGCCTCGGGCAGCGATGATGAAGGATCGGTCATGGGTCCAATCATCGGCACGCCGGGCGGATGCCGCCAAT
>JAUZRR010000056.1 GCA_030950285.1 Planctomycetota bacterium | reverse complement strand
CGTGTCGTCGGTCGGGGCCGTGCTTCGGGGGCGTCGGCCGCTCATCGCTTGCTCCCGAGACGAAAGAACCGAAAACCGTTGATGTGGCTGCCGGTGACCTTCTTGGCAATGGCCGACAGCGTGCGGTATCGGTCGCCGTCGAATTCGAAGCCCTCGTTGTCGGCGAGGACGACCACGCGGATATCCCGGCCCTTGTACTGGCGCACGATCGCGAAACCCGGTGATGGGATACGCGGGTCGTTGTGCTCGCCATTGGGAAGCGTTCGGTTGACGGTGACGCTCCCGGTTGGTTGTGGTGGGCAGATGAGCGTCTTCGGGGCCATGACACGAACGTCGGCGTCGTCGGCCAACTCGGCCGCTCGCCTGCGGGCACGCTCGGTCAGGTCGCCTTCCGCGTTGGCCTGAATCCGCCACGCGATCTTGCGGATCAGATAGGCGCGATGCCGGGTCCGGACCGGCTGGCCATGGAGTTCCTCGTATCGCTCGGCCAGTTCGCCGGTGGTCATGCGGTGTAGCGCGTCGATCTCGGATTCGATGGTCGTTGGCATGCCGTGTGGCTCCTTTCTCTACAGGTGCATCGAGACGCGGCCCTAACCCGCGGGCCGCGGAGCCACACTGAGCGGCGAGTCGGTAGGAAGGTCAAGGCCACTGTCGCCGGATTCCGAGACTTTCTGCACGGTCGAAGATGTGCCGGAATTGGCGATCCTGACGGTGCGGACGAGGCCGCGCGCGAGAATGCTGGCGATCTCCGCGCGGCGCTCGGCCACGGTCATGGATTCGGGGTTGCGGGTCGAAGTCACGGGGCGCTCCGGCATTGAGGGATGGGGCGTCGCAGTGCGTCATGCACACGGCCGCCCCTTGAGTTCTCTATGCCGTCCGAACCGCCGATGCGCGCTTTCTTCACCCAATTCGTGGCGACGCTGGAGGACGGTTGCCAGCGCATCGCGGTTGTGACCTATCGTTTCCGGATGGTGACCGCCTCCAGCACATGCATCTACTGCGGCGACTCTTTCGATCCTCGTGCCGGCGAGGGAGATCATGTGCTTCCGCGGGGTTTCGGAGACTTCGACGGCGCAATCGCCTTCCGTGGGGCTTGCCC
The DNA here is from genome assembly GCA_030950285.1 of Planctomycetota bacterium. Classification (GTDB taxonomy): domain Bacteria; phylum Planctomycetota; class Phycisphaerae; order Phycisphaerales; family UBA1924; genus PNC22. Next base: position 15,707 of record JAUZRR010000056.1, on the reverse strand, counting down.
CAGCTGCAATAACAGGCTCAGTCCACTCGAGGAGGAACTTCTCAGGACCGCGCCCGAAGCCATACTCCGCAGATTCGCTGGAGCAGCGACAAATCGGCGAGGGAAGCCAGTCGGATGGCAGGCAGCGTCCGGTATCCCAGCACCACGTTTTGTCATCAAGCATGCTGACCATGATGAACTGATAGAGGGCGATCCGTCGATCGGAGGTCAGGCGCGGCCGGTGGATCATCTCGCGGTTGTGCTCAAAGACGGCCGAAACGTCCACATTCGGTTGGTGCCGTCGATGTCAGCCGACGCACTCCGGCGCAAGCTCCAGCAGCAGGAGATTGTCGATGCCGAGATCGCTCACATCTGCTGGCACGCCGACGACGAGAATGCTGATGCCTTCGCCGCATTGTTGAAGGAGGTCTGGCCTTCGCATCGCCACGAAGAACGTCCAGCTACGGAGGCTGGCATACATCGAGTACCTGTACGCATCGAATGCCACTTCACCGTCCGGTACTACCGCGCCATCGCGAAGGTCGCATTCCACTACTTTCTCGCGAACTCGCGCTGCGGCTTCACCGGACACGAGACCTGCTTCGAGCCAATCCGATCCTTCATCATGGATGGAGGGCAGCACGAACCTTTCCTCGAGAACCAGAAGCCGAAGATCATGATGCCCGTTGGGAAACTGCCCGATGGGACGGCACTGCTTCCCGCTCGCTGGATGCACATGCTGTGCTGCGTCGAGTCGCTGCAATCGGTGGTTGTCGGCGTCTATACCTTATTCGGGCCCGAGCGGCCGCCGTCCCCGCATTTCGTTACGGTGCTTGACCGTCCGGGATCGATCGTAGTGCCAGAGCATCAATACGGGCACGCGTACATCTATGGAAACCCGAAGCTCGGGGACGATCGAGATGCCTTCGTCGAATCCGTTCCGATGGGTCGAATCGGATAGCGGTTGCGCCCGCATCGCGATCGCAACCTCCACGGTTGCGCTCGGTGAGCAGAGACAATCACCCCATAACCCCGGCGGGTGTCTCGGAGAGACCCGGAGAGACTTCTGGCAGAATCGGGCCAAAGGCGGACGAGTCTGGTGGCCGTCGGTTATCCCTCATCGGACAGCCCCGAGACACGGCCGGAGGCCGACGATCGCTAAACCCTTGCCACCCCTTGCCCTGCAACGCGAGAACGCCGACGCTTGGGGGCATCGGCGTTCACCGTGAACCGTGGGGCCGATCGCGTTTGCAACCGGCCGGGTAATAGCGGGGGCTGGATTTGAACCAACGACCTCCGGGTTATGAGCCCGACGAGCTACCAGACTGCTCTACCCCGCAATCAGGGCGGGAGTATAGGCCGGGCTCGGCACTGGGTTCAAGCCGAGCGACATGTTCAAGCCAGGTGACGGGTTCAAGCAGAGCGGCGGGATCAGGGCTGCCCTCGGGGGTGCGGGGGAGAGCTGGCAAGGCCTACTCAGCGGAGTTCGGGTACTCCGGTACAGCATGGCACTATCACCCGGCGTGGCGCCAGTTGGCTCCGTGCGTGGCGCCAGTTGGCTCCGTCGCTTGGGTTCAGCCGGATACCATGCAACATGACCACGCCAGAAGCCGCTTCATCGACCGCTGCCGCGAACACGGCCGCGCCCGTCAACGTCCTCCTTGTCGGGGGTGGCGGCCGGGAGCACGCGCTGGGCGCAGCGATTTCACGTTCTCCCCGACTCGGCAAGCTCTTTATTACGCATCCGGAGAATCCGGGCCTCGCGGCGCTGGGCACTCCGGTCGGGGTTCCCGTGTCGGGCGCGGAGGTGTATCGGCTTGAGCAGGTCTGCGACCGGGAGCGGATCGGGCTGGTGGTGGTCGGGCCGGAGGGGCCGCTGGCGGAGGGGTTTGCTGACAAGCTCGCGACCCCGGACCGCCTGGTGTTCGGCCCTCGCAAGGACGGGGCGTTGCTCGAGTCGGACAAAGCCTGGTGCAAGACGCTCTTGCGTGAGGCTTCGGTCCCCACCGCAGAAGGCCGCGAGTTTACCGATTCTGAGAACGCGCTGGCCTACGCCACGAGTCGGGCCGAGCCGCCGGTGATCAAGGCGTCGGGGCTCGCTGCGGGCAAGGGCGTCTTCGTGCCCGAATCAATCAAGGAAGCCAGCGACGCGATTCGGCTGATCATGGACGAACGGGCGTTTGGCGACGCGGGCAAGAAGATTCTCGTCGAGGAACGGCTGACAGGGCGGGAGGTCTCGGTGCTGGCGATCACCGACGGCCGATCCATCCTTGTGCTCCCGCCTTGCCAGGACCACAAGCGGCTGTTCGACAACGATATCGGCCCGAACACCGGCGGCATGGGCGCGTTCTGCCCGTCCGACGTGATCGACGACGCCACGATGTCCTGTATCGAACGCGAGGTGCTTGTGCCGACGGTCGATGCGCTCAAGCGCGACGGGATCGACTACCGGGGTGTGCTGTATGCCGGCCTGATGCTCACGCACGCCGGGCCGAAGGTGCTGGAGTTCAACGTGCGGTTTGGTGATCCGGAATGCCAGGCGTTGATGGTGCGGCTGCGCTCCGACGTGATCGAGTTGATGCTCGCAGCGTGTACCCGCAAGCTCGACAAGATCGAGGTGGAGTGGGACCCTCGCCCCTCGGTGTGTGTCGTGCTCGCCAGCGAGGGGTACCCCAGCAAGCCGCGCAAGGGGACGCCGATCGAGGGCATCGAAGATGCCGAGGCGTTGGAGGACGTGACGGTCTTCCACGCCGGGACCGCCCAGTTGCGCACCGGAGAGATCGTGACCGCGGGGGGGCGTGTGCTCAATGTTGTCGCGCTGGGCGAGACGCTTGCCGAGGCCCGCGAACGAGCGTACGACGCGGCCGGGCGCATCCGCTTTGAGGGCATGCAATTCCGCAGCGATATCGCGGCACAGACCGCCGCGGCGTCGAGCCGGCGCTAAGCGAGACCATCCGCTACCTCCTGCCGAACGCGGGCCGTTACAGTGGTGGGGCGGTGGGCGAGGATTGCGCGAAACGCTCGTAAAAACCCGTTGATCTGTGTGTCGGTGTGCTCGGCGTTGACGCTGAGGCGGAAGTACGCCTCGGCCGGGCCGCCGGGGTAGCGGATCAAAGGCACGCGGTAGCCGGCGTCGAGCAACTCTTTTTCTGTTCGCTCCATCGTCGCAAGATCGCCGAGCGTGAACGCGGCGATCGGTGTGTTCCAGAGGTTGCCCTTTGCGAGAACCGTCAGGTTGTGCAGCCCTGCGCGCACGCGAGCGGTGTTGTCCCGGAGCCGATCGAGCCGTGCCGGTTCGGCGATGAGCACCCGCAGCGCAGCGCGGGTGCCCTGGGCCATCGCCGGGGCGATAGGCGTGGTGCAGATGTAGGCGGACGCAGCTCGGCAGTGGTCGATGTCGGTTTCGGTCCCCGCGACGATCCCTCCCGCGCAGCCGATCCCCTTGGCGAGGCTCGATGTCACGACGATTCGTGGATCGTGCACACCCGCGTGCGGCACCGATCCCCGGCCGGCGGGGCCGAGCACGCCGAGCCCGTGGCAATCGTCGACGAGCAAGCGGTCGGCGGGGCCGAGGGCTTCGAGCAGGTCGGCGATCGGCGCGGGCTCGCCGTCGGCGGTGAAGACGCCGTCGGTCATCACGACGACACGACCCGGGCGCAGTGCGTCCAGAGCCCGCACGAGCGAGCGAGGATCGGCGTGCGCAAAGGTGCCGACACCGAGCCCTGCGGTCCGGGCGGCATCAACCAAGCTCGGGTGTCCGCGCTCGTCGATGATCGCGCAGCTGAGCCCCGATCGCGCGAGCCCCTGGCAGGCCGCGATGTTTGCCAGATAGCCGTCGGGCACGAGCAAGACCCGCTCGACCCGCAGAAAGTCGGCGAGTCCGTGTTCGAGCAGTTCATGCGGCGCCGCGTTTCCTGTGGTCTCCCGGCTGGCGGTTGAGCTGAGCCCGAATCGGTCGAGCCCATCACGCACCGCCCGCACCACAGCCGGGTGATTGGCGAGCGCCAGATAGTTGCACCCACCGAACGAGACAACCCTTCGGCCGTCGGCCATCGTCACCGTTGTGGCGTCGCAGGATGTGTACGCGGCTGCGGGGATGTTGTCACTCTTCCGTTTCTCGGGGGTGTCTTATCCAAGGCGTCAAGTGGCCCACGAGGAGCCCGGGATACCGAGGCGTGCTCCGGACAGTATCGGCAGGACGGCCGCCGGGGCGCAAACAGCTGCGGACAGGCCCCAGATGCCCACTTGGAACTCCTGGTGGATTGATCCGTCTCAGTGCTGGTGACCGGAGCGCCGCGCGGATACGATGCCGCCCATTGCCATCCATCGACTGTCGCCCCAAAGGAGACCAGCCGTGTTGAAAAGAGCTTTGTTCGGGTTTGTTGCGTTGTTCACGATCGGTGCTGCCCCGGCTGCGACCCTCGCAGCGGTGGCGCAGGACGAGAAGGTCATCCCGGCGGTGATGCCCACCGACGGCCCGCGGACCCTCGACCCCGTCCGTGGATCCACCACCTACGACAACATGGGCTGTGCGCAGGTCTACGAGACCTTGCTGCAGGTCAGCTATTACGACAACCAACGGTTTGAGCCTCAACTTCTTGCCGAGCTACCCACCCGCCTCGAAGACGGAAAGCGGTACCGATTCCGCCTCCGCGACGACGTGTATTTCCAGAACGACGAGTGTTTCCCCGGCGGCAAGGGGCGCAAGCTCACCACCGACGACGTGTTCTACTCATGGAAGCGGATCGCCGATCCAGCCAACGGGCTCAAGAACTGGTGGCTTTTGGAGGACGCGATCGTCGGCCTCGAAGTGCCTGCGGAGGGTGTCGGCTTCGACTACGACGCCCCGGTTGCGGGCTTTGTCAAGATCAGCGACACCGAGTTCGAGGTCGAGCTCACCCGGCCGGTCTTTCGGTTTCTCTGGGTGCTGACGATGTTCCAGACGTCGGTGGTGCCCCGTGAGGCGGTCGAGCACTACGGCAGCGACTTCGGTGCTCATCCCGTCGGGACCGGGCCGTACGTCCTGGATGAGTGGATCCCCAAGCAGCGGCTCACCTTCAATCGCAACCCTGACTACTACGAGTGCTACTACCCCGCAGCGGAGCTCTGGAGCGAGGAAGACCGGAAGAAGGGCCTCGCCGACGCGGCCGGGCAGCGGCTCCCGATCGCCGATCGCATCGAGTTTGCGATGATTATCGAGGAACAACCCCGATTCCTCGAGTTCAAGCAGGGCAACCTCGCGTGGCTCGAGCTCCCGTTCACGTACTTCGGCGAGCTGTTCAGCCCCCGCACCAAGCGGATGAATCGCGAGTCCCGCAAAGCCGGTTACCAGTACCGCTCCGTGCTCGTGCTTGACATGATCTTCAGGGCCTTCAACATGGAGGACCCGATCGTCGGCGGGTACACGCCCGACAAGATCGCGCTCCGCAAAGCCATGGCCTACGCGATCGATCACGACGAGTTCAACGAGGTCTTCTACAAAGGGCTTTGCGTCCAGTACGACGGCCCGATCCCGCCCACGCTTGACGGGCATCCCGAGAATCACCGCGTCGAGGGCGCCCCCCGCGGCCCGGACCTGCCCAAAGCCCGAGCGTTGCTCGCCGAGGCCGGGTACCCCAACGGGGAGGGGCTCCCCGCCATCCGTTTCTATACCAACAGCAGCTCTGTCAACGCGAAGATGATGGACCTCCTCCGCCGCCAGCTCGGGGAGATCGGCGTCAAGCTCGACGCCCAGATGGTCGATTTCTCGCAGCTCATCGAGTTGACCAACAAGAAGCAGGCCCCGATGTTCAGCTTCGCGTGGCTCAGCGATTACCCGGACGCCGAGAACAATCTCGCGCTCTTCTACAGCAAGAACGTCAGCCCGGGGTCCAACCACTGGAACTACAGCCGGCCCGAGTTTGACGAGCTCTACGAGCGGGCGATCGTGCTCGAACCCGGCGAAGAGCGGACCGCGCTCTATGTGCAGATGCGCGATATGGTGATCGCCGATGTCCCGATGGTCGGGTCGCTCGCTCGCAATCGGTACTATGTCTGGCAACCGTGGCTCATGAACGCCCGGCCGACGCCGCGGTTCTGGTCGTGGTTCAAGTTCCTTGATGTGGATGAGTCGAAGCGGTAGTCCTCTGAGGAGTTGAGCCGAGTATGTGGTCCTACGTCGCCCGGCGGGTGCTGTACAACATCCCGATTTACCTGGTCATCGTGATGGTGGTGATGGTGATGCTGCGCATCAACGACCCGGTCACAGCCTATCTGAGCAAGAACGCGACCGAAGCCGAACGATCGCTCAAGGAAGCCGAGTTCGGGCTCGATCAGCCGTTCATGGTGCAGTACCTCGACATGCTCAAGAGCATCGTGACCTTCGATTTCTCGACCAAGAGCTGGTATCAGGAGACCAACACGGTCGGCGAGATCATCACGCCGTCGATCCTGCCGAGCCTGAAGATCACGCTGCCCTCGCTCGCGTTGTCGACATTCATCTCCATCGTGGTGGGGCTGATCGCGGCGGTGAATCGGGGTCGGCTGATCGATCGAGGGCTCATGTTCGTCGCGGTCGTGGGGATGAGCATCAGCTTTCTGGTCTTCATCATCCTGGGGCAGTACTTTGGGGCGTACTGGCTGAACGGAAAAGTCGGGACCGAGATCTTCGCGATCCGCTACGACGCCGACCGGATGACCGGCTTCTTCGTTGCCGACTGGATTAAGTTCTATCTGCTCCCGGTCATGATCAGCGTGGTGGTTTCGATGGGGTACGACACCCGTTTCTACCGCACGGTGATTGTTGAACAGACCAACGCTGACTACATCCGCACTGCCAAAGCCAAGGGCTGCAGCCAGCGCCGGGTGATGTTCCGTCACTTGCTCCGCAACGCGATGATCCCGATCATCACCCGGGTGATGATCACGATGCCCTTCCTGATCGTCGGCTCGCTGCTTCTTGAGGTGTACTTCTCGATCCCCGGCATGGGCAAGACCCTGCTCACGCACATGACCAACAAGGACTTCGCGGTGACCCAGGCGATCGTCGCGATCCTGGCGGCACTCTTTATTCTCTCCAATATCCTGACCGATGTCCTCTATGCCATCGTTGATCCGAGAGTGAGGCTCGCGTGATGGCAGAGACCAAGCGAGCACAATCCGCCGAAGCCGTCGAGCAACCCACCGACCTGCTCAGCGCCCGGGCCGGGGCGAACAGGCCGACCGGATTCTTCGACAAGCCGGGAGTGCGCAAGTTTGTCCGCAACCGACCGGGGATGATTTCTCTGCTCGTCATCGTGCTGTTTGTACTCGTTGCCGCGTTGATCGCGATGCCCCCGCACCTGATCAGTCTCAACCAGGTCCAGGGACGCGTCGGCCCTGGCAACCTGCCCGGGTTCGGTCGGGCGAGTAATCCTGACGACCGTATCGAGGTCGCCGATTTCTTTCTGAGCGCGGTTGAGAAGGCGTTGGACTCGAGCGATCCCGAGGCCGCGCTCGCCGAGTTGCGCTTTGCCGAGCGAGCCGTCCAGCCGATGCCGGTTGAAGACGCCGAAGCCGCGCTCGAGAGCAGCTTCGAGGCGTTTGACCTGCTCGACGAGGCGCTGATCGAGTTTGAGGACGCGGAGATCGAGATCGAGAACCTCGTAGACAGCGGCGCCTCGGAAGAGGAGTTTGTTGCGCCGCGTGCAGCGCTCGAACAGGCCCGCGCAGGCTTTGAGACGTCGCTCGATGCGCTGGAGGTCGAGGTCGAGAAGCTCTTCCCGGTCCCCACAGGCTGGAGCGGCTTTGTCTACAAGATCAGGCTGCTCGCGGGCACCGATCGCCAGGGCCGTTCCATCGCGTTCCGCGCTATTTTCTCGATCAAGACCGCGACCCAGATCGGCATGGTCACCGCAATCTTCAGCATCTTCATCGGCGCAATCCTCGGCGGGGCCGCCGGGTTCTTTGGCGGTATCATCGACCACGCGGTCGTCTGGCTGTACTCTACACTCTCTTCGATCCCCTACATCATCTGGCTCATCGTCATCGCGTTTGTCTTCCGCGAGAGCACGCTGAAGGTGCCGTTCACCGACAAACCGATATCCCAGACTCTCCTCCCGGTCTACATGGCGTTCGGCGTCACGCTCTGGGTGGGCACCTGCCGTGTGATTCGTGGCGAGGCGATGAAGATCAAGAGCCTCGACTACATCCAGTCGGCGATCTCGATCGGTGCGAGCCCGGCCCGCATCCTCCTCAAGCACGTGCTGCCCAACGTCATGTACCTGCTCTTTATCAACTTTTCGCTGGCGTTTGTCGCCGCGATCAAGGGCGAGGTCATCCTCAGCTACCTCGGCCTGGGCGTGCAGGGGCAGCCCAGCTGGGGTGTAATGATCCGCGACAGCAAAGAGGATGTCGTCCTCGGCGTGTTCTGGGAACTCGGCGCGGCGACGGTGCTGATGTTTGTCCTGGTCTACGCGTTCAACATCCTGAGCGATGCTCTGCAGGACGCCTTCGACCCCAAGCACGTCGGCTGACTTGGTCTCGACACCTCTCCGGCCGTCCACCTCACCAAGCCCGCCCTCCGCACTCGGCCGCACCATGGCGCGGCGGCCGCGGCGACTGCGCGAATCTCAAGGCGCAAAAAGAAAAACCCGGCTGCAATCTTTCGAACGCGGCCGAGTCATATGAGGAGAGAGAGACAAGACATCTACAAGATGCCACACGCCCGGCGTTGTGCAACCAAATGGGGAAACTTTTTCTCGGGCCGTCCGGATCGCACCCAACGCCAGCCATGCCAAACAAAAACCCCCCGTCGGGCGGGAGGTTCAGCTCGGACGCTCCGAGTACCCGGAGATCGTTCTACGGCGCGGCCCGTTAGCCCGTGGCCCGCTCGTACAGCCGCTCGACGTGCCCCCAGTTGATGACGTGCATGAACGCCGCCACATAGTCGCTCCGGCGGTTCTGGTACTTGAGGTAGTAGGCGTGCTCCCACACGTCGATGCCCAAGAGCGGGACGCACCCCGTCATCAGCAGCTTCTGCTGGTTCTCGACCTGCAAGACCGTCAGGCGGCCGGAGATGGGTTCGTGGACGAGCCACCCCCAACCGGAGCCCTCGACGCTCTTGGCAGCCGCCTGGAACTGCCAGCTGAACTTGTCGAAGCCGCCGAAGTCACGCACGATCGCGTCGGCGAGTTTGCCCGAGGGCTCCCCGCCGCCGCCCCGGCTTGGTGGTGCCATCCCGAGCCAGAACAGCGTGTGGTTTACATGCCCCGAGCCGTGGAAGGAGACCTTTTTCGTCCAGTGTTGGATGAGACTCGCATCTCCTGACGCTCGGGCCTCGGCGAGTGCTGCCAGCGCCGCGTTGAGCCCGCGCACATACCCGGCGTGGTGCTTGTCGTGGTGGATCCGCATCGTCTGGGCGTCGAGGTGCGGCTCAAGCGCGTCGTAGTCATACGGCAGCGGGGGCAGCACATACTCGCCCGTCGCTTTGTCGTAGCCGATCGAGATGAGTGAGTCGTCGGCTTCGGGCTGGCCGGCGGTCGCAACACCGGCAAACGCCAGCCCCGAGCCGAGCATCGCCATCGCACCAATCGCTGCCCGTCGATCAACCTGTTCAGTCTTTGTCATCGTAGATATTCCTTGCTTCGGGTGTGTCAGAGCAATCCGAGGAACACTAGGCACCGGCTACTTCGGGGCGGCTGCATCAGCCCTGCCGACCCTCGATCGCGGCGATCAGGCACGCCGCCGCCAGCACCATCAGCTCGTCCACCTCATCGTCCTCGACGTGGACCGTCACCCCGAGGCGGTACACAAAGAGGTTGAAGTGCGTGCGCAGCGTTGCGACGTGGGTGCCGTCGGCTTTGGTGATCTGGAACTTCTGCGGGCTGAGGATCGCGAACGCTTCGTGGAGCCGTCGGAGGATGGCGAGCGCGCCCGAGTCTTCCTGCATCGTCGCGATCTCCGTGCCGTCCGGTGAATACAGCAGCCACGAATCGCGGAACATCGACTTCATACCCTTGCGCCGGAGCGAACCGATCGTCTCGCCGCTCGGGAGGGTGATGGCAAACGTCACGCCGAAGTCGATGATGCTCTGGGCTTTCATCGTCAGCAGCTCTTCGGTCTTGGTCTCATCGGTGTAGAGCCGGATGTCCTCGCGGAGCTTGAACGCCTTCTGCTGGCAGTACGCGACAACATTCCCGGATTCGTCGTACACATGGAACGCCGCGCCGAGAATCTTGAGCACCTTGCGGCGGACGGTGAACTGCTCGCCGGGTGCGGGGGTGAATGCCATCGATGTCCTCCTGGGTGTGCGGTCGGCTCACGAGCCTGATTTCTACGACAGCCTAGCAAAAAGGCAGCCCGCGTGGGCTGCCCTCGAAGTTGTAAAGCAGTGGGGGGGGAAGGGGTCAGGCCTCTTCGCCGACCATCCAGCGCTGGAACGACTTGATCGTGGTCCCGCTGCCGATGACATCCTGGACGGTCTTGCTCGGGTCCTTGACGAACGGCTGGAGCGTGAGGGCGACGTCCTCGTAGTACTTCCGCATCCCGCCCTTGACCATCATCTCGGCGATCTCCTTGGGCTTGCCCGACTCCATCGCCTGCTGAAGCCGGAAGTTCTTTTCCTTCTCGGCAGCTTCGGCGGGGACGTCGTCGGCGGTGATCCCCAGCGGCACCGTCGGGACACCCGCGGTGATGTGCATGCACACGTCGCGGAGGATCTCATCGCTGGCGTCGCCTTCGGCCTCGACGATCGCGGCGGTCTTGCCGTCGTGGTGGATGTAGGTGCCGAACTTCCCGCTTGCGTTGGTTCGCTTGCAGATGCGCGCGATTGCGCAGTTCTCGCCGGTCGAGATACGGATGTTGTCCACCGCGGCGGTCATCTCCTCGGTGGGCGCAACAGCGCCGTCGTCGGCATCGAGCGCCAGCTCGGCGATCTTCTGGGCCATCTCGACAAACTGGTCGTTCTTTGCGGTAAAATCGGTCTCGGCGCGGATCTCGGCGATGACCAGCGAGTTGCCGCGCTCCGCGATCGCGATGCGGCCCTCGGCTGCGGCACGCTCGGTGCGCTTGTCCATCTTGCCCTTGAGCTTGAGACGCAGCAGTGTCTCGGCCTGCTCAAAGTCGCCCTCCGCTTCGGTGAGCGCCTTCTTGCACTCCATCATCGCAAGCCCGGTGGCGTTGCGGAGTTTCATCACGTCTTTTGCGTTGATCTGGGCCATGTTTGGCTCTCCGGTCATTGGGTCTGTTGTCTGGTCGGGTCTGGTGTCGGCGGAGATCGCCAATCCCGGCACACCTGCCGGAGTCATCAACCCCTCGCCCTCTTCGTGCGTTTCGCGGCACCCCACACGGATGCTGCGGCTCGTTACTCTGCTTTGGTTGCGACAGGTTCGGCCGAAGGCTCGTCGCCGTCGGTCGCGTCGTCGGCACGGAACTGTGCACGGGCCGATCGGCGTTTGGGTTCGCCACCGTCTGCGGCTCCCTCCTGCTGATCGTCTGTCGCGCCCTGGCGTTGCTGCTTGCCCTCGGCGATCGCAAGGCAGAGCTCACGGATGATCACGTCGATCGACCGCATGCTGTCGTCGTTGCCGGGGATGGGCAGGTCGACCTGGTCGGGGTCGCCGTCGGTGTCGATCAGCGCGATGGTGGGGATACCGAGCTTGCGTGCTTCGCGCAGCGCGGTGAACTCAAGCCGCACATCGACGATGACCATCGCGCCGGGCAGCTTGTCCATGTTGCGAACACCCTGGAGGTTGCGACGAATCTTCCGCAACTCGCGGCGGAGCTGGCTCTCCATTTTCTTGGAGTAGCTGGCGAAGTTGTCGGCCTGCTCGATCGCCTCAAGCTCTTCGAGCCGCTTGAGCCGACTGCGGATGGTGCGGAAGTTGGTCAGCGTGCCGCCGAGCCAGCGCTCGGTGACATAGTGCATCTTGACATCGGCGACCCGCTGCTCGAGCACGTCTTTGGCTTGCCGCTTGGTGCCGACGAAACAGATGTCTTTACCGTCGGCGACCAACCTGGAGATCAGGCGTTTGGCCAGGAGCAGCCCCTTGACCGTCTCCTTGATGTCGATGATGTGGATGCCCTGACGCTTGGCGTAGATGTACTGCTGCATCTTCGGGTTCCAGTTGCTGGCACGCTGGCCGAAATGGATTCCCGATTCAATAAGGTCTTGGACGAGGCTGTTGGCCATGGTATGGTTCCTGTCAGCGACACCCGCGAGAGCCGACCGCCCCGGCTCTGTCAGAGACAGCTCCGCGACACCCGCGACGAGGGCGCTTGGTTTGTGGGCGGCCGTCCGCCCTGGCATTTCTGAAACAATGGTCACGAGAACCCGGCAACGGGCCCCGTGGCCCCACATAGCGGTCGCGTGAGGCGGTCAACTATAGTACAAACAACAGCGGGGGCAACCCCAGAGGTGCCCGTTCGCATCCAACCGATGAATCTGGCCAATGATCTGGGCGCAGTACCAAGGTTCCGACCGCGCCCAAGCACACACAAAGGGAGAGAGCAATGATTACTGTACGCCTTGTTTGGTTTGTGTCAAGTATTTTTGCCCTGATGGCGACGGCACCGGTCCACGCCCAGGACACGCTCACGACCGAGCGCGTGACGACAGGCTTGAGCAGGCCGCTCTATCTCACCCACGCCGGTGACACAGGGAGAGCGTTCGTCGTCCAGCAGCGGGGGCTCATCCGGATCCTCGATCTTGCCACGGACACGATCCTGCCCGACCCCTTCATCGATCTGGCCAGCCGGGTCAGCCAGTCGGGCAACGAGCGGGGCTTGCTCGGCCTCGCGTTCCACCCCGACTACGACAGCACGGGACTGTTTTATGTCAACTACACCGACCGCACCAATGGGCGGACGATCATCGCCCAGTTCAGCGTCTCGGCTGCCGACCCGAACGTCGCCGATCCGGACTCCTTCGTCCAGGTCCTCACCTTCTCCCAGCCGTTCTCCAACCACAACGGTGGCTGGATCGGGTTCGGGCCGGACGGCTTCCTCTACATCGCGACCGGTGACGGCGGCAGCGCCAACGATCCGGGGAACCGTGCGCAGACGACGACCAACATGCTCCTCGGCAAAATGCTGCGGGTCGACGTCGACGGCGACGACTTCCCCGGCGACGACACTCGGAACTACGCCATCCCCGCGAGCAACCCCTTTGTCGGGGTCACCGGTGACGACGAAATCTGGGCGTACGGCCTGCGGAACCCGTGGCGGAACAGCTTTGACCGCGGCACCGGCGACCTCTATATCGCCGATGTCGGGCAGGGACAGTGGGAGGAGATCAACGTCCAGCCGGCCGACTCATTCGGCGGCGAAAACTATGGCTGGCGCTGCATGGAGGGCGCACACTGCACCGGGCTCTCCGGCTGCACCTGCTTTGACAGCGACCTCGTGCTGCCGATCCATGAATACTCACACGCATTCGGCTGCTCCATCACCGGCGGGTATGTCTACCAGGGCGCGATGATCCCGCACCTCCGAGGCAACTACTTCTTTGCCGACGTGTGTTCCAACCTGATCTGGTCGCTCCGGTACGACGGCTCCAGCGTCTCTGACTTCACCGACCGCACAAGCGAACTCACGCCGGACGTCGGGTCCATCAACTCGATCTCGTCATTCGGCGAGGACGCCAACGGCGAGCTGTACTTCTGCGACCTCGGCGGGGAGCTCTACCGGCTGCTGCCCAGGTGCCGGGTTGATCTCAACGGCGACGGGCTGGCGAACACCCAGGACGTGCTGCTGTTTCTGAACCTCTGGAACAACGACGACCCGGCGAGCGATTTCAACGAAGACGGAATCATCAACACGCAGGACGTCCTCCGGTTCCTCAACGACTGGAACGCCGGCTGCGGCTAAACCCACGCTGTTTCTTCCTGACCCACCGCTGGCGAGAGCCGCCCCAGGAGGCATACACTCGTCCCAGCACCGGGCGCATAGCTCAGTTGGCTAGAGCGCATCCGTCACATGGATGAAGTCACAGGTTCGAGTCCTGTTGCGCCCATTGTTTCCCCCTGCCGCCGCTTCGCATTCGCTCGCATCGGGCTGCGAAACACCTGCAAAACAAGAGGTTTCCGACGATTCGGGCGAACCCGTGCAATCCGGTGCGGTCGGGTGCTGCGCCGCGTTTTGCGCCTCAGGCGCGCCGCATTTTGCGCCGCTTTCGAGAGCCGTTCCCGTTGCTCCCGTAGCGAGGTCGAAGTGGGCGTCCCGGGTCTGGAGATAGTGCCTCGCTGCGATCAGCGGAGAGTGCCCCAGCCAGCCCGCGACGACATGCCCGGGGAACCGCTCCACCCAGTCGGTGGCGCACGATGCCCGCATGTTGTGGAACAGCCGGGGCCAAGGGCGCTCCCCCGCCTTGGCGATGATCTTGTGGAGAGTCGTCCGCAGGTTTGCCGAACCGCCCGCCCGGCCGCTCAGCCGAGGGACCACCGCCTCGGTGCCCGGTTCGGCTGCATCGAACAGGTCGTGCAGGATCGGGCGCAGCTCGGGCGCAATCGGCACCACCCGGACCGCGTGCCCATCGTGCCCGGCGGTCTTGGGGCTCCGCACCGTCAGCCGCCCGCGCTCCCAGTTGACATCCCCCCACCGGAGCAGTCGGATTTCCGAAGGGCACCGCAGCCCGGCGAACCGGCTCAGCCCCACGATCGCCCGCCACTCGTCACCGGGGCAGGCTGCGAGGATCGCCCGGATAGTCTCGGGGGAGACATAGTGCGATCGGTCAGCGTTGGCCTGTGAACCGGCCCGCAGGTCGGCAAAGGGGCTGGTGGGGATGATGCCCCACCGAACCGCCTTGCGGAACACGCTCTTGGCGATCGTCACCCGCTTGGCCACTGTCGCGGTCGCCAGCCCGGAATCGGCAATCGTCTTGCGCCACTCGTCAGCATCGGAGGTCGTCACCGATTCGACCGGCTTCTCTACGCCGAAGTATTCGCGCAGGCTGCCGGTGGTCTGGCGGTACGCCGCCTGTGTGGATGCTTTCACCACCGCCGCCGCATGGAATCGGTCCAGCAGCGCGCCCAGCGTCACCGCCTCGGCCCGTTCGCGCGGCTCGACCAGCCCGACACGCACCATCTTGGCGTAGGTGTCATCCGGCAGGTTTTGCAACCATTCGCAGAGTTCGGCGTCGTGCGGGCGGTTGAGCCTCTGGTCCGAGAGAATCGCCTCGACCCGCAGCCGGAACGATGCCGCGTCTTTGACCGAAACCACACCGAGCCGGATCGTCTTGCGCTCGCCATCGCCATCGGTGAAGAGGATGCGTTTCCGCCTGTTCGGATCGTTTGCAATACTCGCCATGAGTCACCGTCCTTTGCGGGTCTTGACCCGCTTTGCTTTCAGTTCCAAGCCGAGGTAGGCGCTCAGTCGGTCTATGTTGTCCGAACGCAGCCCGTGACCGCCCGCCACGAAACGCGAGAGCACGGACGCGGGGATGCCCGTGGCCTTGCTGATCGCGTAGCGGGACTCGCCGCATTGTTCCACTGCCTTCCGAAGTGTCTTGGTTACTGTCGCCATGCTCGTCATTCTATCACAGTCGTTCGCCTAATGCAACTATGCCCGCCGACTCACCAACCGATACCAACCACGCCACCGAACCGGGGTGGGTGGGCATCCCCAGCCCGTCAGCGATCCCCAGCCGCTCGCCCATGATGTACCCGGCCTCAGAGTCCCCGTCCAGTTCGCCGGGCACCCCCTCCTCTTCGAGTATCGCCAGCACCCCCGCCTTGTGGAGCCGGAGCCGGGCTGCGAGGGCTGGGGGCAGCGTG
>JAUZRR010000055.1 GCA_030950285.1 Planctomycetota bacterium | reverse complement strand
CGTGTGTATGTGAATCCCATACCACAAGAATACTGGGGGGGGGGGGGGGGGGGGTCAAGCCTCTCCGATTTGATGCAAAAAAGGCCCCGAACGTCGGTGGGTCGCTCGGGGGCTGTGGGAGGCCCGGAGCACCCGAACGGCTCCTGGCAATCCGGCGTCTTCTCGGACGAACCTATAAAAACAGCGATTCGAGGCCGCCCGTTCATGGTGTCACGCGTTTCGTGCGACGAAACGGGCGAATCGTCGGACGGAGAGGCTCCTTCGCGGCACGAATCGATACCTCCGCGGCACGGGGATAACGCCTTCGGAGGGCACCAGCAGGACCCGGCCGGGTGCCCTGCCCACGGCTTTGCGTGGGCAGGATCGAGGCGGTTCGGATCATGACCACCCGTCCGGCGAAGGTGAAGCCGAGAGGTATCGGATTTTGGCTTTGGAGATTCCGGATTTTGTGTACGCTCGAAGGTAGAGACAGGATCAAGGAGGTATTGCCATGTATCGACAACTCTTCGGGGCCTGGATCATCGCGGCCGCGGCCCTCGCGTTGCCGGCCAACGCCGACATCATGCACTGGTACTGGCAGGTCGAGGTCAACGGCCAAACCGCCGACGCGAGCAAGCTGATCGTGGTGGGAGCGGGGGATGAGGTGGAGATCGAGCTGTGGGCGGAGTGGGAGCCGCAAGGTGAAGGGATCGCGACAGCTGTGTTCTCGATTAGCGTGGGCGATCAGTTCTTCGAGGTGGCGTCAAGTGTTGACATCAGCGAGGAAAACGGGTTTGGACGCAATCCGACGCTCTCGAACGAATCGACAGCGAGCGGCACTTTCCTCGACACGGACGGGTCGGACATGTATGACCTGATCGACTGGATCGACGTCGGGCAGCTCCCCAGGTTCTTCGGGCAGGAGTTTGACGACTCCAATCCGCTGCCCGTGTACTCGCTCCTTTGGGTCGTCGATCGACCCATCGAAGTTCCCATCGTCGTGCAGCGAGCGGACATCGTTCAGTGGGGCTTTGCTCGATACCAGCAAGTCTACCTCGACGAGTGGGGGAACGGCAAGAACTATGACCACTCGGAGGACCGGCTGGTGTTCGTTCCAGCCCCCGGAAACGCGATCATCATTCTAAGCATTCTGGTGCCTTGGCGAAGGAGACACAGATGAACTCGAGGGCGTGGTTTATGTCGGCTTGTGCGCTGCTCGCAGCCTGTCCATTCGCTCAGTCGCAGGATTGCTGTGACTGCACGGCCAACGAGTTCGCCTGTATTTGGCCGTTTGACGATGAAGTAGATCAAGACCCCTTGCTCGATGAACAGTGGTACATCGACAGCATTCGCGCGTGTGAGGTGTGGAACATGGAGCGCGCGAACATGGAATATGGGTATACCGGCACAGGGATTTCTATTGCGATCGTTGATTGGGGTATTTTTGAGGGCTACGAGGACTTGGGAACATCGCAGTATAACTCAGCGTGCTCAGAGGACATCCCAGATCCAGCGCCGCTGTGCGTCGCTCAGAACGGCCACGGCACAAAGATGGCAGGCGTGATTGCCGCGGCTGCAGACAACGCCATGGGAATTGCAGGAGTGGCGTTCGGTGCGACGGTTGGCGAGATATACCTTTATGCGGAACCCTGGCCTGCCGTGATAGAATCCGAGATGGAGGATTCGCTTGGGTTAAATAACGACTGTTTCGATATCAAGACATTCGCACTTCTGTTGAATACGGACCAGACATACTACGCGATCCCTCGCGATATGTGGCTCGTTGCGAAGGTCGGCGCTCGAACAGATCGTGATTGGCTGGGAGTCAAGTACGTGATCGCGGCCGGAAACTACGCTGACGACTCCAATACGATGCTCGATTCGAGAACAGATTACGACGAGTTGGTCTCAAGCCGATTTACCATGGCGGTCGGATCTGTGCGATTGATCGACGGCTTTGAGGAACGCCACGCAACATCAAGGCGCGGCGCGTCCCTGTTTTGCGTTGCTCCAGGCTATGACATGAAAATGACGGACTCGGACAAGGTCGGCGACAACCCATGCGAATACATCAGTGCATACAGTTGCCTTTCCGGCACCAGCTACTCCGCGCCATGCGTCGCTGGCGTGGTCGCCTTGATGCTCGAAGCGAACCCGAACCTCGCTGTGCGTGACGTGATGGAAGCCATCGTCCGGACCTCCGCCACGATCGACCCCGGCTCCGACTGGCACACCAACCAGGCGGGGATCGATCATTCTTATGAATACGGCCACGGCCTCATCGACGCCTTGGAGGCCGTCTCGCTCGTCACCAGCGAGGACCCCTACCCCGCGTGGACACCCCTCCTCGGCGAGCGGAAGATCATCGTGCCGATTGCCACCGGGGGCGTTCAAGTCGGGCCGGGAGAGAAGGCGATCATCCCCGTCACTCCCGTCGCAAACATGCGGCTCGAACACGTCGAACTCGCAGTAAATATTACAACCGTCGGTGCACCGGGCATCGGGCCGTTGGAGATCGAGATCGACCGCATGTGGCCGTTGAGCGGCAGCGAGGATTTCGGCGGTCGGCCCAAGCGGACTCGGAGCGTCTTTGCAGTCGCGCGTACCGACCCGTCGCTGAGCTACGACGATGCCCTCTTCACCAGCGTCCGCCACTGGGGCGAGACCGGCACCGCCACATGGAAGGTTCGGCTCCGCAACACCAGCACCGGCCAGCCGGCGCTCACCGCGACGTGGAACACCGCCGAGTTGCGGTTCTATGGCACCCCCAAGTGCATCGCCGACTGGGACATGGACGGCGATTCAGATACCGACGACGACGACGCATACCAGAATGACCACGCCAACGGCCTCCCCCACGCCGACCTCAACGGTGACCGCGTTGTCGATGAGGACGACCCTGATTTGTGGGAGTTCGTCTACTACCCGGCCGGGTGCTCGTAGGGCTGGCAGGTGCCGGGCTCCGGGGGCGGTCGGTGTGCTAGACTGGTGCCGCATGGTGACCTGTCGCGTCGATGCCACGGTGGAACGGGTCAAGGTGGGGGACTTTGCGTTCCCGCTGGGGTCGTATCCGGTGGAGAAGCTGGAGCCCCTTCCGGGCTACAGCGTGCTGTTCGAGCCGGCCGACGGCGACGCCGACGGTGAGTGGGAAGAGTGGCCCGACCGCTACGTCTTCGACATCGTGATCTCTGCGGAACGTCTCGAATCGCTGGTCCGGCACCTGCTGACGCTGATGCCCGGGCGGGTCTACCCGATCCTCGACGTCCTCGGCCGCGACGCCTACCGCGAGATCGACCCCTACGTCTCCTACGAGCTCATGGGCCTCGACCGCCTGACGGACATGGTGCGGAAGTTCCCCGCCTTCTTCTTCGAGGACGGCCTGGTGGGGTTCGGCGCCATGAGCGACGACCCATTTATGTACGTTTTCATCGACGAGCACAAAATTGTCACCCTCCGCTGCCAGACCGAACAGCGGGACCAGGTCGAGCGGGTGCTCGCGGCGTTCGATCTGGAAGAGGTCGAAGAGCCCGCCGGGGCCGACTCGGCATTGCACGAGCACCGCAGCGTGCTGGTTGCTCCCAGCGAGGATCCGAGCGTGCTCGGGTTCGAGGAAATCATCGAAGACCTCCGCGACGAGTGGCGGCTGATCCTCAATATCGACCCCGAATCAAACACCGATGACCAGGGAAACGAACTGGGCATTGTCCCGTGGAGATTACTGGCTCGGGCGGAATATGCCGAGGAACCACTGGTGCGGTATGTCGAGGTGTTTTTGCTGGCATCCTGCCTTGCCGAGGCCGAGGAGTTGTGCCGGGAGGCTGCGGACGGCCTGTTTGACCGGGATGAGCGGTCGCCGGAGATCGCGTCGATCGTCGAGATGGACCGGTTGGTGGCTGCGGACTTCGAGGCAATGGTCAAGGCGGCCGGGGGTTCGCCCCCTCAGCCGAACGACCCGCCGGGCGTGGTGGCCGTTCGTTGGGCAGAATAGGGATTCCATATAGGGATTTCACCTGATTTTATGACGAAACAGGCCTGGCCCGCCTGGTCTTTCTCGCGTATTTCGGGGCAGATCGTGAAGAACTTCGGCAACCGGGGCGGGGGCTTCTCGGAATAGAGGAACGCAGGGGCGCACGCCGGCGGCAAGAAAGAACGCCGGCCGGCAGTTGCGTTCCGGGATCGGACGGGTTATCTTCCCACCCCCAGCGCGGCAACGCGAACCGGGGTGGAGGGCCCGCCGGTCGGGGACAGGGAAGCCCCGCGACGAGGCAACCGCCTCCAGAGAACCATAATCGGAGGCAACCGCCTCCTCCATTGTCAGATACACGCGTCGCGCTTGCGAAGCCGACGCACGGAGCGATGCTCGACACGACGGGTGCCCGTCGGCTTGCCGAGCCAGTTTGGAGACCAGCATGCTCAGGCGTTCGTCCATTCGTGTCGGTTCGTTGCTTGCCGCAGCGGCGGCGTTTTCCGGTGTCGCGGGCTTTGCCTCGAACGCGGCTGCGCAGCTCGAAGGCTTCGTGGCCGAAGAAATCGTCAGCCCCTCGGCGGTGATCGAGCGTGCCCGGCTTCTCGCCGACGACGGCAAGCTCGTGCACGCCTACGAAACGCTGAGCACGCTGCTCGGGCGGTCTGGTGCCAACCTGACCGACACCGAGCGTGCCGAGGCTCTCGAGCTGACCACCTCGATCAACCGCCGCATCGCCGGGCTTGATGCCTACGAGGTCAGCCTCCAGCGGGCCGAGTTCGCGCTTTCGAGTGACGACCTCAAGGCCGCCGCGCATCATGCCGCTGCGGTCGCCCGCTCGGGCACCGCTGCGGCGGCCCAGACCAACCGTGCCGAGCAGATGCTCGCCGACATCGCGGCCCGCAAAGCCGAGCTGACCCCGATCATGCGTGCCAGGCTCGCCGACGCGATGCGGGCGATGGACACCTCGGACTATGCCTCAGCAAAGCGCGATCTCGCGGCGGTCAACCGCTCGGGCGTCGAGCTTTCCTCGGGCGAACTCGAACAGCTCGCGTCGGCGCAGGAGCAGATCCTGCTCCTGGAAGTCGCACGGGGTGCGCGGTTTGACAGCCCCATGGTCGCGGCGGGCATGATGCAGCCGGGCGTGGTGACGCGCGACGACGAAGAGACCTTCACCCAGCCTGAGAACCAGCCCGACAGCCAACCAGACAGCCAACCAGACAGCCAGCCCGACAACTGGAACGCCCAGCCGGAGACCGACTTCCTGCAGGTCGCCCGCCAACTCGAAGCCGGGGGCACGATGGCCGAAGCCGACGCGGCCTTTGACGCAAGCCGCTGGGCCGAGGCGCAGTCCAAGTACCGCCGGGCGCTCAACGAGTTCGGCGACCTGCTCGACAACAGCCAGCGGGCAAGAGCCGAGAGCCGCATCGCCGAGGCGCAGGTCTTTATGGGTAGCGGACAGCCCGGGCTGATCGAGCAGGTCATCAACGACAACAAGATCGCGGCCGACCAGAAGCGGGCCGAGTTCCGGTTCCTCAGCGAACAGGCTCGCCGCTCGCTCGCGACCGGCGATATCGAAGCCGCCCGCGAGCAGGTCGCCGGGGCGCAGCTTGTCTGGGCGTCCGCAAAGAACGGGCAGTTCTTCCCCGAGAGCGAGCTGTCGACCCTGGCGTCGGAGCTCGACAACCTGCGCGGCGACATCAACCTCGCGGCCGAGCGGCAACGGCTCGAAGATGTCGCGATGCAGGAACAATCGTCGGCCAACCAGGCGCAGATCGCGGCATTGCTGCGTGAACGCGAGCGCGGCCGCAAGATCACCGAAGCGATCGACCGGGCCCGGGCCCTCCAGCAAGAGCAGAAGTACCACGAAGCCCTCGAGGTCGTCGAGAACCAGATTCTCTTCCTCGATCCGATCAACCCGGCGGGGCTTCTCCTTCGCGACACCTACCGCGACATCATCATGTACACCTCGTACAACGAGGCGATCCGTCAACGCAACAACAACATCTCGGTGCTCCAGCAGGAGAACAACGTCGCCAACGTCCCCCCCACCAACATCTACAACTATCCCACCGACTGGCCCGCGATCAGCGTCGGCCGCATCGGTGCAGAGTCTGCCAACGAGACCGCAACCGACCGCCGCGTGCTGGCAACGCTGGACAGCACAACCTTCGCTGCCAACTTCAACGACAACACGCTGGAAGCGGCGCTGACCTACGTCGCGCAGCTCTCGACCCTCGACTTTGACGTCGACTGGGACTCGCTTGAAGAGATCGGGATCGACCGCGAGACCACGGTCTCGCTGAGCCTCAAGAACGCCAACGCCCGGACCATCCTCGAGCGCATCCTCGACAAGGTCTCGACCGACCCGGTCACCCAGGCCGACTGGGCGGTGCGTGACGGCATGGTGCAAATCGCCAACGAGGACCGCATCCGCAGGCACGTGGTCATCGAGCAGTACGACCTCCGTGATCTGGTCTTTGAGATCCCCGATTACGCCGACGCGCCCGAGATCAACCTCCAGACCGTGCTGCAGAGTGCTCGTGGCGGCGGCGGCGGCGGCAGCCCCTTCAACAACACCCAGCAGGACGACATCGAGCCGATCCCCCTCGAAGAGCGGATCGAACGCATCCGCGAGATCATCTACAGCAACGTCGATCCCGAGAGCTGGCCCGAAGGCGGCGGCACCACCGGCGCGATGTACGAGCTGAACGGGTCGCTGCTCATCCGCAACACCCCCAAAAACCACCGCGAGATCCGCTCGCTGCTCGCCAAGCTCCGCGAGTCCAAAGCGATGCAGATCAACGTCGAGTCCCGCTTCCTGCTCGTCGCGCAGGACTTCTTCGAGCAGGTCGGGTTTGACCTCGACATCTACTTCAACGGCGAGAACAACCAGATCCGCGCCGCCCAAGCGGCCGACGGGACCGTGCTGCCCAGTGATTTCTTCAACTTCGGGGACGCGAACGGGCTCTTGCGGACTGTGAACGGCCCCGGCCTGACCGGCGACGGCGCAACCCCCGGGCCGCAGGGCACAATCCCGCCCACCAAGTGGTCCCCGATCGGTTCCTCGCAAAACTCCCTCGGGCTCGCCAACGGCTTGCTGCCGGTCTCTGACAACTGGGGCGGGCAGATCCTCGCCGCGGCCCCGGCGCTCGGCGTCGCCGGGCAGTTCCTCGATGACATCCAGGTCGACTTCCTCATCGAGGCAACCCAGGCCGACCGCCGCAGTGTGCAGCTCACCGCGCCCCGCCTGACCTTCACCAACGGGCAGACCTCGAACATCTACGTCGTCACCCAGCAGTCATTTGTCTCTGACCTCCAGCCGATTACCTCGAACTCGGCGGTCGGCTTCGACCCGACGGTTGCTGCGGTCTCTGAGGGTGTGGTCATGGTGGTGCAGGGTCAGGTGACCGCAGACCGCCGCTACGTGCTGCTCAATGTGGACACCTCGGTCGCCGAGATCAAGGGCTTTGCCACCCAGGCGGTCACCGCGGTCGCCGGCGGCCAGCTGGTCAACTCCGCCGATACCCAGTCGTTTATTCAGCTGCCGACGCTGTCGGTCACCCGTGTGCAGACGACGGTGACCGTCCCCGACCAGGGCACCGTCCTGCTCGGCGGACAGCGGATCATCAGCGAGTTCGAGGTCGAGACCGGCGTCCCGGTCCTGAGCAAGATCCCGATCCTGAGCCGATTCTTCACCAACCGGATCGAGTCCCGCGAAGAGCAGACCCTGCTCATCCTCATCAAGCCCACCATCCTGATCCAGAGCGAGCAGGAAGAGAACGCGTTCCCCGGGCTTGCTCAGGACCTCGGATTCGGCGGCTGACCGGACAACCCATCCGGGCCGACCGCCCGGATGACGACGACCAATCCCAGAGCCGTCCGTGAAGACGGGCGGCTCTGTTTGTGTGCGGGTGTGCCCCGAGGCCGCGGAGCGGTTACACTATCCAACCGTCCGACGTGCGAGGCGGTGGGGTTCTCGCTGGAGAACGCGTGTGGGGCTGATCAGTGCAGGAGGTTCGGCAATGACGGGAAGTGACTCTCGTATCCGTGTCAAGGAAGTCGATGGGGTCACGCAGGTCGAGTTTATCGACCGCAACATCCTCGACGAGGCAAACATCCAGGCGATCGGTGAGGAGATCGATGGCATCATCTCCGCGTCGCCCGCGCCGAGGCTCCTGATCAGCTTCGCGAACGTGGACCACCTCTCGTCGGCAGCCCTGGGCACGCTGATCACCATCAACACCAAGATCCGCAACCGGAACGGCAAGCTCTGCCTGGCGGATATCGATCCGCAGATCTACGAGGTCTTCGTGATCACAAGGCTCAACCAGCTCTTTGATATCCACGAGTCAAAAGAGGCTGCCATGAAGGCGTTTGGGTGATTTCTCGCGCGGCGACCCCAGCGAGAATCTGTGAGCAGTCCATCCCGAGGGCGCAGATGGCAGACAAAGTCTCTCTCATCAACGATCGCGACCAGATCAACGCGGTCCAGGACCTGATCGTCGAGCGGGCCGAAGAGCTCGGCTTCCCGTCTGCGACGCTGTTCGCCCTCCGGCTGGCGATGGAAGAAGCGATCGTCAACGCCTTCCACCACGGCCACCGTGACCTCGCGCCCGAAACCCCTATTACCGTCGAGTACACCCTCTCGCCCGAGCGGATCCGTGTTGCTGTCGAAGATCAGGGGCCCGGGTTCACCCCCGCAGCCGTCCCCGACCCGACGCTCGACGAAAATCTCGAGAACCCCGGCGGACGCGGGCTCGTGCTGATTCGGGCATACATGTCGCGGGTCCGCCACAACGACCGCGGCAACCGCGTCGAGATGGAACTGACCGTCCCCGAAGAACTCTGAGCGTTTCGACGAGATCCGCCCGGCCTTGGAGGGCCGCCGAGACCTATCTCCAGGCCCAAGACCCGCTCTATAGACCGCTCGGGGGTCTTGCCGGGTCTTGCTTGCCTCCCTATACTGGAATGATTCTAAGTCTCTACTGATCAGCAGCCGAACAGGCCGCTGCGGGAGGTATTTATGCGATTGCCGATCTACATGGACCACGCCGCCACGACTCCCTGCGACCCGCGGGTCGTCGAGGCGATGCTGCCGTACTTCACCGAAGACTTCGGGAACCCCGGCAGCCGGAACCACGCGTTCGGGTGGAAAGCCGAGGAAGCCGCCGACAACGCCCGCCAGCAGGTCGCCACCCTGCTCGGGGCCGACCGTAAAGAGATCGTCTTCACCAGCGGTGCGACCGAGTCGAACAACATCGCGATCAAGGGCGCAGCGTACATGTACGCCAACGCCCCCGCGGGCAGCACCAAGCGCGGCCACATCATCAGCTCACCCATCGAGCACAAGGCCGTCCTCGATCCGGTCAAACGGCTCGAAAAAGAGGGCTTCGACGTCACCCTCATCGACCCGCCTCAGGACGGCGTCATCACCCGGCAGATGGTCGAGGACGCGATGCGCGACGACACCATCCTCGTCTCACTCATGTGGGCCAACAACGAGATCGGGACCATCAACGAGATCCCCGAGATCGGCAAACTCTGCCACGAGCGCAAGGTCCTCTTCCACACCGACGCAACCCAGTGGGTCGGCAAAATGCCCGTCGACGTCGTCGCCGACGCGGTCGATCTCCTCAGCCTCAGCGGGCACAAAATGTACGGCCCCAAAGGCATCGGCGCGCTCTACGTCCGCCGACGCCGGCCCCGCGTCCGCCTCCACGCCCTGACCGACGGCGGCGGACAAGAACGCAACTTCCGCTCGGGCACACTCAACGTCCCCGGCATCGTCGGGCTCGGCAAGGCCTGCGAGATCGCTGGCGCCGAGATGGACGCCGACCGCGAACGCCTGCTCGCACTCCGCAAAAAGCTCGAGGACCGCGTCGCCAAAGAGCTCGACGTCGTCCAGATCAACGGCCATCTCGACAAACGCCTGCCACACCTGACCAACATCTCCTTCGGCTTTGTCGAAGGCGAGGGCCTGATGATGGCGTGCAAGGATATCGCCATGAGCTCGGGCTCGGCGTGTACCAGCGCCAGCCTCGAGCCCAGCTACGTGCTCAAAGGGCTCGGCGTCGGCGACGAACTCGCCCACAGCTCGCTGCGGCTGAGCTTCGGCAAGTGGACCACCGAGGAAGAAGTGGACTACGCCACCTCCCACATCATCGAGGGGGTCAAAAAACTCCGCGAGCTCAGCCCCCTCTACGACATGCACAACGAAGGCATCGACATCACCAAAATCGAGTGGGCAGCCCACTAGCCCGCCCGCGATACGACACACACGGGCAACACCCGCCCGAGGAGCCAGACCATGGCATACAGCGAAAAAGTCATCGACCACTACGACAACCCGCGCAACGTCGGCAACTTCGGCACGCAGAAAGACGTCAAGTCCCGCACCGACATCGGGGTCGGGCTCGTCGGCGCGCCCGAGTGCGGCGACGTCATGCAGCTGCAAATCAAGGTTGACGAAGAGAACGGCATCATCCAGGACGCCAGGTTCAAGTGCTTCGGCTGCGGCTCGGCGATCGCGTCCAGCTCACTGGCCACCGAGTGGCTCAAGGGTCGCACCATCGACGAGGGGCTCGCGATCCGCAACACCGAGATCGTCGAAGAGCTCAGCCTCCCCCCGGTCAAGATCCACTGCTCGGTGCTTGCCGAGGACGCGATCAAAGCCGCGATCAAGGACTACAAGGAAAAGCGCGCCAGCAGCTGACGCTCGGGCATCGAAGACCCCGCCGAAACCCTCGCCGAGAACACAGGGCAAACCCGGGCGTACAATGCTTGAGAGCGGCACCGCCCAATCGTGCCGCCGGGCCAGAGAGCAACACCAACCGAAGGACGGATGATGACGACCGAAACCGACACCCAGCCCACCGCCACCGACTCCCCGGTCATCCTCACCGAGGCCGCTGCGAAGGAGATCAGGACCATCATCGAGCAGCAGGAGCTCGACGCCGACAAGGTCCGCCTCCGCGTGGGCGTCAAGGGCGGCGGGTGCTCGGGGTTCAGCTACCTGCTCGACCTCACCGAAAACAAAAAAGACTCCGACGAAGAGTTCGAGATCCACGGCATCAAGGTCATCTGCGACCCAAAGAGCCTGCTCTACCTCAACGGCACCACCGTCGACTTCCGCGACGAGATCATGGGACGCGGGTTTGTCTTCGGCAACCCCAACGCCACCAGCAGCTGCGGCTGCGGCTCGAGCTTCTCGGTCTGACCGGGACCCCGCCGATCGCGGACCCAAAGCTTTCTCCTGATTCATCAGAGACCCGGCACACCGCCGGGTCTCTTTGTGTCTTGGCAGGCATCGACAAAGACCCCGTGCTGGCTGAACAACCCCGAGATGCCTCTTTTCGGAGCACGGCAGAGGCGTTATGCTGCGGGGAGGCCGATGGTGGTCGGGCGCACGGCATGCGCCGCCGGGAAGGAAACCCATGAGCAAGGCAGCAACGCCGACCGAGACCGCCCAGGGCTATTCGCCGCCGACGGTGACGCAGGTCAGCGTCTTTCTGGACAACCGCGTCGGCAAGCTGCACGACCTGGTCGAGGCGTTCGCTGATTCCCCCGACTGCTACATCTGCGCGCTCAGTGTGCACGAAGCCGCCGACCACGCGGTGGTCAGGCTCATCACCGACAACATCGCGGCTGCCAAAGACCTGCTCCACGACCGCAAGCTGGCGTTCTGCACGATGGACGTCCTGGTCGTCGAGTTCAGCAAAGGACACACACTCAGCGGAATGTGCCTGAGCCTGCTCGGGGCCGAGCTGAATATCCAGTTTGCCTACCCCCTCATGATCCGCCCCAACGGCGCCCCCACCATCGCGCTGGCGGTCGACGACAAGTACCTCGCCGGGCAGATCCTGCGTCGCAAAGAGTTTCGGCTGCTGGGTGAAGCGGACATTATGGACGCGCATTAGCAGGCTGCTGCTAAGGTCACCTGATTTTCCGTTATCGCGGCCCGGTTGGGGGCCGTTTGCAGTTGGCGATTGGATGGTCGGTCTCCGCCTGGCACCAATCGCCTTGCGCTCGCTGTTCAGGGCATCAACCTGGATCAGGATTCCCGGGGCAGGTCACCCCGACTCCCTCTGCCGCTTCTTGGCCGTCAGGAAGTGGTTGGCGAGGTCGCGCAGCGTTGGCACGTCAACGGCCGCTGAGGCGACCGTCCCGTCAGCCGAGCCCGGGGCCCGATCTGGTGGCGATGGCCGCCTCCGGGGCACGAGACCGGCGTGGAGCTCGTCTTTCTGGGCGAAGTAGCGGTCACGGGCCCCCAAGGGATCGACCCACGTACCGAAGAAGACGAACCGCCCCCTGACCTTCTTGGCCCACTGGCCATTCCGGTGGGGGAAGAGCGGGAACGTCGGGTACGGCTTGGCGGGCCGATCATCCGCCGCCGGTTTGGCTGCGGTCGGTCGGGCCGGGGCCCGGGTGGTGGTGGTATCCTGTGGCATCGTCGCCTCCTTGCGACACCCGCCAGTATAGCGGACGACACCCGCGCGGGTGTCGTCACGGGTGTCGTTAGACATGAGGCGCAAATGAGCCGAGAGTCAAATCGGCTGTAAAACACGGTGTTTTTGCAGAAAGCCCCCGTAGCTCAGTTGGATAGAGCATCGCTTTCCTAAAGCGTCGTCAGCACCGCCCCACTATCGCCCCTGAGGGCTCAGAATCGGCGATTCTGGGCCACAACCGGGGGTCGGGCCGACACCCGGGATGGTCCCGGATGCACCCGGTCGTGTCCGGTTGCAGGTGTCGGCGGAGGTGTCGGTGAACCGGGGCTGCATGCGACATTCGGCCCGGTTCTCTGGGATCCAAAAACCCCGTCCGGCCCCAGGAGCTCGTGATAGCCCACCTGCGCAGACTGGTCGAGCCCATGTACCTCGCGTTCATGCAGGCCACGCACGCGGATCTGGCGAGGCAGATCGAGTACCTGCGTGCCGAGAACCGCATCCTGCGCAAGAAGCTCGGCACGAAGCTCAAAGTCACCAAGGCCGAGCGGAGGACGCTGCTCGAGCTGGGGGCTCGGGTCGGCCCCGCGTTGCGGGACCTGATCTCGATCGTCGCCTACGACACGTTCCGGCGGTGGATGCGTGAGGCCAGGATCCCCCGGCCGAGCGCCAGGCCGGGCCGTCCGCGCAAGCCGCAGTCGCTGCGGGACCTCGTGATCAGGATTGGCAGCGAGACCGGTTGGGGGTACACCCGGATCCTCGGCGAGCTCAAGCGCAGTATTTCTCATGGAGATCGACCCGGCGTACTGCGATGTGATTGTGGAGCGCTGGGAAGGGTTCAGCAATGGCAAGGCCAAGCGCGTGCCCGCAAACTCTGGCACGACTGAGAAAGCCCCGGCACCCGCCGGGGCAAGGAAGGGTGGTGGATGAGCGGGCTACCCGCCGGTCTTCAGCGCGTGATACTCGGTCATAGCGTCAAGGTGGACGCACCCGCTGGCCGGGTAGGACCGCTTGCCCTCGACGCGCACGCAGCCCCGCTCCTTCAAGAACGCGATGGCCGTTGCCGCCTGGGAAGACGGCAGGTCCTCGGCCGCGATGATCTCCTCCAGAACGAATCCCGCGGCCGCCTCGTCGATCGCGTGGGCCACGGCCTCGAAGGACTCAAGCGTGCAGCGGTGCTCGTAGGGGGTGCCGCGTCTTGGCGTCACCGACCGCAGGAGCGCGCCCCGGCGGTCAAGGGTGAAGTGTTCCTCGCGCACGGCTCAGTCCCGCTTTCTGTTGCAAGCGAACCTGCCCCGGCCGGTCTTCTTGAACCGGCTGTTGGTGCCCTTGGCGCTGATCTCCCGGGTGATCGCGCTGTAGAGGGTGGCGTCCGGGGTCTTGCCCGAGGGGCTCGACCACAGGCCTTTGTCGGCCATCGCCTTGACCATCTCCCGGGCGCTCATTTCGCCGCCGTGCTCAGCAACGACCTGCGCCGCGGCATCGATCGCGCTGGTGCGTTTCGCGGCCGCCGGTTCCGGCTTGGGGTGGGCCTTGCCCCGCGCGGCCGCGGTCTTGGCCCGTGTCGCCGCCTTGGGCTTGGCTGGGGTCGTTGCCGCCTTCTTCCCGCCCTTCGCGGCACGCGGCGTCGTGGGGGCCTTCGTGGGGGCCTTCGTGGGGGTCTTGGCGGGGACGGTCTCGCCGGACGCCTTCGCGCGCTCCGCGGCCTTCGCCTGGTCCTCGGCCGCGACCTTCCTCATTGTGGCCGACAGGCCGGGCTTCTTCGCCGCTGCCTTCTTCGTGGTCTTCTTCGTCTGCGTTGCCATGGTCATTCTCCTGGCTGGTTGTCAATACCCCGCCGCACAGCGCGGCGGTCAAGCGCGGGGCGCGCGGTCTCCCGCACACCCGCGTGGTCAGGCTCAGCGGCTGCGGAGGATGTTGATCTGGAACTCGCCCCCGTCCTCCAACTCGATGACCAGCCCCTTGTTGTGGGTCAGCACGCCCGCCTCGTAGAAGTTTGTGACGCTCTCGACCCCGTCCAACGCATCGGCGAGGTCGTCCATCTCCTCGCTCGGCTCGCCCCCGCTTCCTTTGCGGCATTCCAGCATCGCGTCGATGATCTCGTGCAGGGCGGTCTGAAGTTCTTGCTCGGTCATGGCGGTCTCCTTGGTGGTGGGCGTTCAAGCGCGAGGCGCACGGTCTCCCGCACACCCGCGTGGGGGTCGTGGTGGTCGTGGGGGTCAGCTGGTGGCGTTCGGATCAAATGTGAGTCCGCAGCGATCGCAGCGGACACGATCACCCTCGTCGCCGATCCAGACGAGCCGGTCGGCGTCGCGTTCCCCGCACCCGGGGCAGGCGCATCCTGCGGGAACCGTGTTGGTCCCGATCGTCCGCGCGAGCCGCGCTCGGATCAGTTCGGCGTGCCGCTCGTGGTAGGCGAGGTCGGCCTCAAGGTCCTCGATCAGGTCTTGCCTCAGCGTCTCGTTCTTCGTCATGGTGATCTCCTTGATCTGGTGGGTTGGTGTGGAATCGAGGCACGCCCGGTTCCCCGCGCGGCCGCGTGGTGGTCAGACGTTGGCGACCCGCTCGATGAGCTCGAAGTAGTCGCGGATGTCGCCGCCCGCCCCGCGCACCCCGTCCAGGGTCTCCTGGACACCCGCCGCGAGGTCCCACAGCGCCTTGCGGTCGTCCGCCGGAGCCCGCCGCATCGTGTTGCTGTCGGGCTTGATGATCTCGATGGCGACCACGGATTCCGAGTCTCGCCGTTCAATCGCGATCTCCGCGAAGTGCCCCGCGCCGCCCCGTACCGTGATCGTCGTAATCTGCATCGTCGTACTCCTTGTCCCGTGCGGAACACCCGCCGGGTGACACACATAAGCCATGATTCCGGCGAACATGCAAGGCGATTCGGCCTGCTTTTGCAGATGTTTCCGAGATTCATCAGGGTTGCCCCGAGACACGCAAGGTGTTCCCCTGCCATGCTTCCGGAGGTGCCCGATGCGTAACGCCCTCATGGCCAGCGACCTCACGCCCAACCAGGAGAATGCGATCGTCGCGCTCATCAACGAGACCAGCGTGGCGGCCGCCGCGCGGGCCTCAGGCGTAGGACAACGCACCCTCCACAAGTGGATGCACGAAGAGAACTTCATGCGCGAGTACCGGCGTGCGCGGCGCGAGGCGTTCGATCAAGCAATCGCCCTCACCCAGCGGTACGCGAGTCTCGCCGTCACCACCCTCGCCAAGATCATGGCCGACGCCGGCGCGCCCAACGCCGCGAAGGTCTCGGCGGCGACCGCCATGCTGAAGTTCGGCCGCGAGTCGATCGAGCTTGATGATCTGGCCGCGCGGATCGAGGCGCTGGAGACCGACCGCGAGGAAGAGGGGGTGCTGCGGTGAGGCTGGCAGCGAGGGTGAAGAGACTGGAGACCAAACGCGCGAGCGGGGCCTGCCCCGGCTGCGCGGGGCTCGGGTGCGTGAGCCTCGTCAACGAGCGGAACGGCCAGCGTCGGGAAGACGCCAAGGGGTGCCGACTCTGCGGCCGGGTCTCGAAGCTCATCCTGCTGGAGGCCAACCATGGGTAGGGCGCTGGCCCGCCGAATCGCCCGCCTCGAGAAAGGCACCCGCAAAGCCTGCCCCGAGTGCGGCTCGGGGGCCGAAAGGGCGGTCTTCGAGGTCAAGGTGCCGGTGGCCGTCGGGAGCATTTGGAACGCCCAAGAGCCCCAGGACCCCCCAGAGCCCCGCCGCTGCCCACGCTGCGGGCGGCAGACCGAGTTCTTCATCCGGTTCCCAGAGGCCCGTAAAACCACCTAGCAGGTGCGCTTTCGTGGGATTGCGGGACTGCACGCGAGTCCTGACCTGCCTCCAGAATCGAGTCCGCCCTCTATGCAATGATGCGGTGGGATGGGCGTATCTGAAAGGCAGCTCAGCTTCCTGCTCAAGCACCGCTATCTTATCCACGACCGGGACTCACTGTTCACAGAGCAGTTCCAGGCTCTGCTACAGTCCACTGGCATCGAGTCGATCAGGACTCCGCCGAGAAGCCCCAACCTCAACGCGTACGCCGAGCGGTTCGTGCGCTCGATCAAGGAGGAGTGTCTCTCGAAGATCATCCCCATCGGTGAGCGGCACCTGAGGATGGCTGTGGAAGAGTTCGCCGAGCATTATCACCTGGAACGTAATCATCAGGGATTGGACAATCGCCTCATCGATGGCGAAGCAGAGACAGGGCCGGTGATGCAAGTCGAGTCTCACAAACGACTCGGCGGCATCCTCCGCTCGTACCACCGTGCCGCTTGACTGCCGCCCGGCTACTGACACATCCCATCCAGGCACAATCTCGCAGTTGCCTGCTGCGCATGTCGGCCGAGGAACCGCCGATCGTGCGTGTCGGAAGTACTTGAAACGCCAAGAACTCGCCATTTCTGGGCGCGGCTGAGTATTGGAACACTACGGGATCGGCGTCGATCGTCCATGTGCTGTAATGGCTGACTTCTCGTCATGGCCACCCAAAGCTGTGGCCATGCCACCCGCCGACCACCACCCGGCTGACCCGGCTGAGACGGTTGTCGTGACGACCGTTCACGCTGTCGTAGGCGAACGTCACGCTCCGTCCGAAGGAGTTATTCCCGTGCCGCGAGGCCGTCGATTCGCGCTACGAAGGCGTCGATTCGTGGCGCGAAGGCGGCGATTTGTGACGCGAAGGAGCCTCTTCGTCGCGCGAAGGAGTCGATTCGTTCCACGAAGGAGCCTCTCCGTCGCACGAAGGCGTCGCTTCGTCGCGCGAAGGAGCCTCTCCGTCCGACGATTGGCCCGATTCGTCCGACGATTCACCCGTTTCGTCCAACGATTCGCCCGATTCGCTCGACGATTCACCCGTTTCGTCGCACGAAACGCGGGACACCATGAACGAGCGGGCTCCAATCATTGTTTTTATAGGCTCGTCCGAGAAGGCACCGGGTTGCCGGGAGCCGTTCGGGTGCTCCGATCTCGTCGTGTCCGACCGACCAAACAAAGACGCCCCCGGCCCAGCGCAAAACTTACCGACGCATCCTTCTCACTCGGCACCCGAAAAAACCAGACAGCAGCCAATTACCCGGGACACAGGGTGTGGGAGCAGTGCCACCTGTCGAGATTCTCGAAACGAAGCACTTTGCCTGTTCGCAGCCTCGGCTGGCAAACGAAACACCACGGGCCAGTCACTCATCAAGAGTCGTCGGTAGCATTGAATGCGCTCGTCACATCCTCGCCGAGGTTACGTCGGCGTGCGTCAGCTACATCGGCAGGTGTCTGCGTCGAGCTGTTCCGAATGTCGGGGTTCGCGCCGGCCTGCAGCAGAAGCCGGATCATGTCTTCACCCGCACGCCACGCGGCGATGTGCAGCGCGGACCGGCCATTCTTGTCAACAGCATTCGGATCC
This sequence comes from Planctomycetota bacterium, assembly GCA_030950285.1. Taxonomy (GTDB): domain Bacteria; phylum Planctomycetota; class Phycisphaerae; order Phycisphaerales; family UBA1924; genus PNC22. The sequence continues at coordinate 16,048 of JAUZRR010000055.1, read as the reverse complement.
GCCCCCGCATCCAGCAACATGCGGACGCGCGCCAAATCACCTGTCTGGGTCGCGGCCATGACGGGCGTGAAGCCGCCGTCCGTCACGGCGTTGGGGTTGGCGCCTGCGTCGAGCAGGACGCGCGTGCGCGGCCCATCGCCCTCCATGCCGGCTGCCCAGTGGAGGGGAGTCCAACCATCATCGTCTCGGGTGTCGGGATCTGCCCCGGATTCGAGGAGTTTCAGGAGATCACTCGCAGAGCCGGCGCGTGCGGCGCGCTGGATTTCGCTCTCGGCATCATCGATACTCAGCAGTTTGACCACGAGGTGCTGCAGATCGTCCTGCCGGAATTGAGCATACGAGAGTAATCGGCTCTCGACATCCGCGGGCAGCCCCGCAGTTCTGGAGGCAGAAAGTAGAAGGCGCACCGACTCGTACTCCCCGCGCACGATGGCCCATTCCAGTGCGGTTCTTCCGCGTGACCTGGGTCCGATCGGGTCTGCCCCGGCATCTAGGAGCAAGCGGATGATCTCGGTCCGGTCTCCCCGCCTGTTACTCCCAGCCGCGCCTATCAGCGCCGTGCTACCGCCCGTGCAGATGATGTCGGGATCGGCTCCCGCTTCCAAGAGCGTGCGGACGATCTCTGTGTGTCCGCCGACAGCGGCCTTGCGCAGAGCGGTTTCGACGCGACGCATGGGCTCGCCGACTTGCCAACCCGTGATTCGCTTGCGGGTATGATCAACATCGGCACCGGCGGCAAGAGCCGCCTGGACGGCCGCAAGATCACCTGATTCAGCGGCCGCGATGAGGCTCCCGGATGCGAGGGAGAAGTACGCGAAGACTGCGACACCACCGGCGAGAAGGAGCCCGGCGACGATTAGGGCCCTCGCCCGCCAAGAGAACGACCGCAGTGATAATCCTCGTGTATTCATCGGGCGTTGCATCCATGCTGCATCAGGGCCTCGGTAGCACAATCCGCATTACTATCGCACGAATTCCTGATCAGGCCATTCAGGTGTGGACATTGGGATACGAAATACACGATCGATATCGTCACAATCATTTGTCCCGTCACAGAAAGTCTGGCCCATAGCCACGGCAATTCGACACCGGGCCCAATGATACTGAAGATCATTGTCTGTGACTCCTCCTCCCCCAGACGTACCGGAGGGGACACCACACGAACGGAGGCAGCATTGCGCCTCATTGTATGCCGCAGGATCGCGGTTATACGGAATGACTTCATCGATCCAGTGCCTCCACACTCTCCATAAGCCAAGCGAGCAATAGTAGTTGCCTGTCAATGAGTCATATATTTCGCCGATACACACACCCCACAAATCGATCGTTCCCATACAATCGGGTTCTGTGTTCAAACTGCCATCAGAGTCGTAGCAGCACTGCTGCCCGCCCTGGGTGCCCGTGCCAGCGGATCGCCAGCAAGACAGCCCGCAGTGGGGGTCATTCTCATCGCCGGTAGCAGGCCAGGCGTTCGGGTCAGGAACCCAGCGGTCACGCCCATCCCCTGGATCTGGCTCTTCAGATGGGCATGGGCGGATGAGGGCTGGCCCTCGTGGTTCTGGTGGGTCTCCTGGCATTGGGACACGGTTTGGAAGGTCATCCTCGGGTTGCCCATCGGCGGGCCGCAGGCCAAAAGGATCGCGAGCAGAAGCGGGTCCGGACGATGCATACCCATACAAATTCATCCCATCGACATACCCCAGCGGATCTCTCCTCGTCCACCTGCCCAACTGGCTAAGGTGCACCCGATTCCTGACGTGGTACACACTTTCCCACCCTTCACTCCCGGTCAGCACCGGATCAATCTCATACCCCGCATACGCCTTTCTGTTCGCGCCGCCTGCGGTGCCGTAGGCGTAGCTCGGATCGCCTCTGCCGAGTCCGGCGTCGGCGTTCTTGTCGTTGAGATAGGCCGTGATGTCGGCGGTGTCTTTGGTGCCGTCCCAGTTCCAGTCGGCGTACGGCATCGTGCTCGCGGTGTAGTAACCTAAGTACTTCGTGTAGTCGGCACTGTCCACATCGCCGTCGGCGTCGAGGTCGGTCTTGGCGATGCCGAACGGCACGCCGTAAGGGTCGTAGCGCACCTGGTTGATCAGTTCGCCGCCATCGGTCATCAGCGCGACCACGTCGGCCCGCCAGTTCTGGCAGTAATAGACCCGCTCTTCGAGCGTGCCGTCGGCCTGGGATTCCCAGGCGGTGTTCGCGTCTCGGTCACGAAGGATCACCGCATCAATATACGAACTTCCACCGGTTCCCGCAAGCCCCGCGTTGTGATACACGAACTGTTCCTTGGGATCGGCGTCGATCGTCCAACCCCCACCGCCGCTGTAGTGGCTGGCTCGGTAGTTTGCTGTTAGCCTCCAACGCGCGTCGTAGACGAACTGGAACCACGGATCCTCGGTGTTGCTGACCGTGTTGGCTTCAACGCTGCCGTCGCCGTCCACGTCGTAGTGCCAGCCGGTTCTGTACCCGAGGCCGTTGTAGGTGTACTCGGCGACCGTCTGCTGACTCTGGTTCTGCACCTCGACCAAGCGCCCGAAGGCGTCGTAGATGAACTCGTAGTCCTTGCCGTCGTCGGTCAGGTTCCCGGCCGCGTCGTAGGTGAGTGTGTAGTTGTCGGTGCCGTTGTTGTCGGTGTCACGCGCGGTGAGTTCGTTGACCACGTTGAACGTCTGATCGTCGTCGAGCTCGTTGGTGCCGGTGAAGACGCCGTTACCATCAAGGTCGAGCTGGTACTGCTCCCAGTTGCCGGTCTGGCTCAGAGTCCACAACTCGTCGTGCACCGTGGTGGTGATCGAGCTGCCGCCCCACACGCCGCGCTCGGCCTGGGTCAGCCGCTCGAGCCCGTCGTTGGTGTACGCGACATCCCAGTTGGGGTAGACGTTGTCCTCGACCAGGTCGATGTTGCTCGACCGGCTCCAGCCGATGTCAGTGTCGTAGAAGTCGCGGTAATACTCGTAGCCGGCCGGAGCGCCGGTGTCGATGCCCCGGGTCCAGATGTCGTCGGTCACGCGGCCGAAGTTGTCGAGCCGATCGACCGTGCCGCTGGTGTTGTACCGTGTGTAGAGCAGGTCGGCCTCGAGCAGCTCGGTGCCCATGAGGTTCGCCACCCCGCTGTATTCATACCGCGCAACCGCCGTCCCGCCGACCACCACCCGGCTCACCCGGCTCAGACGGTTGTCGTGACGACCGTTCACGCTATCGTAGGCGAACGTCACGCTGGTGCCGTCGGGCAGAGTCATGCCCGTCGCACGGAGCGCGAGGTAGACCCCCGAGCCCTGCGATTGCCGCAGCGCGGTGGTGTAGTCCACGTCCACCGAATCGCCCGAGATCGCCGAGTTCCAGTCCTGATCGAACTTCGAGACGTTCCCCCACTGGTCGTAGCTGAACTGCACCTCGTCTACGATGGTGCCCGAGCCCGCGGCGGCGTTGTCGTACTGGGTGACCGTATCAACCTGCCCGCGCTTGGTGTAGGCCATCGTGATCCGCAGCACGTCGGTGTCGATGCCCGTGCCCGTGTCGGTCGCGCGGCGGTGCAGCTGCCGACCGGCCGTGTCGTAGTCGGTCTCGATCGTCGTGCCCGCCTGGTCTTCTGTATAGACCTGCGCCCCCAGCGCGTCGTAGCCAAAGCGCACAACATCACTGCCCAAAGTCGAGTCGGGGTAGTTCACCTGCCGCAACAGACGCCCGGAGTGCGCCGACGAAGCCCCGGGGGTGTCGGTCGTGGTCACGCCGTAGGTGTACGTCGTCACCTGGTCGTCGGTGTCCTCGACATTGTCCCCGTCGAGGTCCACCCAGAGCTTGGTCTGCAAGCCGTCGGTGTAGACCTGCCGGACGATGTTGTCGTCGTCGCCGGTCGCCGAGCTGGGCGTGCCGTTGACGTAGTTGCTGATCGTCGCGATCACCCGCCGCGCATCGTCGTACTCCCAGCGAGTCTTGGTCCCGGCGGGGTCCTCGACCTCGAGCCGCGTGCCGTCGTCGTTGTAGGTGATGGTCGTCCGCAGCGCCGTGTCCGAGCGTGCAGGCACCGTGAGAGGATCACGGTCGAAGTTGGCACCGCCGTTGGTGCCGTACCGCACCGTGTCTACCACCCGCCCGAGGTCGTCGTACCACATCGCCGTGATCCGGGCGCGGCCTGACAGGTCCGCCGCCGTCACCAGCAGAGCATCCCCGTCGGCGTTGGAGTCGAGCTCGCCGCTGGTCTGCCCGCTGCCGTAGTCGTCATGGTCACGCTCGATCGAGACGCTCATCAGAACCCTGCCTGTGTCGGCTTCGTACGCCGTCTGGCTCTCGGTCGCGACCTTGTCGCCAGCGACGCTGGTCTCGTAGTCGTCGGAGTCCCAGATCGCGGTCGTCGCCGAGGCGTCCCCGTATTGCGTGTCGTTGTCATTGGCCAGCACGAACCGGTGCGTTGCCCGCCCCAGCCGGTCGTAACGCGTCTTGCTGGTCTGCTGCCCAACCGTCTTCATCACCCGGCCCTCCGGGTCGTACCAGACAAGCGTCCGCAGGTGCTTGTCGTTCGAGCTGACCTGCTCGATCGCTCCCGTCGACTGGTTGATCTGGTACACACGGCTCTCGTAACTCCGGCCCATCGCGTCGTAGACCGACTTCGACAGGCTGACGCGGTTGGTCGCCAGGGACTCGGGATCGTCACCCACGTCAAGCCCCGTGCTCGACGTGTAGCTCGCGCCGGCAAGCACCCTCCCCTGCTCGTCGTACTTCACCAGCGAGTACGGGGCCTGCGGGCCGAGTGTCACGATCGTCCGGCCTCGCGCATCGTGCAGGTACTCGGTCACCCGCTGGTCTGCCGTCGTCCCCCAGTTGCCGTCGGGGTCGAGCGTGGATTTGGTCAACAGCCCGTTGCCGCCGTCGTTGCCCGAGTCGTACTCGCTCGCCGAGACCTTCACCATGTTGTCCGTGCCGGAAGACTCACCACCGCTGAAGGAGTTGTCGTTGGTCCCCGTCCACCGCTCGATCGAACGCCCAAGATCATCAAACACCGTCCGGCCGATAGTTCCCGTCGCGTCTTTGGCCCGCCAGCGGCGGCCCATGTCGTCGTAGCCGTAGAACGTCGCGTCGTAGTTGGTCCCGTCGGTTCCCGGCAGATAGTCCGGAGAGCCCGGGATCTCGAAGTACATCCGCGTTTCGGTCATCGTCCCGCCGGTCTCGTTGTACACACTCACCGTTACGCCGCTGAGCGAACCAACCCCCAACGCCTCGATCGGGTCGGACTTGGTCTCGTCGATCCAGCTGGTCAACACCGTGGTTGTGGTCGAGAGCGCAATAGTCCCGCTGAACTCGGCCTTCCCGGCCAGATTACTCACCGTGTAGCTCGCCGGGCCGTAGAACGTGGTTCCGTCAACCTTCGGGATCGAGATCGAGACCATCCGCCCGTCAGCGAGTTTTGAGAAGTAGCGTTTGGAGACGTCGCCGTCCGGTGCGGTCGTCTCGTCGCCACGCCCCTGCGCGTCGTAGGTGTACGTCGTCTCCTGATGCAACGGCGTGCCCCGATGCGCGAAGTCGTAAGGATCAAAGTCCGGTGAGCCCGAGTTTGGGATCGTCACCCCGGCGGTGTCCAACGTCGTCGTGTTGGCATCAGCCACCGCCGACTCGGTCAATCCAAAGCTGTTGTACTTGCGGTACCCGATGATCCCCGTCGCGCTCTTGGTGAGCTCGACCGTGCCGTCGTCGTTGAAGTGCATGACCACGGAGTTCACAGACCCCGAACCGTTCTCGCCGGTGCCCACCTTTACGTTGGCACGCTCCATGTACTCGGTCACCAACGGATCGCCGCCGAACACCGTCACGGTCGATTCTGCGGCCGTCGTCGAGTCGAGCGTCCCCTTGCTCGTTGACGACGAGGAGTACTGCTTCCGCTTCAGGATGTACGGCGAGTTGAGTGTGCCGTTTGTCCCGATCGAGGCGGTCTTCAGCGCCCTGGTGATCGACCACGACCACGTCGAACTCCCATCGGCGACACTGGTCCCGTCCTTCCAGCGCTGCCCCTCAAGCAGGCCGGACTCATCGCCCGTCGCCTGACGTGGGTAATACATGATCAACCCGTCGGACGTGTCCGACGTGATCGATCCGTCCGGGTTCCCGCCCGAGTCGTGCGTGTACCCGTTCTCGTTCTCCGGCGTGTGCACGTGCGTCACCATCCCCATCGAATCACGCACCACCTTGGTCGCCCAGGTGTCCGGCGTGCCGGTGCCGGGTACGGAACTGGTGATGACCTTGCTCAGCGCTTGCCCGACCTCGTCGAAGTATTGTGTGACATAGGTCCCGTCCGGACGTTTCACCACGGCGCGGTACTTCCAAGCCGTGTCGTAGCCGGACGTCCAAGTGCCGCTGGTCTGTGTCTCGTAGGTGAACTCGTGCGTCCCGTTCACCCCGCCCGAACACCCGCACTCGCCGTTGAACCAGGCCTTGTCCACACGGCCGTACAGATCGTTCATCGAGTCACGATCCTCGTACTCGAACGCCGAAGCCACATACGATTTCAGAACCGTCTCGGTGAACGACTGCGGATCGTCGTCGAACGTCGCGTCCGACCAGTCCGCCTGCCGGTACGCCTCGGCCTCCACGATGTACTGCAACGCGTAAGACCACCCCGGGTTCGTCGAGTCGTCGAACGTCCCCTTCCAGTAGCGGTAGTAGGTCTTGGCGTCCAGACTGATCCCAGAATCGGTCAGCGGCGTCGTCACCGTCACCAGTTCCAAGTTCCCGTTGTCCCCATAGGTGTTGTCGCCGGTCTGGTAGTAGCCGTACGCCACCTTCCCGACCTCGCTCAATCCCGTCGGGCTCGCCCACGTCCCGCCCGTCTTGGTCTCGGCCTTCACCTCCGTCAGCCGCTTCACACTATCGATCGTCGAGTAGGTGTAGCTGTACCGACGGTCCACCGAGTCGTAGGCGAACTCGATCCGCCCGTTCGAATCGTACCCGTTCGAGATCGCCGTCGAAGCCGTCGAGCTGTCACCGACATACGCCGTGTTGCCGCCGGGATCGCTTACCTTCCAGAGCTGTCCCTCGCAGGGCGAGGCGTCACCATCAAAGCCGAAGAACACCGCGGTGTTCCCCGCCTGGTCGTGGTAGGTCCACTCATCGGCGTTCCCGCCGCCATCAACAAACGCCAAGACCCCCGCCGCGCCGTTGACCGCCCGGAACTCCGTCGAGCTGTACCCGCCCAAGTCCAACGCCACACGCCGGAACTCGATGTACCGGTCCGCCCCATACACCAGGTACACAAGATCGTCCGCGTCCGCCGCCTCGTCCTCGAACACCAGCTCCGGCTGGCTCATCTGGAACCAGTTCCGGCCCTGATACCCGTCGCTGTCGAGGTGCCCGCCGCTGTCCTGCCGCGAGCTAAAGCTCCGACCCACAACCCAGGGCTGCTTGGCAGGCAAAGACAGATCAATCGCCGTCACCGAAGGAGAACCTGTCACCAGATCAACCGCGTTGAGCGAGCGACCACCCACAGTCCCACCGCCGATCGAGTTGGCATTCAGCCTCCACCCAAAGGCAGACCCCGCACGCCCCGAGCCGTCCAGGTTCACCCCACGATGCAGCACGTGCGGCAGCACGTTCTGCACCGGTGTCACGCTCGAGAGCTGCATCGAGGTCAACGACGCCGAGTTGGTCACCAGCAACTGCCCGTCGTCAGCGAACACTCCACCCCCAGCGCATACAACCACGGCCGCGAGCATCGCTCGAACGGTGCGTGATGTGTTGGAAGACGTGTAGGTGGAACCGGCGGTATTGATCGTCATGGCGGATCTCCAAAGCACGAGGCGTACCCTCGCACCCTGCAACCCTACCGATCCACCCCGGAGCAACGCAAGAACAAACCGCCAAGTATGAACGGGCATTTATTCTTGCGCCCGAGCCGACGCCCTTTGTTCGTCCCACACTCCTTGCGAACAACACGCCCAACACACGCTCCTCCATGCAGCCCACCCAACCCGAAAGAATAAATGCCCGTTCATACTTGCGCCTTTCCGCTTGGATATGGGCTCCCGGCGTGGTATCCATATGAGCGTGCCAACACCACGCACACCGATCTCGTGACCCATACCACACGGCCCCGTGTGCATTCCAGGAGACCAGCCATGTCGCCACGCCCACCCCTGCGGTTCCATCTCGGCACTTTCACCACCATCGGAGCGATCCTGCTCGCGGTCGGAGCGATCACCCTCGCCGGTCTGGGCTCCTTCGGGGCCTTCTCCGGCCTCACCAGCATGCGCATGGCCATGCTCGCCGCTCCCACCCCCCCCGAACTCGAGGCCTCACTCGCCCGCGTCGGCATCACCGCCGAGTCGCTCGCCGCCGCCGGGTGCTCCGACGCCGACGTAGCCAGCATCGGGGCCAATACACTCGCACACCTCACCATCACCAATTGGACCGCCCTGGTTGTTTCAGATCAAGCCGTCGCCGATGCCCGAGACGACGCCGACCGACTCGGCAAGCTCGTCCGCGCAGGGCAAGCAAGCCAGGACGACCTCGACAGCTACACCGCCGCCAAAGCGACACTCAGCGTCGCCGAGACCGCGCGAGACAGTCTTCTCGACCACCTCTACGACGCCGCGACCGCCGATCTCGCCGCCGGGGAGATCGCCGCGATCGAGACCATCCACGCCAACCGGTCCCGACCCGCCCCGGTCCAGTACCGCGTCGCCGCCCGTACCGACGCCGAGTGGACCACCCTCCGCGACGCCATCGCCAACATCAAGACCAGCGCCATGTGCGAAGAAGAACCCAACAGCGAATCCGTGCATCTGGTCACCCAGTGCGACGCCGAGACCGAGGTCGCCGCCGCTGCCGCAAGACTCGAGAACAACCTCGGTGGGGTCCAATCCACGCTCCGGACCGCGCTGGGGTACGAGTAGAACCAGACCGCCCTTCCCCCGTTCTCTTTCCTACCGCCCCAATGCAAACAAGGAGTTCCCCTGCCCGTGACGCCCACCGCCACACCACAGACCGGTTGCACACCACTATGCAGAGTGTCTATGCTCATGCGATCGTGGGGACTGCGCAAGGGCTACCAATGCACGCGACCGACGCAATCGACCGACTCGCCGAACTCGCACACGACCTCTGGCGCGACCGCATGGAGCAGTCGGGGTGGTCGTGCGCCACAGACTTCAACCCCCGCACCAAGCACCACGACGCCCTTGTGCCCTTTGGCGAACTCCAACCCCACGACCACCAGCAGGCAGTACTCGGCGTCCAAGCAATGGACTGCCTTCAACAGCTCGCAGACTCGATCGACTACCAGCGTGGACCCGATCGGGTGTTCATCCTCGGCGAGATGCGCGAAGGGCTCAGGGTCGTTCACAACGATCCGTCGGAACCGTCTCGCGCTCGTCCCACACCAAACGAGCCCGGCCACATCATCGAGTGGAAGTCCGAGACCGGACAACTCCGCTCGATCTGCGTGCGATGGGCCGACGGCAGCACGTCCGAGCATCACCCCGCAGCCGGCGAACTCAGGCGTCTCGAGGACGAGTAGCCGCCGGGTTGTCAACTGCGCGAAGAGACTTCGGCTCGCAGAGCACGCCGTTCAACGGCACCGGGAGCGTGAGCTCCACCGTGACGCCGTCGTTGCCCTTGACTCTCAACCTGATCTCATCGGTGCGCCGCTCGTGATGGATGACCGCCGGACCAAGCCCGTACTCGTGCGTGTGCCCAACCTGCGTCGACAAGACCAACCCCGCCCTCCGCAACAATCCGAGATGATAGCACAACAGCGAGCATTCCCATCCAAGACACTCGGCAAGCCCGCTCACACTCGTGGGCTCCGCCGCGATCAACACCAGCACCTCAAGACGAGTCCCCACACCAAGCAGCTTGCACAACGAGGCGCAAGACGCCAGCGTTGCCTCTGATGGATTCACGCCCCCAACACCCTTCGGTTCACCCATTTCAAATCCCCAATCCCGCTCTGGAGCATACCCGAAGAGTTGAGTTTTACGAACAAGAAACTCGGCAATTCTGTGGCAAACTGCATCGCTGTCCGTGTACTGCCTTGGCCTCGCACTTGTGCGTTCCGGGCATGAACAATAAAGAAATGGCTGATCATGCACCAAGCTCTTGCGACTGGGTATATCTGCATAATCAGTGCTGTTGCCATACCAGTTGCACACGCTCAGCCCGACCAAGCCACACAACTACGCTCTGTGGTTGAGCTCCCCAGGCTGGTGGACCTTGCCGCCGACCGTCTCGGCCTGAACATTGAATACGACACCCGTCTTACCGGCAGCGTGACACTGCGGCTGCACAATGATCTCAATAACACAGATCTGTGGATTTTGACCAACAGATTACTCAGGGCGCAGGGATTCACCACCGTACACATGGCCAACGACGATACCCTGAGCGTTGTCCCGATCGGCACGGCGGGTTCTCTGGCCCGGATGGAATCACTCGACCGTTATCAAGAATCTGCCAATGGGGTTACGGCAGGGTTTCGGGCGGTGCTGATACCTATTGATGCCCGGAGCCTGGACGATATTGTGTCGTCGATTACGCCGTTGCTCTCTCCATCCGGTACCGCAACCGCGATTCCCCAATCCCGCCACGTGCTCGTGATGGATCTCTCGCCACGCATCGAGGCCATCATCCCCGCCATCGCTTCACTCGAATCCGACACCGCCGCGATCAGGCCGGTTGAAGTTCCGGTCATCAATCTCCCCGCAGAACGGATCGTCACACTCCTGGCCCAACTCACAGCCAAACGCGCCGCCTCTGGCGCAAGCCCCGTACGGGGCGAGATCATGGCCGGGCCAGACAACCGTTCGATTCTCATCGTCGCCCCGCCCGGAGAGATCGAAAAGTGGCGAGACCTCGTCGCCCAGTTCGATCGACGGGAGGCTGACCAGACCGTGAGCTACTCCTCTGGCGGAATGAACGCGTCCCAGATCGCAGGATCACTCACGAACCTCCTCGGAGAGTCTGCATCGAACAACGGGTTTAGTGTGGCTGCCGATGATCTCACGGGGAGCCTGGTGGTGACAGCGACGCCAGCTCAGCACGAGCGGGTGCTTGCGATCCTCGAACGGCTCGCCGAGTCACCCGAAGCCGTGCGTCGTCCCACCCGTACGTTCCGCTTGAAGAACCGTGATGCTGAGGAGGTTGTTGGTATTGTGCAGTCGCTGATCTCTTCTGGGGTTGTCACAGGATCAACACCCGAGAGCAACACCGGAACTGCGTCGGCAGGCAGCGCCCTCCTGCCCCGCCCCACCGGAACCGAAGCCGCGACTCGTGAGCTTCAGCTGACCGCCGATCCCGGGACCAACTCGATCATCGCGATCGGGGAGGTCGCCGAACTCGAGCGGCTGGAGCGATTACTGAAAGACCTTGACGTTCGGCGGCCGCAGGTGCTTCTTGAGATCCTGATCGTGAGCCTTTCAGAGAGCGACTCGCTCGACCTCGGTGTCGAGATCGACGCGCTCATCAACGGCCCCAACGACACGGTTGCCAAGCTCAGCTCGTTGTTTGGGCTCAGTTCGACCGGCGCGAGCGCGTCGGGTATCGACGGCAACCGCGGCGCGGGGCTCACCGGCATCGTCCTCAACCCCGGTGACTTCAGCGTCGTGCTGCGGGCGTTGCAATCGCTCAACGAGGGGCGTTCGCTCTCGATCCCCAAGATATTGGTTGCCAGCAACGAGCAGGCGAGCCTGAACTCGGTGCTCGAGCAGCCGTTCACGACACTCAATGCTTCGGACACGGTTGCCACAACCTCGTTCGGCGGCTCTTCCGACGCGGGCACAGAAGTCAGCGTCCGGCCGCAGATCGCCGAGGGCGATCATCTCAGGCTCGAGTACCAGATCTCGCTCAGCGCGTTTGTCGGCGACGCGGCCGACTCGTCGGTGCCGCCGCCCCGCCAGCAGAACAGCATCGACAGTGTGGCGACCATCCCCGACGGCTACACCATCGCGGTGGGCGGCATCGAGCTAACCACCGAGGGCTACGCCGAGACCGGGATCCCCTTCCTGAGCGATATTCCTTTGCTCGGTGAGGTGTTCAAGAACCGCAGCAAGTCGGGGAGCCGATCGCGGTTCTATGTGTTCATCCGCCCCACGATCCTGCGGGACCGAGACTTCGAGGGGCTCAAGAACCTCAGCGATCTGCGGCTGACCGAGACCGGGATCGACGACGGGTGGCCGGAGCCTCAGCCGAGGCTGATCCGATGACCGAGGTTGCCAGTCACACAGATGAAGAGCGGAGCTCTCTGCCCAGCGAGGCGTTCCTGCGGCTCATCCCGCGTGACTTTGCGCGGCAGCACCTGATCCTGAGCGAAGGGCACTACGACGGGGTTGAGTACCTCGCGGTCGCGGAACGGTCAGACCCCGCTGCGGTGTTCAACGTTGGTGTGCGGCTCGGCACCGCGATCGAGCCGGTCGTCCGTGATGAGCAATCTGTTGCCGAAGCGATCGACACCGCCTACGCCTCGGTGCAAGACAACGCCTCCGTTATCACCACGGCAGACCCCGCCGAGGACAGCACCGACGTGGAACGGCTGCTGCAACTCGCCGACCGAGACCTGCTCTCGACCGAGGGCAAGGGTCCGGTGGTCAAGCTCGTCGACGCGATTGTCTTTGAGGCGCTCGGCCGGGGCGCGAGCGACATCCATGTGCAGCCGCTGGCCGACCGCACACTGGTGCGGTACCGCCTCGACGGCGTGCTGCAGACGGTCCGTGAGGTGACCCCAAAGCTCACACCCGCGATCGTGAGCCGGATCAAGGTGATGGGCCGCATGGACATCGCCGAGCGGCGGATCCCCCAGGACGGCAGGGCCACGGTGGTGATCGGATCGGGCCGATCGATCGACCTCCGAATCAGCACGCTGCCGACCAGCTACGGCGAGCGCGCGGTGGTCCGGCTGCTCGATGTCGGGCACGGCCCCGGGCTCGACGACTTCGCCTCGCTGGGGATGCCCGAGCGTGTCGAGTCCCGCTTCCTGCACTGCGCCGGCAGGGCCAGCGGCATTGTGCTGGTCACCGGCCCGACGGGCTCGGGCAAGACGACCACGCTCTACACCACGCTGCGTTGGCTCGCGACACGGAACGCATCGGGAAACTCCACCACACTCCACGGCAACAACGAGCAGAACGAACAGAACGCACAGAACATGGGCGGCGGGCTCAACATCATGACGATCGAGGACCCGATCGAGTACGAACTCGCCACCTCGGGGATCGCGATCAGCCAGTCGCAGGTCAACACCAGGAAAGGCATCACGTTCGCCAGCGGCCTCCGCCACATCCTCCGGCAGGACCCCGACGTGATCATGGTCGGCGAGATCCGTGACGCCGAGACCGCACGGATCGCGATCCAGGCGAGCCTCACCGGGCACCTTGTGTTCTCAACCCTCCACACCAACGACGCGCCCTCGGCGGTCACCCGATTGCTTGATCTCGGCGTCGAGCCGTACCTGGTCGCGTCGTCGGTCTCGACGGTGCTCGCCCAGCGGTTGCTGCGTCTTACGCACCAGCAATGCAACGGCAACGGTTGCGGAACCTGCCTGCACGCCGGATACCGCGGCCGCACGGCGATCTTCGAGCTCATCACAGTCGATGACGAGCTGCGTGCGCTTGTCACCGGCGGCGAATCCGCCTCATCAATCCGGCAGCATGTGCGTTCGCAAGGTGTACGGAGTCTCGAACAGGAAGCCGATGCGCTCGTTGAGGCCGGGCTGACCACCCGCACCGAACTCGAGCGTGTGGTCGGGGGGCTGGGGTGACGGTGTACCGCTACAAAGCCGTGCCGCTGCAGCCGAGTGCAGAGCCGTCCGGCCCGTTGGCTGGTGAACTCGCGGCCGAGTCTCCCGCTGCGCTGCGGGCATCGCTCCGCCGCGCAGGCCTGCAAGTCATCGAGGCAAAGCCCGCTCACCGGAAGAGCGTCGTGCCCGATCGAGCCCGCAACGTGCTCGCGCCGTTCACGCGAGCGCTGCAACGGCACACCCGCTCCCGCCGCGTGCGGGCCAAGGCCGAGTTGTACGACAGCCTCGCCACCATGCTGCAGGCCGGGCTGCCGATCGTCGACGCGGTGACCACGCTGCTGGGCGGCCGGACCAACCGCTCGACCGGCACCATGTTGGTCGAACTGCGGGAAGCGATGCGCGAGGGCGCAGCTCTCGACGAGGCGATGCAGCACCATCCCTGGTGGTTCGAGCCGGCCGAGGTCGCGATGGTCAGCGCCGCCCGGGCGTCGGGCGAGCTGCCGAGCGTGCTGGAGACCCTTGCCCAGCGGCAGGAGCGTGCCGGGGCGCTCGCGGCAAAGCTCGCCAGCGCGCTGACCTATCCGGCGGTGGTCTCGGTTGTCGGGATCGGCGTGGTCATCTTCCTGAGCGTCAAGACCCTCCCCGACCTCACGACGATCCTGATCGACGCGGGTGTTGAGCCGCCGCGGTTGACACTGGCGGTCATGGCGTTCGGGCAGGGTCTGCTGCGGCACGGGGTGCTTCTTGGAGCAGTCGCGATCCTCGCAACGGTCGGGGCTCTGGTGTTGCTCGGCAGGCTGGGGCGGGCCGGGCTTCTGCCGCTCTGGACGCGCAGGATCGTGCCCGGGTTCGCCCGAAGACTCGCCCTCGCCAGGGCGTGGGCGGGCATCGCCGAACTGGTCCGCACCGGGGTCCCGGTGGTCGACGCCCTGCGGCTGACCTCCCTGACCACCCCCACCCCCACCCCCACGACCACCCCCACGAGTCCCACCACCCCCACCAGCTCAACCCCAAGTGCTGCGATCGGCCATAGCGGTTCTCTCGGCAGTGCGCTGCAACAGGCCGCAACCTCGATCGAGCGCGGCGGCAGCCTGTCAGAATCACTCCCCGATCCGGTCTGGTTCGACGACGAATGCAGGCGTTTGATCTCGATCGGTGAATCCAGCGGCGAGCTGCCCGAGATCCTCTCGAAGCTGGCCGAGCGGTCGCACCGCTCGGCGGCACGGTCGATCGACCGCCTCGCGTCACTGCTTGAGCCCGCGGTGATCCTGATGCTCGCCACGCTGATCGGGATCGTGGTGATGAGCGCGGTGCTGCCGATTCTCAAGTTGCAGGAGATCATCGCATGAGCCGTACCACGTTGTTAGAACCACACACCGCTCCCAACCGTCTGGCTGCCGCACACTTCACCCGCCCCACCCGCCCCACCCCCCACGGCATGACACTGGTCGAGGTGCTCGCCGTTGTCGTAATCCTCGGGCTGCTCGCTGCGACGCTCGCGATCGGGTTCTCCGGCGCGTTCGGCAAGGGCAAGCACGAGCTGGCCAAGACCGGCATCGGGCAGATCGTCGGCAAGATCGAGGTCTACCGCATGGACACGAGCGCCTGGCCCGATCTCGAGACCGGGCTGAGTGTGCTGGCCAACGCCTCGCCAACGAGTGCCTACTACCTGCCGGCCGACAATCTGCTGGACCCATGGGACCGGCCTTACATCTACATCACGCCCGGCCCGGATGGCCACCCTTACGAAGTCGTCAGCTACGGGGCCGACGGCCAGCTCGGGGGCGAGGACGAGGACGCGGACCTCTCTTCGGTCAGCCTGCGGGGGAATAAGGAATGAACACTCCACCCCTGTGTGATGCTCGCGGGTTCACGCTCATCGAATCGCTGGCGGTGGTCGTGCTGCTTGCGTTGGTTGTGGGTGTGGTTGCGGCGAGCCTGGCCCCGGCTGCCGACCGTGCCGCGATGGACCGTGCAGCATCGGCGGTGCTCGACGCCGACGCGCGTGCCCGGGCGATCGCCCGCCGGGGCGAACCGGTCGAGCTGCGCGTGGCCGACGGCTCGGTGTGGGTTCGACTCGCGCAGCACGCACCCGCGTTGGTGACTCGGCAGCTCCCTGCTGCAACCACCATCGAACTGACAAGCACAGTCTCGGGAACACCTCTCGGCGTGATCCGGTTCGATGCACGCGGGCGCAGCCCCGACTACATCTTCACCGTCCACTCCGGCGAACGGTCAACCCGCACGCTCGTCGCCGGTCTGACCGGCTCCACAACCACTGCCAGCGAGATAACGCCATGACCCGCGCGCTCACTCTCGTCGAGACCGTGG
>JAUZRR010000054.1 GCA_030950285.1 Planctomycetota bacterium | reverse complement strand
CCGGGACCCGGAGTGTCCCGCCCCGGGGTCCGCAGCGATCGCCGGTCAGTCTGCCCCAACTGCCAGAGCGGCACGGAGCGGATCGAGCCGGTTGCCATAGCGGGCCGACCGGCCGACCGCGGTTGCGTACATCGGCATGCGCACCTGCTGGTTGCTCGCGGTCCGGGCAAGGCGGTCGGTCTCGTGGAACCGAAGGCACGCCCCGTCCCAAGGCAAACCTAAGAACTCGATGAGAGAACGCGTGACCCCCTCCTGCTCGGCGACAAGCTCCTCATAGGTTACATCCAGCACGGGAAGGTCGAGGACGGTCTTCCAGTGGGCCATCAGCCGGTCGGCGTCGCGGTGAAAGCGGCCGAGCGCATCGAGCCGGTTGGTGAAACGAAGGTCGCCGACGAAGTCGTGGAAGAAACACGAAACGCACGTGTCCAGCGGGTCGCGGCGGCAGTGGATGATCCGGGCGTTGGGAAAGGCCGCCGCGATCACGCCGAGGTGGAGCATGTTGAGCGGATTCTTGTCGGTGACCCGCGCCGCCTCGTCCCCCCGGCGGCGGAGCTCACGCAGCACCCCCGAAGCAAACCGCGAAACCCGCGAGCCGCCAAACGCGCCCGGGTCCAACGCCAGCGGGAGCGTGACCCCCTCCTTGGGCCAAACCTCGGCGACCAGCCCCGGCACGAGCCCAAGCTCGCCGGCACCATGGGCCGCCGGGTGGCTGGCGATGATCTGCTCGATGAGCGAAGTCCCCGAGCGGGGCATCCCGACGATGAAGACGGGCAAATCCGACGGGTTGGACCGCCGGGCGGCCCGCTCGACCGCCGGGCGGTCCCAGGCGGTGATGAGCTCGTCGATGCGCCGGGTGTGGGCCTCGCTCTCAAAGGGGCCGCCGCGATGGACGAGCGCCCGCTCGTTGGCCTCGGTCGCGGCATCGAGGGCCTCGGGGTGCTGTCCGGCCTTGTCGAGCAAAGCAGCATGAGCAAAGAGCGCCCGGCGTTCGAGAGGTGCGGTAAGCGTCTCAGCGGTCTCAAGCACAGGGGCGAGGGCCTCGAGCCCGCGGTCGGCCTGATCGGTCTGACCACACAACTCGGCAAAGACGATCCGGCAACGGGGATCGGCGGTGCCGCCTTCCCCCCCCTCAACCCCCACACTCCCCTCCCACCCCCCCCAGCCGCTGCACCCCTCGATCAACGGGGCGAGCAGGTCCCGCCCCTCGGCCGCGCGGCTGCCCGCCTGAAAGAGCTCGGCCTTGGCTGCCAGAAAGAGCGGGCTCCTCGGCTCGGCAGCCAGGGCTGGGCCGATCGCCTCGTGGGCGGCCTCAAGATCCCCCTCGAGCAGGTAGGTCAGCGAAATCTCGTGGTGGCAAGAGTGCCGGGCAGGATCGGCACGCAGAAGACCCGCAAGGATCCGCCGAGCCTCGCCCGGCTTGCCCGAACGGGCCAGGGCGCTGGCACGAAGGAGCGTCGTCTCGGCATGGTTCGGATGCGTGCGGAGCACCGCCCCGGCGGCTGTCGCGGCTTCGGCGTAGCGACCAAGCTCAAACAGTTTGACCGCCCGGGCGTACACCGCTTTGACATCCGGCCTGGTCGGAGGCATGTGTTTCTCCAGCAAGCGATCGAAGGAAGAGAAAGAGGTCAGAAATCATGGCGTCCCACCGCCCACTCAGCCCTCGTCCGCCGCCGCCTCATCTTCCCGGTCCAGATTCGCCTGGCCGATCACGTCATAACACGTCGCCAGCAGCCCCAGCAACGGGAACCGCCACTCCTTGAACGGGCTCGGGCCCAGCCGCCGCAGCAGCGGGTGACTGATCGCCGGCGGCTCGATCGGCGTCGAAATCGTCTCGAGCCCCGGCCCCGCGTCCCAGTACCGGTCAAGACACTCGGCCAAAGGCAACCCTCGCGCCGACGGGGCTTCGGGCACGTGCGCCTCGTACACCGGCGTCGGGACCGCCGACGGCTCCTCGGCGTCCCCCTGCTCGCGGATCAGATCGAGCAACCCCTCCCCGGTCGAGCCCCGCAGCTCACACAACAGAAACGCCCGCTCCTGCACCCGGTCGGCGACCACCGCCATGAGCGTGCACGCGTGCTTGCACCACCCCGCCGAGTGGCCGCAGGTGCAGTTGACCCGGACGTCATCCCCCCCCGGCACCAGCGGCCGCCCCACGCTGGCAAACAACGCATCGACCCGATCAGAAATCTCCCCGGCAAGCAACCCCGCGGTGTAGATCGCCTCCCCCGCCATCTGCACCGACGCGGCTTCCCAGACCTCGGGAGGGATGGTCGAGAACTGCAACGATGTCGAGTACGCCCGGTCGGCCCGCCCCTGAATCGACGCTGATGCCAGCACCCCCGCGACCTCGACGCTCACGATCTGCCCGCGCCTGGCGTAGTCCATCCCCTCGGCAAAGTCTTCGGGCGCCGCCATCCGGCTGGCAAGCTCGAGCAGCCGCCGCGCGATCGGGGACTCCGGCTCATTCGCCCCGGCCCACTTCACCCGCACCCCGCTCTTGACCTTCCGCGGGTGCATCGTCATGCCCGGCCGCGTGCGACGCGGCGGGTGCGGATCAAACATCCCCTGCGGGTTCGCCTTGCTGCGATAGGGCTTGCCGTCAGGGGCGAGCCGCTCGGACGCCGCCTGGTCAGAAGTCGCAGCACCACCGGGCCGAGCACCCTCATCGGGCGACGGGCTCTTTGCAGGCGGCGGGCCTTGCTCGGGCAGCGCCGCGCTGTCTGGAATCGCCGGGGTTTCTGGGTTCTCGGGGAGTTGCATTAGATATCGTCCACCGCGTCGTCTCGGAGGGTGAGTATGGAACGAAGGTCGTCGGTGGTGAGCTCGGTGAGCCACCGCTCGCCCGAGCCGACGATCGAATCGGCCAGCTGGGTCTTGCTCTCGATCATCTCGTCGATACGTTCTTCCAGCGTGCCCCGCACCACAAACTTATGCACCTGCACGGTCTTGTCTTGCCCGATGCGGTACGCCCGGTCGGTCGCCTGGTTCTCGACCGCCGGGTTCCACCAGCGGTCAAAGTGAAAGACGTGCGACGCCGCGGTCAGGTTGAGCCCCACCCCGCCGGCCTTGAGCGACAGGATCATGATCGGCCGGGCGAGCCCCATCTCCTGGAACTGCTCGATCATCACCTCGCGCTGGCTCTGGGTTGTGCCGCCGTGCAGGAACAGGATCTCCTTCCCGAACTCGTGCCGGAGCATGAGCGCCAGCAGGTGCCCCATCTGCCGATACTGCGTAAAGATCAGCGACTTCTCGTCGGACGCAAGAATCTCGTCGAGCATCTCCATGATGCGGACGCACTTGCCCGACCGCGCCGGGTCGGGCGGCGAGCCCCCGTCGGGGTCAAAGTCCTTAAGCGCCTGCGCCGGGTGGTTGCACACCTGCTTAAGCTTGATCAGCGAACTGAGCACCAGCCCCCGGCGGTGCATCCCAGACGACTCGTCCACCGCTTTGAGCATCCGCGCCACGCACGATTCGTACAACGACGCCTGCTCGCGGGTGAGGTGACAATACTCCCGGCTCTCGAACTTCTCGGGCAGCTCGAGCTTGATCGACGGGTCGCTCTTGTGCCGACGCAACACGAACGGCCGCACCAACGCCCGCAGCTGCTCGCCTTTCTGCTCGTCGTGGTACCGCTCGATCGGGACCGCAAAGCGCCGGCGGAACGTCGCTGCCGGGCCGAGATACCCGGGGTTGAGAAAGTCCATGATCGACCACAACTCGGTGAGTCGATTCTCGACCGGGGTGCCCGTCAGCGCGATCCTTCGCGCCGCGACAAACGCCCGCACCGCCTGGCTTTGCTTGGTCGCCGGGTTCTTGACAAACTGCGCCTCATCCAGCACAACCCGCCGCCAGTGGACACGCTCCAGATGCTCGCGGTCACGGTTGGCCAGCGCGTAGGTTGTCACAAACAAATCGCACTCCGCGACCTGCTCGACCAGCTTGTCCCCGATCGCCCGCTCGACCCCATGATGCACCTTCACACGCAGGCTCGGCGCAAATCGCCTCGCTTCGCGGACCCAGTTGCCCACCACCGACATCGGCACAATCAAGAGCGTCGGCCCAAGCCCGGCCGCGGCCTGGCCTTCAAGCCCGGCCGCCCGTTCGTAAAGCATCAGCGCCAGCAGCTGCACCGTCTTGCCCAGCCCCATGTCGTCAGCCAGGCACGCGCCGAAACCAAACCGCTCCAGAAACACCAGCCACGACACCCCGCGCAGTTGGTAAGGACGCAACTCCCCCCGGAACGTGTCGGGCAGCGTGATCTCTTCCATCTCCTCAGCGTGCCCGCTGGAGTCGAACAGCGGGCGCAGCCAGCCCGAGACCTCGATCCCCGTCACCCGCAGGTTGTGCTTGCCCGACTCCGCGGCGTACGCCATCCGCAACGCCTCGCCCAGCGTCGTCTCCCCCTCGCCCACCTGCCGGACAAGCCGCAACGCCGCCTGCAAATCCTCGGGACGCAGCTCGACCCAACGCCCACCAAGCCGCACCAGTGGCGCCTTCGACGCCGCGAGTGACTCAAACTCCGTCTGCGTCAAAACATGCTCGCCCACCGAGATATCCCACGCGAACCGGACCAGCGAATCGAGCCCGAGCTTCGCGGCCTGGGTCTCGCTCGAACCCGGCCCGGCGTCGCTCTCCCCGTCGCCGCTCTCGATCCGAAGCCGCGCCCCAAGACGCATCGTCGGCTGGTCCCACCACTCGGGCGCCTCGACCGCAAACCCCTGCTCAACCAGCGGCGAACGAAACTCACGCAGAAACTGGTACGCCCTCGCGGTGTCGAGCTCGAGCCCGGTCGGCTGCGTGTCGGCAAGCGCGGTCTCGAGCCTCGGGTAGAGCTTCGACGCACGCCCCAACTCCGCGACCAGCATCTCACGCGGGTTGTCAAGCCGACGCCCGCCCATCGAGACCGAATCGGTCGGCAACAACCACACGTCCTCGGCTTCCACGATCAGCGCGTCGTCGTCGGTCGCCTGAAGCTCAAAGTGCAACTGCCACGCCAGATCGCCGGGGTCAACCTCGTCGCTCTCGAGCGCATCAAGCCCGACCGGCTCTTCCAGCCGCAGCCGAAGCTTCCACGCCGAGGACACACCCCGGTCGTCGAGCCCACCGATCCACACCCGCACCCGCCGGACCAGCTCCGGCCCGAACTCGTCCTGCGCGAGGATCGCCGAACGCCCGTCGAGCAACCCCGAAAGCCACGCCACCTGCGGGTCCTCCTCGGGGCTGACCGTCTCGATTGCTTCATACATCTCCGCCTCGCGGAGTGCCTCCCGGCAGAGCGCATCGGCGACCGAACCCAGCGCCAGATCAGTCACCGCCCACGCATCGTCGTCGGTCTCGCTCACCGCCGCCCGCGCGATCGGAGGCATCGCCTTTGCAAGCGCCACCACCCGCCCCGACGCAGGCTCGTCCCCAAGCCAAGGCAGCCATGACCCCTCCGACGCGGTCCCACCCACCTGCATCACCATCGGCACCACACGCTGCTGGCACACCAGCGAACGGGCGAGTCGGGCGAGAGTCGCAAAGAACCGCAGCGAATCGCCCGCCGCCAGGTTGTGGTCAGAAGATGCTTCGTCGAGGAGTTGATCGAGCAGCCTCTCGGCGTGCAACGGCGGGATCCGCATCGCCGGCACAACAACCGGCGCGAGCGTGACCTCGCCGTCGGTCGTGCCGCTGTGGGCTGTTGGGGCATGGAGCGCCAGCGTCGGGCTCGCCAGTGGTTGCCCGGCCGAGGTCGGCAGCAAAAGATGCAGGTCGTGAGGCCCGGTCAGGCCCTCAGCAAGCGCCGCAAGATCGGCCGAACTCGCTGCAAACGGGTGAGCCCCCCCCCCACCTTCGACCTCGACCAACGCCTCGGCTCCGGAACCCTGTGCGACGCCTCGCTCGCCCCAGAGCAAGAGCAATCCGTCGGACCATGTCGCGTGCAGCACCAGCATCGGGTGTCGGCCTCCTCCTTGAGTACCACCGGCCGGGGACGACGCCGTTCCGACCGAAGACCCCCGACCAAGTCAATGAGGGCGCAGGGACTCGAACCCTGGACCCGCGGATTAAAAGTCCGCTGCTCTGCCAACTGAGCTACGCCCTCGGGGACGGCGATTCTAGCGCCTCATTCCCGTGCTTCTTCGTTGCTCGCAAGACTTCTGCCGAATCCTGCCCACCACCCCCCCCACCACCACCACCACCAGAACCCCCACCAGACCCCCCCCCCCCCGCCAGCCACAGCAAAATCTCCGCGTGCCGGGCGCTCGCCCCCTGCAACCTGCGGATGCACGCCCGACCCTGTAAAACAAGCTCCGATCGGGCCGATGCATCACCCAGCAAACCCCCGACAACCTCGTGCAGGTTCTCCCGGTCGGCCCGCAACAGCCCCGAATCAGATTCCAGACTGCCGACAATCTCGGCAAAGTCCGAAACCGCCGGCCCGATGATCGTCGCACACCCCAGCGCGATCGGCTCGATCGGGTCCGACCCGTGCTGGCCAAAGAACGACCGCCCCACCACCGCCACGTCCGCCAGCGCATACGCCAGCCGAAGCTCCCCGATGGTGTCCAGCAGAAAGCGAGATGCCCCGCCCGTCCCCGTCCCCATATCCGAACCCCTCCCCCTCTCCGAGCCCCCGGCTTCAGCCGGAGGTTCCTGTGCAACCGGTGGTTCCTGTGCAACCGAAGGTTCCTGAACAGAACCCCCACCGTCAACCTCAACCCCGCACTGAAGTGCGAGGCTCGGGGTCGCGGAGGTCCTCCTCACACACCCCGGCAACGCCCGCGCCGCCTCGGCAAACCGCTCGGGCCTGCGCGGGGCGCAGAGCAACTGGATTGTCGATGCATCACCACCCCCAAGCTCCCCCGCCCGCCGACACGCCTCGTGCAACAACGCCTCCTCGCCGGGACCGGTGCTCCCCGCAACAACCAACGGCCGGGCGCGGTCGATCCCCATCGCCCGCGCCAGTTCCGCCGCCCCGGCCACTTCATCCTCGATCCGCGAGCTGTCAAACTTCATCGACCCGGTCACCGCCACCCGCTCCCTGGGCACCCCCATCGCATGAAACCGCCCGGCGTACGTTTCGTCCTGCACCGCCGCGACCGAGAGCGACGCGAACGCCGGCGACATCCACCGACGGATCCGTCGGTACCCACGGAACGACCGCTCGCTGAGCCGACCATTCACCACCGCCACGGGAATCCCCCGCGCAGCACACGCCCGGACAAAGTTCGGCCAGAGCTCAAGCTCGACCAGCCCGACCACGTCCGGCTGCACCGCATCAAGAAACCGCCCCACCGCCCACGAAGCGTCCAGCGGGTACCGCGCCACCGTGCAGCGCGCCGCGAACAAATCACGGGCCCGCGCGATCCCCGTATCCGTGCTCGCGGTCACCACCACGTCGGCCTGTCCTGTCAGGAGCGGCACAAGCTCCCGCAGCGCGTTGACCTCACCCACCGACACCGCGTGCAGCATGATCCGCAGCCGACCTTCGCGCTTCTCAGGCATCTCGGGCAGCACCCGGGCAAACCGCTCGGCCCATCCGGACCGCGTCTTGCGCATCCACCAGGGTGCGGTCACAACAGCGGTCAGGGCATAGGCAAGATCGAGTACGTTCACGAGTGGGTGGTGCCCCCAAGCACACAAGCCGGGACCTGAAAGCAGAGGTGTGCAGAAATGGGCGGGCCGGGACTCGAACCCGGGACCTCTCGCGTGTAAAGCGAATGCTCTAGCCAACTGAGCTACCCGCCCGAACAGCCCAACAGTAGGGACCACCCCGCCGCACG
Organism: Planctomycetota bacterium; assembly: GCA_030950285.1. Lineage (GTDB taxonomy): Bacteria > Planctomycetota > Phycisphaerae > Phycisphaerales > UBA1924 > PNC22. The sequence continues at coordinate 12,775 of JAUZRR010000054.1, read as the reverse complement.
GCGTACCCTTGCTCCATGAGCAGAACCTGCCGAATCGGTGACGTCGAGATTGGTCCCGGAAAGCCCCTGGCGATCATCGCCGGCCCCTGCGTGCTCGAATCGGTCGAACTCGCTGTCAAGGTCGGCCAGACCCTCCGCGACACCTGCCGAGACCTGGGGCTGGCGTTCGTCTTCAAAGCCAGCTTCGACAAAGCCAACCGCACCAGCATCGGCTCACCCCGTGGACCGGGGCTCGAAACCGGGCTCAAACAACTCGCCCAGGTCGCAGACACCCTCGGCGTCCCGATCACCACCGACATCCACACCCCCCAGCAGTGCGAGCCCGTTGCCGAGGTGGTCGATCTGCTCCAGGTCCCCGCGTTCCTCTGCCGACAGACCGACCTCCTGCTGGCCGCCGGTGCCGCCGCCGCCAAACACCGCCGCGCGGTCAACGTCAAGAAGGGCCAGTTTCTCTCCCCCGAAGAGATGCAAGGCCCCGTCAACAAACTCGCCGAAGCAGGCTGCACCAACACCATGCTCACCGAGCGCGGCACCTTCTTCGGCTACCACCGGCTCGTCAACGACTTCCTCGGCCTGGGCGACCTCATGGAGCTCGACGCCGAGGGAGGCTCCCCCCCCGTCTGCTTTGACGCAACCCACTCGACACAGCTCCCCGGCTCGGGCAGCCAGACCGGCGGCCGTCCCGAACGCGCCCCGCTCCTTGCCAAAGCCGCGACCGCTGCGGGCGTCCACGCCCTCTTTATCGAGTGCCATCCCGACCCCGCCAGCGCGGCCTCCGACGGCGCGACCCAGCAGCCGCTCGACTCGGTCCCGGCGCTCCTCCGACAGGTCGCTGCCATCCGGAATGCCCCCGACGCGGGACGAACACCATGAACAAACCGAGAGGCAAAGGAAGCCGACGGTACGTCCTCATCGCGATGGTCCTCATCGTGACCGGCGTGGTCATGATCGCCGTCACCACCTCCCAGTCGGTGCGCGTTCCGGTGGTGGTGGTCGCGACAATCGCGTTCGGCCTGCTCTTCCTCATCGTCAGCATCGTCAAAGCGAGCAAGCACGCCGCGAAAAAGACCTCGACAGCCATCGAAGAAATCTGCGCCCAGCACGGGCTCGTCCACCACCGCATGACCAAACACGACGACAAGGACGCGATCTTCGCCCCATTCAAGCACCTCGACCAGCTCCGCACCGGCAGCAAGGGGCTGGTCTGGATCGCGGCTGACCCAGCCGGCGAAACCCCGCTCACGCTCCTCCAGCACACCTACGTCGTCAGCACCGGACAAAGCGCCATGCAGGTCGTCCACACCCTCGCGGCGATGCCCTGCCCGACCACCTGGCCGCTCCTCAAGCTCACGCCGGAGAACCTGGGCCATCGCATCGCCGACATGCTCGGCAAAGGCGACCTGAAACTCGAAAGCGACGAGTTCAACAAACGCTGGTTCGTCAAAGCCGACGACGAGGACTTTGCCGCACTCGTGCTCAGCCCCGAAATGCAAGAGTGGCTCGTCGATGCCCCGAAGTGGGCGACGTTCCACCTCGGGCACGGCCAACTCGTTTGTGCCGCCAAAAAGGGCTTCAAGCCCGAGGCGCTGCCCGAACTCATCGAGCTTTGCAACGGGTTTGCCAACCTGATCGCCCCCGAACTCCAGGCGTGGGTTGCAACGGCCTGATCCTCCTCCCGGCTTTGAATCACACAAAGAGCGACGAACCCGACTTCTCACGCCATGGAGTTCCCATGTGCCCGGTGATCGTTGTTGTCCCCTCGCTTGGTTGTCCCCTCGCTTGCGCGATGGGCTCTATGTCTGCGCTCTGTAGAGCCCCTCGCGCAAGCGAGGGGACAAAGCGACACACTGGCAAACCGAAAACACCGCGTCACTTTCAATCTTGCAAAGAACAATCCCGCAAGACCTCCGCGCACGCATGAAAAAACGCCGGGCTCACCCGGCGCTCATCAATCAAACAAACCTCTGGCGCTCTCAGTTGTTCACAGCCTGCGCCGCACGATACTCACGAAGCCACTGCGGCCGCGGTGTCTCGACTTCGAACGGATCAACATGCACCTTGCGGCCCTGGAACACCACCTTACCGCTCTCGACCGCGAACAGCGTGTCATCATTGCCGCGACGGACGTTGAAGCCCGGCTGGAACTTGGTCCCGCGTTGGCGGATGATGATCGCGCCCGGCTTGGCCACTTCGCCGCCGAAGAGCTTGACGCCGAGGTACTGCGGGTTGGAATCGCGGCCGTTCTTGGTCGAGCCGCCAGCTTTCTTGTGTGCCATAACTAGTCAAATCTCCGCTTCGGTTTCTCGCGCCGCGGGGCCTCCCCGCATGACGTGATCCCAAGCCAACTCCCGCCATTTTACCCCTCAAACACAGGGCAACCGCCGGGCAAAGAGCCTAGGCGGGGTTTATCGCATGATCCAGCGTTTCTCGGTCACTCGGAACGTGTCGTCCCCGATCTCCCCGACCCGGATCTCACCCGGCGAAGCAAATCGCATCATCAGCGTCTTGCGGAAGATCAGTTCGACCTCTTCGCCAGTGCGCGGGTCGGTCAGCTCGATCGTCTCGGTCTCGCCGCTGAACCCGGCACCAAAGACCCGAATCTCATCGACCCGGAAATCACGCAGCGGCCAGACCACCAGGCCGTGCTTGGCGTTCTCCGGCCCCTGCTGGATCGGGCCGAGGATATCGATCTGGTCCTGCATGAACGGGTGCTCAAGCGACCGCAGGATGTGATCGGTCACGCTCGAAGGCACCCCGAGCCCCGACATCATCGAAAGCCCCGAATCAGTCGCCAGCACAAACGAAGGCACAAACTCCAGGTCGTCCCCGGTGTGGTTGGTCACCGAATAGGTGAAGTAGACGTACGCCCCCGAGCTGTCCAGCGTGTTCACATACACCACCCGCAGGTCGCCGGGCGTCACTTCGAGCTGCCACCGCTTGGAGACCGGGTCGGGCTCGGGCGCAAGACCCATCGCAGGAGCAAGCACAACCGCTGCAAGCAGCACGGCAAGGAATCGGGCACACACACCGCGGAGATTCGATCGCATCATCAGGACTCCTGCTGGGCTGATCCAGCACTGAGGTTCGGCGTAGTCTAGTGGCATGTCCGCAGCGGTCAACGGGCAGGTTCGGTACGGGTGTGCCGACCGGCCCGATTTTTGACCCGGAGCACCAATGACCAGCACCGGCACACACGACGACTCCAGCAAAACACCGAACACCGGGGGTGAGGGTGGGGGTGAGGCCGGGGGCGGGGGCGGGGGCTCTGCCGCACAGTCGCCACCCACAGCGACCAGCGGGATCGCTGTTCCCCCCGAGCTCCGCCACCAGGCCCTCGCCAGGCTGCTCGGCGGCGGGAGCACCGTCCCGGACACCACCATTCAGAGCTTTCTCGACCAGGCCCCCGACCTGGGCATCGACCTGGCACTGCTGGCGGCCGCCGTGCGCGGCGACGGCCCCTCGGCCCAAGTACGCCAGGTCTGCCTCCCGGTCGTCGGGGCAGGCCGAACCGTCATGCTCTTTGTCTCCGGCGGCGTCGGGGGCGGGCCGCCCGAAGCCAGCGCCGAGCGGGCCGCAGCGATCCGCGAGGGTGTCAGGCTCGCCACAGAGGCCTACGGCGAACGGGCACACCTGGCACAAGCCCTTGCCCAGCCCCGTGAACGATGGGCTGCGGCCTCCTTCGAAGCCGCCGGGCTCGAGCGACTCACCATCCTCTCCTACCTCGCCCGCACGCTCCAGCCCCGCGACGCGGAGGGCTCTCTCGCCCCCGGGAACCCCGTCAAAGCACCTGAGAAAGCCGCCTGGCCGGGCGCGATTACGGTCCACGCAATGGACGGCTCGGCCTCTGACGAGGCCCGCCTGCGCCAAGCGCTCGACGCGAGTTACGAGGACACCATGGATTGCCCCGAGCTCGCAGGGTTGCGGACCATCGAGGACATCGTCGCAGCCCACAGAGACGTCGGCGAGTTCGACCCGGCGCTGTGGTGGATCATCGAACGGGACAGCACGCCGCTGGGATGCCTGCTCTTGAACCGCTGCCCCGCCCAGACGTGCGTGGAGTTGGTCTACATCGGGGTCGCCCCGGCGCTGCGCGGGCTGGGGCTGGGGCGCTTGCTCCTCCGGCGCGCGATCACGGCGGCTTCTCCCCACGGTCGCGAGCTCCGCTGCGCCGTCGACGAGCGCAACACGCCCGCGCGGCACATGTACACCGCGCTGGGGTTCCGCGAAACCGAACGGCGCGTCGCGTACGTGGCTCTGGTGCAGGATATGCTTGGAAAACAGGGTAAATCGCGGGCGTGACCCGCGCGGTCATCCCTCGGATATCCACACACGAACGTTTCTTCGTGGGAAACTTTTTCTTCTCTTCACAAATCGTTGCGGGCGCTGTCCCTGCGACGGTTCGCGCAGAAAGTCGGCGCACAACCCGTTGTCCAACTCGACACAACACGCTACATTTGCCACGCTCGGCCACGGAACGGCGAGCGACCCGACGGCGCAGTCGTCAGCCCGCAATCGCGGGCACCGACTCGGGACATGCGCACGTCCGGTCAGGTGAACGGATTCGTCTCGCGTGGAGCAGGTACCCAGAGGTTGCAACGCCGTGATGGCGTGCCGCGGAGCGGAGCTTCGTCGGGCGCGATCGGTGTGGCGGCACGGCCTTGGGACTCCCTCAATGGACGGCAGGGAACATGGCGAACGAACGCGGGACCGGTCAGGCAGCGCGGAGGCGCGAGCACGACCAAGACTCCACCCAACAACACCAGGCAAGAACCCACGACGCCCACGACGGCCACGACGCCCGCCTCCATGCGATCTGCGAGCGGGTGCGTAAAGACCTCGGGCCCACCCGGTTCGGGCGCTACCTCGGGCAGGGTGCGAGGCTCGAAACCGCTGGTGACAGCGTCGAAGTCGTTGCTTCTTCAACGTTTATGGCGCAGGTCCTTGACCGCAACGTCGTTCCTGCTCTCCGCCGGGCGATCGCCGCAGAGGGCAGCGAGCAACGCAACATCCATGTCCGTGTGGACCGCAAGCTCGGCACACCACCCCGCCCGATCAGCAGCCCATCGGGCGTCCCTGCTGCCGACCAACCCGCACCACGCCGGCCCCAGCGACCAACGCGCCCCGCCGGCGTCTCGCTCCGCCACCGGCTCGACGACTTTCTCGTCGGCTCGAGCAACCGTCTTGCCCATTCTGCCGCGTCTCGCATCGCCGAGGGGCTCGACGACGCCGCCTTCAGCCCGCTCTTTCTCCACGGGCCTTCGGGCGTCGGCAAGACCCACCTGCTCGAGGGAATCGCCCGGCGGGTGCTCGAACGGGTGCCGGGCACGCGGGTCCGCTACGTCACCGCCGAATCGTTCACCAACGACTTCATCACCGCGATCCAGACCCGGGGGATGGACAAGTTCCGCCGGGCGTGGCGGGGTGTGAAGTTGCTGTGCATCGACGACGTGCATTTCCTGCGGAACAAGCAGTCCACGCAGAACGAGTTGCTGCACACGCTGGATGCGATCGGGCTGCGGGACGCCCGGGTGGTGCTTGCTTCCGACGAGCCGCCGCGGAAGATCGCGGCCCTGAGCGACCAACTCGTCTCGCGGTTTATGGGCGGGGCGGTGGTCCGGATCGACGAGCCCGACGACGAGCTGTGCCGTCGGTTGCTGTGTGCTCTGGCGGCCCGGCGCGGGCTGACATTCACCGAGGACGGCATCTCTGCCCTGATGCAGCGGGTGATCGAGCAGAACCGGCGGAACGTCCGCGAGATCGAGGGGCTGCTGACCCAGGTCGCGGCCGTGCGGCGGCTGTTGCCTGAAGAGGGTGATCCGGCGGGCCCTGTGGGGGGGCCTGTAGGGGGTCCGGAGGGCTCGGCTTCGGGCCCGATCTGTGCTGCGGGGGTCCGGCGGGCGTTGCGGGCCAGTGAGGGGGGTGAAGGGACGCCCGCCCGGCAGAAGGTACGGGGCCCGATCCGGCTCGACACCATCATCGGGGCGGTCTGCGAACAGGTCCGCGTCACCACCGAGGACCTTTTCAGCCGGGGTCGGCACCGTCGGGTGGTGATTGCAAGAGGGCTGATTGTCCGGCTCGCCCGCGAGTTGACGACGATGAGCTACCCCGAGATCGCAAGGGGCATGAAACGACCCAACCACTCGACGGTCATCACGGCCTACAACCGGATCGGGCGGCAGATCGACGCGGGAGAGCAGGCCGGGTGCGGGCCGGACCTGGCGGGGTTGACGATCGCCGACCTGCTCGCGAGGCTGCGCGCTGCGGTGGCGGATTCGGAACGACGCTAAGCTGTCCCCCGGCGGGCGCCGTGCGGATGCTGTGTGTGGACACGGTCGCAGCACGGCATCCGCCCCAGCCGCAGGGAGCGCGCACCGATGGTTGAAGAGATCCCGCTGAGCAGACCGGACATCGGCAGAGACGAAGAACGCCTCGTGCTCGAGGTGTTGCGGTCGGGCCGACTGAGTCAGGGGCCGTTCCTGGAAGAGTTCGAGGAACTCGTCGCCGACCGGGCGGGGTGTCGCCACGCGGTCGGGGTCTCGTCGGGCACCGACGGGCTGCTCCTGGTGCTGCGGGCGTTGGGTATCGGGCCGGGCGACGAGGTCATCACCACGCCGTTCTCCTTTGTCGCGTCGGCCAACGTGATCCTGATGGTCGGGGCGACGCCGAGGTTTGTCGATATCTGCCCGTCGAGCCTGAATCTGGACCCCAAACTGATCGAAGCGGCGATCGGCCCCCGGACCAAAGCGATCCTCGCGGTCGAGGCGCTGGGCAACCCGACGCACATGGACGCGTGCGCCGCGATCGCGGGCAGGCACGAGATCCCGCTGATCGAGGACTGCTGCGAGGCGCTGGGCACCACCCACAAGGGCCGCCGCTGCGGCAGCTTCGGGCGGGCGGGGGTCTTTGGGTTCTATCCCAACAAGCAGATCACCACCGGCGAAGGCGGGATGATCGTCACCGACGACGAGCGGCTCGCCGACGCCTGCCGCAGCCTGCGGAACCAGGGCCGACCCATCCCAAGGCGGGGGGAACCAGGCCCCCACGGCCCCAACGGCCCCCACGGCCCCCGCGGCCTGGGGACCTGGCTCGCCCACGAACGGCTGGGGTACAACTGCCGGCTGAGCGAGCTGAACGCGGCGGTGGGGGTCGCCCAGATGCGGCGGCTCGACGACCTCATCGCCGCGCGGCAGCGGGTCGCTCGCAGCTATATGAGTCGCCTGATGGGCCGGGAAGAGCTGATCCTGCCGACGGTCGATTCGGAGACCGCGATGAGCTGGTTCGTCTTTGTGGTCCGGCTGGCGACGGGCTGGGGCCGCGAAGAACGGGACCGGATCATCCAGAGCCTGCACCGGCATGATGTTGGGGCGGCGAACTACTTCCCGTGCATCCACTTGCAGCCGTACTTCCGCGAGCTGTTCGAGTACGCCCCGGGCGCCTTCCCGATCGCCGAGAGCGTGAGCAGCCGGACGATCGCGTTGCCGTTCTCCACCCAGATGACCGAGCGGGAGATCGGGTTTGTGGTGCAGACGCTGGAGCTGATGATCGAGCGGGAGGGGATGGGGCGGTAGGGGTCGAGGGCGTGGGGGGCGAGCCCGGTGATGTACGGTTGCGCGGAAGGGTTCGGCACTGGTCGTTGACCAGTGGCACCCGGCTGCGCTTCACAACACGGCTATTCGGTCCCAGAACACGGCCATTGTGCTTCACAACACGGCCATTCTGTTCCATAGCATGGCCATTGTGCTCCACAAATCGGGCATTCTTGCCCAGAGTACGGCCCGGATCCCCGGGCTGGCCGGAGCCGGACCGCCATGACTGTCCATCCTCCCCCTTCGGGCCCGTCGTCTGGTATGTTGGGTAGTTTTTTTCAGATATTTCTGGTGTTTTTCAGAAAGAGTGTTTCCAGCCAATGCCCATTCTGATATACTTTTTAACACATTTGTTTGGAGAAACGGAACCTGGGCCAACGCAGGCCGAGACACTCCGGGTCTTGCAGGGATTTACAGGAGACAGAGACATGAAGATCGCAACCTGCGGCATCGCCGCCCTCGTGCTGACCGCTGGCCTGGCGTCGGCCCAGACCGTCATCGACAACGGCCAGTTCGGTGTCAACATCAGTTCGATCGGCGGGGCCAACGGCTCGGACATCTACGCCCAGAGCTTTGTCGTTCCGACCGACAATCGCCTCATCCAGTTCGGCATGTGGCTGCAGGGCGGCGGTCAGGACGCCCCGGCGGTCCGTATCGACCTGTGGGGTAACGACGCCAACAACCAGGCCGACGAGAACAACGTCCTCGTCTCTGGTACCGTCCACCAGGGTAATCTGGACAACCTGACCCGCATCGACACCTTCACCAGCATCGACCTGGTGCCCGGCAACACCTACTGGATCGTCATCAACGGCCTGATCGACCAGACCTCGGGCGGCGTGTACGCCAGCACCTGGGACGGCGGCACCAACACGATCGCCAGCGGCCACATGGACTGGTCCAACGACCTGGGCAACACCTGGTCCGGCGGCATCGACAATGGCGACTTTGGCGTCTACGCCAGCTTCGTCCCCGTCCCCACCCCCGGCACCGCCGGCCTGCTGGCCCTGGGCGGCCTGGCCGCGATGCGCCGGCGTCGCTGAATCCGAGATTCATCGGAACCAAAGCTCATTCTGGTGGCCGTCCCCTGATCGGGACGGCCACTTTTGCCTCCAAGCCCCCACGCCCCTTGCCCGCCGGGCATCGGGGGATAGACTTGCAGCCCCACCGACCAGAGGACTGACCATGCCATACGAGTGCTATTACACAGGCAAGAAGACAACCTTCGGCAAGCAGCGGACCTACCGCGGCCAGAAGATCAGCAAGGGCGGGTTCGGTCTCAAGACCACCGGCATCACCCGCCGAAAGTTCAAGCCCAACCTCCAGAATGTCAACGCGGTGATCGAAAACCCCGACGGCTCGACCCAGGTCAAGCGGATCAAGGCGTCGGCCAAAGCGATCCGACTCGGGCTGGTCGTCAAGCCGCTCAAGCGGAAGTACGGCTACACCCGCCAGCAGAAGCTGTCGCAGGGCTGACCGCTGGGGCATCACCACGTGGCCCCGCCGAATTGACACCGCGACCGATCCATGAAAACCACACACGATATGACCGATGCCCATTGGCGGCAGGGGTCTTGGTTCGTACACTGCTCCCGGCGTGAACTGCGACCGTTGCGAAAACGAAGCCACCGTCCACGAGGTCACGATCTCGGATGGTCAGGTGCTGGAAGTCCACCTGTGCGAGGTGTGCGCGCAGGAGACGGGCGTGGTGTCGGGTTCGCCCGCGCCGGTTGAGGAGATCCTCAAGAAGATCGCCGCGGGGAAGGCCGCCGAACCCACAGCGGCGTGCGAAGCGTGCGGGACGACGTTCGCACAGTTCAAGCAGGCCGGGCGGCTGGGCTGCCCTGAGTGCTACCAGGCGCTCGAGAAACAGCTCGGGCCGATCCTGGATCGCGCCCACCAGGGCGCGGTGCACCACGTCGGGAAGGTGCCAAAGCGGATGATGCAGTTGGGCGGTGAGGGCGCAGGACTCGTCGATCGGGCGGCGGCGCTCGCGGCGGCGCAGTCCCGGGCCGAGCAGATCCGCCGACTCCGGGCCGATCTCGCCCGCGCGGTCAACGCCGAGCACTACGAGCAGGCGGCACAGATCCGTGACCGATTGCGGCAGTTGCAGCACGGCGCGGGAACTGATTCAGAAACCGCGGAAGGGACAGCATGAGCGCGCCCGACGAACCCAACGGCGCCCCGGCCGACAACCGCCCGGAGCGATCGGGCGGGAAGTTGCCCGAGCGGCTGTTTGAGGCAGGCACAGAGTGGTTGCGCGCGGGCGGCGAGGCGAGCGATGTTGTGCTCTCGTCGCGCGCGCGGATCGCGCGAAACCTCGCCGGGCAGTTGTTTGTGCACAAGGCAGCCCCGACCGACCTCCGGCTTGTGCTCGAAGCCTGCCGCGACGTGCTCGAGTCGATCCCGCTGGGTGCGCGGAACACCTGGCTTGAGCTGCACGAATCGCCCGCGGTCGAGCGTTCGCTCCTGCTCGAGAGGCACCTGATCAGCTCGCAGTTTGCCAAGGGCAAGCTGGGACCAAAGCGGCGGAGCAACGACTGGCCGCGCGCGGTGATCTTCGGGCTTCCCGACGAGCGTTCGGCGGTGATGGTCAACGAAGAGGACCACCTCCGGCTGCAGGTGATCCGCAGCGGGCTGGCGCTCCGCGAGGCGTGGGCCGAGGCAGACGCGATCGACGACCGCATCGAAGCCGGGCTCGACTACGCCTTCAGCCCCAGGCTCGGGTACCTCACCGCGTGCCCGACCAACGTCGGCACCGGCGTGCGGTTCAGCGTGATGCTGCACCTGCCCGGGCTGCGGATGGCCGGCGAGATCGAGAAGGTCAAGCACGCCGCGGCCGACATGTCGCTGGCGGTGCGTGGGTTCTACGGCGAGGGCTCCGAAGCGTTCGGTGACTTCTACCAGCTCTCGAACCAAACCACCCTCGGCAAGTCCGAAGCGCAACTGCTCGACGAACTGGCTGAGAAGATCCTGCCCGAGGTCATCGAGTACGAACGCCAGAGCCGACAACGGCTTCTCGAGAAGCGTCGCTGGCAACTTGAGGACACCGTCCACCGGGCGATCGGGGTGCTCCACCACGCGCGGCTGCTGGGCGTGGATGAGACCATGAAGCTGCTGAGCATCGTGCGGCTGGGCGTGTGCCTGGGTGTAGTGGACACGATCGACGTGACCGCGTTGCACCGGCTGATGCTGCTCGTGCAACCCACACACCTGCAACAGGCGGCCGGGAAGAATCTGGCGCAGGACGGCCGCAAACGCGAACGGGCCCGTGCGGTCCGCGAGCGTTTAGCCGCGATGTAGGATCATGCGACGCGAGGCGAACGCCAACGCGGCCTGATCGGCACGCGAGATGAACGGGGGTTGACCGATGCCCGAGTTTGCGACACCACCAACGATCACACACACACCTGAGTTTCGGCGTCAAGCCGGACCGCGGTTTGTCTGGCCGCCCAAACCGGTCGAGGTCGAGACCGCTGACTCTCGCCCGGACCATCGCCTGGAGACTCTCGAAGCCTCCCCCCCACTCTCGTCGCGCCCCGGCGGCCTGGCAGCGATCATCGTGGGCCTGCGCACCTGGGCGCGGGCCGCCGAGCAGGAATGGCTCGGCGTAGCGGACGTCGCGTGGCATGAGGCAGCCGAACAGGCGGGGTGGGAAGCGGACGTTGCCAGCACCTACTGCCCCCGCTGCGGCACCTCGGCGGGGCCCTTCGAGGCCGACGCCGACGGGTGCCCCGCTTGCCGAACGCGGAGACTCGCGTGGGATCGTTGCGTCAGGCTCGGGGCATACGAGGGCGTGCTGCGCGACGCGATTCTGGCGGCAAAATACACGGCATGGCGGCGTGTCGGGCAGGAACTCGGCACCGACCTGGGCAAGGCGGTCGCGGCGGCCCTCGGGCAATCAGGGATCGCCCCGGCGTCGGTCTGCATCTGCCCGATCGCCACGAGCCGACGGCGACGGCTGGCGCGGGGTGTCGACCAGACCGTGATTCTCGCCCGCGAGGTCGCAAAGCAGACCGGGGGCACACTCGTCCGGGGGCTGACGCGGAAACATCGGCCGCCACAGACCGGGCTCTCGGTGAACGCACGGCAGAAAAACACGGCAAAATCGTTCGTCGCCAGGCCGAGGGTGTGCCGGAAGCTCGCCGGGCGAACGGTGGTGCTGGTCGACGACGTCCGGACCACCGGCGCGACCCTGAGTGCGGCCGGACGGGCTCTCAAGCGGGGTGTCGGCGATTCGGCGGGGGGCGGAGCGGTCACGCTCTGGGCCGCGGTGGCTGCGGTGACGCCCCGGCACAGCGCGTGATGCGCTTGAAAATGGGCGAGAACATGATTTTTTGAGGCCCAAAGTGTTGACGCGGAACGGTTGCGGGGTACTATCACCCCTGCCGCGTCACCCAGTTGGGAGGCACGGCAAACCGGCGTCTTGCGGATGCGAGCGTCGGTTCAAGCTCTTTGAAAAGTGAACAGTTGGATCTATCGCGAGAATGTGGAGCGGTGCCATCGGTGTCACGCCGAGCCTTGGGAAGGGCAGGCATTCGTTCTTAAAATTCCCCCATCGGGCGTTCACAGCGTCTTGATGGTATTGACATTCTCGTGAACCAAGCCCTCGGCCGGGCATTGCCCGGTCGTTTGAATGAGAGTATCAGTATTGTGTCGATCTTGCCGATCGACAGCGGTCATGGGTGCAAGCCCCTGATCGTAGACCGGCTCCATTCGTCTCTCCTTTGACGAATGGGGTTAAACCAAGGTCAACAGTTTCATTGAAGTATCCCTGCGGGTTTCGGCCCGTGGGACAATGGATTTCAATTGAAGAGTTTGATCCTGGCTCAGATTGAACGCTGGCGGCATGGCTAAAGCATGCAAGTCGAATGAGAACCAGGCTTCGGCCTGGGGACAATGGCGAAAGGGCGAGTAATGCGATCGAATGTACCCCGAGGTGAGGGATAGCGTCGAGAAATCGTCGGTAATACCTCATGTCCTCTACGGAGAAAAGGCTTGCCGCCTTGGGAGCAGCGATCGTCCTATCAGGTAGTTGGTGAGGTAATGGCTCACCAAGCCGAAGACGGGTAGCGGGTGTGAGAGCATGACCCGCCGCATCGGAACTGAGACACTGTCCGGACTCCTACGGGAGGCTGCAGCGACGAATATTCCGCAATGGGCGAAAGCCTGACGGAGCAATGCCGCGT
>JAUZRR010000053.1 GCA_030950285.1 Planctomycetota bacterium | reverse complement strand
CGAGCGGCGTACGAAGCGCGATTGCGGATGCGTGAGCGGCTGAACGAGCCGGGCTACGCGATTAGTCAGCGAACGAGGAAGAAGGTTGAAGAGGTGTTCGGCTGGTGCAAGACGATCGCGGGGCTTGCGCGGAGCCGTCATATGGGGCGTTGGAAGCTGCGTCAGCAGGTTGAGTTGGCGGCCGCGACGTACAACCTGGTTCGGATGCGGAAGCTGCTGATGCATTGAACACCAAGAGCGAGGCGATCGATGCCAGGCGGAGACCGACCATCCAATCGCCAACTACAAACCGCCTCCAACCGGACCGCGATACCGCAAAATCAGGTGACTTTTGCAGCAACCTGCTAGATTGAACAGGACTCGCCGAACGGGATGGGCTTGCCGGCAGCATCGACCGCGACGAGGGTGATGGTCGCTTCGGTGACGCCGACGGTCTTGCGGTTCTCGTAGCGTTCGGCTTCGACACAGACCTTGACGGTGACGCTGGTGGTGCCGGTCCGCTCGGTGCTGGTGTAGAAGCTGACGATATCACCGAGGTGGACCGGAGCGTGAAAGTCGACGCGGTCGATCGAGGCGGTGACCCAGCGGTGGTTGCCGTGGGTGCGGGCCTCGACGAACCCGGCCTGGTCGATGTAGCTGAGGATGACGCCGCCGAAGATCGTGCCGTACTGGTTGGTCTCGCGTGGCATGGTGACAACGCGGAGCGCGAGGGTTCGTGAGGGAGGGTCGGTCATGGCGAATCAAAGGGAGGCCGTCGTGGCCGCGTGGTCGGGAGTGCCCGGGTTGGCGAGAGAAAAAAAGGACCCCCTGCCCGGAGGAGAGAGCTTGGGCAGGGGGTCACTCGAACCGGGGCGTCGAAACGCCCCGGTGGTCAGGCCGGAGAACCAGCCGGGTTCGGCTGGAGTCTGTATGACATTCGTCATCGATCCCTTAGGGAATTATAGCGGAAAATAGGCAAGCTGTCGATCTTCGAGCCCGGGGGCGGTCCAATCTTCCTTGGGAGGTTCGGGGGCGCAATGATCCGAGAGGTCGGGCCGATTGAGGGATCGCACCAGAGAAGGAGCACAAGAATGGCGCAGGGCGAATGTTGTGGCGGGTCCGGACGATGCAAAACCGACGCGGCTCGCGAGCCGAGGCTGCATGAGGAGCTTCTGGTCCGCTATCTGCGGGGTGTGGAAAACTTTGACCCCCGGGTCTTCGACCTGACCGACGAACAGACCGACCAGGTTTTCACAGCTGATGAGAACGCGGGGCAGTGGTCGGTGCGGACGCTGCTTGGTCATCTCGCCGATGCCGAGTTGGTCTTCACACACCGCATCCGGCGGATCATCGCCGAGGACGGCCCGGTGCTGGCGATCTGGGATCAGGACGCCTTCATCGACGGCGGGATCTACGGCCCCGAACTCCGGTCGCCGGTCGCGGGGTTTGTCGCAGCCATCCACACCATGCGCCGCTGGACCGCCGAGCTGTTGCTCGCGTTGACCCCCGAGCAGTGGGAGCGCACCGCGATGCACCCAGAGCAAGGCGAGATCGGAATGCTCAAGCTGGTCGAGTACGCGACGTGGCACGTCGAGCACCACGCGAAGTTCTTGACGCAGAAGCTGGACGTGATGCTCGGCGAACGCGAAGAAACAGAAGCGGCCGGCGGCGGGTGCGGGTCGGGGTGCGGGTGCGCGTCAAAGCAGGCCGCGGCGAGTGAAACGACTGAGTAGGTCGCGGGTGTTCTCCCCAAACTCTGGAGTTGCATGGAACAAGTCTTCGACGAACGCCGGTACCTGATCCCGTTCAGGTCGAGCCTCCTGCCGCAGATCTTTACCGATGTGCTGGTGGTGGGTGCGGGGGTGGCGGGGCTCCGCGCCGCGATCGCCGCAGCCGAGACCGGCGCCGAGGTGATCGTGCTGAGCAAGAGCGATCTCTCGCAGACCAACACCGCGTGGGCCCAGGGCGGGATTGCCGCGGTGATGGACCCGGCCGATTCGTTCGAGGCGCACGTCGGCGACACGCTGACCGCGGGGGCAGGGCTGTGCGATGAGCCGGTGGTGCGGCGGGTGATCGAGAGCGGCCCGGCGCGGATGCAGGAGTGCCTGGCGTGGGGGATGGAACTGGACCGCGAGGCAGGCGGCACGCTCGACGCCGGGCAGGAGGGCGGGCACTCGGCGCGGCGTATCTATCACGCGGGCGGGGACGCGACCGGCATCGAGTTGTCTCGGTGTCTGGCGGGCCGGGCAAAGGCCCTGACGAATGTACGGCTGTTTGAGAAGTGCTTCCTGCTCGATTTCGTGACCGCCAGCGACGAGCCGGGGTCCCGGGTGATCGGCGCGATCACGCACCACCCCAGGTTCGGGCTGCAGATGATCTGGGCGCGCTCGACGATCCTCGCCAGCGGCGGTGCTGGGGTGGTCTACCGCGAGACGAGCAACCCGCACGTCGCAACCGGCGACGGGCTCGCCGCGGCGTACCGCGCCGGGGCGCAGCTGGCGGACATGGCGTTCACCCAGTTTCACCCGACGGTGCTCTACTTGCCCGGTGCGGCGCGGTCGCTCATTTCTGAGGCGGTGCGCGGCGAGGGCGCGCAGCTGCTGGATGTGTCGGGTCGAAGGTTCATGCCCGAGGTCCACGAGCTGGCCGAGCTTGCGCCCAGAGACGTGGTGAGCCGGGCGATCGTGGCGCAACTCGCTCGGCAGGGCGGGCAGCACGTGCTGCTCGATTGTCGCAGCATCGAGGGGTTCGCAGCGAGGTTCCCGGGGATCGCCGAACTGCTCAAGAACTTCGACCTCGATCCGAGCAAGGACCTGATCCCGGTCCACCCCGCAGCCCACTACACCGTCGGCGGGGCGCGGGTGGACGCGACGTGTCGGACCAGCGTGCGCGGGCTGTTTGCGGTTGGAGAGGCGTCGTGCTCGGGGCTCCACGGCGCGAACCGGCTGGCGAGCAACTCGCTGCTCGAGGGGCTGGTGCTCGGTGAGGTCGCCGGGCGCGAAGCCGGGGCCAACGGCGAACTGCCGGGCAAGCCCGCGAAGGTCGTCAGTGATATCCGCCCGAGCGTGCACGGCGAGCTTGATCTTTCCGACGTGCGTTCGAGCCTGCGGTCGGCGATGTGGCGGAACGTGGGGATCGAGCGGACCGGCGCCAAGCTGCGGGACTCAGTCGAGATGTTCGATTTCTGGGGCAGATACACCCTCGACAAGATTTTCGACGAACCGGAAGGGTGGGAGACGCAGAATATGTTGCTGGTGGGCGCGCTGATGGCGCGCTCGGCGTTGTGGCGTGAAGAGACCCGAGGCTGCCACGCGCGGGACGACTTTCCCGAACCTCGACAGGAGTATCTCGTGCACGATTGCTGGATGCGTGGGAGTGTCGGCCCGGTCGCCGAGCCGGTCGAGGGCGGGGCACCTGCGCGCGAGGTGCGGGCGTGAAGCGGGCGTGGTTGGATTGGTGTCGTGCCGGGTGTCAATGGGTGCGGGGGGTGTCCGCATCCAGACCAGGGGGGCGGGCTTTCCAGCCCGCGTCGAAACAGTTGATTTGTGCTGCCTTTCCGGGGCTGGAAAGCCCCGGCCCCTGGAGAAGGCTAAGCGTCCACGCGCCGAGCGCCCCGGACTCTTGTCTGGTGGCCCCCGTGGTCTCGGTTGCGTCGGTTCT
Source organism: Planctomycetota bacterium (assembly GCA_030950285.1). Classification (GTDB taxonomy): domain Bacteria; phylum Planctomycetota; class Phycisphaerae; order Phycisphaerales; family UBA1924; genus PNC22. The sequence continues at coordinate 30,138 of JAUZRR010000053.1, read as the reverse complement.
TATGCTCGTGGCATTGCTCGGCGGCTGCGCCTACGAAGAGCAGACGGTCTACTGGAGGCCGGCGTTGTCGAGTGTCCCCGGTGCGGTCAGCGGCGGCGAGGCATTCAGCGAGCGCCCCAAGGGCTACCGCGACCCGACGCTGCTGGACGACGGGCGGATCAGGGTCGAGTCCGAGGAGGGGCCGCCGGTGCTGGTGGCGCGGACCGCCAGGCACCTGATGGCGCATATCTATTCGACGATCAAGGAAGACGAGCGGGAGCTGTTTGTTTCGCAGGTGTTGTGCGCGCAGACCAAGAAAGAGTTCCGCGAGCGAGGCATGGACCCCGGCGAGGCGTTCGACTATCTCAAGAGTCACGAAGAAGACATCGCGCTGCTCTTTGGGCGGATGCCGATGGGCGAGTTCTCGCCCGGCGTGCTCCGTCGGCAGCTGCCCGGCGGGGTGACCCGGGTGACGCTCAACCGCAAGGCGGCCGAGGGGCTGAAGTGGCGCGGCTTCGAGATGGCGTGGGAGGGCGGGCGGATGGAGACCGTCGGGCCGGTCGAGCCCGAACTGGTCACGGTGATGACGCTCGAGGAAGCAGTCGCCCAGACCGGGTCGATCAACTCGGGGCTCGAGCTGATCCGCCAGGCCGAGGCAAAGCAGCCGAAACAGCGGTTTATCCAGAGCGGGTGGAAGCTGCGGTGGTTTGTGAAGACCAATGAGTGAGCCGGGCCGAGCCCCCAGGTGCCCCGCCCCGGCTATCCTGTGTCACCATGATCGAACCCATGCCGACAACGACTCTCGACCCTCGCATCGCCCGCGGCATTTTCGTCGCGGACATCCCCGAGACCGCGACCAGGCCCGGCTATGTGCGGCTGGGCTTTCCCAACACCAGCTACAAGCTCGACCTCATCCCCGAGGGCGACGTGATCGGCACGCCGGGCAAGCGGATCGAGGGAACCGTCCACGCGATGGCAGCACGCCTCGACAGGATCGGAGGCGGCGGCCGATTCGTCGAGCCGGTCTTCGGCACGCCCCGGCGGGTGCAAGGACGGGTGATCGCGATCAACACCGAGACCAACGAGGTGATCGTCAGTGCCGGCGTGCCGTTCCACCTGCTCCCGACCGACCCGAGGCAGAAGGCAACCGACTTTGCCGAGGGCGAGATGGTGACCTGCGGCATCAAGAACGGGGCGGTCTTCAGGCAGGTGAAGTAGGCGTTGCGGGATCGCGCTGTTCGGGCTTGCATCTCTTGGGTGCCACTGGCCGATAGCCCTGTGCTTTGTAACGTCGGGACTGCCGACAGGGGGCTATCGCCCAGGGGCACCCACCGATGACGCCGGGAGGCCGCGGCTACCCAATCCTCGGGTCCACCCACCGATACAGCACGTCCACCGCCAGGTTGAGCAGCACCAGCATCGTCGAGAAGACCAGCACCACGCCGATGATGAGGAAGAGGTCTTTGTTCTGGACCGCGGCGACGAAGTGTTGGCCGAGGCCGGGGACGTTGAAGACGCGCTCGACGACGAACGAGCCGGTCATCGCCAACGCGGTCGCCGGGCCGAGGTAGCTGAGGATGGGCAGGAAGGCGTTTTTCAGGGCGTGGCGGAGGAGGATCTGTTGCTCGGCGACACCCTTGGCGCGGGCGGTGCGGACAAAGTCTGAGCCGAGCGTGTCGATCATGCCCATGCGGGTGAGGCGGGCGATGTAGGCTGCAAAGGGCAGGCTGAGGGTGATCGCGGGGAGGATCATGTGCTGCGGCGTCCCCCAGCCGCCGACGGGCAGCACCGCGAGCCAGACGCCGAAGATGAGCACGAAGAGTGTGCCGATGACAAAGCTGGGCAGGCTGATCCCGATCAGCGCAACCACCAGCGTGGCAAGGTCGGCAAAAGAGTTTGGGCGCACCGCCCCCACAACGCCGGCGGTCACGCCCACGGTCACCGCGATCAGGATCGACAGGATGCCCAACGCCACCGAGACCGGCAACGCGCTGGCGAGGATGCCCACCACCCGCTCGTCGCGGTGCTTGAGCGACGGGCCGAGGTCGAAGATCGGGCGCGGGCGCGGGGCAAGCCCTGCTTCGCGGGCGGCGGCCGCCTGCTCGGCCGCACGGCCCGAGACCGTGTCCCGCACCCACCGAAACCCCGAAGCGTTATCGAGATAGGAGAAGTAGAACTTCGGGAAGCTGTCGAGATTGTACTGGGCTTTCATCGCGGCCATGACCGACTCGGGGGGGCGGCGGCCTTCGGGATTCTCGAGCGGATTGCCCGGCACCGCCCACGCGAGCACGAGCGTCAGCGTGTAGATCACACCCACAATCAGCGGCAACTGCACCAGGCGGCGGACGATCAACGCGATCATTTGGACCCCCCCGGGTCTGGAGGCATGGCCCGCACCCGGTCGGTCCCCAGGCCGTCGCCGAGGATGTCGAAGAGAAAGACGTTTTCGGTGGCTCGCGGGTGGGGGTTTGGGCCGCTGAGGGTGTGGGCGTCGAACATGCGGACTTCGCAGTAGTGAAAGATCGGGACCAGAGGCACCTGCTCCTCGACGAGGATCCGCTCGGCACGGGTGAGCAGGTCGGCGCGGGTGGCGGTGTCGGTTTCGTCGTAGGCCCGGTCGAGCAGGGCGTCGTACTCGGCGTTGCTGAAGGCGCGGTCGTTGTTGCCGTCGCCGGTGCGGTTGATCTCGAGGAAGGTGAGCGGGTCGGGGTAGTCGCCGTACCACCCGGCACGGGCGGTCATGAAGTTGTGCTTTTTGAGGTCGTCGCGGAAGACGCTGAGCTCTTTCTGGGCAAGGCGGACGGGCAGGCCGAGGGTTTCCTGCCAGTTCTTCGCGATCGACTGGGCGACCAGATCATGCCCGGCGTCCTTGTTGAACTCGAGCTCGATGGTCGGCATCGCGGCGGGGTCGGGATAGCCGGCCTCGGCGAGCAGCGCCCGCGAACGCTCGATCAGCGCTTCGCGTGCTTCGGGTGTGTCGCAGTCGCTCAGGCAGGGGAGCCCCTCGGGAGACGTGTACCCGCCGACCGAGCCGGGGGGGATGAGGGTGCGGGCGATCGGCTCACCCAGCCCGCGGACATCCTCAGCGATGACCCGCTTGTCGATCATCATCGCCAGGGCGCGGCGGACGCGGGGGTCGGCCAGCGGGTTGGGGCGGCCGTCGGGCAGACGCTCCATGCAGTTGAAGTTCCAGAAGTAGGTGCCGAACGCCGGGGTGACGTGGACGTTCTGCCTTGGGTCCTGGGGCAGGCGGCGGTCGATCTCGAAGGGGTCGAGCCCGAGAGCGCGGAGGCGCTCGAGCTCGGCAGCGTGCTCGCGGTAGTAGGCGTTCTTCTGCGCGACCATCTCGCGGCGGAAGGGGGCAGAAACACTGGCGACATAGTCCACCGCGCCGGTCTGGTAGGCGAGCACCTGGGCGGAAGGATCGGCGATCGAGGGGATGCCGATGGAACGGATGTTGAGCGTGTCGCGGTTCCAGTAGTGGGGGTTGATCTCGAGGCGCATGTCGCGCTTGAACCGCCAGATGGAGATCTCGTAGGGGCCGTTGCAGACCAGTTGCGGCGGCTTGGTCCACCCGCCCTCGGCGATGATGCGGCCGGTCTGGGTGTCGAGGCGATCGTACTGCTTCACCAGCGGCGGGTAGACCGGATAGAACGTCGGGAACGCGCAGAGGTCGAGGAAGAAGGGGATCGGGCGGATGAGGCGGATGACCAGCTCGTGGTCGCTGACGACCTCGACGCCGACTGAGTCGGTGAAGCGTTGTTCGGTCTCTGCCCAGAGCGCCCGGGCGCGGTCGGCGCGTTGGCTGGGGTTGAGCGCGGCGGTGTCCTCGGCAAAGCCGGCGAGCGCCGTGTTGCGCCACTCGAAGAACTCGCTCACGCCCTCGATGTACTCGAAGAACGCGTAGTAGTCAGCCGCGGTATCGGGCAGGATCGCCCGCCGCCATGCGTAGAGAAAGTCACCCGCCACGACCGGGGCACCGTTGGACCACTTCGCGTCGTCGCGGAGGAAGAAGCGGTACTCCCTGCCGTCGTCGGAGATTTTCCAGCGCTCGGCGACCGCGGGGATGATCGCGTAGCCGGGGTCGAAGACGTCGTTGGCGACGAGCCCCTCGAAGACGATGCGCGCAAGGCGGAGGTCCTGCATCCAGCTCATGCGCTGGAGGTCGAGCGTGGTGATGTCGGTGCCGTTGCTGAAGGTGAGGTCGGCGCGGGGGAGGGGGCGGTCAGAGAGCAGGACCCCGAGGAGGATCGCCAGGAGCATGGCAAAGGGGAGGGCAAGGCGGAACATGATGGGTACGGTACCAGACCCGGGCGGTGCTGGGGTGGTCGGGTGCCACTGGGCGGGAGCCCAGTGCGGGGTGCAGGGCATTGGGCTCCCGCCCGGTGGTGGAGGCTGGGGGGCTGGGGGGGTTATTTGCCGGCGAGGGCGTCGCGGATCCGCTGCATGTCCTCTTGGGGGAGGTCGCAGGGTTTGGCGTTGAGCCCGAGGACGAGTTCGCTGACGGCGGTGTAGAAGCCGCTGGCGTCGCCGCTTTCGACCAGGGCGGGGAGGCCGGGGGCGGTGATCCGGCCGCCGAGCTTGAGGGCGGCGAAGACGATGTTGCGTTCACTGAGCGTGACCAGGTCAGCTTCCCATCCGTCGGCCGCGGGCATGTCTCCCTCTCTGGCGCGGTAGGCGAGGTGGGCCAGGACTTCGCCGGCAAAGCCCGCTCCGGCTCGGGCGGCCTCGGGCGAGACGGTGCCCGCCGCGGCGAGCCGACCGGCAAACGCCTCGGCGGCACGGACGGCGGTCATGAGGGTGACCTGCCGATCGGTGTCCTCAGCGGCGCGGAGCCGGGCGCCGACGCCCGCCCCGAGCCCGGTGGTGGCGATGGTCGCGGGGGTGGCAAACCCGTCGCGGTCGATCGAGGCCGCGGCCAGGAGCGATCGGACGATCGCGTCGGCGACGCTGGCGTCGGGCTCGGCTTCGAGGCGGTCGGTCAGGTGCCGGACCATCTCCGTCACACGCCCCGCGTCGATCGCTGGTGAGGTCTGGTCGATCGCCCGGAAGGTGCGGGTCATCGCGGCGATCGAGGCGTAGCGCACCGCGACGCGCTCGTCGGCGGTGTGACGCTGGACGATCTGCCGGGCTTGGTCGTCGGCGATCTCTCCCAGGACGACGAGGGCGTTTATCGCGACCGCGTCGTCGGTGCTCGCGGCGAGGGTGCCGAGCTGGTCGAGCGAGGCTTCTCTGAACGCGCGGCGGAACGCGACCGAGACCCCCGGTCGGCCGAGCGGTGCGAGCAGTTCGCGGCGGGCCTTCTCGCGGGCCGGGGCGTCGCTGCCGCCGATCAGGTCGAGCCGCGCGCTGACGAACGCCTGCAACTCCTGCTTCTCTGCCTGGGAGTAGCTGGTTTTATCCGGGGTGGGGAGTGTGTCGATCTGTCCGAGCGCGGGCGTTGCGAGGACGCACGCCGCGAGGGTCAGGACAGCCGGGAGTGATCTGGTGATTCGTCGCATGCGTTCGGCCAAGGCCAGTACCCTTCTTGAGCCGGTGGTGTCCCGGCTGTTCGGCGGCCGGTGGTGTCCCGGCGGGGTCGTTGCCTCTACCGGGTGTCCGGGCCGCTGACAGGTGCGGCCGCGTCGGCAGAGGAGGAAAGCTACCACCCGCCCCCACGGGGGTCAACCTTACGCACCCCGCGAGCGGCGTGCCCGGTCGAGGGTGGGGGTGGGGGTGGGGATGGAGAGCGGATCAATACACCTCCAGGAACATCCGCCGGGTCGGGGAGAGCGCTCGGGGGATCATTCGGCGGGTCCAGGCTTCCGGTTCTGCAGCGATTTCCGGGGCGGCTTTGACAAACCTCCCGAACGCCTCGGGGCTCAGGGCTTTGGCGAGTTGCTGGATCACTCCGACCTCCATCCCCGCCAGGCCGCAGCAGTAGACCAGCCCGCGGGGGCTCTCCAGCACCGAGCGGAACAGGTCGCGGTGGGTCTCGAGGCGGCCCTGGACGTAGACGGCGGGGGTGTTGTCGGCTTGTGGCTGGCGGCTGAGGGCGGTGAGGTAGGTGAAGTTGTCGTGTTCGGCGGCAAGCCGGGTGAACTCTTCGTCGTAGAGCAGGTCGGTGGCGTAGGGGGACCCCATCGCCAGGACGATGGAAGACTTGACGCCCGCTGCCAGGAGTTCAAGGACCATCCCCCGGAAGGGGGCGATCCCGGTCCCGGTGGCGAAGAATGCGTAGTCGTGCTCCTCGGGGGCGGCGGGCAGGAGGAATCTTTTCCCGGCCGGGCCGGTGAGGTGGACCTTGTCGCCCGGCTTGAGGTCGCAGAGGTAGTTGGACGCGACGCCGAGGAAGAGGCGGCCGTCTTCGGTGTGTTCGTCGATGGTGCGTTTGACGGTGGTGGCCAGCAGATTGCCGGTGCCGTCCTCGCCGCCGGTGGGGCAGGCGATGGAGTAGAGGCGGACCTTGTGGGGTTTGCCATGCTCGGTTGTCCCCGGCGGGATGACGCCGAACGCCTGCCCGACGCGGAACCGCCCGGCGAGGTTGGTGTTGCTGACATCGATGACGAGGTGATGGACGAACGACGCGGCTTTGCGACCTGCGGTGCAGCTGCGGTTTTCGACGACGGTGCCGACGGTCGGGTCGTTGGGTCGGTGGATGTGCATCTCGACCTTGGGCAGTGCCGGGCCGGGGTCTCGTTTGGTCGGAGTTGGGGTAGTGGGGGTTGGGGTGGGGGTTGGGGTTGGGGTGGGGGTTGGCATGGGGGAGGGTAGGTTCTGCCGGATGGTTTGTCCGTTTGGTGGTCGGTGGTGGGGGTTGGGGGTTGGGGGCTCTGCCGTGTGGTCGGCACGCTCTCAGGCGCGATTGGCACGCTCTGCCGGTGGCATCCTGTGGTGGGGATGCTCTATGGTTGAGAGGTTTGGCTTAGCCGCCGCCCTGTGGTTGGGGGGGTTGCATGGCTTTCATGATGACCTGCATCATCTGGGCCTGAATGGTCGCGCCGACCGCCTGGTTGGACTTGAGGTCTCCGGACTCGACCTTGGCGGTGGTGTCGTCGAGCAGGGCGGCGATGCCCTCGAACATCGGGGTCATCTGGCCGACCATCTGCGCCGGATCGGTCCCGGCGGGGACCTGCGCCCCGAGCATGCCCAGGTCGAAGACGAGTTTCCACTCACCGTTGTCCCGGCGGAAGTTGAGCTGGGGCATGTTGTTGTCGCCGGTGAGCAGAATCGCCTGATCGCCTTGAACCCGGATGTCGAGCGTGTTGACGTCGACATCCCGGACGTCGGCCGGGGTCGGGCCGAACGAGGGGGCCATGCCGGCGGCGGCCTGCATCTGGGGGTCGTTGGCCGACCACATGCTGAAGCGTTCGCCGAAGCTCGCCTGCGTCGCGCGGTCGAGGCGGTCGGAGGCACCGAGCATGGGCTTGATCGCGGCGAGCATTGCTGCCTCGGTATCACCAGCGGGGACGACGAACTCGAAAGCATTGGTGAGCCGCCCGTCGACGATCGACTGCATCGTGTCGCTGAGCGCAGCCCGGAGCTGTGCTGCGGGGTCGCCCGCGTCGGCGTGGGGGGTGTCGTGATCTTCTGAAGCCTGCTGCGAGGAGCTGTCGTCGGCGTTGGTCTCGGGGCCAGTGAGGCTGTCGAGCGTGGCGGCGTCCACCAGCCCCTTGCCGACCACCTGCGAAATACGGTCGAGCCGGTCGCCGACCGCGTTGAGCCCGTCGCGAGCACTGCCGCTGGCACCGGCGCCGTTGTAGGCCGACTTGGCGGCCTGGTACCCGTCGAAGGCGGCCTGCTTGGCGTCCGCGGCCTGCTGGCGGGCGGTCTGGGCTCGGGAGGCATACTCAGCCGCGGCGGGCAGTGCCGGGCTGGCGGCGGCGAGTTCCTCCATCAGCTGGGCGTAGCTGTCGAGCCCGAGAGCGTGGGTCCACTGCATGTCGGCGAGGCTCTGCTGGGCTTGCCCGATCGTGAGCTGGGCCGAATTCTTGCGGGTGGACACGGCCTTGCGGGCGGTCGCGGCCGAGGTGGTAAAGCCTCTGACCGCTTCCTGCACCGTCTCGGCGACCTGCGACTCCATGAAGGGGGTCAACGCCGTGTCGTCGGTGTCGACTTTCGCTGCGATCTCGACGGCGGCACGCTGGGCGTCGGCCCGGGCGCGGGCGGCGTGGTCCTGTGCCGCGGCGGCCCGGATCTGCACAGCAGATCGGGACTGCCCGAGCAGCTCGATCTGCCGAGTGAACTTGTCGATCTCGACCTCGGCGGCGTGGAGATCGAGATTCAGCCGGTCGGCCTGGACCTTGAGCTCGCGGGCTCTGAACTCGATCTTGTCGGCTTGCCGAGAAAGGTCGCGGATCTGCTCGGTCAGGCGGAGGCCTTCGGTCTCAGAAACACGGGCGATCTCAAGGCGGAGCGTGCCCGCCTGTTGGCGCAGCCCGGCGGACTTGGACATGCGGTCGGTCACCTGACCCAGCAAGCCGGCGATTTCGGACTCGATCTCGGCTTTCTGCTTGCGGGCGGCTTCGGCCTGGTCCTGGCGCTGGCGGGTGCCTCGGTCGAGCTCGGCGAGCTCGGGCGCAGCGTCGTAGCTGGCGGCGGCGTCGGCGGCGGCGCTGTGCATCTGCCAAGCGCGGAGCTGGGCGCGGATGCTCGACTGGCTGAGCTGGGCTTGGTGGAGCAGGTCGGCCGCACGCTCGGTGGCCTGCACCGCGAGCCCGTGCTGGGCTTCGGCGACAAGGATCGCGGCGTCGGCGGCGAGGGCAGCGTCGCTGCTGGCGAGGCTCTGCAACGAGGAGATGACCTCGTTGTAGGTCTTGTTGGCGACGGCTTCGGGGGTGGGGGTGCCCGAGCCGCTGTTCATGGCGGTGAGCAGGATGCTGGCGTCGGAGATCGACTGCTCGTCGGCGTCGCGCCCGCACCCGGCGAGCCACACAAGCCCGATGCATCCGGCTGAGAGCAGGAGCAGCTTGGTGCGGGTTCGTGTCTGCGGGGTGCTTGTCGATCGGGCGGTGGTGTGGTTGCTCATGGCCTTGGGATTCCGTTGCGTGGGGGTCGCGTGGGGGGTCGTGTGTTGGGTCTTGGCGGGCGAGCCGGTGCCGGTAGGGCGGGCGGCGGCGGCCTCGGGTGGAGCCAACTTTAGCACATGCCCGCTGTCGGTGGGCTGAGAGGATTCTGTGGTCGGTGTTCCGACCTGTTCGGGGGCTGGAGGATCGGCTCGGGTGTCTACCGCTCCCCGATGGGATCATCGGGCAACACCGGGACGCCAAGGGTCGGCTTTGGGGGCTCGTAGGTGACAGGATATTCGGGGCGGGGTTGGTACATCGCGTTGATCCACTGGATGGCTTTGGCAAATCGGAGGTCGTCGGTCGACCCGATGACCGGACGCCACACCGAGGTGCTGCTGGTCGCGACCAGCGGGTGCGGATAGAGGCTCACGTCCCGGGGGAGGGCCATCTGCAAGAGCGGCGACTTGGCGGGCTCGGTGTAGTTGATCAGCGGGGTGTCGTCGGCGAGGCGGTAGCGGTCGAGGATGAGGAAGTTGGTGTAGATCGTCTGCTCGTTGTTGGGGCTGGTGTTTTTGAGCCACAGGTTGCCGGACTGCTGGCCGCCGTGGCAGGCGGTGGATGAGCAGGTGGGGACAAGCCAGGGGCGGTGGACATTCTCGCGGAAAAGGCTGAAGGCTTTGGGCTCGCCTCCGACGCGGACCTCGTTGTAGAACTCGCGGGCGCGGAGGCGGAACATGAGCTCGAGGATGTAGACCGGAGGGCGGCGCTCGAGGGCGGCACGGCCTTCGCGTGACTGAGGGATCAGGTCGTGCCCGTCGTAGGCCTCGACGAGGCGGCGGATCGTGTCACGATCGACCGAGAGCCGTGGCGGGTCTTTGAGATCGACCTCGTAGATCTTGATGAGGTTGATCTGGTCGCGGGTGAGGGTCGGGAAGTCAGGGCGTTGTCTGGGCCTGGTGCGGGGCGCATGGTCAGAGCCGGGCTCTGCGTCTTTGATGCGGCTCATCGACTCGGCGCGGAGGAGGATGGTGCTCTCGATCTGTTGTTTGAGAGCCCTTGCCTGTTCGTTGTCAGGGTCGAGCCTGAGGATGTGGGCGACCTCGACGAGCGCGAGCGAGAAAGCCTCGCGGTCACGCAGCCAGTCGGTGAGCAGGAGCAACTGCTCGATGTCGTCGTCGGCGATGATCGCGCGGAGCTGGCGGTACCGGTCCGCGACCGGGGGCACCGGGTCGATCCGCAGGACGTTTGCCATGTTGAAGGTGGTGGGGAAGCCGGCGATCTCGAGCACGACTTTGGCGTTGTCGCGGGTGATGAGCCGGCCTTCGAGCCGGCGGCCGTCGCGGAGGAACACCACAACCATCTCGCCCGGGTTCTCGGGTTGGGTCGCGGTCTTTGCGGGGGCTTCGGGCGGGGCTTCGGGCTGAGGCTTGCTCTGGGGCTGCTGATAGGCGACCGGGAAGAGCAAGGCGGGATGAGAGTTGTTCGCGTTCGGTGTCCCGGCGGTGCCGAGAACGACAGCCGCGAGGCCGAGTGCGGCCACTGTTCCCCCCGCGAGCCCCGCCAGTCTGTGGGTTCGGCCCATGGTGTGTTGCTCGCCGCGCTGTGTGGTCCCGCTGTCGGTTGATCGGCTCGCGCGGGAGAGCCGATCGTGTTGCTCAAAAGTGCCCAGGAGAGGACTCGAACCTCCACCCTGTTTCCAGGACTACCACCTCAAGGTAGCGCGTCTGCCAATTTCGCCACCTGGGCCCGATGCCGCGACCCTTTCGGGTGCTGCGAGGGGGAGTGTATCCCGGGTTGTGGTGGCTGTCGATCCCGTTGGCGGGAGGTCGGCTGCCTGCGTACCGTCCGCAAGCGTCCCGGCGGGGTTCCGTGGGGTGCCAAAGAAGGAGCGAAGGATGATGAATGTGGTCCGGGACGGGTTGTTTGAAGCCGCGGCTGAGAAAGCCCGCGAGGCGGGGGTCTTCTCGACGGTCCGGGTCGAGGGCGAGCGGCTTGTGTGTGTGGCAAAGGATGTCGAGGAGGCCGAGTACCGCCTTGATTGGGACGAGAAAGGCACGCTCTGGGTCTCGCTGGTCACGCCGGACCGGTGGCTGAGCGGGTCGATCGAGGGCGATCTGGTCAACACCGGCGACAAAATGGGCGAGCTGGTGACCGACGAGCTGGTCGAGCTGGGGTGCGACGACACGGTCGAGATTGTCGAGCACTTTCGTTCCGAGGACCTGCTGTTTACGTTCCGTTCACCGGTGCCTGTGGGCGAGCGGGGGGGCGATGAGGCCGCGAATCTCGCGGCGGTGTACGTGCTCGCGTACGAGGCGTGCTTTCGGCAACTCGGGGACATGGGCGGCGAGGGAGAGGATTAGCCGCCGGACTCGTAGTTGATGACGGGAGATTTGGCGTCGATTTTGGCGTCTTCCTGCACTTCTTGTTCGAGGCGTTCGCGCTGCTGGGCGTGGTCGTCTGGGACTTCGGGCCCGCTTCTGAACGCGCCCATCCCCCAGGCAAGAACCACGCCGGCGAGGAGCAGCGCCGCCCCGGCGGCGATTGCCTTGACGGTGTTGGCGTTGAGCCCTCCGCCGGAACCTTTGCTGTTCTTTGTGGCGGGAGCGGGGGTGTCGGATTCGTCTATGAGCGATGGTCTTTCGGTCATGCTTTGGTCTCCGCGCAAGGGTGATCGGCGCGGTGGTGTCGCGCCGCGTGGAGTCTACCCGACATCGCGCCTCTGGAACAAGAACACGCCGATCGCGAGAAACATGACGATCTGCGCGCCCGCGTAGCCGGCGAGCATGAGGATGTGGTTGGGCGGGATCTTGCTGTTGCGGGTGATGGCGTCGACGAGCCAGTACTGCTGAAAGTTCGGGACGACCGCGTGGAGGGTGGCAGCGAAGGGGTTGACCTCGGTCTCGGTGAGGAAGACGTAGTCGCCTTGCCGGGGCGGGCGCGAGGCGAGGGGCAGGTCGGTATCGAGCTCGATGGTGAGTTCGCGGCCGTCGAGCCCTCCGGCGAGGACCCCTTCGGTGGTGCCGTCCTCGGCGGTGATCGAGTGGTTGGCAAGGGCGAAGCCGTTGGGGTTTGAGCCGTAGTAGACAGGGACGCCCGGAGAGACCTCGGCCAGGGGCGGAGCGAGGAGTCTGACGATATAGGCGTCGCCCTTTTTGTCGAACCCGGCCTGGAGTTCGCGGACCGGGTCGACCTCCTGGATCACGGCGATGGAGGTATTTTTGTAGGCGTGGCGGCCGATCATGTAGTTTGAGAGCAGGCCGATCATCAGGACGCCGGCACAGATGACGATGGTCATGACTTGGCTGAGGCGGGTCGATACCGCGGTGGCGACGGCGGCCAGCACGAGGAGTGCGAAGAGCACCGCGAGGCTGGCGAGCATGATCTGGGGCTTGAAATCGGTGAAGAGGGGTTGGGCTTCCCACTCCTTGTTGACCGCGAGGGTGAGGAGAAACGCGAGCAGGATGCCGGGCAGGAGCAGCAGGCTGGCGGTCTGCGGGAAGGACCAGCCGTAGTAGAAGTTGCACCACCCGGCGACACCCACCGAGAGGGCGACGGCGACGGTGGAGAAGACGACGACGGGCATGTCGACGTTGTCGGCGGCGGTGGTCATCACGCCGTGGCGGATCGCGAGCATGAGGTAGGAGGTCATGATGAGGACCGCGACGACGAGCGCCCCGGCGACGCCGAGATATTTGCCCAGAACGATCGCCGTGCGGCTGATGGGCTTGCTGACGACGGTGAGGATGGTCTTGCTCTCGATCTCACGGCTGAGGACGGCGGTCGCGATAAACGCGGCCAGGAGCATCCCGGCGACGAGGATGGTCGCGAGCCCGATGTCGAAGAGGAGCTTGTTGTCTTTGGAGATTTCGGAGGAGTCGGTGTAGCCCATGCTGTAGGCGGTGGACCAGGTCGTGAAGACCTGGAGCGCCCCGGCGAGCATGAGGACGATGAAGTAGATGGGTTGCCTGACGCTCTCGATGAACGTGTTGCGAGCGATGGTGGTGGTTTGCAAGATCATGCCGGGACATCTTTACACCGCTCGCGGGCCGAGGGATCGTGGGATCGGTGAGATGGGTTCGGAAATTTTGGTGGGGCCGGCGAACCTGCGCTATGGATCGGCGTACGTGGGCGTATCGCGGCGTTGTGTTTCTTGCGGATTGTGCCCACAGCTTTCACGGGGTTGGAGTCGAATCGGCGGGGTGTTGATCGGCCTGCTGAAAGACCTCTTGTGTGGCACGGTGGACAAGTGGGCAAGTCGTAGTGACAATCCTGCCCCTGACCCCGAGTTGTCGGGGAGGGTGCCGGGGCCCGGCCGTTCGTGCTTGGGTCGAGATGTGTCCAGTAGAATGATGAGGAGCCGATGAAGGCAGACCACCTGAGCTTCAAGCGAGCGTCGTCGGTCAGCATGCTTGGTCTTGCGATCCAGATCGCGATCACCTTGGTGCTGTTTTTCTACGGGATGTACGGGAACGACCACGCGGCGTTCTCGGCTTCGTTCCTTTCGATGGTCGGGGTCTTGGTGTGGCTTGTGCTGCTGTTGCTGTTCGATCAGCACCGGCGCGAGCGGCTCGAGGCGATGGAGGCCGAAGCGCTCGCCGAGGAGGCGACCAGTTCGGTCTTCGACGAGGCGGCTGGGGACCTTCGGCTCGCTTCCCGGCGGTTGCAGACGTGGTACCGGTTTGTCATCCCGGTGGTGAGCGTGCTCATCGGCGGGACACTGATCGCGTTGGGCTGGTGGCGCTTCAGCGCCGATCGGGCGCTGTCGCACGCCGGCGAGCTCCCCCAGGCGACCCATGGCGGCTGGGCGATGGCGTTCGGGCTGATTATCGCGTTTGTGGGCTTTGTCTTCGCCCGGTTTATCTCGGGGATGGCCAAGCAGGCGGTCTGGGCCAACCTGCGGGGCGGGGCGGCGTACGCGGTCGGGATGGCGCTTGTCGGGTTGTTGCTTTCGGTGGCGCAGTTTGTGGATATCGCGGGTTCTGACGCGATGCGGCGGTACCTCGTTGTGGGGATCCCGATCCTGACGATCGGGCTCGGCGTCGAGGTGTTGCTCAACTTCCTGCTTGATCTCTACCGCCCGCGCAAAAAGGGGGCGTTCCCGAGGCCGGCGTTTGATTCGCGGGTGCTCTCGCTGATTTCTGCGCCCGATCGGATCGCTCGCTCGATCGGCGAGGCGCTGGATTATCAGCTCGGGTTTGGTGTGCAGCAGACGTGGTTCTACCGGCTTGTGCTGCGGTGGTGGCCGGTGGCGATCGGGTCGGGGGTGGTCGCGGTGTGGGCGCTCAGCGCGTTGACAGTCGTGGGCCCGGACCAGCGCGGGATGGTGCTTCGGTTTGGGCAGGTGGTCCGGGAGGACATCGGGCCGGGCCTGCACCTCAAGGCCCCTTGGCCGATCGACCGCGTGGTGATTCCTGAGATCACCGAGAAGGGGGTCGACGGGCATATTCGTGTGATCGGTCGGACGGCGACCGGGATCCGGACGTTGCAACTCGGCACGCCGCCGGCCGACGAAGGCGATTCGCCGATCCTCTGGACCAACGAGCACACGAAGGAAGAGATTTTCAATATTGTGCAGCCTTCGGTCGTTGAGGGCGAGGACGCGGGGGGCTCGGGTCAGGATGTGGCGTTGGCGGCGATCGAGGTGCCGGTGAAGTACGCGATCGCGGACCCATTGCTGTTCGACCAGCTCGGCCCTCCCGGGGTGCGTGAGGACATCCTCCGAGTGACGGGGATGCGTTCGGTGACGGCGTATCTCTCGTCGGTGTCGATCGACAAGATTTTGGGCGCAGACCGGTCGGACCTTGCCAAGGAAATGCGGGTACGGGTGCAGGCGAGTTTCGATGGGCTCAACCCCGGGCCGGACGGGGTGCCTCGGGGTTCGGGCGTGCAGATATTGAGCGTGACGGCGGCGCGGATGCACCCGCCGAGCGATGTGGCGCCGAAGTTTGAGCAGGTGGTGATCGCCGAGCAGAACCGGCAGTCGAAGATCGAAACAGCGTTGGGCACGGAGGTGGGTTTGCTGGCGGGGGTTGCCGGCTCGGTCGAGGCCGCGCGTGAGATTGTCGCGGCGATTGACATTCTGGACGACCTTCGGGCGGAGAACGCCCCGGCGCAGCGGCAAGCCGAGCAGGAGGCGGTGGTGGTCGATCTGATCGCCGATGCCCAGGGCGAGGCCGCGATCGTGCTCGCCGGGGCGCAGGCCGAGCGTTGGAACAAGCACATGGGTGCGTGGTCAGAAGCGATCCGCTACGGTGGGATGGTCGCGTCGTACGAGGCGTCCCCGATGGTGTACAGGGCGCGGATGTACTTCAACACGCTGCGCAATGCGTTGGCCGATTCGCGGCTGTACGTCGTGGGGGCGGGGGTTGCCGACCTGCACATCCGCAGCGAGCTGCAGACCAACCAGATCGGCGTCGGTATCTTCGAGAAAAACCCGGACGAATAGTCACCTTTATCACGGGCGCATTCGCCCGGCGAGCTCTCAAGGAGCGAAGTTGTGAAGAAGCTGGTTCCCATAATTCTTGCGGTCGTGTTTGTGCTCGCGATGCTTTCCTACAGCATGACGTACACGGTTCGGTTTACCGAGGCTGCGGTGGTGACGACGTTCGGCAAGGCGAGCGCCGAGTCGACGATCACCGAGCCGGGCATGCGGTTCAAGGCGCCCTACCCGATCCAGAGCGTGACGACCTACGACACGCGGATGCGTCTTTTGCAGACCCGGGCCGAGGCGCAGCAGACAAGCGACGACAAGCAGATTGTCATCGAGGCGTTTCTGACCTGGCGGGTGAGCGACCCGCTGAAGTTCTACGAGCGGTTCAGCAACTCGGGCAACCGGGCGGAGGACCACTTCGACGCGGCGACCTCGACGCTGCGGAGTTTGCTGTCGGGGGCGTTGTCGGAGACGGGCAAGTACGCGCTTTCCGAGCTCTTCTCGTCGGAGAACGCGTCGAAGTTGCCCGAGCTTGAGGGACGGATCTTGAGCGCACTGCGCGAGCCGCAGGGCGGCGGGGTGAGCATCGCCGACTACGGCATCGAACCGGCGTCGGTGGGCATCTACCGGGTCCGGCTTGCCGAGGAAACGACGCAGGCGGTGAACGACCGGATCGCTGCCAACCGCGACCGGCTCGCCAAAGCGATCGAGGCGCAGGGCGAAGCCGAGGCCGAGGCGATCCGCGCGAAGGCTCGTGAGGACCGCGACCGGATCCTGGCGTTCGCCAACCGCAGGGCCAAGGAGATCGAGGCCGAGGGCGACACCGCGGCGGCGCAGTACCAAAGGCAGATGGGCAAGTACCCGGAACTCGCGGTGTTTCTGAAGAATCTGGACCTGATCAGCGCCTCACTCAGCGACCGGGCGACGGTAATCCTCTCGACGGATTCGCCGGGGCTCCGGCTGCTTGACCCGCAGCAGGTGGGGGTGCTGACGCCGGGCGAGATTCCTGATAGCGGGTTGCCGCAGTCCTGGCGGGGCACGCCCAAGTCGGAGGGCACGCCGTGAGCGACCAGACCCCGGGACACGAGGACGGGATAGACCCAGTCTCCGGCGAGACCGTGCGGTCTGCGTCGGCGCAGCTTCGTGAGGGCGGGTCGTCGCCCGCCGAGCAGGCGTCGATGATGGACCCGGCGAACCAGTCGCTGGCCGAGGCGTTGCGGATCACGTTCCGCATTCTGCAGGCCGCGATGTTTGTGCTGCTGGTGCTGTATCTCGGGAGCGGGCTGCAATCGATCAAAGCCAATGAGCGTGGGCTGCGAGTGATTGCTGGCAAGGTTGCCGCGGGCGATCTGCGTCCCGGGTTTCACTGGGCGGCGCCGTACCCCTTTGGCGAGTTGATCCATGTGGACGTTGGGAACAAGGACATTGATGTCAACCGGGCGTTCTGGCCGTACGTCGAGCCGGGCAAGGAGGACACGCCTCTTGACTCGTTGCGGTCTCGGGCGAGCCTCGACCCGGCGCAGGATGGTTCGCTGCTGACCGGCGACGGCGCGATCGCGCACACGCAGTGGGGGGCGCAGTACCGCCGGGTTGATGCGCGGCTGTTCACCAAGTCGATTTATCCGCCGCACGAGCTTGGGTTTGTGCGTGCGGCGATCGCCAGGGGTGTTGTGCACGCGGTCGCGGGGGTCGAGATCGACGCGCTGCTCAAGCAGAGTTCGCAGGAGCAGGGCTCGGTCGCGCTGCGGGCGACCGAGATCGCGCGGCAGACGCTGCGCGAGATCGGGAAGAACGGCTCGGGGCTCGAGATCGAGCAGATGTCGCTGAAGCAGAAGATCCCGCCGGTATATTTGCGGGAGAAGTTCAACGGCGTGCTGCAGGCGGCGAGCCGGGCGAGCAAGGCGCGGGAGGATGCGCAGCGCGACGCGGCAACCATGCTCTCGGCGACCGCGGGCGGCTCGTCGGAGCTGCTGATTTCTCTTATCGATGCCTACGAGCGGCAGTTTGATCTCGGGCAGGAAGAACAGGCGTCGGCGACGCTGGCGAAGATCGACCGGCTGCTCGACGGCGACGCGATCGAGGTCGACGGCGTCGAGACCCGGGTGGCGCTGGGGGGCGAGGTCGCGACCCTGATCAGCCGGGCGAGGCAGTTCCGCGATGGTGCGGTTGATCTGGCCCGTTCGGAGCTGACGCGGTTTGAAGCCAAGCTCTCGCAGTATCAGACCAACCCGTCGGTGATGATCGCGACGGACTGGTCGGACGCGCTGGGGAAGTTCTTTGGTGACCCGAACCTCGAGATCTTCTTCAACCCCGCGGGCACCAGCACGCTCGAGCTGGTCATCAATGCCGATCCGGCGATCCAGGCGGCCAAAGAGACCGCGCAGCGCTTGAAGGATAATGAGAAGGCCCGCAAGGAACGGATGGACGCGATCGAGCGGGCACGATTCGAGACCCGCGAGGGGCTGCAGACCCGCGGCTGAGTGCGGGCGGAACGGCTGAGAAGGAGCAGGCATGACCGACGGGATCAAGACAGGTGGAGCAACCGGCAAGCCTGTGGTCGCGTGCCAGAACCTGACCAAGGTCTTCCGCGACTTCTGGATGCGCAACCGCGCCAAAGCGGTCGATTCGCTCACGTTTGATATCTACCCGCGGGAGATCTTCGGCCTGCTCGGGCCGAACGGCTCGGGCAAGAGCACGGCGATCAAGGTCATCCTCGGATTGCTGCGGCCGACGCGGGGCCGGGTGGCTGTGTTCAACAAGCCGCCCTCGGATGTCGCGACCAAGAAGCGCGTCGGGTACCTCCCTGAAGAGTCGTACCTGTATCCGTTTCTCAACGCGAGGGAGACGCTCGACTACTACGGCAAGCTGTTCGAGATCGGGCACGCGACCCGCAAGCGGCGCATCGACGAGTTGCTCGATATGGTGGGGCTCACGCACGTGCAGCACCGGCCGATCCGCGAGTATTCCAAAGGAATGCAGCGGCGGATCGGGCTTGCCCAGGCGCTCATCAACGACCCGGATTTGCTGATTCTTGACGAGCCGACGACCGGGCTCGACCCGATCGGGACCAGGCAGGTCAAGGACCTCATCATCGAGATGGGTCGGCGGGGCAAGACGGTGCTGCTGTCGAGCCACCTGCTCGCGGACGTGGAAGACTGCGTGGACCGCATGGTCATTCTCTACGGCGGCAAGAAGCGCGATGAGGGGACGTGCGACTCATTGCTCGTGAGTCACGACCGCACGGTGCTCGAGACCGACGCGCTGGACGACGAGACGATCGCGGAGATCGACGAGGTCCTGCGGCGGCGTTCGGGCGGGACCAAAAGCGTGCGGGGGGTGTCCAACCCCAGGCAGACGCTCGAACAGAAGTTTCTCACCATCGTCGCAGCGGCGCAGGCGGATCGGCTCGAGACCGCGGGCGCGACCCACGGCGGCGAGACCGCGTCGTTCCTCAAAGCCGAGGAGATCGAGGGCGCGGACCTGATCTCAAAGCTCACGTCTGACGATGAGCCGGCACACGTTCCTTCTGAGGCGGACCGGCAGAAGAGTGCTGCCAGGACGCGGAAGGATGAGGAGGCCGATGCCGCGAGCAGTGTGATTGACGACCTTGTCGCCGAGAGTCCGGCTTCGACACCGTCGGGGGTTTCGGGAAGCTCTGGAGCGCCCGCATCGGCACGCCCGGTGCGCGAGGCATCCAAGCCCGACCGCGCGACGCAGCCCGCGCCCAAGCCGGATGACGTTGACGATTCGATCATCGATTCGTTGCTCGACGGCGACAACGCGGGGTCGGACCAGCCGGAGGGCGGCAAGCTGTGAACCTGCGTGAGAGACTCGCGGCGGCCAACCGCCTTCAAAGGTCCAGAGCGTTCAAGATCATCGCGACCGCGTTGCTCCTGCTCGCGGCGGTCGCGGTGTTTACGACCTACGTTGTGCGGCAGACGGCTCCACTCGGGATCAGCGACGGGCCCCGGGCGAGCGAGAGTCTCGCAGTCGCGCCCGATGAAGAGCTGAGCAAGGATCAGACCGAGGCAAGAGAAACCGTTCGCTCGGCGTTGCAGGCCAGCGAGAACGCGATCGAGCGGGTCTTCCAGCAACAGTCGGACTGGAAGAGCGTCGGGTTCGGTGTCGTGATCGTGACCGCGATGGCGATCACGGTGGTGTGGCTCGGGCTCGGGCTGACGTACCTGGCGTTGCTGGGCTTTGCGGCGTTGGTCGGGTTCCCGCTCGCTCGGTACGAACCGACCGCCGGGGCGGGGCAACTGCTGCTGGGTATCGTCGCGCTCACGGCGTCGTTCACGGCACTCCTCCAGCTGGTGCGGATGCTGCTGGGGCACGCCGGGCCGGTGTGCGCGATTGCCAAGGTGGTGCTCGATGAAGCGGTGCGGATGAAAATCTCGCTGGTCTTTATCGTGATCCTGATGGTCGGGCTCGCGGCGTTGCCCAACGCGCTCGACGCCGACCAGCCGTTGCGGTACCGGGTGCAGTCGTTCATGTCGTTCAGCACGGGGCTCTCGTTCTGGACGATCGCGATCCTGACGCTGCTGTTCGCGGCGGCAACGGTCGCGTTCGAGCAGCGGGACAAGATCATCTGGCAGACGGTGACCAAGCCGGTGAGTGCGTGGAAGTATGTGCTCGGCAAGTGGCTGGGTGTGTGTGCGCTCAACGCGGTGTTGCTGGCGGTGTGCGCTTCGGGGATATTCCTGTTTGTGGAGTACCTGCGCGGGCAGCCTGCGCTGGGCGAGCGGGCGGCGTTTGTCTCGTTTGCCGAGGGCGAGGGCGGCTTGACCGAGGACCGGTGGATTTTGGAGACCCAGGTGCTCAGCGCGCGGGTGACGGTCGAGAACGACCCGCCGTTCACCAAGTCTTCGCCGGAGTTTGTGTCGGGGGCTGAGCAGTTTATCCAGGCGCGGCAAGAGACCGATCCGCAGTTTGGGACCGCGCCGGGCGAGCGGGCGACGATCATCGACGACCTGTTCAAGAACGCGATCACGCAGTACCGCTCGATCGAGCCGGGCGAGCGGGAGCGGTACGTCTTTCACGGGCTGGGCAAGGCAAGAGACCGCGGCGAGCTGCTCTTGTTCCGGTATCGGATCGACGCCGGCTCGAACCGCCCCGACGAGTTCTACGACGTGTCGTACCTGTTCTCCGACGGCTCGCAGTTGGTCAAGCGGATGGGGCTTGGGTTCTTTCACTCGACAACGGTGTACCCGACCGCGATCTATCGCGTGACCGACGAGGACCGGGCGAGGGTCATTGACGACCCGGAGATGCTGCGCGAGCTTGAAAAGCTCGACGGTGCGCTGATGCTCGACGTGATCAATGCCAACATCGAGAGCCGCATGGCCAACCCGAGCACCATCACGTTCCCGCCGGGCGGGCTCGAGTTTTCCTATCGGGTGGGCAGCTACCGGCTCAACTTTGTGCGGGCGATGGTGGTGCTCTGGGCCAAGCTCGCGTTCCTGGCGATCGTCGCGATCTGGGCGGCGACGTTCCTGAGCTTCCCGGTGGCGTGCGTGGTCGCGTTCGGGGCGCTCCTTGCGGCTGAGGGCTCAGGCTATCTGCGGACGAGCATCGAGACGTTCGCCACCTCCGATCGGGAGGGCAACGTCGAGGTCTTCAACCTCGTCGCGTCGGTGGTCACGCGAGTCGTGGCGGGGGCGTTCAGTTTGTACGGCGATCTCAAGCCGACCAAGCGGCTTGTGCAGGGCGAGCTGATCCCGGTGAGCAGCGTGCTCACGGGTGGGGCGTTCATCGCGATCGCCAGCGGGGCGCTTTATCTGGTAACGGTCATCACGATGCGCCGGCGCGAACTTGCGCTCTACTCCGGGCGGTAAACATACGGAGGCCCCCCAAGAGGCGGACATGAACAGGCGGACATGAAACGTGACACGATGGTCCAACTCGTTGCTTTGGTTGTGGTGCTGGTCAGCCTGGGGCTGTCGGGCGGGGTCTCGCGTGCGCTGACCAACTCGGCCGGGCGGAGTCAGCTTTCTTATACCGACAGCGCCGAGGCCGGCGACCCGCCCGAGGTGGCGCTTGGCATCGCGATGGGCGCGTTCCGTGGGGTGTTTGTGAACATCTTGTGGTATCGCGCCAACGAGATGAAGGAGCAGGGGTACTACTACGAAGCGATGGAGCTGGCGCGGGCGATCACCAAGCTCCAGCCTCGGTTCCCGCAGGTGTGGGTGTTCCACGCGTGGAACATGGCGTACAACATCTCGGTCAAGACGCAGACCCCCGAGGAACGCTGGCAGTGGGTGCAGGCGGGGATTCGGCTCCTCCGCAGCGAGGGCATCCGGGCGAATCCCAACAACCTGCTCCTGCACAAAGAGCTGGCGTGGATCTTCTTGCACAAGGTCGCGGGGGTCACCGACGACGCGAACCAGACCTATAAGCGCAAGCTGGCGGAGGAGTGGACGGTTGTGCTGGGTGAGCCCCCGGCCCGCAGCGCCGCCGACCGGACGCGCGAGGGTGCGATCGGGAAGTACGTGGACTGGCTGCAGACCTTCGCCGATGCGCCGGAGACGCTTGAACAGCTCGGGGCGGCTCTCCCCAAGGCGGTCGAGCTGTGGCAGCGGCTCGAGGCGTTGACCGACGGGCAGGACGTGATGGGGATTCTGCGTCGGTACGAGTCGCACCGGGCGATGCGGCGGTCGGTGTTTCGTGCCGGGGCCGAGGCGAGCATGGGCGAGCGGAACCGGGCGTTCAGCGCGCTGATGGACGACCCGCAGTATGCCGAGGCGTGGCCGGCGCTGCTGACGCAGCTGCGCAAGCGGTTGCTGATCGACGAGTACAACATGGAGCCCAACCGGATGATCCGCTACACGCGGAAGTACGGCCCGATCGACTGGCGGCACCCCGCGTCGCACGCGCTCTACTGGTCGGCGCGGGGCGTGGAAGAGTCGCTCTCCCGCTGGACGGAGGACAACAAAGGGGACTTTGACTTTATCAACGCCGACCGGGTGTCGATCCAGTCGTTGCAGGAGCTCTACCGCTCGGGCGATGTCTACTTCAACTTCTTCGACTCGATCGCGGGGGGCTTGAGACCCTACCAGCTCGGCCCCAACGCGCACTTTGTCGAGTCCTACGGCGACGTGCTGGGGGAGCTGATCGCCCGCTCGTGGGCGGATATCGACAAGCGACCCTACACCGTCTACGCGGCGGGGTACGAGAACTTCCTGCGCGACGCGGTGCGATTCTTCTATCGGCGCGGGCAGATGGACCTTGCCAACAAGTACTACAAAGAGCTCGGGACCTTCCCCGGGCAGAACGTCAACGACCCGTTCTACCAGATCGATGTCTCGACGCCTATCGATCAGTTCGTCATCGACGAGCTCAAGGAGGACCGGATCCGGTCTCCGTATGTGCTGGTGTCCGAGGTGGTCGGGTCTTTGCAGGGCGCGTTTGTGGATGGGCTGCTCGCGGGGGACGACGAGCTGTTCCGGAAGAACTTCCAGTGGGCGGGACAAGCGCATAAGTACTACATGGAGACGCAGGTTCGCGATGTTGTGGCCGACGGCGGGGCGGACACACGCACGGGGGTTCTCGATCCCGACTTCCGCATCGTCGCGGGCGACCTGTTCGCGCGGACGATCCAGCTCATGCACCTCGACGAGGCGGCGAATATGTACGGACGGGCGCCGGTCGAACTCCAGCGGTTCGCCTACGACTTTCTCGCGGCCGCGTGGAAGGACGAGATCGATCGGCTGGCGGAGGCAGGCCAGAGCGAGCCGTTCGACGTGGTCTTTACCGAGCCGGCGGGCATGGACGAGCACCGGGCATGGATCGCGCGGGTCGCGGCTGCGCGGCAGAAGAAGAGTACCGACGTCCAGCAGAAGTGAGCAGGCGTGCTCCGCCGGGACAGCGCCCTACGCCATGAGCCGTTCGGCGGCCTCGCGGTAGCGCGCGAGCGTGCCGGCGATCACCTCGGCGGGCAGCTCGGGGCCGGGCGGGGACTTATCCCACACGCCCGACTCGGCGAGCGATTGCAGATATTCGCGGACGAACTGCTTGTCGTAGCTCGGTTGGGCGTGCCCGGGTTCGTAGCGGTCGGCCGGCCAGAAGCGGGAGCTGTCGGGGGTGAGGGCCTCGTCGATCAGGATCGGCTCCTCGTTGGTTGGGTCGCCGGTGGGGTCGAGGGGAATCCCGAACTCGAACTTGGTGTCGGCGATGATGATGCCGCGCTCTTGGGCGTGCTCGGCAGCCGCGGCGTAGATCGCCAGCGAGCGCTCGCGGAGCCACGCCATGAGCGCCTCGCCCACGCTGGCGGCAGCGGTCTCAAAGCTGATATTTTCGTCGTGCCCCTCGTCGGCTTTGGTCGCGGGGGTGAAGACGGGCTCGGGCAGGCGGTCGCACTGTCGTAACCCTGAGGGGAGTTGAACGCCGCAGACTGCGCCGGTCTGCTGGTAGTCCTTCCAGCCCGACCCTTCGAGATAGCCTCGGACGACGCACTCGATAGGGATGACCCGGCAGCGCCTGCCGATGGTGACGCGGCCGACCAGATCGCGGCGCAGCGTCGAGTCGGGCGCGAACGCCGAGTCGGGGATGGTGTCGGCGTCTGTCGAGAGCAGGTGCGTGTGGCAGAGGCCGTGCGACTCGATCCACCGCAGCCAGAACGCCGCGACCCTGGTGAGCAGGACACCCTTGCCGGGGATCGGTGTCGGCATGACGACATCGAAGGCGCTGATGCGGTCGCTGGCGACCATGAGGATGCGGTCTTGGGATGCTGGGGTGTTTGGCTCGGCGAGGGTATCCCCGGGGAGGGTGTAGGTGTCACGGACCTTGCCTTCCCGGCGATCCGGGAGGTTGAGCGCCGAGCGGAACACGGCCGAGCCGGGGTTGGTGGGAGATTGTGCGCGCGGGTGTTGGTCCATCATCGGTGAAGAGTACCACGCGGGAGAGCCTCGGCCCGCAAGGGGGCAGACCGGCTTGCCAACCATGAGATGTTGGCGGCTTTGGGAGCGGTTGCGCGGGCGGGACGCTGGCATTTCGCCTATTCTCGATGGTGCCCAGCGGGGCGGGAGGTTTCGGACGGCATGTTGAGCTTTGTTGTCTTTGACGAGGACACACCCGGGCGGGCGTTCGACCTGCGCAACGCCTATCTGGTAGGACCAGACGGCATCGGGATCGGGACCGACGTCAGCCAGACCGACGATGGGGTGATCCGGTGCGAGTCGGTCGAGCGTGCCAGTGCCGGGCTTTCCTTGCAGGTTCCGCTGCGCGAGATCGCGCAGCTCAAGCCTCGGGGCACCGAGCGTGAAGCCCTGCCGAAGCTCGGCGATTTGAGCCTGCGGACTTGCCTCCTCCCCGCGCGGGAACGGCCGTACCTGCTGAGCCTCGAACTCGCTCGCCATCGGATCATGTTCTTTCTCAACAAGCTCGAGGACTGGGCGCTGTTTGACCTGCCCGGCGACGACCCGATCATGCAGCAGTTTGAGCTGGCGCGGCAGACCTTTACCCGCGCGTTGGTCGCCGAGGGCAGCGGCGGTGAGGAAGCCCCTTCGGGCGGGCACACCGTCGAGGCTGATCGGCTCGCGTGGCGGGCGCTGGTGTTGGCGATTGATGCCGGGGAGCAGCTGGCGATCCGCGAGGCGTCCCGAGACATGCCGGCCCGCCTGGACGGGAGCACCTACGCCGAGGCGGTCCGGGCGTATGTCAGCTCGAGCGGGGAACAGCCGCCGGCGAACGTGCCGATCATCGTGCAGAACTCGCTTGGGGTCACACTCCCCGGGCGGCCGGTGATCGGGTGCTCGGTATCGCCCGCACGATCGAGCGAGGCGTTGCAACGGATCGTCGCGGCGTCGTGCGACTTTGTACACCTCCCGATGCGGTGGATTGATCTGGAGCCAGAGGAGGGGAGCTACAGCTTTGCCAGCACCGACCGATGGATCGAGTGGGCGGTACGCAAAGCCCGCCTCCCGGTCTTTGCCGGTCCGGTGATCGACTTCCGCACCGGGGACGCCCCGGACTGGATTTACATCTGGGAGAATGACTACGAGACGCTGCGCGAGCTTGTCTACGAGCACCTCAAGGCGATCGTGACCCGCTACCGCCGGACAGTTTCGCGGTGGACCGTGGCGTCCGGGCTGCACGTCAACAGCAATTTCCGCATGAGTTATGAGCAGATCCTCGACCTGACGCGGTTGTGTGTGCTCCTGGTCAAGAAGCTCCAGCCGAGTGCGAAGGTGCAGATCGAGATCGACGAGCCGTGGGGCGAGCATTACGCGGTGAGCCGGCAGTCGATCCCGCCGGTGATGTACGCCGACACGGTGTGCCAGGCGGGGATCCCGGTTGATGCCTTCGCGGTGCGGCTGACGATGGGTGTGCCCAGACGCGGGTGCGCGACGCGCGACCTGATGGAGATTTCTTCAATTCTCGATCGGTACGCGGCGTTGGAGCGTCCGATCATGGTGACCGCCTGTGGCGTGCCGAGCGTGCCGCGGGTTGCGCCAGAGGGCGAGACCTTCGCCGAGCCCGGGTACTGGCGCGAGCCGTGGTCAGAACAGATGCAGAGCGCGTGGCTCGCGAACGTCACGTCGGTGGTGCTTGCCAAGCCGTTCGTGCACGGGCTGTGCTGGGCTGGGCTGGCCGATCCTCCCGGTGCGCCGGCGGGTCTCGGGCTCGTGGGCCCGACCGCGACCGCCAAGCCTGCGCTCGAGCGGTTTGCGGGGATTCGCCGGTCGATGGTCGAGGGGCAGAGCTGGATCACGGTCGACTCGCCCGCGGTACACGCAGCACCATCGAGCCAGACGACCACCGACCCGATCACGTCCTGACCGGCGTCGCGGGGAAGCAGGCTTTGCGGGAGAAACACGCCGTGTCCGCAGAAGAACGCCAATCGCCGCCGCTCTCGCCTGCTGCCCGTTGGGTTGCAGCGGGTGTGCTGGGGGTGCTGGGCGTCCTCGGGGTGTCGCGTGGGCTGGTTGGCTCGCCGCCGTCGCTCTTGCGGGGCGGTCCGGTGGCGGCGGTTTCCGATGGCGGCGATGCGGGATCGAGCGTTGGAACGACGAACAGCCTGCACGGGGCGGGCGCGAGCCGGAGCGAAACCGCAGCCACTGCGCAGCAGTCGATGGGCTCGGGCGGTGTGAGCCGTAAGATCGACATCAACACCGCGACCCTTGCCGAGTTGGATATTTTGCCTCGGATCGGGCCGACGCTCGCAGCTCGGATCATCGCCGACCGCGAGGCGAACGGGCCGTTTGGTTCGCTCGACGATCTCGACCGCGTGCCGGGCATCGGGCCCAAGACGGTCGCCAAGCTCGTGCCCTACGCCGCGGCCGAGTGAGCGTGCGGGGTTTCCGCGTGGTGCCCGGTCTTTCGGCGCGAGGGCACGCGTGCTACCATCGACAGCCTTCGGGCGTGCAATGGAGAAAGACTCGGCGTTGCCAGCCTGGCTCTCGGCCATGGCGTCGGACGAAGCCGTCGCCGGGCTTGCGCGCGCGCTGGATGAGGGGCGTCGTGCGGTCGTGACCGGTGCGATCGGCTCTTCGACCACGTTTCTCGCCGGGGTTCTTGCCCGTTCGATGGGCAGGCCGGTGGTGTTGGTTGTCGCGCATATCGACGACGCCGACGACGCGTTGGAAGAGCTGACGACGCTGGGCATCTCCGCGGTGCGGCTGCCGGCGCTCGAGGTGCTGCCGGGTGAGACCGATGTCGCGCTCGACCTGTTCGCCGAGCGCATCGCGGTGCAGCGCGCGGTGGCGGACCCGCGACCATCCTCCGCAGCAGATGGCGTCGGGTTCCATCCCGAGACGGTCATCATCGCGCCGATCCAGGCGCTCATGCAGAGCGTGCCCGCGCCCGATCAGCTCGGTCGGCTGGCCCGGATGTTCCGCCCCGGCGAGCGGCACGACCTGACCGAGGTGACGCGGTGGCTCGCCGAGGCCGGGTACACCCGGATGGACGCGGTGGAAGAGCCGGGCGACTTCGCGGTGCGCGGCGGGATTCTCGATGTCTTCCCGCCCGGGGGGCTCGGACAAGCGCCGGTCCGGCTCGATTTCTTCGGCGACGAGATCGAACGGCTCAACGAGATCGACCTTGAGACGATGGGGTCGGATCGCCGGATTGATTCGGTCGAACTGATCGCCGCCCGGCTCGACGCGATGCAGAGCGACACGGGGACGGTCAACTTTCTCGAACTTGTGCCCGCCGATAGTGCGGCGATGCTCGCCGAGACGATGGAGGTCGTCGAGCAGGGGCGGGGGTACTTCGAGCGCGCCAGCGACGGCCGCGGGATCGACGGCCCGCCGGCGGTGTTGCGGCTGCTCGAGTCGCGGTTCCGCGGCTTTGCGGAGGTCAACCAGTTCTCGGCCGGGGCGACGAGCGCCGACGTGCGGATCGAGCTGCCGATCGCACCGCTGCCCGAGTTCTCGCGCGAGCTACCGACCGCGGTGCGGGAGCTGGCCGAGCTGGCGACAGAGGCAGCGGTCACGGTGGCGTGCCAGAAAGAGGCCGAGGCGCAGCGGCTGGGGGAGCTGCTCGCCGAGCATGCGCCCGACGCCGGCGCGACGGGGACCAACGCCAAGCCGCGACAACTCGACACGGGGTTGACGTATTTGCATCGCGGCTTTGTCTGGCGGAGTGGCGAGCCCGGTGATGGTGGTGGGGGGGCGTTTGCGCTTGTGCCGTACCACGAGTTGCTGCACCGGGTCGAGGCGCGGCGGGGCTCGTCGTCGCGGCGCATCCGGGCCGGGCGGGCGATGGACACGTTTCTCGATCTCAACGTCGGGGACTACGTGGTGCATGTTGACCACGGCATCGCGGTGTTTGCCGGGCTCAAGCTGATGAAGCCCGCGCCGCTGCCCGGCAAGCTCTCGCCGCGCAAACGCGAAGCAGAGGAGTATCTCACGCTCGAGTTTGCGGGCAAGAGCACGTATTATGTTCCCGCGACGTCGATCGACCAGGTGCAGAAGTACATCGGCGGGTTCAGCGGCAAGCCGCCGCTCTCGACGCTGGGCGGCAAGAAGTGGAAAGCCCAGAAAGACCGCGTCGTCGAGGGCGTGCGCGATCTGGCCGCCGAGATGTTGCGGGTGCGGGCGGCGCGGGAGTCGATGCCCGGCGTGCGCTATCCCGCCGACACGCCCTGGCAGAAGGAGTTCGAGGCCGAGTTCCCCTTCGAGGAGACCGAGGACCAACTCGCGGCACTGGCCGAGATCAAGAGCGATATGTCGTCGGACCGCCCGATGGACCGCCTGATCTGCGGCGATGTTGGTTTCGGCAAGACCGAGGTCGCGATCCGTGCCGCGTTCAAGGCGTGCGAGTTCGGCAAGCAGGTCGCGGTGTTGGTGCCGACGACGGTGCTCGCCGAGCAGCACGAGCGGACGTTCGGCTCGCGGTTTGCCGACTATCCCTTCCGGGTTGCGAGTCTGTCGCGGTTCAAGAGCCGCAAGGAGATCAACGCAACCCTCGCGGCGTTGCGGCGGGGCGAGGTGGACGTCATCATCGGGACGCACCGGCTGCTCTCCAAGGATGTCAGGTTTGCCGACCTGGGGCTGGTGATCGTCGATGAGGAACAGCGGTTCGGCGTCGAGCACAAGGAGCGGCTGCTGCGGCTGCGGCTGACGGTGGACGTCCTCACCCTCAGCGCCACGCCGATCCCGCGGACGCTGCACATGTCGATGCTTGGTTTGCGGGACATCTCGAGCCTGACCACGCCGCCGCTGGAGCGCCGCGCGATCGTGACCGAGGTGATTCCTTACAACGGCCGCCGCATCGCCCAGGCGATCGCGCGGGAGCTGTCGCGGAACGGGCAGGTCTACTTCGTGCACAACCGGGTGCACAACATCAAGAGCATCGCCGACAACGTGCAGCAGTTGGCGCCGGACGCGAAGATCGTGATCGGGCACGGGCAGATGCCGCCGCAGGAACTCGAGGACGTGATGCTCCGGTTCATGCGCCGCGAGGCGGACGTGCTTGTTTCGACGACGATCATCGAGTCGGGGATTGATATCGCGTCGGCCAACACGATGATTATCAACGATGCCGACCGGTTCGGGCTGGCCGACCTGCACCAGCTGCGCGGGCGGGTCGGGCGGTCGAGCCACCGGGCGTATTGTTATATGTTGCTCCCGATCGATCGGCCGGTGCGTGACGTGGCGCAGAAGCGGCTGCGGGCGATCGAGCAGTTCTCGATGCTGGGGGCGGGGTTCAAGATCGCGATGCGTGATCTGGAGATCCGCGGCGCGGGCAATATTCTCGGTGCCGAGCAGTCCGGGCACATCGCGGCGGTGGGCTACGACATGTATTGTCAGTTGCTCGAGGGCGCGGTGCACGAGCTCAAGAACGGCCGCCCGCCCGACCGCCCCAGCGCGACCAAGGTGGACATCGGGCTCACCGGCATCCTGCCCAAGGCGTACATCCCCAGCGACCAGCGGCGGCTCGAGGCGTACCGCCGGCTGGCGACCGCGGCCAATGCCGAGCAACTCGGGGCGGTGCGGCAGGACCTGGTCGAGGCGTACGGGCCGATCCCGCCGCAGGCCGAGCGGTTGCTTGATCTTGCGGCGTTGCGCATCAGCGCGGCGGCGCTCGGGGTCAACACGCTGACGGTGCGCGACCGCGACGTGGTGTTTCGGTGCGCCGATCCGCAGTTGATTGTGGAGCAACTCCGCAGCGCCCAAGGCGTGGTGACGGCCCTGCCTCCCAAGACCAACGACACGATGCACGAGGTCTACTACCGGCCGCCCGAGCAGTATCTTGAGCCGGTGACGCTCGGGAATGTGCTGCGGGCGAGGCTGGGGGGGGAGG